>NZ_CP093845.1:0-746542 GCF_024732245.1 Dietzia sp. B32 | reverse complement strand
GCCACGAGGTCGTCGGCACCGTCGTCGCCGTCGGGGACGACCGCGACGGGGACTGGGTGGGCCGCACCTGCGGCGTGCACGGCGTCTGGTCGTGCGGAAAGTGCCGTAAGTGCCGCAGCGGCCGCGACAACTACTGCGTCGAGCTGACCGGACCCATCGGAGGCGGGACGGGGTACGACGGCGGCCTCGCCGACTACATGCTCGTCCCGTCGCCCCGCCACCTCGTCGAGGTCGACCCGGCCGCGGGGCCGGCACTCGCGCCGCTGACGGACGCAGGACTCACCGCCTACCACGCCGTCGCCGACCAGCCGCTCAACCCCGAGGGGGCGATCGTGGTGGTCGTCGGCATCGGAGGCCTCGGCCACCTCGCGCTCCAGGTGCTCGCGGCCCGGTCCCCGGAGGTGGTGATCGCGGTGGATCCGCGCGCCGCCGCCCGCGACCTCGGGCTCCGGCTGGGGGCCCACCACGCGGTCGGCTCGGTCGCCGAGGCACGTTCGCTCGTCGACGAGTTGTCCGGCGGGACCGGGGCGGACCTGGTCATGGACTTCGTCGGGTCCCCCGACACCCTCGACGCGGCCCCCGGGCTCATGGCGACCGGCGGGGCACTGGCCGTCGTGGGATCCGCCGGCGGGCGGTTGACCGTCGACAAGACCGGTTCGATGCCCCGCGGGTGGCGCGTGTCCGCGCCCTTCTGGGGCCCCCATCACCACCTGCGGGAGGTCTTCGATCTGGCCGCCGCCGGGAGCCTGAGCGCGGTGGTGGAGGTGCGGGGCCTGGACGACGTCCTCGAGGCGTATGAGGATCTGCGTCACGGCCGGGCATCCGGTCGCCTCGTCGTCGTCCCCTGATCGCGCGCCCGGCGCACCGCACCACACCAGACCGCAACCACACCGCACCCCAGCAGCACCGCCCCCGCCCGCATCGCCCGCCGTCGCCCGCGGACCCCACCCACAACCCCCGAGGAGAACGTCACCATGAAGCAGTTGGCCCGCGACGTCGTCGAACGCGCCGCCCACACCCCCGACGCCGTGGCGGTCGTGGACGGCGACGGGACCCACTCGACCGAGGCGGTCGTGCGCGCAGCCCGCGACCTCGCGCAGCTGCTGGACACCGCGGCGGACGCCCCGTCGACGGTCCTCATCCGCGCCGACAACTCGTGGCGGACCGTCGCGGCCGCGGTCGCGGTGGGCCTGTCCGGCGGGATGCTCGCCGTGATGAGCGGTCACGCGACGCGCTCCGAGTTCGACATCGCCATGGAGGACCTCCAGCCGGACATCGTGGTGGCCGACTCCCACGCCGCCGCGGTGTGGGGCCTGGCGGAGCAGGGCTTCGTCGCGGCCGGCGAGGCCCTGGACGGGTGGGGTGTCCACGGTCCGGCCGACGGGGTCTCCCGTGGGGTCGGGCGGTGGAACGGAGGGGCCGTCGCGGCCATGACCTCCGGATCGACCGGACGGCCCAAGTGCGTCATCCAGACCGAGGACGCCCTGCGCTACGCCGGGCGGTCCACCATCGAGGCCGTCGGGCTGGAAGCCGGTGACGCCGTGGGCGCCCTGGTGCCGCTGTCCTCGGCTGCCGCGATCTGCTTCGGGATGTACCTGCCGGCGATGCTCGGCGGGCCCATGATCGCGTCCGAGAAGTGGAACCCCGAGGCGGCGGTCGCACTCCTGCGCGAGCACCGTGTGGCCTGGACGATGCTGGTGCCGACCATGGCGCTGCAACTCACGCTCGTCGACGGCGCCGACGGGGCGCTGTCGGCCATGAAGGCCATGACGGTCGGCGGCGGGCCGATGAACCAGAACTCCCTGCGGGGCGCGGAGGTCAAGCTGGGCACGACCCTGCTGCGGGTGTTCGGGATGTCCGAGTGCCTGGGCCACACCACGCCGTCCCCGTCCGACGACGTCGAGACCCGCCTGGGGCGTGACGGTCGCCCGTTCCCGGGGACCGAGGTGCGCGTGGTGGGCGAGGACGGGGCCGCGCTGGGCGCCGGGGAGACCGGATCCCTCCAGGTGAAGGGCCCCTCGCTGTTCCTGGGATACGCCCGAGGGGGAGTGCCGGTGGCGCCCGACGTCAACGCCGAGGGGTTCCTGGCGACGGGCGATCGCGCCCTCATCCACGACGACGGAAGCGTGAGCATCCGCGGCCGGGAGAAGGACCTCATCATCCGCGGCGGGCGCAACATCGACATCAACGAGGTGGAGGACGCCCTCGCGGCGATCCCCGGCATCCACCAGGTGTGTGTGGTCCCGGTGCCCGACCCCGTGCTCGGGGAGCGGGCGGCGGCCCTCGTCGTCTCCGAACGCGAGGCGCTGAGCCTGGACGAGATCCGTCAGCACCTCGAGGCGGCGGACTTCCCCAAGTTCAAGTGGCCGGAATACGTCCGGACGGTCAGCGCGCTCCCGCAGTCCCGGGTGGGCAAGCTCGACCGCCGCGGTGCGGCCTCGCTGGCGGCCGAGCTCGTCACCGACGAGTAGGGGCGGCGATCCGCCGCCGGATCTGTTGGTCGAAGACCGTGTGAGCTGAACTCACTTTCGCTTAACCTGGAACGACTACACCGAGCACGGGGGGAATGCACGATGGCGACCACCACCAAGTCCAAGACCGACGGGCCACGTTCCAAGAGGAAGGTGATCCTCGACGCCGCCGTGGCCAATTTCGGCAGCGTCGGGTATGAACACACCAAGTGGGCCACGGTGGCCAGCGAGGTGGGTATCGGCCAGACCGCGCTCTACCACTACTTCGAGTCCAAGGCGCACTGCCTGCTCACCATCATGAGCACCGAGCTGACCCGGTATCACGAGCGGTTCGCCGTGGCGGTGCAGGATGCACCCGACGCGGAATCCGCTCTCCGGGCCGCTATCGCGAGCGCGTACGACATCACCGAGAGCGAGGCGCTCCAGGCTCGGATCCTGCTGCACCACATCGACATGCTCGCCTCGCCGCGCTCGTCGGAGCGGGAGGAGGAGGAGCGGGTGCGCGCGCGCGAGATGGTGCGCGTCGTCGAGCGGGACTGGAGCGGGCTGCTCGCGCAGGGGATGGCGTCCGGTGACTTCCCGGAGCGGGATGAGGTCGAGCTGGGACGGTACGTCCTGGGTCTGATCAACTCGGTGTGGAACTGGTACCGGCCGGGCAGGGACCGGACCCTCTCGGAGATCGCGGAGTCCGTGACCGGCGCGTGCATCCGGCTGGTGCACTGACCCGGTAGCCCGGCAGGGGAAACGGCGCGGTGCTACCGTGGCCGCTGAACATGAAGTGAATTCAAGTATGGAGGACCACATGTACAACCTCATCGTCATGGCATCCAAGCCCTCGGAGTGGACGCACGAGCAGTTCATCGACTGGTGGCGTGGCGAGCACGCTGATGTGACCTACCCGCTCCCGGGCCTGCGCCGGTGGTCGCACACGGCCGTCAAGGAGACCGGAGGGAACAAGCACTCGCTCGGCTGGGACGGTGTGTCGGTGCTCAGCTTCGACTCGAAGGAGGCCTACGACGCGATGCTCGAGAGCCCGGAGTGGGCCAAGGCCGCCGAGCACGTGGGTTCCATGGGGGGTCGCGCCATCATGGTGATGGGCGAAGAGCAGGTCATGGTCGACGGGTCGTGACCCGCGTGGGTGCGGACTGGACCGAGCTCGGCTGCCACCCGGTGACCGACTCGGTCCACCGGATCCCCCTGCCCATGCCGCAGGACGGGCTGCGCGCCATCAACGTCTACGTGGTCGAAGGTGTCGACGGGGTCTCGTTGATCGACGCCGGCTGGAACGTCCCCGGCAACCTGGAGATCCTGCGCGACGGTCTCGCCTCCATCGACGTGGGTCTGGACGAGATCACCGACGTCCACGTGACGCACATCCACCGCGACCACTACACGATGGGTCCCGAGCTCCGCCGCCGGGTGGGTAGCCGGATCCATCTGGGTGGCGGCGAGCGCCCGGGCCTCAGCGCGCTCCATGAGCTGCGCAGCGCCGTACCGGAAGACTCGCTCGCCGTGCTGGAGCGGGCCGGCGCCGCGGAGATCGCCGAGGCATCGAGGATCGACTCACTCGCCGAGCCGTGGATCGCCTCGGACTGGGAGATGCCCGACGAGTGGACCGAGCAGGGGCCGGTCTCCGTGGCCGGCCGACAGATGCAGGCTCGTCAGACCGCCGGCCACACCAAGGGGCACCTCGTCTTCGAGGACCCCGGACTGGGTGTGACGTTCACCGGCGACCACGTCCTGCCGAGGATCTCCCCGTCGATCGGCTTCGAGCTCGGCGGGTGGGACAACCCGTTGGGCGACTACCTCGATTCCCTCGAGGCGATGTTGCACCGCCCGGATACCGAGATGCTGCCCGCCCACGGGGCGGTGGGGGGGAGCGTGCACGTCCGGGTGCGGGAGCTGCTGGACCATCACGACGCCCGGCTGCGCGCGACGCGCGACCGGGTGCGTGCTCGCGAGGGGGCCACCGGCGCGGACGTGGCGGCGGGGCTGCCGTGGACGCGCCGCGAGCGGGCGTTCACCTCGCTCGACGGCTTCAACCAGATGATCGCGGTGTGCGAGACCGTCGCCCACCTGGATGTCCTGGTGGCGCGAGGCGAGATCGTCGTCGACGAGGTCACGGTGGACGGCGTCCAGCGGTACGTCACCGCCTGACGGGCCGGGTCGACACGGTGAACCGGCAACGGGCCCGCGGGGAATCTCCCCGCGGGCCCGCTCGCGTGCTATCGGACCGGGGTCAGCGCGCAGTCCAGCCGCCGTCGGCGTAGACCTCGGTGCCGGTCATGAACCCGGCGTCGTCGCTGGCCAGGAACGCCACACAGCCGGCGATCTCGGCCGGGGTCCCGAGCCGACCCATCGGTGTACCCGCGAGCATCCCGCGGTGTCGTTCGCTGCCCTCGTAGCGCTCGAGCAGCTGCGGCGTCTCGATGAAGCCCGGGTGCAGCGAGTTCACGCGGACGCCCCTGGTGGCCCAGTGGATGGCCGCGTTCTTGGTCATGGTCCGGACCGCGCCCTTGGCGGCGTGGTAGGCGAAGCTGTTGCCGAACCCGCCGACGCTGCCCAGGATCGAACACACGTTGACGATCGAGCCTCCGCCGGTCCGTTCGATCATCGTGCCCGCGTGCTTCATGCCCAGCCACACGCCGGTCTGATCCACGTCGATGACGCGTTGCCAGTGCTCCGGCGTCTCGTCCTCCACGGACTTGATGCTCCCGATCGCGGCATTGTTGACCAGACCGTCCAGGCGTCCGTGGGCCTCGGTGACGCGCTCGACCGCGGCGGTCCAGTGCGCCTCGACGGAGACGTCCAGTTCGACGGCCAGGTGGGGACCGGCCGGCAGGGCGGAGACCGCCGCGTCGAGGTCGGTGCCGGGGAGGTCGGCGACGACGACGACGGCGCCCTCCGCGGCGAGTCGGCGGCAGATCTCGGATCCGATTCCGCCGGTCGCGCCCGTGACCAGCACGACCCTGTCTGAGAAACGCTCCATGTCTTAGGCCCTTTCCGGCTGTCTCGGGGGATGTCCCGCCAGCGTAGCGTAGTTGAACTGAGTTCAGTACAGAAGAGGATGGGACTCAGTCGCCGGGGGGAAAGACCACCATCAGGGCCTCTGCCACGCACGCCGGGGTGTCGCGCCCCTCGACCTCGATCGCGTAGTGGACGCATCCCAGGACCCCGTCGGCCGCCGCCTCTCGCGTCCACGCCACCCGCCCGCGCGCGCGGATGCGGTCACCGGGGCGGACGTAGGACGGGAACCGCACCTTGTCCAAGCCGTAGTTGACCGCCCTGCCCACGCCTTCGAAGGTGAACAGCTCGGAGCTCAGGCGGGGGATGAGGGACAGGGTGAGGTATCCGTGGGCGACCGTCGTGCCCAGGTCGGTGTCGGCCGCCTTCTCGGCGTCGACATGGATCCACTGCCAGTCCTCCGTGACGTCGGCGAACGTGTCGATCCGTTCCTGGGTGATGGTGAACCAGTCACCCGCCCCCAGGTCGAGGTCCGCGGCTCGGCGGAACTCGTCGACGGTTCTGAAGATGTGGGTCATGGTGCCTCCGGTCGAGGGGTGGGACTGTACTGAATTGGGTTCAGCTGACGAGAGGTTACCGTTGGGGGGTGAACGACGACAGCGATTCCGTGGCGGGCCGCCTGGCCGTCGGTTATGTCCCCGGCGTGCAGCCCGACAAGTGGCTGACCCGGTGGCGGGAGCGCAACCCCGGCGTCCCCGTCTCGGCGCGGCGCGCGGGCGACCCGCGAGCGGAGCTCGCCGACTCCGCCGGGGCTGACGGTTTCGACGTGATCTTCGTCCGCGAGCCCGATGACGCACCGCGGTCGGCCCCGCCCGGCCTGCTCCGGGTTCCGCTGTACACCGAGACGATGGCCGTGTTGGCCGAGAAGGATCACGAACTCGGCGCTTTCGATTCGGTCGCCGCCGCGGATCTGGACGGCGAGCATTGGCTCGAGCCGGTGGACCCGATCGGCGCGACACCCGACGAGGTCTCCGCCGCGGTGGATCTGGTCGCCGCCGGCGTCGGGCTGCTCGTGCTGCCGCTGCCGTACGCGCGATCACTGAGTCGGCGGGACGTGGTGGTGAGGCCGGTCGAGGGGGTCCCCGCGACGCGGATGGGCATCGCGTGGTCGCCGGCGCGGGAGGGTGACGAGCTGATCGACGAGTTCGTCGGCATCGTGCGGGGTCGCAGGGCGGGTACGTCACGAGGTGCGGGGGAGCCCCCGCGAGAGAAGCGGACCGCGCGCGAGAAGACCGCCGCCAAGGCGAAGTCCCGGGCAGAGCGTGCGCCCAAGCCCACGGGCCGGGGTGCGCGGCGGCGCTGACGGCGCGGGGGCCGGATAGGGCGCGGGGCCGGATACGGGGTGGGGCCGGCTACGGGGTGCGGATTCAGACCCGCGCCGCACCGACCATGCCCCGGGCGAACTCGAGGTGTCGGGCGACGACGTCGTCGGCGGACAGTGGTCCGTCGGGGCGGTACCAGGACGCGATCGACACGCACAGTGAGGCGATGGCGCGCGCCGCGTCCTCGGGGTGTGCGCACGTGAACTCGCCGGATTCGATCCCGGCACGGATGGCGTCCTCGAGCATCTCCTGCTGGGCGTCGCGTTGCGCGATGTGGTGGGCCCGCACGTCCGGGTCCATGCTGCGCATCTCCGTGGACGCCACGAACGCGTGGTCGCGACGCGCCATGTGGAAGCGGGCCAGGCACTCGACGACATTCTCGAACCTGGTCACGGTGCGTTCCTCCGCGTCATCGGCGGCGGCCCGGGTGTGTGTGAGCATCTCCGCCATGGCCGAATCCACGACCGCGGCCAGGATCGCCTGCTTCGAGCGGTAGTGGTGGTACAGGCCCGGGACCGAGAGCCCGGCGGCTTCGGCGATCATCCTGATCGAGGCCCCGTGGTAGCCGTGCCGGGCGAAGACCTCCAGGGCCGCGCGTAGGGGAGTGGAGAGTTCGTCCGGGCCGAACTCCCGCCAGTCCGCCGAGGTCTTCTCACTCATCGTCACAACCCTATCCACCCTCTCGCTTGACACCTGATGTGGTGTGGGTAACACTATGGCACACCGAGCGATCGATCGGTCGGTAAACGGCAGAACGACCTGAACGAGAGGAGCGACGATGAGCCAGGAAGACCCGAGGCCATGGCGCACGCTGTATCGACCGGGGCTCGACGAGAGCCTGGTGACGCGGCGGGCGACGCTCGTGGACGCCTGGCGTGAGCGTGTCGCGTCCTCGCCGGAGCGGATCGCCATCGCGTACTTCGACAGCGGATTCTCCGCCCGCGAGGTCGACGCGATGGCGGATGCGCTCGCGACGGCCCTGCAGGTCCGCGGGGTCGCGCCCGGGGACCGTGTCGGCATCCACCTCCAGAACATCCCCCAGTACGCGCTGGCCATGCTGGCACTGTGGAAGATCGGCGCCGCCGCCGTCGTCCTCAACCCCATGTACTTCGGTCGCGAGCTCCGGCTCCCCGTCGAGGACTCCGGCGCGGTGGGGATCATCGCGACCGACCGTGACGTGCCCGCCATCCGCGACGCGGTCTCCGGCACCGCTGTGGCGTGGGTCCTCGGCACCAGCGAGCGGGATCTGCAGACCCGAAACGACCCCCGCGCGTTCGGCGACGACCAGCAGGTCGAACCCTCGCCGGACGGGGACCTGGTCTCCCTGATCCGCGAGTTCGAGGGGCGCACGCCCCAGCCCGCGGAGGGCACCCCCGACGATCTCGCGCTGCTCACCTACACCTCGGGAACGACCGGGCCGCCCAAGGGTGCGATGAACTCCCACGCCAACGTGATCGCCGTCGCGCGGAGCTTCGCCGACTTCGTGGGGCTCGTGCCGGGCGACGTGGTGCTCGCGATGGCGCCGTTGTTCCACATCACCGGTGCCGTCATCAACGCCACCCTCGCGCTGGTCAGCGACTCCACCCTCGTCTTCGCCGGACGTTTCCGTCCCGAGGTCATGCTGGACGCGTTCCGCGAGCACGGGGTGACGTTCACCATCGGTTCGATCACCGCCTACAACGCGCTCATGCGCCTCGACGAGGCAGGCCCGGAACACTTCTCGGCGGTCAAGACCCTGTACAGCGGCGGGGCGCCCATCCCGCCGTCGACGGTCGAGCGCTTCGAGGAGCGGTTCGGCCACTACATCCACAACGGGTACGGCATGACCGAGACGACCTCCGGGGTCATCGCGGTGCCGCCCGGGCTCCGGGCGCCGGTCGACGACGCGAGCGGCACCCTGTCCATCGGCGTCCCGCTGCCGGGGATCGGCGCCGAGGTCGTCGGCGTGGACGATCAGCCGGTGGCACCGGGCGAGCAGGGCGAACTCGTCCTGTCGGGCCCGCAGATCGTGTCCGGGTACTGGCGCAACGAGTCCGCGACCGCGTCGACCATGCCCGGCGGTCGCCTGCACACCGGCGATGTCGCCGTCATGGACGCCGACGGCTGGGTCTACCTCGTGGACCGCCTCAAGGACCAGATCAACGCCTCCGGGTACAAGGTCTGGCCCCGCGAGGTCGAGGACGCCCTGTACGAGCACGACGCCGTGTTCGAGGCCGCCGTCGTGGGACTTCCCGACGAGTACCGCGGGGAGAAGGTCGCCGCGTTCGTCTCCCTCAAGGCCGGGCGGGCCGCGACCGAGGACGAGCTGATCGCCTTCGCCGCCGAGCGGCTCGCCGCCTACAAGCGGCCGGCCGAGGTGCACGTCGTCGGTGAGCTGCCCAAGACACAGACCGGGAAGATCCGGCGTCGCGAACTCCGCGACGACCACACGCCACCCCACCCCTCCACTACCACCGAAGGACACTGACATGGCCGAGGCCACCATCAACCCCGAGAACCGCGGGAGGGTCGGCGACACCGCCGTCGTCCCGAAGCAGTCCGACACGGGTAACCGCGGTAACGTCCGCTCACTGGCCGCCAGCACCACCGGCCAGCTGTTCGAGTGGTACGAGTGGACCGCCTACGCGGTCTTCGCCCCGTACATCGCCGCGGCGATGTTCAACAACGAGAACCCGGTCTCGGCGCTGCTGGCGACGTTCGCCGTCTTCGCCGTGGGCTTCCTCATGCGCCCGCTGGGCGGCATCGTCTTCGGCCGCATCGCCGACGTCCGGGGCCGTAAGTTCGTCCTCATCACCACGATGCTCATGATGGCCGGTGCCAGCCTGCTCATCGGTCTGCTCCCGACCTACGGGACGCTCGGGATCGTCGCCTCGGCGCTGCTGCTGCTGTGCCGCATGATCCAGGGCTTCGCGCATGGTGGCGAGTCGGCCACCGCCTACAGCTACGTCGCCGAGATCGCGCCTCCGCACCGTCGCGGCATGTGGGGAAGCCTCGTCTTCGTCGCCATCATGGGCGGCACGGTCATCGCCTACGGAATCGGCGGCACCATCACCGCCGTCCTGTCCGAGTCCGCGGTGGGCGAGTGGGGCTGGCGTGTCCCGTTCCTGCTCGGTGCCGTGTTCGCACTGTTCGTGCTGTACCTGCGGTCCGGCATGGAGGAGTCCGACGTCTTCGACAAGGCCGCCGAGGCCGCTGCCGCCGATCCGAACTCCCCGGTCGCCACGTTCTCGCGCCGCAAGCTCGCCGGTGCCATCGCACTGGTCGTGGCCATGGTCTCCGGTATCACGGTCGCGCACTACACCTGGAGCTCGTACGCCTCGACCTTCGCAATCACGCAGCGTGACATGGATTCACAGGCCGCGTTCTGGGCGATCTTCGGCAGCCAGCTCATCGCCCTGTGCACGCTCCCGCTGTGGGGCCTGCTCTCCGACCACATCGGGCGCCGTCCGGTCATCTTCATCTTCGGCGTCGGCACGATCATCACCACCCCGGTGCTCATGGGGATGATCGACGAGCGTCCCTGGACGCTGTTCCTCGCCTCGCTCATCGCCATGACCCTGGTCGCGGCCGCCGGTTCGATCCTGTCCTCGTTCATGTCCGAGGCGTTCCCCACCAAGATGCGCACTGCCGGCATCGGGTTCGCGTACTCGCTGTCCGTCGCGGTGTTCGGCGGCAGTGCGCCCTACCTCAACGCCCAGTTCATCCAGTGGGATCTGTACTGGATGATCAGCGCCTACATCATCGCCCTCTGCGTGGCGACGATGGTCGCGACCGCCTTCATGAAGGAGACCCGGGGCCACGACCTGCACCGTGTCGGCCACAACTGAGCGTCGGCCACAACTGACCCGAACCACCCGCCCGGTCGCCCATCAACCGCGAGGATCCACGCCATGACCACTTCATCGTCCGAGTCCACGGGACTGTCCGTCGACCAGTTGCTCCGCCCCGACGTCGTGGGGCCGAAGATCGCCGAGGCCACAGGGGAGCAGGCCTGGGCTGACTTCGACGCCGACCTCATCGCCGGCGGCAAGTCCAATCTCACGTTCACGCTCCGCTCGGACGCCGGGGAGCTGATCCTGCGGCGCCCGCCGACGGGCGAGCTCCTGCCCAGCGCGCACGACATGGGCCGCGAGGCGCGGATCCAGCTCGGGCTGGCGGGCACGGGCGTACCGGTGGCGAAGGTGGTGCTCAACGAGACCACCGGCGAGGACCTGGGCGTGCCGTACTACGTGATGGAGAAGGTGGTCGGTCACGTCATCCGTGACGTGCTACCGGCCGGCTTCGCCGAGAGCGACGACGACAAGGCGGCGATGGCGGACGCGCAGATCGACGCGATGGTCGCACTTCACGCGGTGGATCAGAACGCGGTCGGGCTGGGGGATCTCGGTCGCCCGGACGGCTATCTGGAGCGGCAGTTGCGACGCTGGCTCGGGCAATCCGAGAAGGCGTCCGACTCCGTTCGAGCCGACCGGCTGCCCGACCTGGCCGCGCGTCTCGGCGAGAGCATGCCCACCTCGCCGTCGTCGCGGATCATCCACGGTGACTACCGGCTCGACAACTACGTCGTCGACCCCGACGACCCGGGGCGGATCAAGGCCATCCTCGACTGGGAGCTGTCCACGCTCGGCGATCCGGTCGCCGACCTGGCGCAGACGGTCCTGTACTGGGGCGACCCTGACGGGCCGACGGTGCCGCTCATCCCGAGCATCACCACCGAACCGGGGTGGCCCGGCCCCCAGCGCCTCCTCGACCGGTACTGCGCGGCGACCGACACCGATCCGTCGCACATGCCGTGGTACCTGGCGTTCGCCGTCTTCAAGTTCGCGGCGATCGCCCAGGGCGTGGCGACCCGCTCCGAGGCCGGCGACATGGCCGGTCAGGACTTCGGTGACATCGGCCCGCAGATCCGCGAGCTGGTCGACCACGGCCACTCGATCCTCGACTCCAGGAAGGTGACCAACTGATGGCCGAGTCTTCATCCGCAGCGCCCACCCCGGTCGATCCCCGGACCGGACCGCAGTCGGCGCTGCCCGTGCTCGACCGCTTCCGGCTGGACGGCCGCGTCGTGGTGATCACGGGCGCCTCCTCCGGGCTCGGGGCCGGTTTCGCGCGGGCCCTGTCCTCGGCCGGTGCCACGGTCGTCCTGGCCGCCCGGCGCCGTGAGCGCCTCGACGCCCTCGCCGAGGAGCTCCGTGCGACCGGGGCGGTGGCGACCACCGTGGCCTGCGACGTCGCGGACCCCGAATCGTGTGCGGCGATGGTCCGCGCGGCGATGGACGCCCACGGGCGCATCGACGTGCTGGTCAACAACGCGGGCATCGGCACCGCCGTGCCCGCTCTCAAGGAGACCCCCGAGCAGTTCCGCAGCGTGGTCGACGTCAACCTGAACGGCGCCTACTGGGCCGCCAAGGAGTGCGCGGCCGTCATGGAGCCGGGCGCGTGCATCGTCAACGTCGCGAGCGTCCTGGGTCTCACCGCCGGCTTCGCCCCCCAGGCCGCGTACTCGGCGACCAAGGCGGCCGTGCTCGGACTGACCCGCGACCTCGCAGCGCAGTGGGGCAGCCGCCGTGGCATCCGCGTCAACGCGCTGGCCCCGGGGTACTTCGCCTCCGAGATGACCGACGAGATCCCGGAGAAGATGCTCGCCGACATCACCGGCAGCACCATCTTCGGTCGGCTGGGGCTGCAGCCCGAGCTCGACTCGGCGCTGCTGTTCCTGGCCTCGGACGCCTCGTCCTTCATCACCGGGACCACGCTCGTGGTCGACGGTGGGATGACTATGCATTGAACTGACTTTGCACTGAACCAACCCTGCACTGACGCAGGCACCTCTTCCCTCATCCCGCCCGCGGCGGGCAGCCGCGGATCGCTTCTACAGGAGTAATGACATGGAATTCGCTCACAGTCAGCGCAGCATCGAGCTGCAGGAGAACATGTGGGAGTTCATGCGGGAGCACGTCTTCCCCGCCGAGCCCGTCTGGGCCGAGTACCTGCGCGAGCACGGCGACAACGCCTACCCGCCGGTCATGGAGGACCTCAAGGCCGAGGCCCGTCGCCGGGGCCTGTGGAACCTCTTCCTGCCCGAGTGGTCCGGGATCTCCAACCTCGAGTTCGCCGCGGTCTCGGAGATCACCGGGTGGTCGCCCGTCATCGCCCCGGAGGCGATCAACTCGCAGGCGCCCGACACCGGGAACATGGAGACCTTCCACCTGTTCGGCACCGACGAGCAGAAGGCCAAGTACCTCGAGCCGCTCAAGGAGGGCAAGATCCGCTCGGCGTACGCCATGACCGAGCCGGACGTGGCCTCCTCGGACGCCACCAACATCCAGACCGTGATCCGTCGCGAGGGCGACGAGTACGTGATCAACGGTCGCAAGTGGTGGATCACCGGCATCGCCGACACCCGCTGCGAGATCCTCATCGTCATGGGCAAGACCGATGAGTCCGCGGAGACCCACCGGCAGCAGTCGATGGTCCTCGTGCCCCGGGACACCCCGGGTCTGACGATCGAGCGCAACCTGCCGCTGTTCGGGTACCAGGACCAGCACGGTCACTGCGAGATCGTGTTCTCCGACGTGCGGGTCCCCGTGTCGAACCTCCTCGGCGAGGAGGGTGCCGGGTTCGCGATCGCCCAGGCCCGTCTCGGGCCGGGCCGCATCCACCACGCGATGCGCGCCATCGGCATGGCGGAGCGGGCGCTGGCGCTCATGGTCGACCGCGCCAAGTCCCGGCACGCGTTCGGCGGGTCGCTGGCCAGCCAGGGCGTGGTGCAGGAGCACATCGCCAACTCGCGGATCGAGATCGACCAGGCCCGCCTGCAGGTCCAGCACTGCGCGTGGATGATCGACACCGTCGGCGCCAAGGAGGCGCGGTTCGAGATCTCCGCCATCAAGGTGATCGCCCCGCAGGTCGCCTGCGCGGTGATCGACCGGGCCATCGAGATCTTCGGCGGGGCCGGCGTCTCCGGTGACACCCCGCTGGCGTACTTCTACGCCTGGGCGCGTGCGCTGCGGATCGTCGACGGCCCGGACGCCGTCCACCGCCGCACCATCGCGCGGGGCGAGCTCAAGCGGACGCCGCCGTACATCGGCTGAGCGTGATGCGCAACACTGACAACACCCGGTCTTCCCGGACCGGATACTCACCGTTCAAGAGAGGAACACGCACATGGGTGCAGTGATCGTGGAGGCCGTGCGCAGCGCGGTGGGCAAGCGCAAGGGTGGACTGGCCGGGGTGCATCCCGCCGATCTGTCGGGGACCGTTCTCAAGGCGCTGGCCGAGCGCGCCGGGATCGACGGTTCGATCGTCGAGGACGTCATCTGGGGCTGTGTCACCCAGGCAGGCGAGCAGGCCGGGGACATCGCCCGGACCGCCGCCCTGTCGGCGGGGTGGCCGGAGACGGTCACCGGCGTGACGATCGACCGGCAGTGTGGCTCGTCGCAGCAGGCGCTGAGCTTCGCGGTGGCCGTGGTCGAGTCCGGGTATCACGATGTCGTGGTGGCCGGCGGCGTCGAGTCGATGACGCGGGTGCCGATGGGCTCGCACGTCTCCTCCGAGTCGTTCCCGTACGGGCAGTCGTTCCTCGACCGCTACGACGGCACCGCCCCCAACCAGGGCGTCGGTGCAGAGATGATCGCCGAGCGGTGGGGCTTCACGCGCACCCAGCTCGACGAGTTCGCCGTGGCGTCGCACGAGAAGGCCGCCGCCGCGCAGGACGCCGGCTTCTTCGCCGGGCACATCGTGCCGGTGACCACCCCGGACGGCGTCTTCGACACCGACCAGGGCATCCGCCGCGGCAGCACCGTCGAGGGGCTGGCCGGACTGAAGACCCCGTTCAAGGAAGACGGCGTCATCCACGCCGGCAATGCCTCGCAGATCTCGGACGGCGCCGCGGCGATCCTCGTGATGAGCGAGGAGGCGGCCGCCAAGTACGGCTGCACCCCGATCGCACGGGTGCACACCGCAACGCTCGCCGGCGACGATCCGGTCATCATGCTCACCGCGCCGATCCCCGCCACGGCCAAGACACTGGCCAAGGCCGGACTGTCGATCGACGACATCGGGGTGTACGAGGTCAACGAGGCGTTCGCGTCCGTGCCGATGGCGTGGCTCGCCGAGACCGGGGCGGACCCGGCGAAGCTCAACCCCAACGGTGGCGCCATCGCGCTCGGGCACCCGCTCGGCGGCTCCGGCGCCCGGATCTTCGCCGACCTCGTCCATCACATGAAGAACGAGGGCATCAAGTACGGCCTGCAGACGATGTGTGAGGGCGGCGGCCAGGCCAACGCCACCATCATCGAGTTGCTCTGATCCGAGCCGGATCACCCGCCGCGACCCCCGACCTCCCTCACGGAGGCCGGGGGTCGCGGTGTTCGGTGGCTACTCCCCGGTGAGGACGACCGCCCGGCCGAGCACCTCGCCGCGATCCAGCGCCTCATAGGTCTCCGGTGCCGCCGAGAGCGGGACGCGCCGGGAGATCATCCCGCCCAGGTCGAGCTTCCCCGCGGCCAGCAGGCGCACGAGCGCCGGCACGTCCTGCCGGGCGCGGGCCCCGTAGGACCCCTTGATCTGGATCTTGCGACGCACGATGCGGGCCAGGTCCACGTCCAGCGAGGTGCCCGCGGGTGGGATCCCCACGACGACGACCCGGCCGCCCTCGCGGGCGATGTCGGTCGCCTGCCGGGTGGTGGCCGCCGACCCCAGGGCCTCGAAGGCGACGTCCACCCCGCGACCGCCGGTGATCTCCATGATCGCCTCGGTCGCGTCGACCGCCCGCGAGTTGACGGTGTGGGTGGCACCCATGCGGCGGGCGAGGGCGAGCTTGTCGTCGTCCACATCGATGGCGATGACCGATTCGGCGCCACTGACCGCCGACAGCTGGACGATGTTCTGACCGACCCCACCTACCGCCACCACCGCGACGGATTCCCCGGTCCGGACGTCGCCCACGTTGCGGACCGCGCCGTAGGCGGTGAACATCGAGCAGCCGAGGATGGCGGAATCGGTGAGGTCGAGCTGCTCGGGGAGGGCGAACACCGCGGTGGCGGGCGTGACGCTGTACTCGGCCAGCCCGCCCATCGAGTACATGGAGAGTGGTTCGCCGGAGGCCCGGTGCAGGCGGGTCTCGCCGTCGTACAGGGTGCCGCGCAGACGGTTGTACTCGAAGAACGTCGAGCAGATGTCCTCCATCCCGCGGGCACAGTTCTCGCACGATCCACACGGCATGATGAACGAGCCGACCACCCGGTCGCCGGGGCGGACGTGGGTGACCCCGGGGCCGACCTCGGCGACGACGCCCGAGATCTCGTGGCCCAGGACCCCCGGCAGCGGGAATCCGACCTCGCCCTTCATCACGTGCAGGTCGGTGTGGCAGACCCCGCAGGCGTGGTTGTGGACCAGCACCTCACCCGCTCGCGGTTCGGGGATCGGGATGTCCTCGATCACCAGCGGGGACCCGGTCTCCACACACACCGCAGCTCTCATGGTGCCGACTGTACGCAGTCGTCAGCGGCCGAGGAGCTCGTCCGAGATGATCCGCATCTGGATCTCGCTGGTGCCCTCGAAGATGCGGGTGAGGCGGGCGTCCCGCCAGTGCCGTTCCACCTGGAAGTCGGTGGTGTAGCCGGCCCCGCCGTGGATCTGGACGCCCTGCGAGGTCACCCGCTCGGCCATCTCGGTGGCCACGAGCTTGCACATGGCGGCCTCGAGCGAACAGCGGCGGCCCGAGTCGATCGCGGTGGCGACGGAGTACATGAGCTGGCGCGCCGCCTCGATGTCGGCCGCCATCTTGGCGATCTCGAAGCGCAGGTACTGGAACTCGCCGATCGGGCGGCCGAACTGCTCGCGGGTGGCGACGTAGGCGATCGAGTCCTCCAGCGCCGCCCGGGCCAGACCGATGGCGCGGGCCGCGGTGTGCGCCCGGCCGACCTCGAGCCCGGACACCGCCATGTAGAAGCCCCTGCCCTCCTCGCCGAGCAGCGCGTCGGCGGGGATCCGGAAGTCGTCGAAGGACAGCTCCCAGGTCTGCCACCCGAAGTAGCCGATCTTGCGGACCGGAGTGCCGGTGATACCGGCGGGAAAGGAGCCGCGCTCCTTCTCCACCAGGAAGGTCGAGATGCCCCGGTACGGCTTGTCCGGGTCGCGGTCCGGATCGGTGCGGGCGAACAGGACGAGGTAGTCGGCCCGGTCTGCGTACGTGCACCACATCTTGGTGCCCTTGATGACCCATTCGTCGCCGTCGCGGACGGCGCGGCACGAGATGTTGGCGACGTCGGACCCCGCCTCGGCCTCCGACAGCGCGTAGGCGCCCAGCCACTCGCCACGGGCGACGCGGGGGAGCAGGCGGGCCTGCTGCTCGGCGGTGAACCCGCCGCCCATGCCGTTGCCCCGGGCGAGCAGACCCGACACGGACAGCCACCCCCGGGCCAGCTCCTCGGCGACCAGGCAGTACTCGAAGACTCCCAGTCCCAGGCCGCCGTGCTCCTCGTCGATCATGATCCCGAAGAAGCCCATGTCGGCCATCTTCTGCCGTAGCTCGTCCGGGATGTCGCCCTTCTCCGGGTCCAGGCGGTTCGCGACCGGGAGGACCTCCCTGGCGGTGAAGTCCCGGGCGAGGTCCCGGATCGCGAGCCGGTCCTCCGTGAGGTAGACGGGAACGTCCTCGCGGGCGGTGGGTTCGTGGGTCATCCGGATCGTCCTCCCGGGGTGAGTCGGTCGTTGCCCGCGCCGAGGGAGGGCGCCGGGCCGGTGCCGAGGTGGTCCCCGTCGAACGTCGCCGGGTACGCGGCGGCCAGATAGGGGCCGATGCCGGGTTGGTCGAGGCGGGAGAAGAGGGGGTTGGTCTCGAGCTCGCCCTCCGAGACGACCTCGGCGAACGTGCGGTATCGCTCGTGGAGCACCACCGAGTCGGCGAGGGCGCGCGCGACCTCGTCGGTGCTCCGGGCGGAAAACCAGCGGGCGAACAGTGCGGCGAGGACCTCGCGATAGGAGTAGCGGTCGCCCTCTTCGGTGAAGTCGGCGCCGGTCGCGGTCTCGAGCGCGTCGACGGCCTCCCGGGTGCCTGTGAGGCGAGCCAGGTCGTGGAAGTGCCGGGTGGTCAGGGCGACGATCATGAACCGACCGCCGTCGCGGGTGGTGAAATCCGTGCCGAACGTCCCGTAGACGTGATTGCCCACCGCGGGGCGCGACGACCCGTCGAGCTGGGGTTCGGTCAGGTACCCGAGCGTCCCCGCGGTGGCCAGGGCGACGTCGTCGAGGGGGAGCACGATCCGCCGCCCGCGGCCGGTGCGTTCGCGCTCGCGGACGGCCGCCACCACGGCCAGCGCCGCGTGCAGTCCGGCGGCCACGTCCCAGGCCGGCAGGACATGGTTGACGACGGTCCCGCCCTCGGCCGGGCCGGTGATCGAGGGGAAGCCCAGGGCGGCGTTGACCGTGTAATCCACCCCGGGCCGGCCGTCGCGGCGGCCGAGCAGTTCGAGGGTGATGACGTCCTCGCGCTCGGCGGCCAGGACGTCGTGACTCATCCAGCTCCGACCTCCCGAGTTCGTCACGAGGATCCCCCCGCCCTCGCCGGGCGCGGTGACGAGCTCGCGGAATGCCCGCCGGCCGTCGTCGGAGCGCAGGTCGAGGGTGACCGACGCCTTGCCCCGGTTGAGCCCGGTCCAGTAGATCGACGTCCCGCCGGGCGCCAGGGGCCACCGGTTCACGTCCGCGGCACCACCCACCGGGTCGACCCGGATGACCTCGGCGCCGAGTTGCGCGAGCGTGAGTCCGCAGAGGGGTGAGGCGACGAAGCTCGAGAGCTCGACGACGCGGATCCCGTCCAGCGGTCGGGACGCGGAGGGCTCTGTCATCAACGGCTCCCGGTGGGGCGGCGGGCCAGTTGCCCCGCGGTGCAAATCCTGATAATAGTTTGAAGCATACAGCGTGGAAATGTGTTCCGCGACACCCATCGCCGGCGGACAGGGGCGAGACCATGAGCGAGCAGCCGAGCAGCGCGACCCCCGTGGTCGACACAGACACGGAGAGCGACACGGAGGTCGACGCGGAAGACTTCGCGGCCATCCTCGCGACCACGCGTGAGTACATCCGCACGATGGTCGTACCCCGCGAGCAGGAGATCGCCGACACCGACGCGGTCCCCGACGACATCCGTGCAGACCTGGCCGACATGGGCTTGTTCGGGTACGCGATCCCACAGCAGTGGGGCGGGTTGGGCCTCGACCTGACCCAGGATGTCGAGTTGGCGATGGAATTCGGCTACACGACGCTGGCCATGAGGTCGTTGTTCGGAACCAACAACGGGATCGCCGGCCAGGTTCTCGTGAACTTCGGCACCGACGCCCAGAAGGCTGAATGGCTCGAGCGGATCGCCTCCGGCGAGGTCATCGCCTCGTTCGCCCTGACCGAGGACGGCGCCGGCTCGAACCCCGCCGGGCTGACCACGAAGGCCGTGCGAGACGGCGGTGCGGGCAGTGAGGGCGGTGACTGGATCATCGACGGCACCAAGCGCTTCATCACCAACGCCCCGCTGGCGGATCTGTTCATCGTGTTCGCACGTACCCGTCCCGCCGATGCCGGCGGGACGGGGATCGCCGTGTTCCTCGTCCCGGCGGACGCCCCGGGCGTGAGTGTCGGCCCCAGGGACAAGAAAATGGGGCAGGAGGGCGCGTGGACCGCCGAGGTGGACTTCCGGGGTGTGCGCGTACCCGCCACCGCCCTGGTGGGGGGCGACGAGGACGCCGGGTACCGGGCGGCGATGACCTCGCTGGCCCGCGGCCGCATCCACATCGCCGCCGTCGCCGTGGGATCGGCGCAGCGGGCGCTCGACGAGTCGCTCGCCTTCGCGGCGACCACCACCCAGGGTGGCGAGGCCATCGGCGGGTTCCAACTGGTCCAGGGGATGCTCGCCGACCAGCAGACCGGCGTCATGGCGGGGCGGGCCCTCGTCCGCGAGGCCGCCGCCAAGTACGTCTCCGGCGAGGACCGACGGATCGCCCCCTCGGTGGCCAAGCTGTACTGCACCGAGATGGTCGCCGACGTCGCGGACAAGGCGGTCCAGATCCACGGCGGCACGGGCTACATGCGGGGCGTGGCGGTGGAGCGGATCTACCGCGACGTCCGGCTGCTCCGACTGTACGAGGGCACGAGCGAGATCCAGCGCCTCATCATCGGCGGTGGCCTAGTGAGGAGCGCGATGCGGGACGCGGGCTCCCGGTGACCGGCGAGCCCCTGCCGCTGGCGGGGATCACCGTTCTCGCCGTGGAGCAGGCCGTCGCCGCGCCGCTGGCGACCCGGCACCTGGCCGACCTGGGGGCGCGGGTCATCAAGATCGAACGCCCGGGGGAGGGCGACTTCGCCCGCGCCTACGACGACGCCGTGCACGGGCTGGCCTCCCACTTCGTGTGGCTGGGCCGGGGCAAGGAGTCGATCGAACTGGATCTCGCCTCGCCGGGCGGCAGGCAGACCGCGTTGGCCCTGGCCGACCGGGCGGACGTGGTGATCAGCAATCTGGCCCCCGGGGCGATGGACCGGTTGGGACTCGGGGCGACCGCACTGCGCGAGCGGCGGGACGACCTCGTCGTCGTCACCATCTCCGGCTACGGCGACACCGGCCCGTACTCGGGCCGCAAGGCCTACGACATGCTCGTGCAGGCCGAGGCCGGGCTGTGCTCGATCACCGGCACCCCCGAGTCCGCCACCAAGACCGGGGTGCCGGTGTCCGACATCGCGACCGGGATGTACGCCCTGTCGGCGATCCAGTCTGCGCTCTTCCGGCGGGAACGGACCGGGCGCGGGGCCACCGTCGAGGTGTCCATGTTCGAGGCCACCGCCGAGTGGATGGGCCACCCCATGTACACCCGGATGTATGCGGGGAGGCAGGTCGAGCGGATGGGACTGTCCCACGCGTCGATCTGCCCGTACGACGCGTTCCCGACCCGCGACGGGCAGGTGCTGATCGGCGTCCAGAACGACCGGGGGTGGGCCGCACTGGTGCGCGACGTGTTGGGGCGGCCGGAGCTGGTCGACGACGAGAGGTACGCCACCAACATCGCCCGCGTCGCCCGGAGAGCCGAGGTGGACGCGCTGATCGGGTCCCTGACCAGGGGGTTCGACTCGGTGGAGCTGGCCGACCGGCTCGACGAGTTCGGCGTCCCCGCCGCCCGGCTCAACGACGTCGCCGGGCTGGTCGACCACCCGCAGCTCGAGGCGCGGGACCGGTGGCGGGACGTCGAGACGCCCGGGGGCCCGGTCCGCGGCCTGCTCCCGCCGATGACCTTCACCGAGGTAGAGCTGCCGATGGGGCCCGTCCCCGCGCTGGGGCAGCACACCGATGCGATCCTGGCGGAACTCCGGCGTGACGGAGCACTCGGGAACACCACCGACCACGACACACGAGAAGAGGACACACACCATGGGCCTGCTCGAGGGTAAGACCGCAGTCGTCACCGGGGCCGCTCGCGGCATCGGGTTGGAGATCGCCCGGACGTTCATCGACCAGGGCGCGCGGGTGATGATCGGCGACATCGACGACGAGGCGGGCGCCGCGGCCGTCGCCGACCTGGGCGGGCAGGACTCCGCGCGCTACGTCCACTGCGACGTCCGGGACGGGGCGGCGGTCGAGGCGATGATCGACGTGGCCGAGGAGGCGTTCGGGCCGCTGGGGGTGTTCGTCAACAACGCCGGCGTCACCCGTGACGCGACCATGCGCAAGATGACAGAGCAGCAGTTCGACGACATCATCGCCATCCACCTCAAGGGGACGTGGAACGGCACCCGCGCCGCCGCCGGCCGGATGCGCGGGCACGGGGGAGGGGCGATCGTCAACATCTCGTCGATCTCCGGCAAGGTCGGTCTCGTCGGCCAGACCAACTACTCCGCAGCCAAGGCCGGGATCGTGGGGCTCACCAAGGCGGCGGCCAAGGAGGTGGCGTTCGCGGGGGTGCGCGTCAACGCGGTCCAGCCGGGGCTCATCCGCACCGCCATGACACTGGCCATGCCCGAGCACGTCTGGGAGGAGAAGTTGGCCGAGATCCCCATGGGGCGCGCAGCCGAGCCGAGCGAGGTCGCGCAGGTGGTGCTGTTCCTCGCCAGCGACATGTCCAGTTACATGACCGGCACCGTCCTGGAGATCACGGGAGGGCGGCACATCTGAGTGCCCGGACCGCGGGCCGTGCGATGCCGTGCGCTCAGGCGAGGTCCCAGCGGATCGGCTGGGCGAGTTCGGACCGGAACCGCTTCTCGAGGTACGTGGTGTGCTCGTCGATGTGCACGGACATCAACCGGGAGGCGGTGTCCGCGTCGCGATCGGCGATCGCGGCGTAGATGTCCTCATGGATGTCGCAGGTCAGCTCGCGTTGGCGCTTCGGGTAGCTGATCCCCATCGAGGCCCCGGCGATGAGGCCCGTCAGCGCGTCGAAGAGGTAGCCGAAGAGGGCGTTTCCGGAACTCCAGGCGATGAGCTCGTGGAAGCGTTCCGAGTGCGCGGAGAAGGCTGCCGGGTCGGCCGACCGTGCCCGGGTCTCCCGGAGGTTCTCCGCGAGTCGCTCCAGGCCGGCGTCGTCGATGCGGGTGGTGGCCAGCCGCGCGATACCCGGCTCGAGGGCGGCGCGGGCCTCCATGATCGTCGAGAACGGGGCGTTCTCGAACTGCAGGAGCAGGCTCAGGGTGGCGGCGAGGGTGCCGCCGTCGGGTTGCTGCACGATGGGGCCGCCGCCCGGGCCGGGCTTGAGCATGATGACGCCCTGGAGCTCCAGGTAGCGGAGCGATTCCCGGAGGGTGCCGCGGCCGACCCCGTACTCCTCCAGCATGAGGTGCTCGGGCGGCAGCCGGTCGCCGACGGTGTTCCCGCGGCGGGAGATGTCCTCGACGATCTGTTGGGCCACGAGCAAAGCCGTCTTCTTGGGTCGGCCTACCGCCGGGCGGACCCCGCCGCTGCCTGAACTCATGGCCACCATTATCTCCGTCTCCCGTCTCAGGGCATGAGCACGGTGTAGGTCCAGTCCAGGACGGGCGCGTCGCCGTCCTGCCGGTGCGCGGTGACGAGCGACCGCAGGTCGAGCGCCGTCCCACCTCCTGCCGCCTCCACCGCCGCGCCCACCACGACGTCGCTGCTCAGGGTGTCGCCCTCGCGGACCGGACCCACGTGGTCGCACGAGTGCCACCCGAGCACCGTGAGCATGGACGGCAGGGCCCGGGTGGCCTGCGAGAGCGCGAGTCCGATGGTGTGGCCGCCGTAGACCAGCCGGCCGGAGCCCGAGACGCGGCCGTCGTGATGGGTTCGGGCGACGTTCATGGTCAGCCGCGCCAACTCGGGTGCACCCGACACCACGTCGGCGCCCGGTCGCAGGACGGTGCCGGCCGCGGGGATCGACGGTGGTCCGCCGGGGAGCGCGGCGCGGTAGGCGTCGAGGTTCCAGCCCTGCGGCGTCGCCCACGGGCGCTCGTGCCCGCCGCCGATGCGCGAGAGGTCGTCGTCGTGGACGCAGGACGTGGGGTCCACGCCCCCGGACATCGGCAGCATCGCGCACCGGTGGAAGTCCAGGACGGCCCGGCCGTCCTGGTCGGTCGTCGTGATCCGGAGGGCGACCAGCCCGGTGGGGGCGCGGCCGGGCCTGGGGGAGTTGGTCCTGAGTCCCACCACCTCGGTCCTCGTCGTCAGGGTGTCACCGATCCGGGGAGCCGCCAGGAGACGCAGGCCCCGGTAGAAGAGGTTCGCCCGGACGTGGTGGGTCACCACGGTGGACTGGCCGATCGCGATGTCGGTCACCAGCCCGGGGTGTGCCACAGCGGCGCCGGTGACCGCGTGGGACAGGTGGCGGTCCAGCGGCAGGCGCAGGCGGTCACCGAGGATGGCCTGGTGCGCGGCCGCCAACCCGTCGGTGAGGGTGACCGAGGGGGCCTCGTCGAAGACCTGTCCCACCTCGAGCTGGTCGAAGTAGGGGCCGCCGATCTCCACGACGGGCCCCTGCGGGGTGGGGTTCTCGGTCATCGCGGCCTCCTTCCGGCCCGGGTGGCGTGCGTCGCGAGCCCGCGCCGGCGTCCGCTGACACACTACACAAAACCATGCGCATGATTATTGACTATTGGGCACGCGGTTGCGACGATGAGGTCCGGAGCCCGCCTGACCGGCGGATGGAGACGACGACGAGGTGTTCTGCGATGCCGGACCTGAACGATGACGAGGCCTACCTGGTCGCGACCGTGCGTCAGTTCATCGATCGCGACGTCACGCCGTACGTGCGCGAGATGGAACACGCGAACGAGTACCCCGAACGCTGGATCGAGCAGATGAAGGCGATCGGCATCTACGGTCTGGCGGTGCCCGAGGAGTTCGGGGGGACGCCGGTCTCGATGCCGTGCTACGTCCGCGTCACCGAGGAGCTGGCCCGCGGGTGGATGTCGCTCGCCGGCGCCATGGGCGGGCACACCGTGGTCGCCTCACTGCTCAGCGGGTTCGGCACCGAGGAGCAGAAGGCCACCTACCTCCCCCGGCTGGCGACCGGCGAGATCCGGGCGACCATGGCGCTGACGGAACCCGGCGGGGGCTCCGACCTCCAGGCGATGACCACCACCGCGACGGCCGAGGGTGACGAGCTCGTGATCACCGGTGCCAAGACGTGGATCTCCAACGCGCGACGCTCCGGCCTCATCGCCCTGTTGTGCAAGACCGACCCGTCGGCGCTGCCGAAGCACAGGGGGATCTCGATCGTCCTGGTCGAGCACGGGCCCGGTCTTACGGTCTCCGAGGACCTGTCCAAGCTCGGGTACAAGGGCGTCGAGACGTGTGAGCTGTCCTTCGACGGCTACCGCACCCCCGCCTCCCGGATCCTGGGAGGAGAACCGGGTAAGGGGTTCGCGCAGATGATGAAGGGCCTGGAGACCGGGCGTATCCAGGTGGCGAGCCGCGCGCTGGGCGTCGCGGCCGCCGCGCTGGAGGACTCCCTCGCGTACGCGCAGCAGCGCGAATCCTTCGGGCAACCCATCTGGAAGCACCAGGCCATCGGACACCGCCTGGCCGACATGGCCACCAAGCTCACCGCCGCACGCCAGCTCACCCTGTTCGCCGCCGAGAAGTTCGACGCGGGGCAGCGGTGCGACATGGAGGCGGGGATGGCCAAGCTCTTCGCCTCCGAGGTGGGGATGGAGATCGCGCTCGACGCGGTCCGGATCCACGGTGGCTACGGGTACTCGACGGAGTACGACATCGAACGGTACTTCCGCGACGCCCCGCTCATGATCGTGGGCGAGGGGACCAACGAGATCCAGCGCAACGTCATCGCATCGCAACTGGTGGCACGTGGCGGGTTGGAATGAGGAGAGGACTGTCGTGAAGGTGTTCGAGGGACTGGAGCAGCTCGAGGCCGAGCTCGGTCGGCACGTCGGGTACAGCGACTGGATGGAGATCACCCAGGAGCGGATCGACGCGTTCGCCGAGGCCACCGGGGACCACCAGTGGATCCACGTCGACCCGGTCCGGGCCGCCGACGGGCCGTACGGTCGCACCATCGCGCACGGGTACCTCACCCTGTCGCTGCTGCCGGTGCTCGGCGCCGAGGTGATGGAGATCCGGGGATTCGCCATGATGATCAACTACGGGGTCGACAAGGTGCGGTTCCCCGCGCCGGTGCCGGTCGGGTCACGTATCCGTGCGGGGATCGAGTTGACGTCGCTCCAGCGGAAGTCGTCCGGAGTCCAACTCAACAGTCTGGTGACCGTCGAGGTCGAGGGTTCCGACCGGCCGGCGGTCGTGGCCGAGACCGTCCGGATGATGGTCGAGTGAGGCGACAGGCCCCGGTGCCCGGATCCAGGATGGCCGAGGCACTGGCCGACGTGGTGGTCTGTGAACCCGTCCGGACCGCGGTGGGCCGCCGGGGCGGCGTCCTGGCGCCACTGCAGGCCGCCGACCTCGCCGCGGCCGCGATCGCGGGACTCATCGAGCGCACCGGCCTCGGAACGGCGGACATCGGCGACGTGATCCTGGGCCAGTGTTACCCCAACGGCGAGGCGCCCGCGATCGGCCGGGTCGCGGCACTCGACGCCGGTCTGGACATCAGCACGCCGGGGATCCAGATCGACCGACGCTGCGGATCGGGCCTGCAGGCCGTGCTCAACGCCGCCATGCAGGTCGCCGTCGGCGTGAGCGACGTGGTGATCGCCGGTGGCGCCGAGTCGATGTCGAACAGCGAGTTCTACTCCCTCGGGCTGCGCGGCGGGGTCCGCGGCGACCGGGTCGAGTTCATCGACCGGATCGCCCGAGGCCGGGTGACCTCCGGTGGCCGCGACCACCCGGTCGAGGGCGGCATGCTGGAGACCGCCGAGAACCTCCGGGCGGAGTTTTCGATCTCCCGGGCCGAACAGGATGAACTGGCGGCCGAGAGTCAGCGGCGCGCGGTCGCCGCGCAGGACTCGGGCGTGTTCGACGAGGAGATCGTGCCGGTGCGGGTCCCACAGCCGAAGGGCGACCTCGTCGTCGTCGACACAGACGAGCACCCCCGGCGAGGCGTCACGGCTGCCTCCCTCGCCGACCTGCGACCCATCCGCTCCCGCGTCGATCCCGACGCCACGGTCACCGCGGGCAACGCGTCGGGGGAGAACGACGGGGCCTCGGTGTGCGTGGTGACCACCCGACGCCGCGCGGAGGAGCTGGGACTGCGCGCCTTCGTCCGACCGCTCGGCTGGACCGTGACCGGGGTCCACCCCGCGCGGATGGGCATCGGCCCGGTCTCCGCGACGGCCGGGTTGCTCGACCGGCTCGACCTGCGACTGTCGGACTTCGATCTGATCGAACTCAACGAGGCGTTCGCCGCGCAGGTACTCGCGTGCCTGAGGGAATGGGAATCGGGCCACGGGTTCACCGCCGCCGATCGCGAGCGGCTCAACGTGCACGGCTCCGGGATCTCGCTCGGGCATCCCGTCGGGGCGACGGGGACCCGGATCCTCACCACCCTGTCGCGCGAACTCGCGCGGCGGGAGGGCACGCTCGCGCTGGAGACGATGTGCCTCGGTGGTGGGCAGGGGCTGGCCGCGGCGTTCGAACGAGTGGCGTGACGGGCCTCCTGATAGTTCACCCAGACTTAACTACAGGGATGTGATTCGGGCGTAGCGTCATCGGCAACGGTCGGTGGGGAAGCCGACCGTCGGGAGGTCCCAGCCGATGATCGTCTGTCTCGATCGGGAGGGGGCCGGCACCCGGCCCCGTCACCACCGGGTGACCTGGGCCGGCCGGTCCATCCCAACACGCTCGCGGGTGCCGCGGGCGAGGAGCGCGCCGTGACCGACACCGTACGTACCTACGTCCTCGACACCTCGGTTCTGCTGTCCGACCCGTGGGCCGTCACCCGCTTCGCCGAGCACCGAGTGGTGCTGCCCATCGCGGTGATCAGCGAGCTGGAGGGCAAGCGCAATCATCCCGAGCTGGGCTACTTCGCCCGCGAGGCGCTGCGGCTGCTCGAGGACCTGCGCCTGCGGCACGGGCGCCTCGACGGCGACATCGCCGTCACCGCCGCCGGAGGGACCCTCCGGGTCGAGCTCAACCACACCGATCAGGCCGTCCTGCCGTCCGGGTTCCGCGATACGGGCAACGACTCCAGGATCCTCGCGTGTGCGCTCAACCTCCGGGCCGAGGGTGCCGACACCGTGCTGGTCTCCAAGGACGTCCCGCTGCGGGTCAAGGCGGGATCGGTCGGGCTCCCCGCCGACGAGTACCGCGCCCAGGACGTGGTGCTGACCGGCTACAGCGGGGTCGCCGACCTGCCCGCCACCCAGGAGCTGGTGGACACTCTGTTCTCGGCTGGTGGGACGTCGCCGTTGGCCGCCCGGGCCGCGGGGCTGGAGAGCGGGACCCCGGTGCACTGCGGTGTCCGGGTCCAGACCGAGTCGTCGTCGGCGCTGGCCCGCGTCACCGTCGACGGTGGGCTCCGGCTGGTCCGCGGCGATGTCGAGGTGTTCGGCCTGCGGGGACGCTCCGCCGAGCAGCGCATCGCGATCGACTGCCTGCTGGACGAGTCGATCGGGATCGTGTCCCTCGGCGGGCGGGCGGGCACAGGCAAGTCGGCGCTCGCGCTGTGCGCGGGCCTGGAGTCGGTCCTGGAGAGGCGTCGGCACCGCAAGATCGTCGTGTTCCGCCCGCTCTACGCCGTGGGCGGCCAGGAACTGGGCTACCTGCCGGGCAGCGAGTCGGAGAAGATGTCGCCCTGGTCCCAGGCAGTGTTCGACACCCTCGAGGGACTGGTGAGCGAGAACGTGATCGACGAGGTCCTGGACCGCGACATCCTCGAGGTGCTGCCGTTGACCCACATCCGCGGGCGGAGCCTGCACGACTCGTTCGTCATCGTCGACGAGGCGCAGTCACTGGAGCGGAACGTCCTGCTCACGGTGCTCTCGCGATTGGGGACCGGGTCGCGGGTCGTCCTCACCCACGACGTCGCTCAGCGGGACAACCTCCGGGTCGGCCGGCACGACGGCATCCAGGCGGTGGTGGAGAAGCTCAAGGGGCACCCACTGTTCGCGCACGTCACCCTGAGTCGCTCGGAACGCTCGGCGATCGCCGAACTCGTCACCACCATGTTGGAGGAGTTCCACCCGGAGGGCTCCTCCGGGGAGCTGCGACGGATCCACGCCGCCTGACGGGATGCCCCGGGCACCGTGGGATGATTCGGGTCCGGGCTCGTCGAGTCCGGGCCCGAATCTTGCCGTAACGGAGGTCTCCCATGTCCCGTCGCCCGACACTGGTGTCCGCGCTCCCGGTCGTCGTCGCGTGCGCCCTCGTGCTGGGCGCGTGCGGCGATCAGGTCCCCGGTGGCATGCCGGCCGAGGCGCAGTCCCAGACCGGTGCCGGGTCGGACGGTGCCGGGTCGGAGGCCGACGGGGCGTCGGATCAACCGGGCGTCGGGCAGGCGGCCGGGTCCGATGCGGACGACCCGATCGTCGTCAAGATCGGCGAGGACGAGTTCCTCACGAACATGGCCATCTACCGCCGGTACAGCGACGCCAAGGAGACTCCGCTCGCGCTGCAGGCCCCAGTCGCCCCGGCCGAGGAACTCGACGGCGGTAGGAAGCAAGACTTCATCGACGGGACCGTCTACTGGTCACCGGCCACCGGAGCGCAGATCGTGCGCGGGCAGATCCTCGCCACCTACCTCGACAACGGCGGGCCGGCCGGCCGGTTGGGGTGGCCCGTGAGCGACGAGACCGCCGCCGACGGGATCATCTACTCGGATTTCCAGAACGGGCAGATCCGCCTGGAGGACCAGTCCATCCGGGTCATCGAGCACTCCGGCTGAACCGGTACGCGCCGCTAGCCGCAGGTGCGATGCGTGTCGGGACCATTCCCGACGCGCAACTCCCCGCGAGGCGGGCATTCCGGGCGCGCAGCCGATCGGCGGTGGGAGGCCGAGCGGTGGGAGGCCGTGCGGTGGTCCGGTGGTCCGGCGGTGCCGTGAGGCGGCGCAAGGGTGAGGCGGTGTCAGCGCTCGCGGTCGAGGCCCGTCATCCCCAGGACGTCGAGTCGGCGGTCGAGCTCGGACTCGGACAACGGGTCCGGGACGAAGCCCAGGGCGATGACGGCCTCGCGGATGGTGATCCCCTCGGCGAGAGCGTGCTTGGCGACCCGGGCGGCCTCCTCGTAGCCGATCGCCGAGTTCAGGGGCGTGACGATCGAGGGGGAGGACTCGGCGAGGCGACGCATCCGATCGGCATCGGGCTCGATCCCGTCGATGCAGCGCTCGGCGAACAGGGTGGAGGAATTCGCGAGGATCCGGACCGACTCGAGCACGTTTCGCGCCATCACCGGGATCGCGGTGTTGAGCTCGAACGCGCCACTCGCGCCCGCCCAGGCGACGGCCGCGTCGTTGCCCACGACCTGGGCGGCGACCTGCGCGACCGTCTCACACAGCACCGGGTTGACCTTGCCGGGCATGATCGACGACCCCGGCTGCAGGTCCGGCAGGTGGATCTCGGAGAGCCCGGTCATGGGCCCCGACCCCATCCACCGGATGTCGTTGGCGATCTTGGTCAGCGAGACGGCGACGGAGCGTAGCGCCCCGGACAGCTCGACCAGCCCGTCGCGGGCGGCCTGGGCCTCGAACGGATCCGCCGCCAGACGGAGCTCCTCGAGCCCGGTCAGGGAGCGCAGCTCCTCGACCACGGCGGAGCCGAAGCCGTCGGGGGCGTTGAGCCCGGTGCCCGCGGCGGTGCCGCCGATCGGCAGCTCGCCGACGCGGGGCAGCGTCCCGCAGACACGCTCGACGCCGGCACGGATCTGGCGGGCGTACCCGGCGAACTCCTGACCCAGGGTCACGGGCACGGCGTCCATCAGGTGGGTGCGTCCGGGCTTGACCACCTCGCGCCACTGCTCCGCCTTGGCCTCGAAGGACTCGGCCAGGGTGCCCAGGGCGGGGACGAGATCCGCGATCACGACCTCCGTGGCCGCGACGTGGGTCGCGGTCGGGAAGGTGTCATTGGACGACTGCGACATGTTGACGTCGTCGTTGGGATGCACGGTGACACCCTCGGCCGCACACAACGAGGCGATGACCTCGTTGGTGTTCATGTTGGAACTGGTGCCCGAGCCGGTCTGGAACACGTCCACCGGGAAATGCTCGTCCAGCTCGCCCTCGGCGATCCGTCCGGCCGCGGCGACGATAGCGTCGACCTTGTCGGGGTCGAGCAGCCCCAGCCGGCCGTTGACGGTCGCGCAGGCGGACTTCAACAGGCCGAGCGCACGGATCTGCGCGCGCTCGAGCCCGCTACCCGAAACGGGGAAGTTCTCGACCGCGCGCTGGGTCTGTGCCCGCCAGAGGGCGTCCACGGGGACCCGGACCTCGCCCATCGTGTCGTGTTCGATACGGAATTCAGTCTGATCGGCCATACCGGCCAGACTAGGCGCGCCCGCCGCACCGTGCAGGAGAGTCCGGTGCGGCGGGCGCGGGTTGCCGGGGGAGTGCTCAGTTGCCGCCGGTGGCCTGGCCGTAGTCCACGGCGGAGAACTCGCGGAGCTTCTCCATCTTGTGGCGGCCCTCGACGTGGCGGACGGTGCCCGACTTGGACCGCATCACCAGCGAGCGGGTGACGGCGCCGTTGGAGCGGTAGCTCACGCCGCGGACCATGTCGCCGTTGGTGATGCCGGTGGCGGCGAAGAAACAGTTGTCGCCCTTGACCAGATCGTCCGTGCCGAGGATCGCGTCGACGTCGAGTCCGGCGTCGACCGCCTTCTGGCGCTCCGCCTCGTCCTGCGGCCACAGCTGCCCCTGGATCTCGCCGCCCATGCACTTCAACGCGCATGCGGTGATGATCCCCTCGGGCGTACCGCCGATGCCCATGAGCATGTCCACCGAGCTGTCGTCGGAGGCCGCGGCCACACCGCCGGCGACGTCGCCGTCCATGATGAGCCGCACCTTGGCGCCCGCGGCACGGATCTCGGCGATGAGCTCGGCGTGGCGCGGCCGGTCGAGGACGCACACCGTCATGTCCCCGACGTCGATGTTCTTGGCCTCGGCGACCGACCGAATGTTCCACTCGGTGGACTTGGCGAGGTCGATCCTGCCGACGGCGTCCGGGCCCACGGCGATCTTGCGCATGTAGAACACGGCGGACGGATCGAACATCGAACCGCGCTCGGCGACGGCGATCACCGCGATCGAGTTGGGCCGGCCCTCCGCCATGAGCCGCGTGCCGTCGATGGGGTCCACGGCCACGTCGACGGCCGGCCCCTCGCCGGTGCCGACCTTCTCGCCGTTGAAGAGCATGGGCGCCTCGTCCTTCTCGCCCTCACCGATCACCACGACGCCGTCCATGTCGACGGTCGAGATGAGCTCCCGCATCGCGTCCACCGCAGCGCCGTCGCCGCCGTTCTTGTCACCACGCCCGACCCATCGTCCGGCTGCCAGGGCCGCGGCCTCGGTCACACGGACCAGCTCCATGGCGAGGTTTCGATCGGGGCGCTTGGTGTGGGACATAGGTGGTCTGGCTCCTCGTAATGGCGTTCTCGGTGGGGTGTCGGCGCCCATTGTTCCACCTCGGTCACCCCGCCGGGGGCCACGCGCCGGACTCGCCCCGGGTGGGTGGGATACTCGCAGGCGTGGCCGAGTCGAAACCGAGAATCCTGCAGGGCAACCGCGACATGTTCTGGTCGGTGGTGGTGCTCATGGTGATCTGCGGCGTCTTCGCCGGAGTGGCCGGGCTGTGCACCTTCAGCCCGTCCGGCCCGCAGCAGGGACAGATCCCCGACTTCGACGCACAGGCCTCGCTGGAACAGGACGCCCGGAGTCTGGGTTTCCCGATCCGCTCGCCCGAGGTCCCCGACAGCTGGACCCCCAACTCGGGTCGCGTCCAGGGCTTCGCCGGGACCACGTCCAGCCACGTGGGCTGGGTGACCGGCGAGCGCAGCTACGTCGAACTCGTCCAGTCAGACGCCCCCGAGGACGCGTTCCGGTCCCTGGGCGGCGGGCCGCGGCCCAGCCGGACGATGGTGCCGGTCTCCGGTCGCGAGTGGGCGGTCTTCACCGGGGACGACGTCCGGCCGGTGTGGGTGCTCGACCTCGACGACGTCCGCGTCGCCGTCACCGGATCCGCGCCGACGTCCGATTTCGAGTCACTCGCCGCTGCGGTGCAGGGCGAGCAGCCACTGCCGACCCGGTAGCTGCCCGCGTGCGGTGCACGCGGTGATCGCATCGGGGCCGCGGTCGGTGTTCGTGCCCGGCCGGGCGACGGGCTCAGCCCCGGTCGGAGCCGCCCTCGTCGTCGTCGCCGAGGACGGCGTCGATCCGCGCACGGGCACCGTCGAGGTGCTCGGTGCACCGCGCGGCGAGTTCCTCACCGCGCTCCCACAACGCCAGCGAGGCGTCGAGGTCCTGGCCCCCGGCCTCGAGGATGCGGACCACCTCGATCAGCTCGTCGCGGGCCTGCTCGTACCCCAGTTCGGAGACGGGGGTCTGCTCGTCGGACATCAGGACTGCTCCTCGGGATTGGGGGGCGCGGGTGTCTGGGGCGCGGGTGTCTGGGGCGCGGGTGTCGGGGGCTCGGGTGTCTGGGGCTCGGAGGTGTCAGGGGACGGGGTTGTGCGGCCGGCGGCGGGTGTCGACCCGAGTGCCGCCGCGGAGATGGAACCGTCGGAGACGCGGATCCGCAGCTGCGAACCGGGTGGGGCGTCGGCGATCGACGAGACCACCCGGCCGTCGTGGCTCCCGGCGACGGACTGCACCACGGCATAGCCGCGGGCCAGGGTGGCGGCGGGCCCGAGCGTGGTGAGGCGCGCCGACAGGTGGCCCAGCGACGTGGACTCCGAGTCGATGATCCGGGTGATGTCGCGTCGGGCCGCGCGGAGGGCCTCGGCGACGATCTCCGCCCGCGAGTCCACGATCCCGTACGGGTTCGCCATGCACGGCCGCGACCGCACGGCCGCCAGCTGGTTACGCTCCCTGTCCACCCAGCCGCGGAGGGCCCGGGCGGTACGGGACCGGGCCTCGGCGATGCGGCGCCGCTCCTCGACCACGTCGGGGACCACGCGCTTGGCCGCATCGGTGGGGGTGGCCGCACGGAGATCGGCGACGAGGTCCGACAACGGCGAGTCCGGCTCGTGTCCGATGGCGGAGACCACCGGGGTGCGGCACCGCGAGATCGCACGGATGAGGGCCTCGTCGGAGAAGGGGAGGAGGTCCTCGACCGACCCGCCGCCGCGGGCGAGGATGATGACGTCGACGACGGGGTCCGCGTCGAGCCCGGCCAGCGCATCGAGGATCTGGGGCACGGCCGACGCCCCCTGCACCGGGGTGTTGCGCACGGCGAAACGGACGTCCGGCCAGCGGCCGCGGGCGACCTCGACGACGTCGCGTTCCGCAGCACTCGCCCGTCCGGTGATCAGGCCCACGCACGTGGGCAGGAACGGCAGGGGCCGCTTGAGGCGGGGATCGAACAACCCCTCCGCCGAGAGCGCCTGCTTGAGACGCTCGATGCGGGCGAGGAGCTCGCCCACGCCCACCGGGCGGATCTCCGAGACCTGGAGGGAGAACGACCCGCGGCCCGTGTAGAAGCGCGGGGTGCCCCGCACCACCACCCGGCTGCCCTCGGTGACGGGTACCGGCGACTCCGAGATGAGCCTGGGCGGGCAGGTGAGGGTCAACGAGTTGTCCACGGAGGGGTCACGCAGGGTGAGGAACGCGGTCCGGGTGCCGGGGCGCAGGCTGAGCTGGGTGATCTGCCCCTCGACCCACACCGCCCCGAGCCGGTGGATCCACGCCGCGATCTGGTCCGAGACCACCCGGACCGGCCACGGCTGCTCGGCGCTGCTGGGGGTGCGGGGAGAGGAGGCCGTCACGCGTCGCGGGGGGTGACGCGGCCGGTCGGCACGTCGGGGTCGTCGTCGCTGCCGCGGCCCCGACCGGCGGCGGAGGACGAACCGTAGACCCGGTAGGACACGTCCAGGACCTCGTCGGGGTCGGCCTCGTCCTCGTCGAACGTCGCCCACTCCGGCTGATCGGACCGGGCGGGGAAGACGGAGGCCAGTACCTTGTCGCCCTTCACGGCCAGGTCGGTGAGGGCCTGACCGGCGTGGAGGTAGGACTGCACCAGACCGCCGGCGACCCGCACGGGGATGCCGGGCAGCGTGGTGACCGCCTCGACCGCACGGCCGGGCAGGGCCACGACACGCTCGGCCGCGGTGGCGGCGAGTCCGATCGAGGCACGGGTCAGGAACAGGGGTCTGAACATGCGGACCTCTCTGCCGGGGGGCGTGAAGGGAGGCGTAATGGTCGAAATCCAGTATGAACCGTACCCTGGGGACATGACCGAGCAGACCGACATGATCGCCGAACCGGCAACCAAGCGGGTACTACTCGCGGAACCGCGCGGCTACTGTGCCGGCGTCGACCGAGCCGTCGAGACGGTCGAGAAAGCCCTGGCCAAGCACGGGGCACCGCTGTACGTCCGCAAGGAGATCGTCCACAACAAGCACGTCGTGGAGTCCTTCACCGACCAGGGCGTGATCTTCGTCGACGAGACCGACGAGGTCCCGCGCGGGGCGAACCTCGTGTTCTCGGCGCACGGGGTCTCGCCCGCCGTCCGGGAGAGCGCCCTCCGGCTCGAACTCAAGACGTTCGACGCCACCTGCCCCCTGGTGACCAAGGTGCACACCGAGGTCAAGCGCTTCGCGCGCGAGGGTTACCTCATCCTGCTGGTGGGCCACGAGGGTCACGAGGAGGTCGAGGGGACCGCCGGTGAGGCGCCCGACGTGGTGACACTGGTCGACGGGCCCGACTCCGTCGACGAACTGGACATCCCCGTGGACACCGAAAAGCTAATCTGGCTCTCGCAGACCACGCTCAGCGTGGACGAGACCATGGAGACGGTGCGCCGCCTCAAGCAGAAGTACCCCACGCTCATCGACCCGCCCTCCGACGACATCTGCTACGCCACGCAGAACCGTCAGGTCGCGGTCAAGACCATGGCCCCGCAGTGCGACCTCGTGATCGTGGTGGGTTCACAGAACTCGTCCAACTCCGTGCGACTGGTGGAGGTCGCGCTGCAGGCGGGAGCCCGCGACGCGCACTTGGTGGACTACGCCAAGGAGATCGACACGTCCTGGTTCGAGGGCGTCACCACGGTCGGGGTCACCTCGGGCGCGTCCGTGCCGGAGATCCTCGTGCGGGGCGTGGTGGACCTGCTTGCCGACCACGGCTTCGGCGACGTCTCCACGGTGCGGACGGCGCAGGAGACCATCACGTTCTCGCTGCCCCGTGAGCTGCGGGTCCCCAAGAAGGTCTGATCGGTCGCCCCCGCCGGAGAAGCGGCGGGGGAGACGTGGTGTATCCGGAGAGCGCCGCGGCGCCCCCTGCCTTCAGCGGCGGGAGTGCGCCGGGGCGCTCCGCTGTACGAGGGGGGCCACCGGACGGGAGTTCCGGGGACGCGGTTCCCACACGAAGGCCCGGATCAGGGCGATCCCGACCACCACGATCGTGGTGGTCATCATCAGCGGGAAGCGGGTCGCCAACGGCAGGATGATCGAGACGAGCTGCGTCCGCGAGAAGACGTCCGCGCCGGCACCGACGCCGGAGGTGACGTAGACCAGCGGCACCAGCACGGCCATGATGATCGGCGGCTGAACCCCGGCGACGAACACCGAGCGACGGACGACCGCGAGCACGGACACGAGGCAGCCGAGGAAGAACGTGATCGTGAACGACGTGCCGAGCTCTCCGGAGATCGAGTCGATCGCCACGCCGGTCAGTGAGATCGCCACCGCCAACAGGACCGCTGTCCAGGCGGGAAGCCCCCTTACGGAGGACACCACGGACCGTTCGTCCGCCGGTACCCGGCCACTCCTGCGTCTACTCACGGGACATGACTCTAACCTTCGAGGCGTCGCGCGAGGAATCGGCCGAAGCGTCTCAGGGGGTTGGTCCTGCCTTCCGACGGCGACGGGCGGTCGCCGGTCACGGCGTCGGGGTCGACCGGGCCGGTGGGCGGATCCGCCTCGTCCGCAGACGGATCGGTGGCATCGGGGGTCGGGGGGACGACCTCGTCGTCGTCCCCTCCGGTCCCCACCGCTGTGGCGCCCGGTCGGGGCACCACGGGCGGGACCATCCCCGGCGCCCCGACCCCGAGACCCGGGCGCGCGTCCATCATCCCGGCCATGATGGCGCTACTGCTCTTGCGCAGGGGGGCGAAACGCGAGCTCGACAGTTCACCCAGCCAGGCCGTCAGGCGACCCTCGTCTGTCGCCGACGCGAGGTCGGAGGCGGTGACGTCCCCGGTCCGCAGATCGATCTGTTCGCCCAGATACCGCAGGATGACCGCGACCACGGCCAGGATCGGGACGGCGAGGAACGCGCCGACGATGCCGAACAGGGTACTGCCGGCGGCGACGCCCAACAGCACCACGACCGGATGCAGGTTCATCGCCCGGGACTGCAGGATCGGCTGGAGGATATTGCCCTCGAGCTGCTGCACGGCGACGATCACGATCAGCACGATGATCGCCGTGGTGAACCCATTGGCGACGAGTGCGATGAGGACCGCCAGTGCGCCGGCGGTGAACGCACCGACGATGGGGATGAAGCCGGCGAGGAACGTGATCACAGCCAGCGCCCACGCCAGGGGGACCCCGAGGACGACCAGGGCGATTCCGATGAGGGAGGCGTCGACGAACGAGACGATCGCCTGCGTCCGGATGAACCCGCCCAGGGTGTTCCACGCGCGGGTGGCGACCTCGGTGAGGTGGCGGCCGGCGTTGCGGCCGGCGATCCGACGGACGAACGGGAGGAAGCGCGGGCCGTCCTTGATGAAGAAGAAGGTGAGGACCAGCACCAGGACGAGGGTGACGACGAGGGAACCCACCGCGGTCACCCCGGTGAACACCCCGTTGGCGATCTGGTCGCCGCGATCCTGGAGGGTCGAACTGAGCTGACCCAGGACACCGTCGAGTTGCTCGTCACGGATGTTGAGCGGGGGCCCGCGGAGCCAGTCCTGGACCTCGCCGATCGCGTCGGAGGTCTGATCCGCGAGCTGGACACTCTGCTCGACGATCGACGGGGCGATCAGCGCGATGACCCCGGCGACCACCCCGAGGGACCCGACCAGGGAGATGAGCGCGGCCAACGACTTGGGGACGCCGTGTCGGGTCATCCACCCCGTCGGGGGCCACAGCACGGTGGAGACGATGAGCGCCAGCAGGATCGGGAGGATCCCCACCCACAGTGCGCCGCCGATACGGGACACGAGCCAGCAGGCGACGAGCAGGATGGCCAGCCGCAACGCCCAGTCGGTGACCCAGCGACCCCCGATGCCGATGAGGACGGACCGGTCGACGTGCTCCTCCTCTGCACCCGGCGCGGGAGGCGGTTTCGGCTCATCACTCATGCCCCACATGATGACAGAGGCCACGCGGGCGCGCTCACTGTCGAGGGCCGGGGTGGCGGGGCGGGAGCCCGGGGGAGGCGGGACGTAGACTCGGGCCTCGTGAGCCTCACCCTCGGAATCGTCGGACTGCCCAACGTCGGTAAGTCGACCCTGTTCAACGCCCTGACGAACAACGACGTCCTCGCGGCGAACTACCCGTTCGCCACCATCGAGCCCAACGTCGGCGTGGTCGATCTGCCCGACCCCCGCCTGAACCGACTCGCCGAGATCTTCGGGTCCGAGCGGATCCTGCCGGCCGTGGTCTCGTTCGTCGACATCGCCGGCATCGTCAAGGGCGCCAGCACCGGCGAGGGCATGGGTAACAAGTTTCTCGCCAACATCCGCGAGGCCGACGCCATCTGCCAGGTCGTGCGGGTCTTCGACGACCCGGACGTGATCCACGTCGACGGCAAGGTCGACCCGATGGCCGACATCGAGGTGATCGCCACCGAGCTGATCCTGGCGGACCTGGAGACCATCGAGAAGGCGATCCCGCGGCTCGAGAAGGACTCTCGCAAGGACAAGTCCCTCGTCGCGACCCTCGACGAGGTCCGCAAGGCGCAGGCAGTTCTCGAGGACGGCCGGACCCTGTTCAAGGCGCAGGACGAGGTGGACCGTACCCTGCTCCGGGACCTGCACCTCATGACCGCCAAGCCCTTCCTCTACGTCTTCAACGCCGACGAGGCCGTGCTCACCAACGAGGAGCGACAGGCCGAACTGCGTGCCGCGGTGGCCCCGGCCGACGCCGTGTTCCTCGACGCGAAGGTCGAGGCGGAGCTCCTCGAGCTCGACGAGGCCGACGCCATGGAACTGCTGGAGTCGATCGGTCAGCACGAGCCGGGTCTGAACTCGCTCGCCCGCGCTGGCTTCCACACCCTCGGCCTGCAGACCTACCTCACCGCCGGCCCCAAGGAGTCGCGCGCCTGGACCATCCGCAAGGGCGACACCGCCCCCAAGGCCGCCGGCGTCATCCACACGGACTTCGAGAAGGGCTTCATCAAGGCCGAGATCGTCTCCTTCGAGGATCTGGACGCGGCCGGGTCGATGGCCGCCGCCAAGGCCGCCGGCAAGGTTCGCATGGAGGGCAAGGACTACGTCATGGTCGACGGCGACGTGGTGGAGTTCCGCTTCAACGTCTAGTAGGCACTCTGATCGCCCCGAATCCAGTCAGCGGATCCGGGGCGATCGGCGTTCGATGGGCGGATGTACCCGGCGGGCGACTCGCGTTCGTGTGCGGGCATCCAGGAGTATGCTGACGTGGTGTCAGTAACCTCTGGCGCCGAGTGACTCTGCTTCGAGAACGAAGGACCACGTGGGCGAACCGCAGATTTTCCCTCATCCCAAGCGTTGGTATGCGATGGCGATCGTGTCGCTGGCCGTGTCGATCATCATCATGGACGCCACCGTGGTTAACGTGATCCTGCCGGTGCTGATCCAGGATCTCTCGCTCAACGTGTCCGAGGCCGAGTGGGCGAACTCGATCTACGCGCTTGTCTTTGCGGCGCTGCTGATCACGGTCGGCCGCATGGGAGACCTGTTCGGTCGCCGACGGTTCCTGCTCATCGGCATCACGGTCTTCGTGCTGGCGAGCCTCATCGCCGCCGCAGCACCGAACGGCTCGGTGCTTCTCCTGGGCCGAATGCTGCAGGGTGTCGGCGGCGCGATGATCCTCCCCTCGACCCTGGCCACGGTGAACGCCATGTTCACCGGGCGCGAGCGCGGCATCGCGTTCGCGATCTGGGGCTCGACGATCGGTGGCATGGCCGCGGTCGGCCCGCTCGTCGGCGGATGGCTCGCGACCTACGTCAGTTGGCACTGGGCTTTCCTCATCAACCTGCCGATCGGCATCATCATCGTGATCGGCACGATCCGCTGGGTTCCCGAGACTCGCGATCTCCACACCGATCGCGGAATCGATATCGCCGGGATCGCACTGTCGGTGATCGGCTTGTCTGCGCTGGTGTTCGGCCTGATCGAGGGCCAACGTTACGGATGGTGGAACATCGACACCCCGCCCTCGATCGGCGGCTGGACCTGGCCGTCGTCACTGTCGCCGGTGCCGTTCGCGTTTGCCCTCGGGGTGCTGGCGATGGCGGCCTTCGTGTCCGTTGAACGCAGGCGTGTCCGCGCCGGACGCCCGGTGCTGCTGGACCTCGGACTGCTCCGGATCCGGAGCCTGCGCTACGGATCGATCGCCGCGCTCATCGTCTCGCTAGGCGAGTTCGGCATGCTGTTCGCCCTCCCGCTCTACGTCCAGGGCGTGCTCGGATACACTCCACTCAACACCGGCCTGCTGATCCTGGCCCTCGCATTGGGTACGTTCCTGATCTCCGGTGGCACAGCCCAGCTCGCCGGCCGCATGGGCGGACGCAGCATCGTCCGCATCGGGCTGTTGCTCGAGATGATCGCGGTGGTGGGCCTGGCGCTGAGCATCTCGGCCACAGCCGACGCCTGGGTCCTGGCCGCGTGGCTTTTCCTCTACGGCGTGGGCGTGGGTCTGGCCACAGCGCAGCTCACCAACGTGATCATGGTCGACGTCCCGGTGGCCCAGAGCGGGCAGGCCTCCGGGTTCCAGAGCACAGTGCGGCAACTCGGCTCGGCTCTCGGCGTAGCCATCCTCGGCACGGTTCTGGTGACCACTCTCGCCAACGCGGCGTCGTCAAACCTCGAGGACCTCGGTGGATTCACCCCGCAGGAACAAGAGCAGATCGTCTCGGCGGTGAAGGGGTCCGCGGGTACGGCGATTCCGGGCCTGGCTGAGATGCCGGGCTCGAACGAGGAGGTGCAGCAGGCCGCGGAGGATGCCATGGTCACCGCCGCCCGCGTCGCGACCTTCGGTGCAGCGGGTGCCCTGCTGATCGGGCTCCTCGCCACCGTGGGACTACCGGCGACGCCGCCGGTGCGCCGCGGGGACGAGGATGAAGAGGAACTCGCTCCCGAAGCGCAGCCGCTCGCCGACTGACAGCGTCGGACCGGACGAGTCTGACGCTGGGACGACTGCGCAGACGCCGGGAAAGGAAGGACGAGCTCTCCGGGGACCGCCCCTGACCGACCGAACAGGGTCGCGAGCGCCGAGCACCGTCAGGCGCTCTATGCTGCGCCGTGATCGTCTCGCGTCACCACTGCTTCGTCTCCCATCCCGGTGGGGGAGCGATGTCGACCTCCCCGCACCGCCACCCGTCGTGGAATTCCTGGAATGCCGAAGGGGGAATGCCGATCTCGTACGACAACCGACGTAGGTCAGCGAACCATCTGCAGTACTCAGAGTCGTTGAAGTAGATCACTTCCCTCGGCGAACCGAGATGGCGAAGGATCTCGTCCGCCACGTCATCCACCGTTGTCGATGACTCGACCACAAGGCCGCCGACACGCGGGAACCCACCCTCTGTCGTCCGGAAGACTGCGTCCGGATCACGCTCCGGGAGGTTGACGCCCGACCGGAGATTCGCCGCGGCGGTGACGTCGATACGCCAGTAGCCGACTGCACCGAAGTAGGGAAGGGCCCGGATTCCGGTGAATCCGCGGCCGTGGAGTTGTTCGACTGCAGCCAGCAGGAGACGCCAGACCCGGTCGGTCTCGCACTGTGCCGTTCTGCGGGGCATCGCTCACCTCATTGTGGGTTGGTGGACCGACGATGCCTGCCAACGTCGGCGCGGCACGGATCATGTCATCCGGGTCCGACAGTGCAGCCCCAGCCGATCTCAGTGGCGACGCGGTGAGTGGATTCGGCGATCGGCAACTGAGTTGCTAAATCGTCGTGGTCAGCGGCGTGTGACGGTTGCTCGCAAACGAGAGGCGGTTGATCTCCGGTCTGCCGTCGATGCCCGCACGCTCGCCGCCGTGGTGAGGAGAATTGCTGGTGGGAGCGCGAGCGACACCCGGTGGCGGAGAGAGGGGCCCGGTCACGACCCCGTGAGCCGCGATATCAGGCGGGCCACCCGTCGCTCGAGAGCGTCCTCGTTGGTAGCGGTGAGCAGGGGCAGGAGCGCGCTGAAGCGTTCGGCCCGGGTGAGTCGCGCGAAGGCCGCTTTGGCAGCTGGTGCCGCCTCGAGGGCGATGTCGAGCGATTCCGGGGGTTGCGCGGTCGCCTGCCCGGGGTAGGCGCGGTCCCAGCGACCGTCGGACTTCGCGCGGTCGATCTCCGCGACGCCCCGCGGCCGCAGTCGCTGGTCTGCAGCGAGGCGCGCGACGATCTCGACGTTCCGCAGAGACCAGAGCGAGCGCGCTCGGCGCGGAGTGAAGCGCTGCACGTACGTCTGCTCGTCGTAACCGACGCGCTGGCCGTCGATCCATCCGCTGCACAGGGCTTCTTCGAGAGCCTCCTGATAACTGAGTGAGGTCGGAGACGTCACTCCCTTCTTCGCGAGCATCAGCCAGATGCCGGCGGAACTCTCGTCATTCCTGCAGAGCCACTCGCGCCATCGCTCTCTGGTCGCCAGTACAACGGGGGACTGCGGGCCGTCCGGTTGACTCATGGGCCCAGCCTCGCAGGTGATGCGGACACACCTCGTCCTCAATCAAGCCGGGTCGGTGACCCCGACCGGACCCGGGCACCCGGGACTCTCGGGGTCTCATCGCGCTAGCCTCTCCCCATGGTCGAGAAGGCGACAACCGTCGAGGAGTATCTGGGGGCGCTCGACCCCGCGCGCCGAGCAGAGCTCGAACGAATCCGGGCGCTCGTCAGACAGCTCGTCCCGGAAGTCGAGGAAACCATGAGTTACGGGATGCCGACGCTCATGTACAAGAACCGGGCACTGGTGTACTTCACCGCGTCCAAGAAACACATGAGCTTCTACCCCTCCTCATGGGCGATCCGGGAGCTGGAGGACCAGCTGACGGACCACCGAACTACCGAACACTCGGTCCACTTCACCCTGGCCACTCCACTGGCCGATGATCTGATCAGCGACCTCGTCCGTGTACACAGGCGTGAGATCGACGCCGCCGAGTCGTGACAGGCATCCCCCGGCGGCCCTCCCCGATGGGCGGGAGCCGTCCCGGTCGTGACGACCTGACCCGTTTCGCGACGGACGACCCGCACGCTATCGACGACGTCCTGCCCGCCGACACCAGCGGGCTACGGCTGCTCATCGTCGGGGTCAACCCGGGCTTGTGGACCGCGGCCGTCAACGCACCCTTCGCGCGGCCCGGTAACCGGTTCTGGCCGGCGCTGCACCGGGCCGGTCTGACCGACCACGTCGTGGACGCCGCGGCCGGCTTCTCGTCGGAGGACGAGAACCAACTGCTCGCGCGCGGCATCGGCATGACCAACCTCGTCGGGCGGGCCACCGCGCGCGCCGACGAGCTCACCCGCGACGAACTACGGGCAGGGGCGGAGCGCGTGACGGTGCTGGCCCGTGAGATGCGTCCTCATGTCGTCGCCGTCGCGGGCATAACCGCGTTCCGCATCGCATTCGCGCGGCCGAAGGCCGGCTATGGGGAGCAGGACACCTCGGATATCCCGGGTTGGTCCGGTGATGTCACGCTGTGGGTCGTGCCGCAGCCGAGCGGGTTGAACGCCCACGAGACCATCGACTCCCTGGCCGAGCACTGGCGTCAGGTCTGGAACGCCGTCGAGGCGCGTCACGGGTCGGACAGCGGCTGACCGGCCGTGGACCCGGCCTGGGTCAGGCCGGCTTTCCATCCGGGCGCTCGTCCACCGTCGGGCGGTCGGATGAGCGCCATGTCGTGACCACTGCGAGCGAGTAACCAGGATGTGAGGGTGTTGGAGTTCCACATGTCGCCGTTGTGCAGTTCGTCGCGGCCCCAGGTCGCCGCCGGGAACTCCGCAACCAGCTCCAGCACCTGTCGCGCCCGGTCCCGGCTCCCGCTGACCCGACGGGGGCCGTTGACCGCCGAGCCGACGTCGGGGATCGCGCCGTCTCGCCAGCAGCGGACCTCGTAGCGGAAGACCCTGCACCTTCCCCACGAACGGAACCCGACCGCGCCCTCGGAGACGACACCACGGTCGCTGTCACCGGTGACCCACACGGGCGCCATCTCGATGGCGTGATCGTGACCGTCGAGGTGCACTATCAGTGCCGAGTGGTAGAGGTCGGCGCGCCGCCTGTGCTGGTGAATCGCGGCGACGATCTCGTAGAGTCGTCCGCTTCCACGGACGCACCGGCCACCGGCGCCGGCCCCGAGTGGTATCCAGTACAGGTCGATGCTGGCCAGCATCGGTCCTTCATCCGTGATCACCTCACAGATCCGATGTCCGAGCCAGTCGGCGGACGCGTCTCAAAGGCGATGATCGGTGTCGAAGGCCCGATGCCGCGTCGGCTACCCGGGTGGGTGACGAGGTAGGTCTCGAGCGCGGTGGAACGCTCTGGTTCCGGGAGGACGTGCCCCACGGTGGCGGATCGAGTTCCTCCGCGCAGCAGCTGTGCGTGACACGGATGCCGGAACGCCCGCCACCAGGTCTTCCGCCCGGGCCGACCGGCCACCACGAGGAACCGACTCCCGTCCGCGACGCACAGTGCGGGGAGACGGACCGACCGGCCCGAGACCGGTCCGGTATAGGAGATCTCGCCGAGCTCGCGCGGCAGCACGCGGCGGAACGGGCTGTCGAGTATCCGCAGGATGAGCCGGTTCAAGCGCATGCCGCCCCACCTCCTGGTGCGTGTCCCTCAGGTCTACTCCGATGGGTCGACCAACGCCATGGGCTCGACCAGCAAGATTGCGGGGGACTTCCCTTCTGTAGCGATCCGGCCCGACTCGAGGGGGATATGATCCGGTTGTTCCGGCTCTCGACGAGGAGCAACGATATATAGGCGACTGATGGGCAATTGCACCGTCTCCGACGGATCGGCGGCGGAAGCGTGGTACTCACGTGTGCTCGGCCGGGGACCGGACGACCGGCCGATGCCGGGCCTCCTCGAATGGCATCTCGGAGACTCATTCGGACTCCAGGTGTGGGCCGAGCCGGGCCGGGCAGGGCACTCTTCGGTGGTGATCGGGGTCGATGATCTGGACAAGGAGGCGCGGCGCCTCGACGCTTCCGGGATCGACAACCCCGGGCCGCAGCCCGGCGGTGGTCAGAGAATTCTCGTGGTCGAGGACCCTGACGGGAACCGCGTCGTGTTCGCGGGGGCCTGATATCTCGCGCCGAGCGGAACGCGCCAGCTCAGGCCGTCAGCGTGCATTCGAGGATGCGGTCCCCGGGCCCGAGCGCTGCGGAACGGTGTGCATCCCGACATTGACGACGTTGCCGGAGCGATCGCGGACGAAGAACCGCGTGACGCCCCATTCCTCCGCGGTGAGGGGATACACGATCTCCAGACCTGTCGCGACCGCCGTCTCGAACGCGGCGACGACGTCGTCGACGAATACCGAGACCGTGGGGTTCACGGCCGCGGTGGCATCACGGGTGAGCAGGCTGAGCTGGCGGCCGTGGGCGTCCGCGAGGGTCACGATCCAGCCGTGATCCATCACGACCTCCAGCCCGAGGATCGCCGTGTACTCCTGAACGGCCCTCGGCAGGTCGGAGACGGTGAGGTCCGGGACGATCCGCTCCACGTTCATCGTCCGATCCCAGCGCACCCGGCGGGTGAGTGCAACCCGGTTCGACGCGGAGTCCTCGTGAGGTCCCTATGTGGCGTCCGGCGTTCCGACCAGCGAATGGGGGAAGGCCGCTTCGCGCCCCTGGAAACGAAGGATGCTCGGGTTGACGATCACCCCGTCACGGATCTCGATGGCGCGAGAGAGGGTGAGGTCGCCGTCCCACGCCGCCGGGCCTTCCATGACGGTGCGCAGGAACGGGAGCAGTGCCTCACTGATCTCCCACGTGGCGGAGTTCCAGAGGTACGACGGGCTGTGATCGACCGCGTAGTAGTTCACCCCGTGGCCCACGGTGAACATCGGGTCGTCGAATCCCGTGGGCTGCGCCCATTCGAAACCCATTCCCGCGTCACAGGAGACGTCGATGATCAGGCTCCCCGCCGCGAAGCCTTCGAGGTCCCGGGTGCGCAGGTACGTCATGGGTGCGTCCACGTCCTGGAGTGTGCAGTTGACGACGATGTCGTGCGCGGCGAGGAAGGCCGGGAGCGGGATGTCGCCGCCGTCGGTGGGCACTGAGCCGAGATAGGCGTCGCCGCCATCGGTGTGGAGCTGGGTGATGTGCGCGCTGTGGATTGGGGAGCCGACGGCCGTCGCCCCTCGCTGCGTGAGGACCTGGATGTCGTGGATCCCGTGGGCACTCAATGCGGTGACCGCCCCGCGGGCGGTCGCCCCGAAGCCGATCACGACTGCGCTGCGTCGTGGCCCGTAGTTGCCGGTGGCTCCGATGAGACTCAGGGCGTGGAGGACCGAGCAGTACCCGGCGAGTTCGTTGTTCTTGTGGAGCACGTGCAGGCTGAAGTCACCCTGCCGGGTCCAGTGGTTCATCGCTTCGAAGGCGATGAGGGTGAGGCGCTGGTCGATCGCGGTCTGCGTCAGTCCGGCGTCCTGGACGCAGTGGGGCCATCCCCAGAGGGTGCGACCCGCGGGGATCTCGCGCACATCCGATGCCTGGGGCTTGGGGAGCAGAAGAACGTCGGCGTCCCGGATGACCTCCGACCTCTCGGCGACCCGACCCACCCGCGACTCCACGTAACCGGGCTCGAGCTGGAAGTCGGCGGCGTACCCGTGTTCGACGATCATCCGCGCCCGCACCTCCGGATCGATCCTGTCCAGGTGGTGCGGATGCAGGGGCAGGCGCCTCTCGTTCTCCATCGACGAGTTCGCGAGGACCCCGAGCGACAGGAGGGCGCGTCCCGGGGCGTCGGCGGACTCCCGCTGATCGGAGGTGGCATAGGACGGTTGAGCGGTGCCGGACATCCGGACTCCCATCATCGGGGAACCGGGGCCAGCTCCGACACGAGTGTAGTCCGGCCCGGTGACTGACCGCGCCCCCGCCGGATCACTCCGGCGGGGGCGCGGTGGGCTGGCCAAGGCGCGGCCGGGATCAGGCGAAGGCGCTGTCCAGGTGTGCGTTGAGCGTCGCGCTGGGACGCATCGCGTCCTTCAGCTTGGCGATGTCGGGCCGGTAGTAGCCACCGAGATCGACCGCGTCGCCCTGGACCTCCGTCAGTTCCTGCAGGATGGTGTCCTTGTCGGCATCCAGCTTCTCGGCCAGGGGGGCGAACCGGGAGGCCAGCTCGGCGTCCTCGGTCTGGGAGGCCAGCTCCTGCGCCCAGTACAGCGCCAGCCAGAACTGGCTGCCACGGTTGTCGAGTTCACCGGTCACGCGTGAGGGCGACTTGCCGTTCTCCAGCAGCTTGCCGGTCGCGGTGTCCAACGCCTCGGCCAGGATCGTGGCCTTGGGGTTGTCGTACTTGCGCCCGAGGTCGTCCAGGCTCGCACCGATTGCGAGGAACTCCCCGAGTGAGTCCCAGCGCAGGTGGTTCTCCTCCACCAGCTGCTGGACGTGCTTCGGAGCGGAACCGCCGGCACCCGTCTCGTACAGACCGCCGCCCGCCATCAGCGGCACGATCGACAGCATCTTGGCACTGGTGCCCAGCTCCAGGATCGGGAACAGGTCCGTGAGGTAGTCGCGCAGGATGTTGCCGGTCACCGAGATGGTGTCCAGTCCACGCCACGCGCGCTCGAGGGTGTAGCGCATGGCGCGCACCTGGGACATGATCTGGATGTCCAGGCCCTCCGTGTCGTGCTCGGCGAGGTACTTCTCGACCAGCTCGATGAGCCTGGCCTCGTGGGGCCGGTACGGATCCAGCCAGAACACGGCCGGCATGTCGGAGGCGCGGGCGCGGTCCACGGCGAGCTTGACCCAGTCACGGATCGGCGCGTCGTTGACAGTGCACATGCGCCAGATGTCACCGGCCTCGACCTCCTGCGAGAGCAAGACCTCACCGGTCGCGGCGTCGACGATGTTGGCCACGCCGCCGGTCTCGACCTCGAAGGTCTTGTCGTGGCTGCCGTACTCCTCGGCCTTCTGCGCCATGAGGCCGACGTTCGGCACGGTCCCCATGGTGGTGGGGTCGAACGCTCCGTTGGTCTTACAGAAGTTGATGATCTCCTGGTAGATCCGAGCGAACGTGGACTCCGGGATGACGGCCTTGGTGTCCTTCTTGCGGCCGTCCGCGCCGTACATCTTGCCGCCGATGCGAATCATCGCGGGCATCGAGGCGTCGACGATCACGTCGGAGGGGGAGTGGAAGTTGGAGATGCCGCGGGCCGAGTCGACCATCGCGAGCTCAGGCCGCTGTTCGTGGCAGCGGTGCAGCTCCTCGATGATCTCCTCCTTCTTCGCCGACGGCAGGGTGTCGATCTTGGCGTAGAGGTCGCCCATGCCGTTGTTGACATTGATGCCGAGCTCGTCGAACAGCTCGCCGTACTTGGCGAAGGCGTCCTTGTAGAACACGCGGACCGCGTGCCCGAACACGATCGGGTGGCTCACCTTCATCATGGTGGCCTTGACGTGCAGCGAGAACATGACGCCGGTCTCCTTGGCGTCGTTGAGCTGCTCCTCGTAGAACTCCAGCAGAGCCTTCTTGCTCATGAACATGGAGTCCACGACGGTGCCCTTCAACAGGGATTCCGTCTTGAGGACGCGGGTCTCGCCGTCCGGCGTATCGACCTCCATACGCACGTCGCAGTCGCGGTCGAGGATGATCGACTTCTCGCCCGCGTAGAAGTCACCGTGGGTCATGTGCGCGACGTGGGTCTGCGAGGCCATGGACCACTTGCCCATGGAGTGCGGGTTGGCCTTGGCGTACTCCTTGACGGCCTTCGGGGCGCGTCGGTCGGAGTTGCCCTGGCGCAGCACCGGGTTGACCGCGCTACCGAGAATGCCGGAGTACCGCTCGGCGGTCTCCTTCTCCTCGTCGGTCTGCGGGTCCCAGGGGAAGTCGGGAAGGTCGTAACCCTGCGACTGCAGCTCGGCGATCGCCCTGGTGAGCTGCGGGACGGAGGCGCTGATGTTGGGCAGCTTGATGATGTTGGTGCCCGGCTCGTGGGTCATCCGCCCCAACTCGCCGAGATTGTCGGGGACCTTCTGCTCATCGGTGAGCCGCTCCGGGAAGGCGGCCAGGATGCGCGCCGCCACGGAGATGTCGCTCGTCGTGACGTCGATGCCGGCCGCGTCGGCGAAGGTGCGCACGACGGGGAGGAACGCCTCCGTCGCCAGCCGCGGGGCCTCATCGGTGAGCGTGTAGATGATCGTCTGTCTGTCTGAGGTCATGGATGTCGACTCTTTTCGTCTCGAAGGCTGATCATGTTCTTGTGGAACGGGGTCAATTCGCCGACTCCATCATCACCCGAGTCGGACACCTGTGCGCCGTTTCACTGTGTCGTCTACCCCGGTCGTGTGGTCCCGGGCCCGATCGGTGCCCCCGCCGACCCGCCGGTGGTACGTCGGCCGACGGACCATGCGGACCACAGGTGCGCGTAGATCCCGTCCCGGGCGAGCAGGTCACCGTGGGTGCCGCGTTCGACGATCCGGCCCCCGTCCATGACGAGGATCGTGTCGGCGCGGGAGGCCTGATCGAGCCGGTGTGCGATGACCAGGGCCGACCGGTCGCGGGTGACCTCGTCGGCGGCGAGTTCGAGCGCCCCGGCGCCTGCGGAACCGGCTTCCGCGGTGGCCTCGTCCATGACGATGAGGGCGGGGTCCAGCAGGAGCACCCGGGCCAGCGCCAGTTGCTGCGCGGCGACGGGGTCGAGTTGGATCCCGCGCGCGCCGACAACGGTGTCGAGCCCCGCCGACAACCGGTCGAACCACGCTGCGGCGTGCACCCGTCCCAGGACGTGGAGTAGTTCCGCATCGGTGGCGGCGGGCCTGGCCAGCGTGAGGTCCTGGCGCAGGGTCCCCGAGAAGACGTGCACCTCCTGGCTGACCGTGGCCAGGCGGGCGATGCGTTCGCCGTCCGACAGGGACGAGACCGGATGGCCGTCGACGAGGACCTCGCCGGAATCGGGGACGAGGAGCCCGGCCAGGAGCGCTGCCACGGTGGTCTTCCCGGCCCCCGATGCTCCGACGATCGCGACCGTCTGGCCGGGGGAGATGGCGAAGTTGATGTCCCGGACGGCCCAGGCGCCGCCGTAGCTGAAGCTGACGTCGCGCAGTTCGACGCGCCCCTGCGCCGGCTCGACCCCGCTGTCGGGTACCGGGACCGGCGGATCCACCACGACGCCCACGATGCGGGCGAGCGAGGCGTAACCCGACTGCACGACGTCGAGGATGCGCATGAAGGTGTTCAACGGTCCCCGCAGTCGGATGATCATGAGGACCGCGCCCGTCACCGCGCCGACGGTCAGGGCGTCGGTGGCGACGAGGTGGTAGCCGACCCCCAGAGCGATCGCGAGCATGAGGAACTCGCCGAGCAGCATCCACACGTTGAGCACGAGCATGGTGGTCCGGGCCCGGATCCCCTTGCGGACGACGTCCCAGGAGGCGTTCCCGATCAGGGTGTGCATCCGGGCCTCGAGGGAGAACGCGCGGACCGTCGCACGGCCGCGGATCGCTTCCAGGACACGGCGGGCCCGCTCGGCCATCGCGGCGCGTTCCGCGGCGTAGCGATCGGGTGCCTTGGCCAGGTACTGGCGCGCGGCGAGGTAGTACAGGGGTGCGACGACGACAGGGATGACGACGAACTGCCAGTCCAGGGCGAACAGCGCGATCACCGTGGCCACGACCGTCAACACCGAGGTGGACAGGGTCGGGACCGTCTCCGTGACGGCCGAGGACAGTTCTGCCACGTCGTCGGTGGACCGACTGACCAGGTCTCCCGAACCGGCGTCCTCGACGCGGTGGGTGGGCAGTCCCAGCGCGGTGCCGACCATGTCCTGGCGCAGGTTGGCGATCACCCGTTCGGACAGTCTCGCCACGATGTAGAAACCGGCGGCGCTCAGCAGGGCGCCGACGACGGCGGCGGCGAGTAGTTGCCCCCCGATCAGCCACAGCGACCCCTGTGACTGCCCGGAGACGAGGTCCACGATGCGGCCCATGAGCTGCGGGATGAGAACCCCGGCGTAGGCACCGAGGCTCAGCAGGAGCACGGCCAGGGTCAGCCACCGTCCGGCGTGGCGGACCCGGCCCAACTGCCGGGCGACCTCGCGACGGACCTGGCCCGCGGAGGCGACCGGGAACCTCAGGGCACTGTCGGTCTTGACGGGAGGCGTCCGGTTCGTCGTCGTCATCTCCCTGCCCCCACGAGGACACCCTCCGCCGTCGCGCGGAGCTGATTCACGGTGAGGTGGGCGTCGGCCACCGCGCTCCATGCGGGGGCCCGGGTGAACACGAGGGTGATCCGGCCTGCTCGGTGACGGGTGACGTTGTCCGCGAGGTTCTGCTCGGTGACCGAGTCGACCGCGGTGGTGGGATCCTGCAGCACCAGGACCTCCGGACCCCAGGCGACGGCGCGGGCGAGGGCGACGCGTTGACGCTGGCCTCCCGAGAGCATCCGCCCGCTCTCCCCGACGCGCTTGTCGGGGCCCTCGGGGATGTCGTCGCAGCAGGCCACCGCGAGCGCCCGTTCGGCGGTGTCCCGATCCGGGTGGACGTTGTCGGCCACGCTCCCGTCGAACAGGTCCGCGGCGTGCGGCGCCACGACCACGCGCGTGCGGGGCAGCGACTCGAGCAGGTGCACCAACTCGGGGTCGCCGCCGTCGACGACGGTCAGGCCCGGAGGGAGGGCGTCGATGAAGCGTCGGGTGGCCGCGACGTCGACCTCGGAGAGGCGTTCGAAGTCGGCGCCGAGGACCTCACGGATCCGCTTGCCCGACGCCTCGGCCGATGCCCAGCGGGAGGCGAGGTTCCGGCCGAACATGGTCATGGGTACGACGAGGAACTGGGTGAGGCCCACCACCGTGATGAGCTCGCCGATCGTGACGTGACCGCCGAGGGCGAGCGCACCGGCGGAGATGCCGAGCGTTGAGACGAAGAGGGCGCCCGCGGCCTCGGTGGCGCCGTTGAGGCGGGCCTCGGCCGCGTCGGCGTGGACCGTTCTGCGATAGGCGGTGTCGGAGACCTCGTCGTAGCGACCGCGGACGGTGACGATGGCGCCCAGTCCCTTGAGGATGCGCAGCCCCTGCACGACGTCGGTGGCGGTGGCCGCGGCCTGGGCGATCGCCCGCTGCCGCTCGACGGACCGTTCCTGCAGCGGGCGCGCCACCCACAGTGCGACCACGACGAGCAGGGGCCCGCCGATCAGCGTGGCCAGACTCAGCCACGGGTTGATGCCGAACATCATCGCCGCGCCGTAGGTGATGGCGGCCGCCTCGGCGACCGGCATGACCGTCATCATGACGATGTCGCCGACGCGGGTGGTGTCCGAGGACGCGACGGACAGCAGGCCGCCGGCGGTGCGATCCCGGCCAGCGAACCCGCGGGGGTCCTGGATGCGGTCGGTGACCGCCGTCCGCAGGTCGTGGCTCACCAGTTGCTGGCTGCGGACCAACATGAAACGGGCGGTCCAGTTGGCGGCGATCGCCATGACGAACACGCAGCCGAGGATCGCTATCCAGAACCACAGCCGGTCGGGTGTGGAGGTGGCGATCGCATCGTCGACTGCTCGCCCCACGACCACCGGGGTCAGGCCGTTGCACAGGAACGCCACGGCCATGGCGCCGGACGCGACGAAGCTCCACGGCCGTTGCGACAAGGCGACCTTGAGGGTCCACCCGGACGCGTCGACGTGGGGGAGCTTCGACCTGCGCCCGCCCGGTCCGGGTAGCGCCGAGTAGTCGACGATGCTGCCCGTTTCCGAGGGCTGTGGGTTGTCGGGCACGAGGTGCGATGTTACCCGGCGGCTGCTCCGAGGCTCCCGTTGCGAGCTGCGCGGCCGCCGACGATCTCGACGCCGTGGGGATCGGCCACGCCGAACGCGAGCAGGGCCTGCCCGGAGGAGTCCAGTTCGTCCTCGATCGTCCGTAGCCAGCCCCTGACCACCTTGGCGGGCAGGCGGCGTCCGGCCGACAGTCCCACGACGAAGCCGGGGACCGGGACCTGTGACAGCACGGCCATCGAGCGGCGGCGGTCGCGGGAGGACGCCGTCCAGTCGGTGTCTCCGATGAGGATGGGCGAGGGCAGTGCGGCGTCGTACTCGTCGCAGGGCAGGATGAGCAGAGTGTCGCGCTGGCGGTCCTCGTAGCCGATGACGAGGTCGATGACGCCGGCGGCGAGCGGGGCGTCGTCGAGCGGGCGGCGGGACCAGTCGTCTGGGAGTTGTTCGAATCTCATGTCCGAGAGTTTTCGGCACCGCAGTGCGAATCGACAGGCCTGACCCCGGATCTGTGGAATGGGAGAAGCGGCCTGTGGGGAACTCGACCCGGGGGAACCGCAGCGCCGGTTCGCGCGTCACGCACCGGAGTGCATGAGTCCCGGGCCCCGCGGCCCGCACTCAGGATTCGTGTCGGAAGCCCACCTTGATGGTGACCTGCCAGTGCGTGACCGAGCCGCCGTCGAGTTTGCCGCGGACGGACTGCACCTCGAACCACTCGAGGTTCCGCAACGACTTGGACGCCTCCGCTACGGCGTTGGCGATGGCCTGGTCCGTACCGTCGGGGGACGACCCGACGATCTCGGTGATGCTGTAGACGTGGTTCACGACGACCTCCGTGGGTGTGATGCACATCACTCTACGGTGGTCGGGTACGGGGGTGCATCCCGTAGGGTCGGGGGAACGACGGCACCAGGAGGTTCCCATGACCGATGTCAGCGCACGCGCTGCCGAATTCTCCGACCGGCACGGCTCCGGAGACCTGCTGATCCTCCCGACGGTCTGGGACGTGTGGAGCGCCCGCATCGCGGTCGATGCGGGGTTCACCGGACTCACGGTGGGCAGTCACCCCGTCGCCGACTCCCTCGGTAGCGCCGACGGCGAGAACATGGACTTCTCCGAATATCTTGCAGTGGTCAGGCGAATAACCGACGCGGTGGACGTCCCCGTCAGCGCGGACGTCGAGTCCGGGTACGGGCTGGAGCCGGGAGAGCTCATCGGCCGACTCCTCGACGCGGGGGCGGTCGGGGCGAACATCGAGGATGTGGTCCACGGCGAAGGCGGGAGGGTCCGCGAGCGGCAGGAGCACGCCGACTACATCGCCGGAGCCCGTCGCGCGGCCGACGAGGCGGGGGTCGCGTTCGTCATCAACGGCCGAACCGACGCGGTCAAGCTCGGAACCGACGTGTTCACGGATCCGCTGGCCGAGGCCGAAGCACGGATCCGGCTGATGGAGGACGCCGGCGCGCGATCGGTCTACCCGGTCGGGCTCTCGACGGCGGACCAGGTCGGGCGACTCGTGCAGGCTGTGACGATCCCGCTGAACGTCACCGCGCATCCGGTCAGGGGCCACGGAGCCGGGGACGCCTCCGCGCTGAGGGGCCTCGGGGTGCGACGGGTGTCGTTCGGCCCGCTGTGGCAGATGTGGCTCGCCCAGGTGTCGACGGACCAGCTCGCCCACTGGGGCTCTCCGAACTGAGGCTCCGCCCGGGTCCGGCCGCGAGTCGGTTCGCGACCCACCGCACCATCGCCGGACGGGAGATGCCCATGCATCCGCACCACGACGACCTGACCTTCGAGCGGGTAATACGGGCTTCGCGCCAGGCGGTCTGGGAGGCCTGGACCACGTCGACGGCGTTCGCGCAGTGGTGGATTCCGGAACCGTACCTCTGCCGGGTGGAGCACTTCGCGCCGCACGCGGGCGGTGGGTTCGTCACGTCGATGAGCGAGGACGGGCTGCATTTCTCGCCCCACATGGACGCGGCCTTCCTGGTGGTCGACGAGTGCGAACGCCTGGTGTTCACGAACGCGGTGGACAGCACCCTGCGTCCGACCAACCCCGCACCGGTGGCCGTGACCGGAGAGGTCACGCTCGGCGACCGCCCGGACGGCACGAGGTATCGGATCACCGCGCGGCACGCCGACGACGAGGGGCGGGGCACGCACGAAGCGCTGGGGCTGGTGCAGGGCTGGACCCTCGTCACGGGGCAACTCGCACGATTCGTGGAGTGAGAACCACGCACGGCCCGCCCCACGTGCGGCCCGCCCCACGTGCGATCAGTGCGCGGGGGCGAGTTCTTGCTCGGCCTCGATCGTCATCGGGCCGGTGGGGGCAGTGGTCCGCCCGCGCGGGAGGAACAGAACCACCACGGCGCCGACGAGGGCAGCGCCCGCACCCAGGAGGAAGCACAGGTGGAACGTGTCCTGCGCCGGGATCCGGATGCCGCCGCCCAGGTCCGTCATCCGGCTGGTCAGTACCAGGGCCATGACGGCACCGGCGATGGTGGTTCCCATCGACCGCATGAGGGCGTTCACGCCCACGCCGGACCCTGCCTCGCTGGCGGGGGAGTTCTCCATGATGAGGGTGGGCATCGCCGCGTAGCCGATGCCGACCCCGGCGGAGGCGACGCAGGTCGCCAGCATGAGCTGCCATGGCGCCGAGGAGAATCCGGCGCCGATGAGGTACCCGCCGGCGATGATCGTCGCACCGACCGCCAGCGTGACGCGCCCCCCGAGCCGGGTGAGCATCATGCTGGAGATCGGGGCGCAGACCAGCATGAACAAGCCGGCCGGCGCCATCCACAGTCCGGCCTGCAGCATCGTCTGCCCGAGCCCGTAGCCGGTCGCCTCGGGTAGCTGGAGGAGTTGTGGGACGACGATCGACTGCGCCATCATCCCGAAGCCGATGAGCAGGGCGGCGAGGTTGGTCAGCAGGATGGGCCGCCGGGCGCTCGTGCGCAGGTCGACCAGCGGGTGGGGGTGGCGGGTCTCGTAGAACCCCCAGGCCACGAGGACCACGGCTCCGCCGAGAATCGCGCCGAGGGTGAGGGGTGAGCTCCAGCCCCAGTCGCCGCCCTTGGAGATGCCGCCGAGGACGGCCACCACGCCGACGGACAAGCCGATCGCGCCGACGACGTCCAGTCGCGAGTCGTCAGCCGGGACGCGGTGCGGGAGGACGAGGGCGGAGAGCAGGACCATGACCGTGGCCAGGCCGGTGGAGACCCAGAACAGGGCGTGCCAGTCGTAGGACTGGGCGATCCAGGCCGCGAAGGGAAGTCCCAGGGCGCCGCCAACACCGAGCGTCGCGCTGATGCCGGCGACGGCGGTGTTCTGCATGGACGCCGGAACCGTCTCGCGGACGAAACTGATCGCCACGGGGATGTACCCCATGGCGAGCCCCTGGAGAACACGACCCACGAGGACCGGTGCCAGGGTGGTGGACACGGCGCAGATCAGCGATCCGGCCAGCAGGAGAAGGGCGGAGACCACCAGGACGGGCTTGCGGCCGCGGAGGTCGGCCAGCTTGCCGGACAGCGGCATGGCCACGCCGCCGGCGAGCAGCGTGGCCGTGACGACCCATGCGGCGTTGCTCGGGGAGGTGCTGAGCAGGCGGGGCAGCTCACCCTGCAGCGGGATGACCAGCGACTGCATCAGTGCTGTGCACAGGCTGGAGAACCCCAGGGCCAGGATGATCACCAGTGGTGTGGCCGAGGCCCTGTCGGAAAACCGTGACATCGGTTCCTCTCGTAGACGCCGGCAACGCCAGCGTGTATGTACCATACATATCAATGATGTGTAGAGTACATATCCGGAATCGGTGTGGCAAGTGTGCGGGGGAGGAGTGGCCATGGCCTCGGCGAAGGTCCGGTGGTCGGACGGGCGCGGCCCGGCGGAGCGACAGCTCGCGGCCCTGTTCGGGCAACTGGACAGGCAGCGGCGAGCCCTCGAGGGCGCCATGCGTCTGGGCACCGCCGATCTGCGGTTGCTCTGGCTCTTCTCCGACGGTCACGCGCGCACGCTCAAGGAGATCGCCGCAGAACTCGGCCTGGAGCAGTCCACGGTCAACCGTCAGGTCAACGCGGCACTGGGGAGCGGCCTGCTCGTCAGGTCCCGACGTCCCGGTGGCTCCGCCTACGAGTTCGACCGCACCGAGGAGGGGCGCCGGGCGTTCGAGGACGACGCGGGCATCTCGCTCGGGGCATACGCTGCCGCGCTGGAGGCGATGGGTCCCGCCGATGCGGAGAAGTTCCTCGCCCTGGCCCGGGAGTTCCTCGACCACTTCCGCGGTGAGGTCGACTCGGCGGGCACCTGACCCGCGGTGGCCGGGGCCTCAGGGCGGGCGGAAGCCGCGACGTGGGGCGTCGCCCGGTCGGCGTCGACGGGCGGGGAGTCCCCGTTCAGGCCGGACGGGGGACGCCGCGGGCTAACTTTCTGGGAGGGGTCGAACCGCACGCCGTGTGCGGGCCCCGGCTCTCACCGGAGGAGATGGTCCATGCGCGAGGGGACTGGCGGGCACACCGACCGACGGAGGCGGATCGTCGGCGTCGCGTTGGCGATCGCGACGATCGCCCTGGGGACGCTACTGATGCTGGTCCACTTCGGCGTACCCGTGATCGTCACGCTCGCGGGGGCCGGCCTCGTCGTCGTCGGCCTCGCCACGGTCACCGGTGTCGACGGCGCCGGCGACACCGGGTGGCGGACGCGCGTCCCGGTGGGACTCGCCGCGGTCGCGGCGGGCATCGTGGTCCTCGCCTGGCGGTCGGCGAGTGTCCGCAGCCTGCTGTGGGTCATGGTCGCCGCGCTCGTCCTGCACGGGATCCACATCCTCGCCGGGGCGTTCAGGGGCGATGCCGACCGGAGGGTCGCGGGGGTCTTCAGCGGTGCCGCCGCAGTGCTACTGGGGCTGTTGTGTCTGGTCTGGCCGGTGCTCGCGATCGAGCTGGTCCGGTACGCGGTCGGCGCCTGGTTGGTGTTCATCGGACTGCGCGCCCTTGTGGAGATCGTCCTCACACGGGCCCGGGCACGGGTGGGCGAGCGCGTGCACGCCGGGCGCGCGCGGGTGCGCCGCTGGGGGCGCACCCTGGGGGCGGCCGCGGTGTTCCTGGTGGTCGTCGCGCTGGCGGTGGTCAGTGCGGTACTCCTCCGCGGCGACGAGCGGCCCGAGCCGGACGCCTTCTACACGCCGGTCGAACCGATCCCCGACGAGCCGGGTGTCCTGCTCCGTGCCGAGGCCCTCACTGCCGGGGTGCCGGCCGGGGCCGACGCGTGGAGGATCCTCTACACCACCACCCGGCCCGACGACACGGTGACCGTGGCGAGCGGCACCGTCCTCGCGCCCGCGGACCGGGGTGCGGACGAGCTGCCCTTGCTCAGTGTCGCCCACGGCACCACCGGGATCGTGCCGCGGTGCGCGCCGTCGCTCAGCGCCACCCCGTTCGCCGACGGCGCCGGCACTGCGCTCGAGGAGATGGTGACCGACCACGGCTGGGCCGGCGTGACCTCCGACTACGTGGGTCTGGGGACCTCCGGGATGCACCCGTACCTGGTGGGGCAGGCGGAGGCCCGCAACGTCCTCGACGCCTCCCGCGCGGCCCGGCAACTCGACGGGCTCACCCTCGGCGCCGACACGGTGGTGTGGGGCCACTCCCAGGGTGGCCACGGCGCCCTGTGGACGGGGCAGATCGCCGGGGACTACGCGCCCGAGCTCACCCTCAGGGGGATCGCCGGCATGGCGCCCGCGACGGACCTGTTCGACCTCGCCGAGGCCAGTAAGAGCGAGGTGGCCGGGAAGACCGTCTCCGCGTACATCGCCCGGTCGTGGAACGTGAACTATCCGGAGCTGGACCTGTCCGGGCACCTCAACCCGGGCACGGCGCACGGGGTGGAGAAGGTCGGCGACCTCTGCTTCAACGAGAAGGACGTCATCGCGGCTCTGCTGCGCGGCACGCAGATCCCGGAACAGGTCTTCCCCGACGCGGTCCTCGACGGCGACCTGGGGGAGAAGCTCCGGATGAACTCGCCGACCGGCCCGTGGCCCGCGCCCGTCCTGATCGCCCAGGGCCTGGCCGACCCGTTGGTCAAGCCGGCCATGCAGCAGAACTGGGTCGACGCGCGCTGCGCGGCGGGCGATCGGCTGGACTACCGCACCTACCCGGGTCTCGACCACAACGGTCTGGTCGCGGCTGACTCGCCGCTGACCCCGCAGCTGGTGCAGTGGACCCTCGACCGTTGGAGTGGGGCGGCGCCCACGCCGACCTGCTAGCCGGAGGGTCGGGTCGGGCCGGGTCGGGCCGGGCCGGGTCGGGCCGGGCCGGGTCGGGGTGGCGGGGAGCATCATGCGTCGCCCCATTGACACTTGCCCATATCGGCATACGATTGTCGGTATGGCACGGGCAGCGACCACCTCGGACGTCTTCAACGCGATCGCCGAACCACAGCGTCGGCAGATCCTGGTCCTCCTGCGCGGCGGCGAGCGGTCGGTGACCGAGGTGGCCCTCGATCTGGGGATGACCCAACCCGGGGCCTCCAAACACCTCCGGGTGCTCCGCGAGGTCGGGCTGGTGCGCGATCGCCGGGACGGCAAGCAGCGACTCTATGACCTCGACGCCCGTGGGCTCCGGCCCGTTCACGAGTGGGCCGGAGGTTTCGAGCGGTACTGGAACGAGAGCTTCGACAAGTTGGACGCCTACGTCCGGGAGTTGGCGCGGGCAGAGGACGAGGAGGGATGACCCATGAGCGCGAACGGTAGAGGCGATCCGGTGGTGTCACCGACCGCGGATCGCGAGGTCGGGATCAGCAGATACGTCGACGCCCCACCCGACCTGGTGTTCCGGGCGTTCACCGAGGTGCGGCACCTGTCGCGGTGGTGGGGCCCGGAGGGGTTCACCACCACCACGCGGTCCTTCGAGTTCCGCGAGGGCGGGGTGTGGGATTTCGTCATGCACGGGCCGGACGGAACCGACTACCGGGAGTGGATCCAGTGGCGGGAGATCGTTCCGGGACGGCGGATCGGGCTCCTCCACGGGGAGTTCGCGGACGACCCCGACGCGTTCGAGTCGACACTCGAGTTCGTCACGGAGGGCGGCGGGACCCGCATCGACTTCACGACGGTCTTCTCCACGCGCGAACACCGGGATCGTGCCGTGGACGAGTACCACGCGGTCGAGGGTGGCCGGCAGACGTTGGACCACCTGGCGACCTACGTCGGCGAGCTGGCCGCAGACGCGGGCGGGCGGGCCGGGTCATGACCTCGCGGGTGCGGGTCCACAACTTCTCGGTCTCGCTCGACGGGTTCGGAACCGGCGAGGGGCAGAGCCTCGAGGCGCCGTTCGGTCACGCCGGCCACCGCCTGCTCGAGTGGGCCCTGCCGACGCGCACGTTCCAGGCGATGGGTTTCCACGGAGCGCAGGAGCCGTCGGTGGGCGTGGACGAGGCGTTCGCGAGCCGGTGGAACACCGGGGTGGGCGTGGAGATCATGGGCCGCAACAAGTTCGCCCCGTCGCGGGGCCCGTGGGACGAGCAGTGGCGCGGATGGTGGGGGGACGATCCGCCGTTCCACACCCCGGTCGTGGTGCTCACCCATCACCCGCGGCCGGTCCTGGAGCTCGGCGGGGGGAACAGCTTCCACTTCCTCGACGCCCCGCCCGCGGTCGCCCTGGACCATGCGCGGGGGCTCGCGGCGGGCGGTGACGTGCGGATCGGCGGGGGTGCCACGACCATCCGGCAGTTCGTCGAGGCGGACCTCATCGACGAGATGCACATCGCGCTCGTTCCGATCCTGTTGGGCAGGGGTGTACGGCTCTGGGACGGGATGGAGGGACTGGAGGAGCGCTTCCACATCGAGGCCACCCCCTCGCCCGGCGGCGTCACGCACCTCAGTTTCCGGCGAGACCGTTGACGGGCGAGTGCTCCAGCGTGCGCCGGGTGACGAAGCGGCGCGCGGCTCCCGAGAGCGGATCGGTGAACTCTAGCTCGCGGGCGAGGAGCTGGAGCGGGAGGTCCGGATCGTCGGGCGCCTCGGGCAGCAGTTCGGGGTAGCGCCGGTCACCGAGGATGGGGACGCCCAGCGCGGCGAGGTGCACGCGTAGCTGGTGGGGCCGGCCGGTGCGGGGCCGCAGGACCGTGTGCACGACCGCGCGCCCGGTGACACTGTGACCGGCGGCGAGGAGGCCGACGTGGGTCTCGGAGTTCGGCGCGAGCCCGGGGTCGACGGTGACGCGGAGCTCGCCGCGCCGGGACCGGATGTGGTTGCGGTGGACGACCGGCAGCGGGCGCCCGTCGAGTGCGGGTGCACGGTCGTCCCAGTCGGTCGGGAGAGCGGAGACGGCGTCGTAGACCTTGGTGACCTCTCGCCGCTCGAACATCGACTGGTACGCGCCGCGCGTGTCACGTCGCGCGGAGAACAGGACCAACCCGGCGGTCTCACGGTCCAGACGGTGGATCGGCGTCAACGCGTCGTTGCCGAGGCGCCGACGCAGCCGGACGAGGGCCGTCTCGCGGAGGAACCTTCCCGACGGCGTGGTGGGGAGGAAGTGGGGTTTGTCGACGACGACGAGGTGATCGTCGCGGTACAGGATCTCCTCCCGGTACGGCAGAACTGTCTCGGCGGGCAGGTCGCGGTGGTACCAGACGAACTCGTGGGTGCCCAGCGGGGTGTCGTGGGCGATCGCCCGGCCGTCGGCGTCGACGATCTCCCCGGCACCGATCCGGCGGTGCAGTTCCCCCGGGTCCAGGTGGTCGAACCTGGACTCGAGGAACCCGGTGATCCCCGACCAGGGGCCGGTGGTCGGCACCCTCAGCCGCGTGGGCCCGACGCCGTCCTTGAACGGCAGGGGCGGGGGAGTGGACACGTGGTCATCCTCCCACCGCGCGAACGTCGGGAGGTCGGCGACTTCCCTCGCGGGCCGCACCGGCGACCGGTCCGCGCGGTGCCGCTGCTCCGAATACACTCGTGACCGAGCTCTTTCGCGCAGATCCGAGGATGACCCGATGGAACGGCATCGCCCGGGCACCGGCCCCGACACCGGCCCCGGCACCGGCCCCGGCACCGTCGCGGGTGACGGCGAACGGACGGCGCCGGTCATCGGTCCGGTGCCCGCACCGGGGATCCACGTGATGAGCTGGAACATCCGACGACCGGTTCCGCCCGCGTTCACCCGCGCGGCCGACAGGTGGCGTGGTCGTGCGCCCGCACTCCGGGCCCTGCTGGGGGCCGAGCGGCCGACCCTGCTGTGCGCCCAGGAGGTGCTCGGCGAGCAGGCCGCGACCGTGCTCGACGGGCTCGGCCGGGGTTTCGAGTACATCGGGCGGGGCAGGGTATCCGACGGTGGCGGCGAGGCGTGCCCGATCTTCTACGACACGGCCAGGCTCGACCTGCTGGGGTGGGATCAGGTCGCGCTGTCCGACACCCCGGATCGTCCCGGTTCCGTGTCCTGGGGAAATCTCTTCCCCCGGGTGCTCGTGGCGGCGCACTTCCGGGACCGCGCCACCGGCCACGAGTGGCGGGTCGTCAACACCCACCTGGATCCCCTCTCGCGACGTTCCCGCGTGCTCTCGGCCCGCGCCATCCGGAGTCTGCTGGGCGGCGGGGACGTGCTGACCGTGGTGACCGGGGACCTGAACGCCGGCCCGGCCGACCCGGCGGTTCGTGACCTGCTGGCGCGGGGGGAGCTGATCGACAGCTGGAGCGCGGCGGAGCACCGGCGGACCGAGTCGTGGGGCACGTATGCCGCCTACCGCGAGCCGCGACGAGGTGGCACCCGGATCGACTGGATACTGGTCACGTCACAGGTTAGGGTCACCGACGCCGCGATCAACCCGCGGCGCCACGAAGGTGCGTGGCCGTCGGATCACCTTCCGGTGCAGGCCGTGGTCCGGCAGGGCAACGGTCGCCGGGCAGGGCGGGACCCGGCGCGAGACGAGGAAGGGGGTCGGGCGACGTGATCGACGACTTCCTCCGGCCCGCCGAGACCGGAGCGCAGCGGATCGCGGACGCACTGCGCCTGCTCGGTGTCCTCAGCGTGGTCCTCGCGGTGCTCTTCCACGGCCTCACCGACGCGGCCATCGTCGCGTTCGCGCTACCCGGCCTCATGTTCCCCAGATTCCTCGGAATGCGGCCGTGGGCGGACATCCTGGTGTCCGTCGCCCTCCTCGTGGCGGCGTGGAGCAACGTCATCGACCTCTACCGGGCCGTGACCTGGTGGGACATCCCCGTGCACTTCGTCCTCGCCGGCGCGATGGCGGTGGTGACCTACCTGTTCCTGGCCCGCCGCGGAATCGTCCGTTCACCGGGCGCCCGCGGTTTCTCCACCACCGGGGGACTCGTGCTGACCACGGTGCTGGGACTGGCGCTCGGTGCGCTCTGGGAGATGGTCGAGTGGTTCGGTCACGCCTACCTCACCGACGACATCTACGTGACCTACGGGGACACGATCGGCGACATGGCGGCGGGAGGCCTGGGCGCGCTGCTCGGCGGCTGGCTCATGGCCCGCGGGCCTCAGCTGCTGATGCCCACCGCTCTGCCCACGAGAGAATCGTCCGAGACCACCTCGAGCAGGTAGGCCGCCAGATCCGCGCGGGGGACGGTCCCGCCCAGCCGACCGCCGTCACCGACCTCGTGGGCGCGCCATCGTCCGTTGCCCGCGGCGTTGGTGAGACCGGTCGGGCGGACGACGGTCCAGTCGAGCCCCGACTCCCGCACGACGGCCTCCTGCGCGTCGTGGTCGGCCAGCGGGGCGGCCAGCACGACCTTCATCAGGAGACGGAGTGGCAGCGGCATCTGGGCACCGGAGTCCCCGGCACCGAGGGAGGACTGCACCACCAACCGTCGGGCCCCGGTGGCCGACATCGCGTCGACGACCGCCCGTGTGACCCCGGTGCGCTGCCGACGGACCCCCTTGGCGCCGCCCACCGTGACGACCACGGCGTCGGCCCCGTCCACAGCCCGGCGGGCCACCTCCGGGTCGGTCGCACTCCCGGTCACCACCACCGCACCCGCGGGTGCGCTGCCACTGCGCGAGACGACCGTGACCTCGTGACCGGCATCGAGCGCGAGCTCGGCCACTTTCGCCCCTGTCCCCTGGGAACCCCCGATGACCGTCAGCTTCACCGGTACCTCACTTCGTCGTCGTCGTGTCCGTCGCGTCGGGGAGCTCGTCCCCACGTCTCACCGACCCTATCGGCGGACCCTCGGGGCCCGACGCCCGCCGCCGGGAACGGTCCGGCCGGTCGTCGAGGGTGCGCACCAGCTCCGCGAGCATCGGGAACACCAGCACGGTGACGGCCCCGGCGGCGACGAGGACCGAGGAGATCTCCGCGCCGAGGAGCCCGTTGTCCACGGCGACCCCGGTCACGGCGACGATGATCGGCAGCCCCGTGGCGGCATAGAGACCCACCCGGGCGCGCTCGCGTGTCGTGGTCAGGCCCGGGCTGTTGCGCACGAGGGTCTCGGACACCCACACCCCGCCCCCGCGGATCACGAGCATGCTCGCCACCGCCGCGACCAGGATCCCCGGCGCGGCGGCGACCGCGTTCACACTGATCGCCATTCCCGACACCACGAAGAAGACGGGGATGAACACGCTGTACCCCACGGTCTCCAGCTGGTGCGTGAGGACCTCGGCCAGCCCCCGGCCGGGGACCTCGTCGCCCGGGCGGAGCTGATCGGCGAGCACGTCCACCAGACGCCGCAGGATGATGCCCGCCGCGAACGCACCCAACACCACGTCGAGCCCGAAGACCGTGGCCACGACCATCATCGCGGCCAGCAGCAACAGGACGGTGCGCATCGCCAGCTGGCTCGTGGTGGTGGTACCGCGCACCAGGGCCCGCCCCAGGCCTGGGATGCGCAGGAGGTGTGCCGGGACCACCAGGGTGACCAGCGCGGCGGCGAAGAACAACCCCACGGCCACCAGGGAGGACCCGACACTGCGCGTGCCGAGCAGCACGGCCATCACCAGGACCGGCCCCAACTCGCCGACGGCTCCGTGGGTGAGGACCGCCCGGCCGACGGGCGTGCCGTCATGGCCCGCGCCCTTGAGGATCGGCAGCAGCGTCCCGACCGCCGTGGAGGTGAGCAGCAGCCCGATCGCCACCGAGGTCTCCCACCGCCCGGACACCAGCCATCCCACCCCGGCGGCCAGGATCATGCTCACCAGCCACGTCCCCGCGGCGCGCCGACCACCGCGTCCCGTCACGGAGGACACCTCCAACTCGAACCCGGCCAGGAGGAACAGCATCCCCAGGCCCAGCTCGGCGAGCATCGCCACCCCGCCGCTCTCGACCGCCAGACCGAACCCGTTCGGACCGACCAGCATCCCGCCCACGAGGAGCAGTACGACGCCGGGGACCAGTGACCGCGTCAGCGACGACAGCACCGGCGCGGCAAAGACGACCAGCACGACCCAGAACAGCGAGACCAGTTCGGTCGAGGAGGCCTCCGCGGCCAGCAGGGTCGTGGTCAACGCGTCGCCTCCAGCTCGGTGGATGAGGGGGATCCTAATCCAGAGCACGGCTGTCGGGCCGCGGGCGGGCGGCGGGGAGGGCGTGCGAGGGTGGAGGGCATGACCGACTCGCCGTGCACCCGCTCCGACGGTGACCCCCGCGAGTTGCCGGGTTTCCGCCGTACCTACGCGCCCGGACGCCTCACCCTCGGCCTGGGTTTCCCCCTCCGGACCGGGGCCGACGGGGACGAGATCTGTGACGCCGACGCGCAGGCGCAGGTCGCGCAGGCCGCCGAGGCCGGTGGGTTCGCGGCCCTCTACGCCCGTGACATCCCGTTGCGGGTGCCGTCGTTCGGTGACGTCGGGCAGGTCTACGACCCGTGGGTGTTCCTCACCTACATGGCCGCTCACACCTCACGGATCGCGTTGGGCACCGCCGGCATCGTCCTTCCCGTGCGCCATCCACTGCACGTCGCCAAGTCCGCCGCCAGCCTCGATCGGCTCTCCGGTGGTCGGTTCCTGCTGGGCCTGGCGTCGGGGGACCGGCCCGAGGAGTTCCGGGCGTTCGGTCTGGAACAGGGCGGGCGCGGCGAGAGATTCCGGGAGAACGTGAGGGTCCTGACGCACGCCATGACCACCGAGATGCGGGGCATCCGGTGGTCGGCCGGGTGGATGCACAGTGCGGACGTGGTGCCCAAGCCCAGCGCCTCGTCGGTACCGACGATCATGATCGGCTCGTGTCAGCAGAGCGTGGCCTACCTCGCCGCGCACGGCGACGGGTGGATGACCTACCCGCGGGACTTCGACGCCCAGCGGCGGACGGTCGTGCGGTGGAGGGAGATGGTGGCCGCCGCCGGTGCCACCGGCGACGACGGCGACGACGGAGAGGTGTTCAAACCATTCGCGCAGTCGCTCCAGATCGACCTGGCGGACGACCCCGACGAGACCGCCTCCCCGATCAACTTCGGGTTCCGGATCGGCAGGCGGCGGTTGGTCGACCACCTCGAGGACCTGCGGGGGATCGGGGTGAACCACGTGCAGCTGGGCCTGGGGGCCTGCCGTCGGCCCGTCCGCGAGGTGATCGACGAGCTGGCCGAACACGTCGTGCCCCGCTTTCCTTCACTCGACTGACCGGGCTGCCCGGCATTCGTCTGCCACACTCGACGGATCACCGTGGCCGCCGGCCCGGACCGGCCGTGCCCGTCGACGAGGGAGGCCCCGTGGGGATCTCGATCCTGTGGTTCCGTCGCGATCTGCGACTGTCCGACCACCCCGCCCTCCTGGAGGCCGTCGCGTCCGGGGACGAGATCCTGCCGGTCTTCGTCCCGGACCCCGCGCTTCTGCGTCGGGCGGGCACCCGGGCGGGCCGACTCGTCGCCTCGCTCGCGGCGCTCTCGGCGGACACCGACGAAGCGTTGGTCGTACGCAGCGGCGACCCCGCAAAGGTGATCCCGGCACTCGCCCGCGAGCTCGGCGCCGACCACGTCCACATCAGCCGGGAGTCCACCCCCTACGGTCGACGCCGCGACGACCGGGTTCGTACCGCGCTCGACGCCGACGGTCGCCGACTCGTGGAGACCGGATCCCCCTACGCCGTCGGCCCGGGGCGGGTCCTGGGCGGCAGCGGGCAGCCGTACAAGGTCTTCACCCCGTTCTCGCGCGCCTGGCACGACCACGGGTGGCCGGCGCCCGGCCAGCGGCCCGACCACATCCCCTGGACCACGGCGACAGGGGAGGATCTCTCCGATGTCCCCGATGTCCCCGACACTGCGTCCGGCACCGGCACCGGCACCGGCACCGGCACCGGCACCGGCACCGGCGCCGGTGGCGCCGCGGCGGGTGAGGCCGCGGCGCTCACGCGGTGGCGGGAGTTCCTGCGCGACGACCTCGACTCCTACGACGAGCAGCGGGACCGGCCAGATCTCGACACCACCAGCAGGTTGTCCGTGCACCTCAAGTACGGGGAGATCCACCCGCGCACGATCCTGGCCGAGCTGGCGGACCACCCGGTCGCGGCCGGGGAGGGGGCCCGCCGCTTCGTCACCGAACTCGCGTGGCGCGAGTTCTACGCCGACGTCCTGTGGCACCGACCGCGGTCCGCCTGGCGGGATCTGCGCGACTCGCTCGCGGGCATGCACTACGACCGCGGGCCCGAGGTGGACGAGCTCGTCAAGGCGTGGCGGCGTGGCAGGACCGGGTACCCGTTCGTGGACGCCGGGATGCGGCAACTGCTCGCCGAAGGGTGGATGCACAACAGGGTCCGCATGGTCACGGCCAGCTTTCTGGTCAAGGACCTGCACGTGTGGTGGCCGGTCGGGGCCCGTCACTTCCTCGATCACCTCGTCGACGGTGACATCGCGTCCAACAACCACGGGTGGCAGTGGGTCGCCGGCACGGGAACCGACGCCTCCCCGTACTTCCGCGTGTTCAACCCGGTGACGCAGGGCCGCAGGTTCGACCCTGACGGCGACTACGTCCGCAGATGGGTGCCGGAGCTGGCCCACCTGCCCGGCGCCGCCGCGCACGAACCGTGGAGGGCTCCGGGAGGGTACGACCACGGCTACCCGGTGCCGATCGTCGACCATGCCGAGGAGCGCCGCGAGGCGCTGCGCCGATACGACCTGGTCCGGGACCGCTCCCGCTGACCGGGCGGTGCCGCCGCCCCCGGGCACCGCAGCGTCGTGACTCGTGCTCCCCACCCCGGGTGATGCGGCTCCCAGGAGGGTCCGGCCGCGCCGGCCGCGGTGAGTGCCTAGGCTGGCCCCATGACCTCCGGAACCGACACCCCCCGCTCCGAGAACCCGACCACCGGCCGTGAGGCCGACATCAAGCCCCGAAGCCGCGATGTGACCGACGGCCTGGAGAAGACGGCCGCGCGCGGGATGCTGCGGGCGGTGGGGATGGGCGACGACGACTGGGCCAAGCCACAGATCGGTGTCGCCTCGTCGTGGAACGAGATCACCCCGTGCAACCTCTCCCTCGACAGGCTGGCCAAGGCGGTCAAGGAGGGTACCCACGCCGGCGGCGGGTACCCGCTGGAGTTCGGGACGATCTCGGTCTCCGACGGGATCTCGATGGGACACGAGGGAATGCACTTCTCGCTGGTGTCCCGTGAGGTGATCGCCGACAGTGTGGAGACGGTGATGAGCGCCGAGCGCCTGGACGGCTCGGTCCTGCTCGCCGGCTGCGACAAGTCGCTCCCGGGCATGCTCATGGCGGCCGCCCGGCTCGACCTCGCGAGCGTCTTCCTCTATGCCGGTTCGACCCTGCCGGGGTTCGCGAAGCTCTCCGACGGCACGGAGAAGCAGGTCACGATCATCGACGCGTTCGAGGCCGTCGGGGCCTGCTCGCGGGGCCTGATGAGCCGCGAAGACGTCGACACCATCGAGCGCGCGATCTGCCCGGGTGAGGGGGCCTGCGGTGGCATGTACACCGCGAACACCATGGCCAGCGCGGCCGAGGCCCTGGGCATGTCGCTGCCCGGGAGCGCGTCGCCGCCGGCCCCGGACCGTCGGCGTGACGACTACGCCAAGGCCAGCGGTGAGGCAGTGGTGGAACTCCTGCGCAAGGGCATCACCGCGCGCGACATCATGACCAAGGAGGCGTTCGAGAACGCGATCGCCGTGGTCATGGCCTTCGGCGGGTCCACCAACGCGGTGCTGCACCTGCTCGCGATCGCCAGCGAGGCCGAGGTCGAGCTCACCCTCGATGACTTCGCCCGCATCGGCGCCAAGGTCCCGCATCTGGCGGACGTCAAGCCGTTCGGCGCCCACGTGATGACCGACGTGGACAGGATCGGTGGCGTCCCCGTGGTCATGCGGGCCCTGCTCGACGCCGGTCTGCTCCACGGCGACTGCCTCACCGTCACAGGCCGCACCGTCGCCGAGAACCTCGCCGACATCGCCCCGCCGGACCCGGACGGCAAGGTGCTCCGTGCCATGGGGGAGCCCATCCATCCGACCGGCGGCATCACCATTCTCCACGGATCGCTCGCCCCGGAGGGTGCCGTGGTCAAGTCCGCAGGCTTCGACTCCGACGTCTTCGAGGGCACCGCCCGCGTCTTCGAGCGGGAGCGCGCCGCGATGGACGCACTCGAGGACGGGACCATCACCGCCGGGGACGTGGTCGTCATTCGGTACGAGGGTCCCAAGGGTGGACCCGGTATGCGGGAGATGCTCGCGATCACCGGCGCGATCAAAGGCGCGGGCCTGGGCAAGGACGTCCTGCTGATGACCGACGGGCGCTTCTCCGGTGGGACCACGGGGTTGTGCGTGGGCCACATCGCCCCGGAGGCGGCCGATGGTGGCCCGATCGCGTTCGTCCGCGACGGTGACCGTATCCGGCTCGACGTCTCGAAGGGCACCCTCAAGCTGCTCGTCGAGGAGTCGGAGCTGCAATCCAGGCGTGACGGGTGGGAGCCGCTCCCTCCGCGCTACACCCGCGGCGTCCTCGCCAAGTACTCCAAGCTCGTGCAGTCGGCCTCCACCGGGGCGATCTGCCGCTGACCCCCCCGGCGAGCGCGCGACACCCGGTTGCGGTCCCCGGCAACCGGGTGTCAGCCGGCTTCCGGGTCCGGCTGGTGGAGCCCGAAAACATTGCCCTCGGTGTCGAGGAAATAGCCCTGCCACGCCATTCCCGGGAGCGCATGCTTGTCCAGCGCGACGGCGCCCCCGGCCGACAGGATCATCCGGGCGGTGGCATCGAAGTCCTCGCACCCCACGGTGAGAACGGCGCCCTGGACCGGCGATCCGGCCGGGGGCGGGTCGCCGGTCCGCTGCATGATCGCGCCGTTGATACCGGGCTGGTCTTCGGGCCCGGAGGTCACACCGAAGTACGGGACCCCGGCGAAACCGCTCCAGTCCTCGACCGTCCAGCCCAGTGCGTCGGCGTAGAACCGGCAGGCGCGCACGGGATCGGAGGCGTGGATCTCGAAGTGCACCGGGCGGGACATGCGGTCTCCTCAACGACGCGGTGGGCTCACCCTATCCCTCACCGAGACCACGGGCCAGCCCTCAGTCCAGGACGGTGCCGTCGTCGAGGTGGGAGATCGAGCCCCCCTCGGGGCGTTCGCCCGTCGCGAGGTAGACGACGCGGTTGGCGATGCTCACCGTATGGTCGGCGAACCGCTCGTAGTACCGCGCCAGGAGCGCGAGATCGACGGCCGCGACGGAGCCGTGGGGCCAGTCCTCGCTCGAGATCTGCTTCATCAGGTCGGAGTGGAGACGGTCGACGGCGTCGTCCTCGGCATCGAGGGTGCGGGCCTTGTCCGCATCGTGCTCGACGAGTAGCGCGGTGAGCCGGCGCGCCATCTCCCCATCCCGCTGCGCGAGCTCGCGGAGAAGGGGAACGAGGGGCTCGGGGACCACGGACTGCGGGTGACGCCGCCGGGCGACCCGGGCGATGTGGCCGGCCAGCGCGGCCATGCGGGTGAAGTGCTCGACGATGTAGATCCCCGAGACCACCTGACGGAGATCGCCGGCCACCGGGGACTCGAGCAGGAGGAGCTCGAACGCGTGCTGCTCACTGGCCTCACGGAGATCCTCCAGTTCCGCAGCGCCGTCGATCACCTCGATGGCGGCGAGTTCGTCGCCGTCGAGCAGGGCCGCGCTGGCGCGGTCGAGCAGGCGGATGTTGGTCTCGCAGAAGCGGACCAGCTGGTCGGAGAATTCATCGAGCTTGGAATGGAAGACAGTGCGCATGACACGACTGTAGTGCCGGTTCGATGACGGACGGCTCCCGTTCTCCCACTGTTCACCGTGCAGCCCTCCGGAAAGGGGGAGGCGGCCGGGAATAGTTAGACAGAACGGTCTGTTCTCTCTACCGTTAGGCCATCACGAGACGTCCCGAAAGGACTTGTTCATGACCCTCTTCCTCTACGAGATCACTCCGTCGCCGGAGCAGCAGGCCGATCCCTCCGGTCTCGTCGATTCCATCGCCGCCGCCCTGACCGGCAGTGGTGCCGAGGTCATCGAGACCCAGGTGACCAAGGGTGCCTCACGCGTCTTCACGATCGTCGAGCTGGCGGACGGCCCCAACGGAGCCTGCGACACCGACGCCCCGGTCCTCGATGCCGGCACGATCGACGCCGCCGAGGTGACCGCGCCCGCGCAGGTCCGCCTGGTCGGCACCGACCTGGAGACCATCAAGGCCGCCCGCCCCGAGGCCGGTTACCTGGTCGAGTGGGACATCCCCGCGGAGATCGACATGGACACCTACCTCACACGCAAGAAGGAGAAGTCCCCGAAGTACGCCGAGATCCCCGAGGTCTCCTTCCTGCGCACCTACGTTCGCGAGGACACGGACAAGTGCCTGTGCTTCTACAACGCCCCGGACACCGATTCGGTCGTCCGCGCCCGTGAGATCGTCTCCACCCCCATCTCGCGACTGCACGAGCTGTCGTGAGCACCGCCGCGACGCAGATCCCCGTTCTCGGGACGCCCCGAGCCCGGCTGACCGCCGGCGGTTTCGGTGACGTCGACGTGGCGGAGCTCGTCGCGGTGATCGACTCGGTCGCTGCGCGGGCGTCAGCCCTGGACCGCGACGAGGCGGACCTGCGGGAGGACATCGCCGCTCTCGCCGGACTCGGTCTCTTCGACGTCGACCGCACCCCGGTCGCCGTCGCCGCCTCGGTCATCGAGGCCGTGGCCACGGAGAGTCTGGCGGTGGCGTTCGCGTCCTGGGCGCAACGCATGACCGCCGCCTACCTACGGCACGCGGCGGACCGCTCCGACGCGGCGGCCCGGACCTACCGGGCGGTCGCGGACGGCGGTCGCCCGGGTGTGACGGGCATGGCCGCCGCCCAGCGGCAGGTCGTCGGGCTGGGCAAGGTCCCCATCACCGCCACTCCGGTGTCGGGGGGGTACCGGATCGACGGACCGATCGCGTGGGCCTCGAACGTGTACCCGGACAGCATCATCGTTCTCGCCGCCAATACCGAGGACGGGCGCAGCCTGGTGCTCACCTTCGAGGCGTCGGCACCCGGTGTCGAGATCAGGAACGCCCCTGACCTCCTGGCGCTCAACGCGACGGCCTCCACCATGATCGGTCTCGACGGCGTGGTGGTCCCGGACGAGCAGGTGCTGGGGGAGGATCTCGGCGATTTCCTGTCCGGCGTGCGTCCCCAGTTCCTCATCCTGCAGGCGGCCTTCTGCTCGGGCGTCGCCGCGCGTTCCCTCACCGAGGCCGAGGGCCGTCTCGAGGGTCTGGGCGCCTTCTACGCCGACGAGCACGACGACCTGGCGGTGCGGCACCAGCACATGCATGCCGAACTGCACCGCCTGGGCGCGACACCGACCGAGGCCGCGCTGGGCGATCTCCTCCTGCTGCGGCTCGACGGTGCGGAGATCGCGCCGGCGGCCACCCGCCTCGAGGCGGTCCTCTGCGGTGGCATGGGATACGCCCAGGCCGCCCCGGCCAATCGTCGTATGCGCGAGGCGGCGTTCCTGCCCGTGCAGTCCCCGTCGCAGTCCCAGCTGCGCTGGGAGCTCGACCGACTGGGGGTCTCCTCGTGACCGCTGGTGTCCTCGCCAGGCCCGTCGCGGTGAGCGTGACGGGCCTGCAGCACCGGCTGCCCGGTGGGAGGCTGCTGTTCGACGACCTCGAGCTGCAGGTCGGCGCCGGTGAGTCGCTCGTCCTGCTGGGGCCGTCAGGAGTCGGCAAGTCGACGCTCCTGCGGCTCCTCGCCGGGCTCGAGGAACCCGCCGGCGGCGAGCTGAGGGTGGGATCGGACGACACCCGTGACACCCGCGCGCACTCCTATGCGGTTGTGTTCCAGAAGCCGCTGTTGTACCCATGGCTGTCGGTCCGCGAGAACGTCGCGCTGGGTGGGCGTTTCCGGGCACTGCGCGGCCGGGTGGACCCCGGCCACGTCGACGGTCTGCTCGAGCACTTCGGTATCGCCGAGCTCGCCGACTCGCGTCCCGACGAGATCTCGGGCGGCCAGGCGCAGCGCGTGGCGGTCGTCCGTGCCGCGGCGACGCGTCCGGAGATCCTGCTGCTCGACGAGCCGTTCAGCGCACTCGATCCCGTCACGCGGGCGGACTCACAGCGATGGCTCGTCGGAGTGACCGCAGACCTCGGGGTCACCACCGTCATGGTGACGCACGACGTCGACGAGGCGCTCGTCGTCGGTTCCCGTATCGCACTCCTGGGATCGTCGGGCCGCGTCCAGCAGGAGTGGACCAACCCGACCCACGGCTCCCAGGAATCCGATCCGGCCCTGCGCGGCAGCATCCTCGCCGCGTACCGGACGGCCTGACCCGGCGATGGTGCACGAACGCGGGGCCCGTGGCCCCCTCCTCGACCGGCGCACGCTCCTGAGGGCCGGCGGCGCCCTCGCCGTGGGCGCAGGAGCGGTCGGCGGTGCGGCCTCCCTCGGCAATCTGGTCACGACCGCCACCGCCCCCCGCGGCGTGGCCACCGACGAACTCCGTATCGGCTACCTGCCCATCACCGACGCGGCCCCGCTCCTGGTGGCGCATGGAGACGGGTACTTCGACCAGCAGAAACTCATCGTCGGGCGACCGGTGCTCTTCCGCTCCTGGTCCTCGCTCATGGAGGCCTTCCTCACTCGCCAGGTGGATCTCATCCACCTGCTCATGCCCTCCGCGGTCCAGCTCCGGTACGTCATCGGCGCCGACGTCAGGATGGTGAGTTGGAACCACACCGGCGGAGGGGCCATCACAGTCGCTCCGCACGTCACGGACGTCGCCCAGCTCGCGGGCACCCAGGTGGCGATTCCCGGCTGGTGGTCGATCCACAACATCCTCCTCCAGCGGGTCCTGCGCGCACATGGGCTCACCCCGGTGGCCCGCCGGGCCGCGAGCAGGTCCGAGGGGACCGTCGAACTCGTCGTCATGGGGCCCTCGGACATGATTCCCGCGCTGGCCACCGGGTCGATCTCAGCGTTCACGGTCGCCGACCCGTTCAATGCCGGCGCGGTCGCCCGGGGCGTGGGCTCACTGCACATGCTTCTCGACCAGGTGTGGCGGGACCACGCGTGCTGCGTCACGGTGGTCCACCAGGACCTGATCGACAACCGCCCCGACACCGTCCAGTCCCTGGTCGACGCCGCCGTCGCCGCGCAGCTCGGGATCCGCGCCGACCGCAGCGCGGCCGCGGCCATCCTGTCGGGGAAGGGGTACCTCCCGCAGCCGCCGAAGGCGGTCGAGGTCGCGATGGCGGGGACCGCCCCGGACCCGGATGGCGGCCCGCCCCGGCCCCGGATCGACTTCCACCCGTACCCGTTCCCGAGCTTCACCTCCGAGCTCGTCCGTCAGATGCGGACGACCGTCGTCGATGGTGAGACCCGTTTCCTCGACGGTCTCGATCCCTCGAGTGTCCACGACGAGCTCGTCGACGACCGTTTCGTCCGCGCCGCGATCGCCCGGCACGGCGGGCCCGCGGCCCTCGGTCTCCCCGCTTCCCTGACCCGACCCGAACGGCTGATCTAGATGACGCGCACCGACTCGACCCCGGACCCGGCCACCGACCCCGTGGCGATGGGGGCTGTCGTCGTCGACGCCCCGGCCCCCGGCACCCGCGGCGGACGTCGGACCTCCGGGACACGGCCGTCAGGTCTTCTCCTGCGCTGGGCCGCCGGACTGCTGGGACTGCTCATCGGTCTGGGCGTGTGGACCCTGCTGACCTCCGGACTCGTCACCGACGATCCGGTGCTCGGCGGAATGTCTCCCGCCGAGACGTGGTCCGGATTCGGCGACCTGCTCGACAGGGGAGTGCTGCTGTCCGACGCGGCGGTGAGTCTGTACCGCCTCGTCGCGGGACTCGCCGTCGCCGCGTTCCTCGGGGTGCCACTGGGGCTCTGGCTGGGACTGCGGCGGACCGCGGAGGCGGTCGCCGGGCCGCTCGTGCAGTTCCTGCGGATGATCTCGCCGCTGTCCTGGGCGCCGGTCGCGATCGCGGTGTTCGGGATCGGCAACGAACCCGTGATCTTCCTCGTCGCCGCCGCCGCGATATGGCCGATCATGCTCTCGACCTCAGCCGGCGTGAACGCGATGGACCCCGGGTACCTCGATGTGGCCCGGACCATGGGTGCCAGCGCCTGGGAGCGCCTCACCCGCGTGGTCATACCCGCTGTCCGACCGGCGATTCTCGGTGGAATCCGACTCGCGCTCGGCACGGCGTGGATCGTGTTGGTACCCGCCGAGATGCTCGGCGTGCGGTCCGGCCTGGGCTACCAGATCCTCAACGCCCGCGACCAGTTGGCGTACGACCAGGTCATGGCCGTGATCCTCGTGATCGGCGTACTCGGTTTCGCTCTGGACGCCCTGTCCCGCCTGGTCTTTCGCGACCGCTCCGCTCGTTGATCACTGTGTCCGTTGACCGCTCTGCTCGTTGACCGTTCCACTCGTCGACCGCCGACCGCGTCGGGTTCACACCGGACGGGCGGGCGCGATCAGTGGTCGCGCAGTGCCTTGATCAGGTCAGCCTTGTTCATGTCCGAGCGGCCCTCGATACCGATCTCCCGGGCCCGATCCCGGAGTTCGTCGACCGTCCAGTCCTCGTAGGACCCGGATTGTCCGCCCTTCCGGCCGATCTTCGAGCGGGACTCCCCGGCCGACGCATTGGCGATCCTGGCCGCCTTCTCCTTGCTCGCGCCGTCCTCACGAAGGGCCTCGTAGACCTTCTCGTCCTTGATGTTCGACGCCCCGTTGTCGTCGCTTTTCCCGGCCACGGTGCCCTCCTGTCGTGGACGGTCGTGCCGTCCTCCACCCGGGTGTTCCTCGTTCATGATCCGGTGTAGCAGGTCGCGCGGACGTGTGTCCACGCCGGAATCCGTTCGGACCGCGCCCGGCTCAGGCCCTGCGCAGCTCGGAACGCAGGTGGTGGGTGAGGGGTTGGCCGACCGCGGCCATGGCGAACATCGTGGTGATCCGGTCACCGACGACCTCGTACCGCCGGTGCGTGGTGTCGACCAGCTTCGCGCTGGCGCTGTTGTGCACCCGCGAGTGGAACTCCAGGACCAGGGTGTCCGCCTCGGCGACGAGCGTCCCCTCGCACAGCTCGGTCTGCCCGGTGGGCTGGGACAGGACGAATTCGGCGGTTCCCCCTCCGGGGATCCGAAGGTAACCGGTCTCGGTGTGCATGGGTGATCCGGTGGGGCTCCACGTCCGTTGGACGTAGTGCAGGAAGGGCTTGCCCACGTCGGTGAGCGTGATCTCCTCGGTGTAGGTGAAGTCGTCGATCGTCGGGTACGAACCCGCCCCCTCGCCTTTCCAGGTGCCCAGCAGGGCGGCGACGGGGGTGAGGTTGGGGGCCAGGGTCGAAACGGGGTCCATGGCGCGAGACTAGGCCATCGCCGAGCCCGCCCGCGCGGGGTCAGCCGTCCCAGACCGGTTCGCCGTGCTCGTCGATCCGGAGCCCCTCGCTCGGACTGTGCTCGGTGATCTTGCCGGTGTGCATCAGATGTCCCACAGGGAGTCCGTGAACGGTGGCCACCACGTCCGCGACGATCCGGCGATGGCAACGCCACCACACCGATTCCGAGCACATCACCGCGACCCGTCGCAGCCTGGCGTCGGCGACGACCCGGTCCAGGGCCGTGCGGAACGCGGGGTCCCGGGTCCAGGCACTGTAGGCGCGGAACGCCTCGACACGCCACCAGGTGTCGGGGGAGGCCCTGCGACGATCGGCCGTGAGGCTGCGACGACCACCCAGGTCCTCTTCCCACCGATAGTCGATCCCCGCCTCGCCGACGATCTCCGGCACCGCGCCCTTGGCGGCGGCGGAGTTCGCGCGGCTCCCCGGGAAGCGCCGGATGTCCACCAGGAGTTCGACGCCCGCGCCGGTGAGCAGTCGTGCCAACTCGTCGCGATCCAGTCGGCCGTGCCCCACGGTGAGCAGCATCAGTGCCCGGAGTCCTCTCCCACGCCGGTTCGTGGGCCCCCGCCGCGCTGGGTGCGCGCGTCCGGGCCCCCGTTGTCCGTGCCGGCCTCGTCGCCGGGCCCGGGGCGTGAGGCGGCGTGTGAGTCGGGGCGTGAGGCGGCGTGTGAGGGTGAGTCGCCGTGTGAGTCGGAGCGCCGCTTCGGGAGCAGGTGCATGACCGTCACGATCACGGCGCCCACCGCGAGGCCGAAGACCAGTGCGCACACGGTGTCGATGAGCCACGCGAGGGCCGCACCGACACCGGCGACGCCCGCGGCGGGCTCGGCCAGGACGTGCACGAGGTGGTACGGGGCGGTGACGCCGAGTTCGTCGAGTCCGACGAGGAGGATGTGGCCGCCGACCCACAGCATGGCGAGCATGCCGACGAAGGAGATCACCTCGAGCACGGTGGGCATGGCTTTGACCATGCCGCGGCCGAACCGTTGTACGCCGGGGGACTCCTTGCGGGCCAGGTGGAGGCCGACGTCGTCCATTTTCACGATCACCGCGACGATGCCGTAGACGAGCGCGGTGATGCCCAGGCCGACGACGACCAGGATGATCGCCCGGGACCAGAACCTCTCGTCGGCGACCTCGTTGAGAGAGATCACCATGATCTCGGCGCTGAGGATGAAATCGGTGGTCACGGCACTGCGGACCATCTTGGCCTCGGCATCGGGACCGCGGTCCACTACGGGGGCCGCCTCCTCGTGGTGCCCGGAGATGCGCTCCCACACCTTCTCCGCCCCCTCGTAACAGAGGTAGAGCCCGCCCAGCATGAGGATCGGGGTGAGGATCCACGGCACGAACTGGCTGAGGAGCAGCGCGAAGACGATGATGATCGCCTTGTTTCCCAGTGACCCGATTGCGATCTTCCGGATCATGGGCAGCTCGCGGGACGGGTCGACGTCGCTGACGTACTGGGGGGTGACGGCGGTGTCGTCGACCACCACGCCGGCGGCCTTGACACCGGCACGGCCGGCGGCGGCCGCGACGTCGTCGGCGCTGGCCGCGGCCATGCGTGCGAGTACTGCGACGTCGTCGAGCAGAGCGGCGAGTCCACCGGCCATGACAGACCTCACTTCTCAACGGGCGGGGTATCCCCGCGGACGACACGACCGACCCCGGAGGGGTCGGTCGTCACAGGGTAGCGCCGCGTCACTCGATCGCGTCGAGGACCCAGCGCAGTGAGGAGACTCCGGTGCGGCCGAGCGCCTGCCCGAGTCCGCTGGATCCGAGTGGCCCGTCCGGGAGTCCGAGCATCGTCCGTGCCCACCCTGGTAGCGCTGCGACAGCGCCCTCGCGCAGTAGTGCGTAGGCGGGCTTGTCGGCCATCCCCATCGGCGGTCCGTCGAGCAGGAAGTGCCGCGCATCGAGAGCGGCGGGGGAGGCCTCGAGCTCGGGGCGGAACTCCGCCAGCGCCTCCTCGAGTTCGCGCACGCTGAGGGGCACGTCCCTGGCGCCCAGCATGAGGCCGGTCCTCGAGGACTGGCGTACGTACTCGTCGCGTTCGGCCGGCGTCAGCCGCTCACGCCCGTAGAGGCGGTGGCACTCGAGGAAGCTCCAGATCTCGGCGACGTGCACCCAGCGCAGCAGGTGGGGGTCGCGGGCGTCGTAGGGGCGTCCTCGGTAGTCGGTTCCCACGACGGCGCGGTGCGCTCCGTTGATCGCCCGGATGAGCCCGGAGGCGTCGGAGATCGTTCCGAACGTCGTGGTCGCGATGAACTGCGAGGTGCGTTGGAGCCGTCCCCACGGGTCGCCCCGGTAGTCGCTGTGGTCCGCCACCCCGGCCATGGCGAGCGGGTGCAGGGACTGCAGCAGGAGCGCGGTGAGTCCGCCGGCGAACATGGAGGCGTCCCCGTTGACGCGGCAGATGGCGTCGTCCGGGGAGTTCCAGCGCGCGCCCTCGGAGTGCCAGATCTGCTGCCGTCTCGCATCGGCGTCGTCGCCCGCCACCCGGGAGCGGACCACCAGGCCCACCCTGCGGCGGGCGCCGGTCAGGGCGCGGGACGCGGTCGAGGTCACCGTGGCCATGGCGGACTCCCTCATCGTGTGAAGTGGTCGTCCGCGTCACCATACCCCCGGTACGGACGGGGTGCGCGGTATCGTCGCGACTGATGACCGCGATGATCCCGTCCCTGTCCGGCAGCTCCCGAGTGCGGGGGGTGGCGGGCGTCGGCGCCGTCCTGGCGACGCTGGTGGCGATCAATCTCACCGCCAACCTGGCGGGTCTGCCGTTCCGCGAGTGGATCGTTCCGCTCGCCGTTCTCGTGCTGGTCGTGGTCGCCAAGGCGCGGTGGATGCGGTGGGCGGACCTGGGTCTGGCGGCGCGGCACATGCCGCGCGGGCTGGCGTACGGACTCGCGGCGACCGTCGTGGTCGCGGCCGTGGTCACGGCCGGGTGCCTGATCCCGGCGACCAGTCCCTTCTTCCTGTCCGAGCGTTATTCGGACCTTCGTATGGCGGTGTTCTCGGCGCTGGTCCTGATCCCCTTGATGACGGTCCTGCCGGAGGAGTTCGCGTTCCGTGGGGTCCTCCAGGGCGCTCTCGAGCGGACCTTCGGCACCACCGGGGTATTCGTGATCGGGTCACTGGCCTTCGGCCTGTGGCACGTCACGTCGTCCCTCGGGCTCACGGCCGGCAACGCCGGGCTCGCGGCCGTGCTGGGCACCGGTGTGGTGGGTCAGGTCGCGGGGATCGGACTGGCGGTGGCCGCGACCTCGGCGGCGGGGGCGGGGTTCATCTGGATCCGCCGCCGCAGCAACAGCCTCCTGGCCCCGATCGGCCTGCACTGGGCGTTCAACGCCGTGGGGGCGCTCGCCGCCGCGCTCACGTGGCGCGCGCTGGCCGGCTGACCACCGCCCACGTCGCCGCCACGACCAGGGCGGCGTTCACCCCCATCACGACGAGCAGCGGGATCGCCGAGTGCGGTCCGGCGAGGCCGGTGAGCGGGGAGACCACTGCGGCCAGGGCGAACTGCGCGGCCCCCAGGAGGGCCGACCCGGAACCGGAGTGGCCCCGGGTGGCCTGCATGGACAGGGCCGCGGCGTTGGGCAGGATCAGACCGACGGACAGGGTGAGCAGGACGAAGCCCACGGTGACCGGTGCCAGCCCCAGGGTGCCGGCGGAGGAGGAAGCGACGACGACGACGAGGTAGACGATCGCCGTCACCATGCCCACCACGCCGGTGCGCATGATCTTCTCCGGGGCGAACCTGCCGACCAGCCGGGCACCCGCGACGTTCGAGACCAGGATCCCCAGAGCATTGACGGTGAACGCCACGGAGTACGCGGTGGGGGACAGGCCCACCATGTCCTGATAGATGAACGGACTCGCGGAGATGTAGCCGAACAGGACACCGAAGGTGAAGACGAATACGGACACGCGGGCCACGAACGGGCCGTGGGTGGCCACGATGCTCATGTCTTCGAGGGTGGACAGCACGCCACCGGTCCGGCGGGATCCCTCGGGGAGCGACTCGGGCACCGCGACCAGGACCCCCACGACGGTGATCGCGGACAGCCCGGCCAGCAGCCAGAACACTCCGCGCCAGCCGCCGAACGGGACGACCGCGCCGCCGATGAGCGGGGCGATGACCGGGGCGACGGACTGGATCGCCATCAGGGTGGCGAACGCCTTGGCGACGCCCGGGCCACGGCCCACGTCGGCCACGACGGCCTTGCTCAACACGATCCCGGCGGCACCCGCGAAGCCCTGCGCGACGCGGCCGAGCACCAGGATCCAGATGGACGGCGCGAGAGCGCAGACCACCGCCGCGAGCGCGGTGCCCACCGAGCCCAGGATGAGCAAGGTCCGACGTCCCACCCGGTCGGAGAGCGGCCCGATCACCAGCTGCCCCGCCGCCAACGAGACTATGAACGCGGTGAGGGTCAGCTGGGCGGTGGAGGCCGTGATCCCGAACTCCTCGACGATCAGCGGCAGCGCCGGCAGGTAGGTGTCGGTGGCGAACGGCCCGATCGCCCCGGTCAACGCCAGTGCGAGCAGCATCGTGGCCGGCACCGACGTGGTGGTCGGCGGGGTGGGCGTGGTCGTGGTGTGTTCCGAGGACGTCACTCCCGCACTCCTGCGGCCTCGGCGGCACTGTCGGCCAGACCGACCCCGGTGCCTTCGAAGATGTGGAACGCCACGTCGGCTCCCCGTGCGATGAGTTCGTCCCTCTCGTCGTCGTACTGGGCGACCACCGCGATGGTGCCCTCGAAGTCCCGCGCGTCCACCTGCTCGAGGGCGATGAGGTTGGAACCGTGGAACGGCATGGCCAGCACTATGATGTCCACCTTCTCGTCGTTGACACAGCGGTCCCAGAAGTCGTCGTCGGTCGCATCGGCCTCGATGACCCGGACCCCCTGCTCGCGGAGCCCGGACGCCTTCACGGGGTCGTTCTCCACCCCGACGACCGTCAGACCGTACTCGTCCGTGAGACGGTCCCGCACCGCGCGGCCCACCCGCCCCACCCCCAGGACCAGCACCCGGGCGTGACCGATGTCGAGCGGGGCGTCCTCCGGGTGGGTGCGCTCGTCCCGCAGGGTGGGCACGAGCGAGGACAACCGTGCCACGAGGCGGGTCCCCCGGTGGTTGACCAGCGTCGAGAGCACGAAGCTGGCGGCCACCGCGACCGATACCACCACGAGCCAGTCCTGTTCGACCAGCCCCGCGTCGACCCCGGTCGCGGTGACGATGAGACCGAACTCCGAGAAGTTCGCCAACGCGAGCCCGGCGAGGATCGAGGTGCGCTTGCGCAGCCCGAACGCCGCCAGCACCAGGGTGAACACGGCGGCCTCCAGGGGCAGCAACGCCACGAGGAGAAGGCCCAGCAGCAGCGTCTCCGGGGTGGGCGTGACATGGAGCCCGATCGAGACGAAGAAGCCCACGAGCAGGAGTTCGCGGAGACCGAAGAGGGTCCGGGACAACTCGGCCGCGCGCGGGTGCGAGGCCAGGAGGACCCCCACCACCATCGCCCCGAAGTCGCCCTTGATACCGACGCTCTCGAACAGCCAGTAGCCGGGCACCAGCGCCATCGTGATCCCGAAGAGCGCCTGCAGTTCACCATGGCCGAGCCGGCTCCAGGCGCGGCGGACGAGCCACACGGCGGGGATCAGCAGCGGCAGCGCCAGCGCCCACGGGCTCGGAGGGGCGCCCTTCATCGCGGTGAGGAACACGACCGCCACCACGTCCTGGAGGACGAGGATGCCGATCGCGACCCGGCCGTACAGGGTGTGGGAGTCGGACCGGACGTCGAGTACCTGGACGACGAACACGGTGCTGGAGAACGACAGTGCGAACCCGAGCAGCGCCACCACCTGCCAGTCCGCGTCGGCGAGAAGCCGCACCCCGATGGTGGACAACGCGCCCAGGAACCCCGCGGTCAACCCCGCCACGGCCAGGAGGTTGACCGCCGTCGTGGCCATCACCTCGCGTCGCAGCAGCATCCTCACGTCGAGCTTGAGCCCGATGGTGAACAGCAGGATCGTCACCCCGAGGTCGGCGAGTGAATCGACCACGGGTAGGGCCTCGATACCGGGGGCGTGCAGGATGAACCCCGAGGCGAGGTATCCGATCAGGGTGGGCAGGTGCATCAGCCGGGCCACGAACCCGCACCCGAACACCACGACGAGGTAGATCGCGATGGTCTCCACCGGGGCTACCCGCCCGGCGCTGTGATCGTCACGGGACCTCGACGACCGGCCGACCGTCCAGGAACGCGATCGTGCCGTGCTCGAACGCCGAGATCCATCCGCCGTCCGTGGTGGTCTCGTCGGAGACGGGGAAACCCAACTCGCCCGCGGGCCCGCCCGCCTCGTCGTAGGCGGCGAGGATCTCACCCTGGACCACGAAGGCGCGCCCGGCCGGCGTGAGCACGATCGACCCACCCTCGAAGTCGGTGACCGACCCGCCCTCGACCGCCGTGGCGGGCCCCGTCACCCGGCCGAGATCGCCCTGCTGGCCACCGAGTTCCTCCCAGCGATCCGCGACGGCCACCGGGATGTGGACCGTGGACTCGGCAGGCCCGGGGACGGGGGCCGAGTTCGTCGTCGTCATCTCCTCCGCCGTCATCGGCGCGGCGGTGTCACCCGATCCGCCGCCGTCGTCTCCGGAACAGGCCGTGAGGCCGACGCCGAGCGTGGTGGCGAGGGCGAGAGCGGCGAGGACACGCGTCATCCTGTCCATGTCGCGATTCTAGACGCCCGCCCACCGGGCCCACCCCGCCCACCGCCGCCGCCGATGCCGAACCGTGATGCCCGAGTCCTTTCCGGGGGCGCCGGGCCGGTGGACACTGGGAGCGGGAGACCCGTCCGACCGGGCGAGCCCGGGAGGAGGCCGCGATGGCCGTGATGACCACGTGTCTGTGGTTCGCCACCGAGGCGGAGGAGGCCGCTGAGTTCTACTGCTCGGTGTTCCCCGACTCGCGCGTCGTCGCCGTGGACACCAGTCCCGTCGACACCCCGGGACCGAGGGCGGGGGACGTGCTCACCGTGGAGTTCGAGCTCGACGGACGGCCCTTCATCGCCCTCAACGGAGGCTCGGAGCCCGAGTACACCGACGCGATCTCCCTCGAGATCCGGTGCGCCGACCAGGCGGAGATCGACCACTACTGGAACGGTCTGCTCGCAGGAGGGGGCCGCGAGGTCCAGTGCGGGTGGCTGATCGACCGCTACGGAGTGCGCTGGCAGGTCGCGCCCCAGTCCCTCTACGACCTGTGGCGCGGCGAGGACCGCGAGGCCGCGAGACGGGCGTTCGCGGCGATGATGGACATGGTCAAACTGGACGTGGCCGCCATCGACGCCGCGGCTGCGGGCACCGACGCCTGACCCGGACTCCCGCCCGTCTGGCCTACGAAATCCGCTATCCGCATTCCGGATCCGCTACTCGACATGGAGAAGCGGATCCGGAATGCGGATAGCGGATCTGCGGGAACGCGGGAACGCGGGAACGCGGGTGGGTCAGAGTCCGGGGCGCTTGCCGATCGTCAGCGTGACCTCGCCGGTGTGGGCGAAGAAGTCCTCGCCCTTGTCGTCCACCACGATGAACGCGGGGAAGTCCTCGACGTCGATCTTCCACACCGCCTCCATGCCGAGCTCCTCGTACTCGATGACCTCGACGTGCTTGATGCAGTCCTGCGCCAGTCGCGCGGCGGGCCCGCCGATGGAACCCAGGTAGAACCCGCCGTGGGTGGCGCAGGCATCGGTGACCTGCTTGGAGCGGTTTCCCTTGGCCAGCATCACCATGGAGCCGCCCGCAGCCTGGAACTGCTCGACGTAGGAGTCCATGCGGCCGGCGGTGGTGGGGCCGAACGACCCCGACGGCATGCCCTCGGGCGTCTTGGCCGGCCCGGCGTAATAGACGGGGTGGTCCTTGAGGTACTGCGGCATCTCCTCGCCGGCGTCCAGCCTCTCCTTGATCTTGGAGTGTGCGATGTCGCGGGCCACGACGAGCGGACCGGTCAGCGCCAGACGGGTCTTGACCGGGTGCTTGCTGAGCTCGGCGAGGATCTCCGGCATCGGCTTGTTGAGGTCGATCTTCACCGCGGCGCCCTTGCCCGTGCCCGAGACGCCGTGGGTGGCGGCGTCGAGCTCGGCGTCCGTGGTGGCGGGCAGGAACCGGCCCGGCTCGAACTCGAGCTGCTCGAGGAACACGCCCTCCGGGGTGATCTTGGCCTTGGCCTGGCGATCGGCGGAGCAGGACACCGCGATCGCGACCGGAAGCGAGGCGCCGTGCCGGGGCAGGCGGACGACGCGGACGTCGTGGCAGAAGTACTTGCCACCGAACTGCGCGCCGATGCCGATCTGCTGGGTGAGCTCGAAGACCTTCTCCTCGAGCTCGACGTCACGGAAGCCGCGCCCGGTCATCGCGCCCTCGCGGGGGAGCTCGTCCAGATAGTGGGCGGAGGCGAGCTTGGCGGTCTTCAGCGCGAACTCCGCCGAGGTACCGCCCACCACGATCGCCAGGTGGTACGGCGGGCACGCGGCGGTTCCGAGGGAACGGATCTTCTCCTCGATGAACTGCATCATCCGCTCGGGGTTCAGGATCGCCTTGGTCTCCTGGTACAGGTACGACTTGTTGGCTGACCCGCCGCCCTTGGCCATGAAGAGGAACTTGTAGGCGTTCTCCCCGCCCGGCGTCGTATTGGCGCCGATCTCGATCTGCGCCGGAAGGTTCGACCCGGTGTTCTTCTCGTCCCACATGGTGATGGGCGCGTTCTGCGAGTAGCGCAGGTTGAGGCGGGTGAACGCGTCGTACACGCCGCGTGCGACGGCCTGCTCGTCCGGGCCGGGCGTGAGAACGTGCTGTCCACGCTCGCCCTTGACGATGGCCGTCCCGGTGTCCTGGCACATGGGGAGCACCCCGCCGGCGGCGATGTTGGCGTTCTTCAACAGGTCGAGGGCGACGAACTTGTCGTTGTCACTGGCCGCGGGGTCGTCGAGGATCTTCGCGACCTGGGCCAGGTGGTCACTACGGAGGTAGTGGGAGATGTCGTGCATCGCCGTCTCGGTGAGCAGCCGGATCGCCTCGGGATCCACCCGGAGGAACGTCAGGCCGTCGGGACCCTCGACCGTGGAGACGCCCTCGGTGGTGAGGAGGCGGTACTCGGTGGTGTCCTCCCCGACGGGAAGGAGGTCCTCGTAGAGGAAGTCGGCCATCAGAGGCTCCTGGTTCTGCAGGTGGACAAACTTCCCTCAGGATAGTGGCCGGGGTCACCAGGTCAGAATCGGGTGTGGATGAGGGGGACGAACCGGTACCGCCCGTGATCGGTGATCTCGACACCGTCATCCGTCCGTCGTACGCGGTGCATCACGCCGGCCCAGGGCGCCACCAGGATGCCGCCCGGCGCCAGTTGGTCGGCCAGCTCCGTGGGGAGGTCGTCGGCCATGGCCGAGACGAGAATGCGGTCGAAGGGTCCCAGTGCGGGAAGACCGAGGACGCCGGGTTCCGCCCGCCGGACATGTACCCAGGGTTGTCTGATCGCGGACCGGGAGCGCTCCACCAGTTCGGGAACCAGCTCTACCGCGAACACCGACGCCTCAGGGCCCCCGAGCTCACCGAGGATCGCAGACGTCCACCCGCTGCCCGAGCCCACGTCGAGGGCCCGCATTGCGGGAAACGGTTCCAGGAGGGCGAGCATCGCCGCGACGGTCGACGGCTGCGAATTGGTCTGCCCGAACCCGATGGGCAGGGGCGCGTCGAGTTCGTGGTCCGGGGCGACCTCCGGCGGGAGGAAGTGGCGTCGATCCTGCGCTCGCATGGCCTCCGTGATGCTGTGGGTGTTCACCGCGACATCTCCTCCCGCCGGGCGGTGGCCGCGCCGGGTCCCGTCCGCGCTCCACCGGCCCCCCCGTGCGCTACGCCTCGCCGAGGACCCGCGTCCCGCCCTCGGGGTCGAGGTCGTCGATCGCGTCGTGGGGCTCCGTCGGGACTCCCCCGTCCTCGGGCTCGGGGGAGTCGACGTCCGGACGCTCGGCGGCAAGCTTCTCGTCGAGGGTGTCGTTCTCCTCGACGGGCTTCCACGACTCCGGGGCGTCGACGGTGAGGTCCTCCCCGTCGGTGGAGATGACGTCCGCGTCCAGCCCCTCGCTGCCGTCGAGGGTGTTCTCGTCGTGGTCGCCGTCGGTGTCCTGGTCGAATTCGCGATCGGTATCCATGCCGTCGATTGTGCGACGACGGGGGACTCTCCGCATCCGGTCAGGCCGCGGGACGGCGAGTCGACGGCCACTCGCCCGACCGGCCGGGTGAGTCACGGCGACGCCCCCAGGTGAGGTAAGCCATACTTAAGACTTGCCCAGGAGCCGCGAGGGTGTTTAAGGTGAGCCTAACCTTCCGAACCAACCTTGGAGTGACATGAAGCGATTCCCCAAGATCGTCGCAGCGACGGCCGCCATCGCGCTGACCGGTGGCGCCCTGACCGCCTGCGGGAGCTCGGATGCACAGTCCGCGGGGAACGAGGGTGAGGGGCCGACCCGCGTCGTGCTCACCAGCCACGCCGCGGCCGATACGCTGGATGAGCTCGATCTCGAGGATCGCGTCGTCGGACTGGTGAAGACCGGCGTCTTCCCGGAGGCGCTGGACGCGTACTCGGGCGACGAGTACACGGACATCGGCAGCCTCAAGGAGCCGAAGATGGACGTCATCGCCGAACTGGGCCCCGACCTCATCCTGTTCGGTAACCGCACCCGGGAGATGGAGCCGGAGTTCGCCAAGATCTCCGACCAGGTGATCGCGGGCGACCCGGACACCTCCGAGACGATCGCGTCGAACCGCGCGAAGGTCGAAGAGATCGCCGCGCTGTTCGGAGCCGAGGACAAGGCCGCGGGCGAGCTCGCCGAGATCGACGAGATGGTGTCCGCCACCAAGGCCAAGGCAGAGGGCGCCGGCACGGCCCTCGTGCTCATGACGTCCGGCGGAAAGGTCACCGGGTACGGACCGGGATCGCGCTTCGACCTGATCTTCAACGAGCTCGGCATGACCCCCGCCGGCGAGCTCGAGGCGGAGGGGAGCCACGGTGCCCCGCTCAGCTGGGAGCAGATCGCCGAGCTGAACCCCGACCACGTCTTCGTCATCGATCGCGATGCCGCGATCGGCGCCGAGGGTGAGGCTGCGGCCGCCCTGCTCGACAACCCGCTCTTCAACCGCACGGCTGCCGCGACCAACGACAACGTCCACTTCCTGGACGGCCAGAACTGGTACCTCGTCGGGGGCGGCCTCGGGGTGCTCGAGGCGATGATCGACGAGATCGACTCCGCCGTCTCCTGACGGTGGACACCACTCACTGATGACGACGACCCTGGTCGAGCGCCGGCTGCAGCATACTTCGCTGTGGCCGGCGCTCGGCGTCGTTGCGCTCGTGGTCTCGCTCGTCGCGAGCGTGTTCGTCGGAGCGGCGAACATCACCGTGTGGGACGCGCTCACCGGTGGGCTCACCGAGGCGCACCGCGTCTACCTCGTCGAGGCCCGTCTCCCGCGCACGGCGGCCGCCGCCCTCGCGGGTGCCTCGCTGGCGATCGCAGGACTGCTGATGCAGCTGCTCACCCGCAACCGCTTCGTGGAACCGTCGACCGCCGGCACCGTCGAGTCGGCAGGATTGGGCCTGGTGGTGGTGGCGATCATCGCGCCCGGCGCGCCGATCGTGGCCAAGATGCTCGTGGCCATGGTGTTCGCGCTCGCCGGGACCGCACTCTTCCTCGCCTGTATCCGGCGCGTCCCGGTGTCGGACTCCTTCGTGGTTCCCCTCATCGGCATCATGCTCGGGTCCGTGGTCGGTGCGGTCGCCGCCTTCCTGGCCCTGTCCCGGGATCTGCTCCAGATGCTCAACTCGTGGATGCTCGCCGATTTCTCCGCGGTCCTGGCCGGGCGGTACGAGTTGTTGTGGCTGGTGGCGGTGCTCGGCGTCCTCGCCTACATCGCCGCCGACCGCTTCACCGTCGCCGGTCTGGGCGAGGACGTCTCGACCGGTCTCGGCCTCGACCACAAGACCGTCGTCGCGGCCGGGATGGCCATCGTGGCGGCGGTCGCGGCCGTCGTGGTGGTCACCGTGGGTGCCCTCCCGCTGCTCGGACTGGTCGTCCCCAACGTGGTCTCCCGGCTGGTGGGCGACGACGCCCGCCGCGGCCTGCCACTCGTGGCGCTGCTCGGGGCGGTGACCGTCCTGGTCTGCGACATGGTGGGCAGGTCGCTTCCGGGCTTGTTCGCCGGCGGCGCACCCGGTGCCGGAGAGGTCCCCGTGGGCACGATCGTCGGGATCCTCGGCGGCGCGGTGTTCCTGGCCATGATGCTCCGAGGAGTGCGCAATGCCTGAGACCGCCATCCTCAGCGCCCCGCCGGCGGGCCTCATCCACGGACGGACCCGAGCGGAGTCGGACCGCCGCCGTCGGTGGATCGTGGTGATCGTGTGCGCCGTGGTCGCCGTCGCGGCGATCGCCGCCCTGATCCTCTCCGGGCTGCCGGCCACCGTCGGGTCGAGGGCCTGGTCCTACTCGCTAGACCGACTCTCGCGCCACGCTGTGGCGATCGTCCTGGTCTCGGTGGCGGTCGGCGTCTCGACGGTGATCTTCCAGACCGTCACCGGCAACCGGATCCTCACGCCGGCGCTGATGGGTTTCGATTCGCTGTACCTGCTCATCCAGACGATGCTCGTGTTCTTCATGATCCCGCGCGACGCCGCCGTCATCGGCGGTCTGACGAGCGGTGGTCTCTCCGGGTTCCTGGGTCAGACCGCGATCATGGTGGTGGCGTCGACCTCGCTGTACCTGTGGCTGCTCGGGGGCCGGAGGACCGATATCCACCTGTTGTTGCTGGTGGGTGTCGTGTTCGGTGTGTTCTTCCGCTCGGCGTCCTCGTTCTTCCAGAGACTGTTGGACCCGGCGGCCTACCTGCAGGTCCAGGACGCCATGTTCGCGAGTTTCCGCGGGGTCCAACTCGACGTTCTGGTGGCGTGCGGGGTCATCGTGGTGGCGGGGCTCGTCGTCGTGGCGATTCTCGGTCGACGGCTCGACGTGATGCTCCTGGGACGCGACCCCGCCGTCGCGCTCGGCGTGAACCACCGGAAGGTCACGATCGTGATCCTGGTGGTGGTCTCCTTCCTCGTCTCGGCCTCGACCGCGCTGATCGGACCGGTGATGTTCTTCGGGCTCATCGTCGCCAACGCGGCGTACGCACTGCTCGGCACCACCCTGCACCGGTACACCCTCCCGGTGGCCTCGCTGCTGGGCGTGATCGCCCTGGCGGGGGGCGAGATGGTCCTCGGCGCCCTCGGCGTGGAGTCCGCTCTGAGCATCGTCATCGAGTTCGCCGGTGGCCTGCTGTTCCTGTTCCTGCTCCTGACCAACCGCGCACGCTGAAAGAGAGGCACGTCATGTCCCTTCTCCCGTTCCGACGCCGCGGCGACCGCACCGGTGAGAACCCGTGGTCGGCCGGCTGCGGCATCGAGGCGCGGTCGGTGTGCTCGTCCTACGGCGACACCCGGGTCCTCCATGAGGTCACGGCATGCTTCGCGCACGGTGGCGTCACCTCTCTCATCGGCCCCAACGGCGCCGGAAAGTCGACGCTGCTGGGAGTCATGAGCCGACTCCAGGCGGCGGATTCCGGGACGGTGCTCGTCGACGGGGTCGACGTGTCGGTCAATGGTGGGCGTGAGCTGGCCCGCCGTCTCGCCGTGCTGCGCCAGGAGAACGCCGTGTCCATCCGACTCACCGTGCGTGAGCTCGTGGGCTTCGGGAGGTTCCCCCACAACGGTGGCCGTCCCGGCCCGGACGACGCCGAGCACATCGACTACGCACTGGGGGCGATGGAGCTCGAGGACCTCGCCGACCGGTATCTCGACGAGTTGTCCGGTGGGCAGCGTCAGCGCGCCCACATCGCGATGGTGCTCGCCCAGGACACTGACTACGTCTTGCTGGACGAGCCGCTCAACAACCTCGATCTCCGGCACGCCACCTCGATCATGCGCTTGCTGCGTCGCACGGCTGCGGATCGGGGCAAGACGATCGTGCTCGTCATCCACGACATCAACATCGCCGCCGCCTACTCGGACCGGATCATCGCGATGAAGGACGGCCGGATCGTCTCCGACGGCACCCCGGCCGAGATCATGCGCACCGATGTGCTCAAGACGGTGTACGACATGGAGATGCAGGTCGCGGAGGTCGCCGGCCGGTACGTGGCTCTGTACTTCGACGGAGAGGCCGAGCTGGACGAGTGCGGCGTGGCGATGTCCACGGCCTGATCGACGGGACACGACATACCGCGAGCAGTGGGAGTGTGCGCCCGCTCCGGTTACAGTGTCGTTCTCGGACGGGGTGGGGTACCCGCAGCCCACCGGAGAGGAGTTCCCGCATGGCGCCCTTATCGGCGGTCACCATCGTCCTCGCGGGCGGGGCCGGGTCGCGGCTGCGCGCACTGACCAGGGACCGGGCCAAGCCGGCGGTACCGTACGGGGCCGGGTACCAACTGATTGATTTCTCCTTGAGCAACGCCGCCAACTCGGGACTCCGGGACGTCTGGGTGGTGCAGCAGTTCCATCCGGTGTCCCTGGGATCCCACCTGCGCAGTGGCCGCCCCTGGGACCTCGATCGACTCGACGGCGGCCTGCTCGTACTGCACCCGTCGCAGGGCACGGGCCGGGACGGTTTCCACTCCGGGACCGCGGACGCACTGTGGAAGCAGGTCGAACCCCTGCGGGAGGCGGCGCCGGACGTGACGGTGGTCGTCAGTGCGGACGCCGTGTACCGACTCGACTACGACGAGTTGGTCCGCGACCACCTGAACTCGTTCGCCGAGCTCACCATGGTCACCACGCGGGTGGCCCCCGAGGACGCCTCCCGCTACGGGGTCGTCCGCGTGGGCGAGGACAGGACCGTCACCGGGTACCGCTACAAGCCGGACGCCCCCGAGGGCGACCTGATCTGCGCGGAGATCTTCGTCTTCAACACCGCCGCCCTCATCAGCCGACTCGAACGTGCCCACGAGGACGTCGTCTCGGCGGGGGGCGACTCCGACATGGGCGACATCGGGGACAACGTGCTGCCCGCCATGGTCGAGGCCGGGCATGCCCGTGAGTGGAGGCACGAGGGCTACTGGCGGGACGTGGGGACCGTCGAGTCCTACTGGGCCGGGCACATGGACCTGCTCGGCGAGCCCCCTGTCCACGAGCTCGATGTCCCGGGTTGGTCGCTTCGTTCCGCCTCGACCTACAGCGGGCCGGCGAGGGTCGGGGAGACGGCGGAGGTGTCCGGCTCGCTGCTCGGTCACGGTGCGGTCGTCCACGGGGCGGTCGAGCATTCCGTCGTGGGGCCCGGCGCCGTCATCGAGACGGGGGCGCGGGTCCGCGACAGTGTGGTCCTGCCCGGAGCCGTGGTCCGGTCCGGGGCGCGCGTGGAGACCGCGGTCGTCGACGCCGACGTGGAGGTCCCCGTCGACGCGAGGATCGGCGAGCACCAGGCCGGTGCGACCGAGACGACAGTGCGCGTCGCACTGTTGGGGACCGCTCCGGACGGTCCCCGTCCGCCGGGGTTCACCCTGGACCCGGGGACCCTCGATCCGCCAGACGACGACGAGGACCGCACCCTCTGATCCGGCGGCGTCGGATCCCCGGTCCGAACCGGTGGTGAGGTCGGCCACCCGGGACCTGTCGTCGGGCTAGGCTCGCGCACATGCGATTCGGACTCTTCCTGCCCCAGGGTTGGCGCCTCGATCTGGTCGACGTGCCGGCCGCCCGTCACTGGCCCGTCATCTCCGACCTGGCAGCCCGCGCCGACGCCGGGCCGTGGGAGTCGCTGTGGGTGTACGACCACATGCACACCTCGCCGCTCACGTCGACCGAGGCGACCCACGAGGCGTGGAGCCTGATGTCGGCCCTGGGTGCGACCACGTCCCGGGTCCGGCTCGGGCAGATGTGCACCTGCATCGGCTACCGGAACCCGGCACTGCTGGCGAAGATCGCCGCGACGGTCGATCACATCTCCGGCGGCCGGGTGGAGATGGGGATCGGGGCGGGCTGGTACGAGCACGAATGGCGCGCGTACGGCTACGGTTTCCCCTCGGCGGGCGAGCGACTGGCGATGCTCGACGAGGGCGTACGCATCATGACGCAGGCGTGGTCCGACGGCGTCGTCTCGCTGAACGGCGAGCAGTACCGGGTCGACGGGGCGATCGTCCAGCCGCAGCCCCTGCAGGAGGGCGGCATCCCGATGTGGATCGCGGGCGGGGGCGAGCGGAAGACTCTCCGGACAGCGGCCCGGTACGCCGACTACACCAACTTCGACGGCACCGCGGAGGGCTTCGCCCACAAGTCACGGATCCTGCGCGGGCACTGCGAGGACATCGGGCGGGATCCGGCCGAGATCACCAGGACCGCGAACTACAACGTGGCGATCGGGGAGACGGAGAAGGACGTCGAGGATCGGCTGGCGACGCTGAAGGACCGGTTGGCGAAGCACGTCGGGGCTGACGAGGCCGAACGCCAACTCGGCGCCTACCGCGGCCTTCCGGCCGTGGGGACACCGGAGCAGATCATCGAGAAATTGTCCGAGCTCAAGGCGCTCGGAATGGAGTACGGCGTCTTCTACTTCCCCGAGATCGCCACCGACACCTCCGGGCTCGACCTGTTCGAGCGCGAGGTCATCCCGGCGCTGGCCTGAGCCCACTCGGCGCATCCCGCGCCCCGGTCAACGAGAGCAGGTGCCCTGTGACGAGGAACGTCGAGTACGAGGAACTCCCGGCGGAAGCGGTTCTCGACCACGTCACGCCGGGGATGCACGTCATCGTCCCCATCCAGAACGCCGCCCCGCCGGCGCTGCTCCGCGCACTGGACTCGGGGGCCGACGGTCTGGAGGACGTGACCATCCACCACATGGACCCGTGGGAGTCCCTGCCGTTCATGGAGGGTGCGTACCCGGGCAGGCTCCGGCACGTCGACTACTTCCTCGGGCGCGGGTCGCGGGAGAACTTCCACCGGGGCCACTGCGACCTGATCCCGGTCGACTTCGCGCAGGTGCCCGCGACCCTGCGGGAATTCTCGCCTCCCGGGTTGGCGATCACCACCGTGTCGGAGATCGACGAGCACGGCTTCTTCTCGATGGGCACCAACGCCGACTACGTTGCCTCGTTCATCGGGCAGGTGCCGTTCTTCGTCGAGGTCAATTCCCAGATGCCCCGCACCTTCGGGCGCAACCACATCCACATCTCGCAGGTCGCGGGCGTGACCCGCAATGACACCCCGATGATCACCATGGAGGCACCGCCGCCGGGGGACATCGACAACGCGATCGCGGAGATCATCGCCGAGCGGGTCCCCGACGGCGCCTGTCTCCAGCTGGGGGTCGGCAGGCTGCCCAACGCTTTCCTGTCGCGGCTGGCCGGGCACCGGCATCTGGGGATCCACACAGAGGCGTTGTCGGACGGGGTGATGGACCTCGTCGAGGCCGGTGTGGTGGACGGCTCCCGCAAGACCGGTCGACCGTTCAAGCACGTCACCACGTTCGCTCTGGGATCGCAGCGACTCATGGACTGGCTCCACAACAACCCGTCGGTGGCGATGCTCCCGGTGGACATCGTGAACGACCCGAGAGTGATCGGCCAGGAGCACAACCTCTATTCGATCAACGCGACCAGCGAGGTGGACCTGTTCGGCCAGGCGGCCTCGGAGACCATCGGTGGCCGCTACTGGTCCGGTGCCGGGGGACAGGCCGACTTCGCCCGCGGGTGCACCTTCTCTCCGGGAGGTCACGGGTTCATCGTGACGCCGTCCCAGACCTCCAAGGGCGTCAGCCGGATCTCGCTGTCACTCACGCCCGGCAGTCCGGTCACGACCCACAAGAACATCATCGAGAACGTCGTCACGGAGTTCGGTATCGCGGAGCTGAGGGGCAAGTCGGTCGCCGAACGGGCCGCGGCACTGATCGCCATCGCGCACCCCGATCATCGCGAGCGGCTCAGCAGGGAGGCGAGGGAGGCGGGCCTGCTCCCTCGTGCCCACCACTAGGCGGCTGGACGAGCGGTGGCACCCGACCGGTGGCACCCGTCTGGGGGCGGGGTTACGTTCCTGAAGCAACCCGACCCCTGAAAGGGAGGCAGCTGTGGACCCCATCATCTGGATCATCATCGGGGTGATCGCGCTGATCGTCGTCATCGCGCTCATCGCGATGGCCATCAGGAGCAGCAACCGCAAGAAGCTCACCGAGGCCGCGGAACTGCGGCGCACCGCGCGTGAACGCGAGAACCAGCTCGAACAACAGGATGCCGTCGCCCGCCAGCAGGAGCACCGCGCGAGCGCCGCTCAGCAGGAGGCCCGTGCCAAGGCCGCGGAGGCCGACAAGCTCCGCGCCGAGGCCGAGCAGCAGCGTGGTGCCGTAGACGAGCAGAAGCACGACGTCCGGCGGATGGAACAGACTGCCCACAAGCTCGACCCCAAGGGCCGGGCCGATGACCTCAACCGCGACCGCGACCGCGACCGCGACCGCGACCGCGACGGCGGCCGTGGCCCGGGCCATGACGACCGTCACGATGGCCGTGGTCTCGGCCATGACGACCGTGGCGGCGACCGTGGCCTGGGCCATGACGACCGTCACGATGGCCGTGGTCTCGGCCATGACGACCACCTCGGTGACCACGATCGCGGCATGACCCCCGGTGACAGGGTCTCCGACGAGGGGCGAGGCGGCGTCACCGATCGAGGTGTCGCGTCCGGTGCCGGTACTCACGCCGGCACCGGAGCCGGGGTGGGCTCCTCCGCGGCTCCCGGGGCCGGGATCGGTTCGGGCACCCATGCCCACGGGCCGGGCACCGGGACCTCGGGTGGCACCGGGGTCGGCATGGGTGACGTGGGCGGGCGCCACGCCAGGGCCGACGATCCCGCTGGTTCCGACCGGCTCGGAGAGACGGGGCGCGGGAGCGTGACACCGGGAGACACCGTCGACCCCGATGTCCGACGGGACGAGAAGCCGGGGATCGTGGACAAGATGCTGGGCCGGACCGACCGGGATGAACCCCGGCGCTGACCCGACGGGCCGCCACCGCACCGCGGATCGGCCTGACGCAGGAGGGCCCGCTGGAGACGCTCGTCTCCGGCGGGCCCTCCTGCGTCAGGCCGAGACGGACGCGGATCGGCCGTTCGCGGCGCGACCGCCGAACAACGGGCCGTACAGCGCGCCCGCGATGAGCGCACCGACGATCGGGGCCACCCAGAACAGCCACAGCTGGCCAGGTGCGCCGCCGCCGTTGAAGAACGCCACCGCCGTCGACCGTGCCGGGTTCACCGACGTGTTGGTGATGGGGATGGAGATGAGGTGGATCAGCGTCAGCGTGAGGCCGATGGCCGCGGGCGCGAAGCCGACGGGGGCCCGGCGATCGGTGGCGCCGAGGATGACCCACACGAAGAGGGTCGTGAGCACGATCTCGATGAGCAGAGCAGAGAGCAGACCGTAGCCATCGGGCGAGTTGGCCCCGTAACCGTTGGCGGCCATGCTGCCGGTGGCCTCGAACCCGTCCTTGCCGCTCGCGACCACGAGGATCAGCGCGCCCGCGACCAGACCTCCAACGACCTGACTGACGATGTAGACGGGGGCCTTGGCCCAGGGCAGGCGGCCGGCGACCGCGGCGCCGATGGTCACGGCGGGGTTGAAGTGGCCACCCGAGATGTGTCCGAACGCGTATGCGGCGGTGAGGACGGTGAGCCCGAACGCGATCGCGACACCGAGGTAGCCGACGCCGACGGGAATGTCACCGGTATCGGCGGTGGCGATCTGGACCGCCGCGAACACGGCGGTGCCGCAACCGCCGAGGACGAGCCAGAACGTGCCGATCACCTCGGCGGCGATGACCGAGGTGATGGAGGGGACGGATGGGGATGAATCAGACATGGCGTGATCTCCGGTCCTGACCTCCGCGTGAACGGAGGAGCGGGAACACCGGGCGTGGGTCCCTGCGCGCTACGCTAGCGCGCCCTCCCGGCCCCAGGGAGGTTTCCGCCAGCCGTTCGTGCGGCGGCTCGGGGAGGGGAGTGCGGCCCGAATGGCTCAGGGGGACAGGAGGACGGGCAGTGCCTGACCTGCGGTCGCCCGCACCCGGACCGCGACCTCGGATCCGAGTCCCGACGGGCCGGGGTTCACCTCGATCACCGGCACCTGCGCATCCGCGGCGAGACCGGGCAACGACGCCGCGGGATGGACCAGGCCGGAGGTCCCGACGACGAGCACCGCGGCAGCCGAGGTGACCGCGTCGACGGCCGCGTCCCAGGGCCGGCCGGGGAGCATCTCGCCGAACCACACCACACCCGGACGGGCCCGCCCACCACACCGGTCGCAGGCCGGCGGGGTGAGGCGGTCGACCGGCTCGGCGGGAGGAGGACCGACGTCCATCGGTGTACCGCAGGTATCACAGCGGTGGGCGAACAGGCTGCCGTGGACGTGGTGGACCCGGCTGGAACCAGCGCGCTCATGCAGGTCATCGACGTTCTGGGTGACCACCACGACGTCCCGGTACGCTTCGGCGCGGGCGACCGCGACGTGCCCGTCGTTCGGTCTCGCCCCCCCAGACCAGGTGTTCGCGCCACCTGTACCAGGCCCACACGGTGTCGCGATCGCGGGCCCAGGCCTCCGGGGTGGCCAGAGCGGTGGGGTCGTACCGTTCCCACAGTCCCGTCCGGGCGTCGCGGAAGGTGGGCACGCCGCTCTCGGCGCTCATCCCGGCACCGCTGAGAACGACCAGAGGCCCGCCGCCGGCAAGGGCGAGACGGGCCTCGGTCAGGTCCTGGTCTGGGACGGCGCTGCGCCCGACGGGCGCGCCACCGTCGCCGGTCACCGGACGAACGCGGTCCCCACGGTGGGGAAGGCGACGCAGTTCGCGGTCCCGCCGTCCTCCAGGTTCGTGGTGACCCCGCCCTGCAGGAGCATGAGGACCTGACCCGCGCCGGTGTCCGCGACGCCGTTGACCGTGGCCGGCCCGCCCTCGTTGATGCCGTTGTAGGTCAGGACGGTGGAACCGCGACGACCGTTGGAGATGTTGATCCACTCCACGGTCATGGGCTGGGCCTGCTGGGCCGCGACTCCCTCGGTACCCAGCGCGGTGAAGATGAAACCGAGCTTGCCGGGGTCGATGCCGGGAAGCGGGAGATCGGCCGGCCCGGGGACGGCGGTCGCGGCGCCGACGGCGGTCTGGTCGCCGCCGATGCACTGCTGCATGATCGTCGGGTACGCGAACTGCGCGATGACCGGGCCGTTCTCGGGAAGCGGGGTCCCGGGCTCGCCGGTGCCGCGGAAGAACCCGACGAGGCGGGCGATGGTGCCCCGCGTGTCCTCGGGGATCCACTGCTGCTCGGAGAGGTTCTCGATCGCCTGCAGCACGGGCTCGGTCGGACGTCCCAGTTCGTCGAGCGACTGCGCGCTGGCGGTGGCGGGTGCGGCGAGACCGACCGCGAGGGCGGCTACGGCACCGAGGCCGAGGGTCCGGAACGAGGTCCTGAGCGAGTGGCGGATCACTGGCGAGTCCATTCTTCGGCTGGGCGGGCGGACCGGCTGGCGGGCCGACCGGTCGACCGCTAGATATTCTCATAAGTGTCCCGAGTCACGGGCACCGGGACTCGGATGGAGAGGCGATCTGGTGCTGATGTTACAGAAGTTGTGCGTGATGTAAATAACACCACCGTGGTGCTTCTGTCGGGAGCGTCTCACGATAGGGAGATCGTCCGGTATAGCAGGTAATGTGGATTCGCACGCGCGCTCGACCGGACGCGCCTGTGGATCGCGGCTGACACACGCCGCTGATTCCCATTACGCGCCCGGCGGCCCCGAGCCGCCCCGGGCGCGGTAAGCCTCCGAGGGAGAACCCAGCGTATGGCCTTGACCGAGTTCCGCAACGTCGCCATCGTGGCGCACGTCGATCACGGGAAAACGACACTCGTCGACGCGATGCTGCGTCAGTCCGGAGCGTTCGACGAACGCGCCGAGCTCGTGGACCGCGTGATGGACTCGGGTGACCTCGAGCGCGAGAAGGGGATCACCATCCTCGCCAAGAACACCTCCGTGCGCCGGCACGGCGCGGGGGCGGGTGGCGCGGACCTCGTCTTCAACATCATCGACACCCCGGGTCACGCGGACTTCGGCGGCGAGGTCGAGCGCGGACTGAACATGGTCGACGGCGTCGTCCTGCTGATCGACTCCTCGGAGGGCCCGCTGCCGCAGACCCGATTCGTTCTCCGCAAGGCGCTCGCCGCCTCGCTGCCCGTGATCATCGTGGTCAACAAGACCGACCGACCCGACGCGCGGATCGACGAGGTCGTCGAGGAGGCGCAGGACCTGCTCCTGGATTTGGCCTCCGACCTCGAGGACCCCGACGCCCAGGCCGCCGCCGAGCACGCCCTCGAGCTGCCCGTCGTGTTCGCCTCCGGGCGCGCCGGCAAGGCCTCCATCACCCAGCCGGCCAACGGCCAGGAGCCGGACGCGGAGAACCTCGACGACTTCTTCAAGCTCCTCTACGAGGTGATCCCCGCCCCCCGCGGCGACGCCGACGCCCCGCTGCAGGCCCACGTCACCAACCTGGACGCCTCCAACTTCCTGGGCCGGATCGGCCTGGTCCGCATCCACAACGGTCGACTGCGCAAGGGCCAGCAGGTCGCGTGGATCCACCACCTGCCGGACGGCGAGACGGAGACCAAGTCGGTCCGGATCTCGGAGCTGCTCGCGACCGAGGGCGTGGAGCGCGTTCCCACCGATGAGGCCGTCGCCGGCGACATCGTGGCGGTGGCCGGCATCAGCGACATCATGATCGGTGACACCCTGGCCGATCCGGAGAACCCGGTCGCGCTGCCCGCCATCACCGTCGACGAGCCCGCGATCTCCATGACCATCGGCGTCAACACGTCGCCGCTCGCCGGCCGCAACGGCGGCACCAAGCTCACCGCGCGCATGGTCAAGGCCCGTCTGGACCAGGAGCTCGTGGGCAACGTCTCGCTCAAGGTCCTCGACACCGAGCGGCCCGACGACTGGGAGGTGCAGGGTCGTGGCGAGATGGCGCTGTCGATCCTCGTCGAGACCATGCGCCGCGAGGGCTTCGAGCTCACCGTGGGCAAGCCCCAGGTGGTCACCAAGCGCATCGACGGCAAGGTCCACGAGCCGATGGAGCACATGACCATCGACGTGCCGGAGGAGTACCTCGGCGCGGTCACCCAGCTCATGGCCGCCCGCAAGGGCCGCATGGAGCAGATGAGCAACCACGGCACCGGATGGGTCCGTATGGAGTTCCTGGTCCCCGCCCGCGGCCTGATCGGATTCCGCACCACCTTCATGACCGAGACCCGCGGATCCGGCATCGCCAACTCGGTGTCCGCCGGGTACGAGCCGTGGGTCGGGGAGATCCGCTCGCGCCACACCGGTTCCCTCGTGGCGGACCGGGCCGGAAAGGCCACCGCCTTCGCGCTACTGGGCCTCGCCGACCGCGGCGACTTCTTCATCGAGCCCGGCTCCGAGGTCTACGAGGGCGTCGTGGTGGGGGAGAACCCGCGCTCCGAGGACATGGACGTCAACATCACCAAGGAGAAGAAGCTCACCAACATGCGTGCGGCGTCCTCCGACGCGACGGAGACGCTGTCCAAGGCCCGCAACCTCTCCCTCGAGGAGGCCATGGAGTTCTGTGCCGGCGACGAGTGCGTCGAGGTTGGCCCGGACGCCATCCGCGTGCGCAAGGTCGCTCTGACCGCGACCGAGCGGGCCAAGGCCCGCAGCAAGGCCAAGTCGCGCGAGCAGCAGACCGTCGGCTAGACCGGTAACGATGACGACGAGGGGGGCGTCGGTGCGCCGGCGGGGTGCCGCCGTGCTGGGCGCAGCGCTCGCCCTCGTCGTCGTCGCCGGCTGCGTCGCCGACCCCCCGCCTCCGACGGTGGTGGGTGACGAACGCTCCGACGGTGCGTCGGTCAGCCTCACGGCCGGCGGTCTCCTGCTTGCGTTGAGCCGGGTCGAGGCGGGGTTCAACCCTCACCTCCTCGCGGACCAGGGCCTGGACACCGACCTCGTGGCCTCGCTGCTGTTGCCGAGTGCGTTCGTCCGGGGTGCCGACGGGGAGCCGGTGCTCAACCGGGACCTGTTGGTCTCCGCCGAACTCGTCCCCGGCGCTCCCTCCACGGTCCGGTACGCGATCGATCAGCAGGCACAGTGGTCCGACGGCGTCCCCGTGGCCGCCGAGGACTTCGAGTACCTGTGGCGGCAGATGACCAGCCAACCCGGCGTCGTCGACCCGGCCGGATACGAGAGGATCGTCGAGATCCGATCCGGCGCGGGGGGCAAGGTCGTCGACGTGGTCTTCGACTCCGTGCCGGAGCACTGGCAGGCTCTGTTCACGCACCTGCTGCCCGCCCACATCCTCAAGGGTGCCCCCGACGGGTTCCAGGGATCCATGCAGAGCCTGCCCGTCATGAGTGCCGGCCCGTTCATGATCCGCGCGGCCGACATCGGCCGGGGCGAGATCGAGTTCGTCCGCAACGACCGGTACTGGGCCCGCGCCCCCGAGCTCGACCAGATCGTCGTGCGACGGGCCACGGGCGCCGGCCAGCTCGGCGCCGCGTTGAGGGACGGACCCGGGTCGATGGCCCTGGTCTCGGCGAACCCGGTGGCGGCCGACGTCTCCTCGACGGTTCCGGGCGTCACCACCGCCCCGGTCGAGAGCGCGGCGCAACTCGAACTCGCGCTCAACGCGGTCGCCCCGGCGGTCACCGATCCCGCGGTCCGTCGCGCGGTCTCGGCGGCGATCGACCCCGAGGTGGTCGGGCGGATCGTCACCGGGGAGTCCGAGCCCACGGTGTCCTCGTTCCCGTTCCCGGAGCGATCCACCGACACCCCCACCGCCGACGAAGGGGTCGTCGAGCGCACGCTGACCGAGGCGGGGTTCACCCGCGCGGGCCCGCGGTGGCGCCGCGACGGGACCCCGCTGTCCGTCACCCTCGGGGTCGAGGCGTCGGACGACCGGGCCGTGACCGCCGCCTACACCGTCGCCGACCAACTGCGCGGCGCGGGGATCGGTGCCCGGGTGTGGGAACTCGACCCCGCGGCCCTCTATGCGGATGCGCTACCGCACGGGCTCGTCGACGGCGTGGTGGGCTGGCAGCGGGTCGACGGGCGGCCGGAGGTCGCGGCGGAGTCGCGCTTCGCCTGCGGAAGCCCTGCGGTCGTCCGCACGTCGGCGTCGGTGTCGGCGTCGGCGTCGGTCTCCCCGTCCCGCCTCCCGACCACGGTGACGAGCCTGATCCCACCCGAGCCGGACACGGGGGAGACCCCGGCGCCGCGGACGAGCGCCACGACGACGGTCACCTCCACCCCGACCACCCCGTCCCGCACCATCGGCCGCGGCGCGCCCGCACGGGCCGGCGACGTGGCCGGGATCTGCGATCCCGAGCTCGATCGCGTGCTCGGGGTGGCGGGTCCGGGAGGCGACACCGATCTGGCCGCCGCGGGCAACCGGGTCGCCGGGCTGGCCCTGCGCGTGCCGCTGGTCCGACCGTCCCTGCTGCTCGCCACCGACGGGGTGGACGTGAGCGGGGCGGATCCCGCACGGCCGGGCCTCGACGGACAGGGCCCGAGGCGGGTCACCGACGTGTTCGACACCGCACCCACCTGGAGGAGGACCGGATGACACCGTCCACCGCGACCCCGTCCGCGACCGGCCTGCGCGCCCTGTTCGTCCACGCCCACCCCGACGACGAGGCGATCACCACCGGCGGCACCATCGCCGCCCTGGTGGCCGCGGGCGCCGACGTCCGCGTGGTCACCTGCACGCTCGGAGAGGAGGGCGAGGTGCTTGGCGGCGAGCTGGCCGGACTCGTCGCGGACCGCGCCGACCAGCTCGGCGGGTACCGGATCGGCGAACTGGCCGGTGCACTGCGCGCACTCGGGGTGGGCCGCGCCCGGTTCCTCGGTGGTGCGGGCCGGTGGCGGGACTCCGGGATGGCCGGGACCCCGTCGGCCGACCACCCGCGCGCGTTCGTGGGATCGGGCAGGGAGGCGGTGGACGAGCTCGTGACCGTCCTCGACGATTTCCGGCCGCACCTCGTGGTGACCTACGACCCGAAGGGCGGCTACGGGCACCCGGATCACATCCGGGCCCACGAAGCGGTCCACGCCGCGATCGAGGAGGCCACCCATCGGCCGGACCGGGTGGCGTGGACCGTCACCGCGCGGTCCGAGGTCAGCCGGACCCACCCCGATCCGCCCCCGCACCTGCGCCACTCGGAGGACGACGAGCTGCCGTCCGTTGCGGATTCCCGGCTCACTCACCGCGTCCCGCTCGACGACGCGGACTACGCCGCCAAACTCGAGTCCCTGACGGCCCACGCGACGCAGCTCGAGCTGGTGCCCGGCCCCGAGGGCGAGCCGTGGTTCCTCGCGCTGACCAACGGGGTCCTGCAATCCGTCCCCCAGGTGGAGTGGTACATCGCGCGGGACCGCGCCGAGAGTGACGGGCCGTACGTCAAGTGCCAGCCGGGGTCCGCGCACCTGCTCGACGGGCTCGGCGAGGCGCGGTCGTGACCGCCGCCGCCCCGTCGGTGCGCCGGGCCCCCGCGGCTGAGCTGGCGATCGCCCTGGTACTGCTGGCGGTCGGCGCGGCGGCCAGCTGTGTGCTCGCGTCGGCGTGGCTGACCATGTACGTCGGTCCCGTGCCGCTCCCGATCAGCGTCCTCGCCGCCGGGGCCTGGTCGCTGTTCCTGGTCCGGGTCGCCTCGATGTGGTCGGGCAGGAAGATCGTGGCGGCGTTCCCCGCCCTCGTGTGGATCCTCACGCTCGCCGCGATCAACCTGGGCCCCGGAGGCGACACGCCCGTGTCGATCGGCCTGCGGGCGCTCGCACTCCTCGCTTTCGGTGGCCTCATCCCGCTGTGGGTGGCCACCCTGCGGCCCTCACCCGTTCCGGACACCCATCGACGGTGAGACGCGGCCCTCGTGGGCCCCGGCGTGATTCCACACGTCAGTGATCCCGGGCGTCAGCGCCTCGGCCAGCGCCCACGCTTCGTCGGCATCGATGTCGACCACCGAATAGACGCCGTTGCCCGCGGGGGTCGCGGCAGACGCCGTCGCCACGCCGGCCGTCCGCTGGAACACCGACTGGGTCACGGTCCAGCCGATGATCCCGTCGGCCTCGAGGATCGAACGCTTGGCCGTCCACGATCCGCTGGACGTCACCAGCATGTCCGGCAGCAGGGCGTGTCCGAGCATGCGGATGCGGTCCACCGACAGCAGGAGGAAGAACACCAGAGCGGCGGGGATGCCCCAGCGAACCCAGATGTCTGCCGACGGGCCCGAGTCGATCCGGACCAGCACGATGACCCCGGCGACGACCCAGAACGGGAGCAGGCCGCGGGTGATGCGCCGACGGGCCGCTTTCCACGGGTGTCGCCGCAGAGGGACCGTCACCGGCGTCTCGTCACCCAGGATGCGGATCGCCACCCGACGCACGTCCTCGATCGGCGCCTGCGGCAGCAGGGTGGACGCGGTGGCGCCCTTCTTGGTGCCCGTCATGATGGGTTCGAGCCGGCCGCCCCCGAGCATCCGCAGGTAGACGGGCAACCGCAGCTCCACACCACGCAGCCGTGCCTTGTCCAGCGCGATGTGCTTGCGCCGCAGGACACCGTTCTGCACGTAGAGCAGTTGACCACGTTCGGTCAGCGCGTACTTGCCGTACCGGATGGCGTAGGTGATGACCGCCAGGACCCCGGCCACCATCCAGATCCCGATGCCCTTGCCGATGACCGCCCAGGGCTGCCCCAGCGAATCCAGCCAGGCGATGGTCCCCTCGACCACCGCCAGGCCCATGATGCGGTCGTGCATGTCGCCCATCTGCCAGGTGACGAGCCACAGGGAGAACAGGACACCGAACCCGATGAAGGAGAACGGTGCGAACCGCGACCAGGTCACCTTCCACCGGGCGATGTCCTCGCCATACTTCGACCCCCACTGCTCCTCGTCCTCCACGCCGAGGGACGGGTCCAGGGCCCGTCGGTGCTTGAGCAGCTCGTCGCGGAGTGGCTCGACCAGCGTGGTGTCGATGGCGTCGAGGCGGAACCGCTCGGCGTCGGACTTTCCGGAGTCGGCCCGCCCGGTCCCCACCTCCACGATCGAGACCTTGAGGACCCGGTGGAAGAGGTCGGATTCCGTGTCAACGCTGCGGATCCGCTGGCGGGCGACGGTGACTACCTGGCGACTGAAGAACCCCTTCTTCAGGATGATGTGCGTGCTGCCGACCTGATAGCTGGTCGACAGCCACCGGAGGACACCGCTGACGATCACCAGGGAGACGATGACGATCTCGAACCAGTAGTTGCTGCGGTTGGAACCCAGCCACAGCGAGATGAGGAAGAGCGGGAGGAGGCGGGTGAGCATCCCCAGCGGGTACACGAGCAGCATCCGCCAGGACAGGCGCTCCCAGGGGGCTGCCGGGTCGATCTTCCCCGCCACCGCGGGGTCGTCGGTGCCGGAGACCTCCTCCGCCGGTTCGGCCACGGGGGGCTGTGCGGTGTCGACGGAGGAGCCGACCTCGTCGTCGTCGTTGTCGTCCGGCCCGGTCACGTCCCGTCCTCCGAATCCAGGTTCGCGATCGCGATGAGGTGCTGGGCCAGGGTCTCCGCGTCGGCCAGGTTCAGACCCCGGATCTCCACCGTCCCCTGGGCGGACGCGGTGGAGGCGTTGACCGTCGCCAGTCCGAACCACCGCTCGAACAGGGTGCGCGTGGTGTACACGGTCTGCAGGCGGGCGAGCGGCGCGATCCGGAACTGGGTGGTCCACCAGCCCTTGCGGGAGCACACCGCGGTGTCGGAGACATCCCACCGCGCCACGACGTAGCGCCACCACGGCGCCACGACGATGCTCATGAACGCGAACGGGATCGTCACCGCGACGGCGACCCAGTTCCAGAACCCCATGACGTTGTCGCCCCAGAAGTACCACCCCACCTGCAGACCGGCGAGGACCGCCCAGGACCAGATCCCCTCCATCACCCACAGCAGCGGCGTGCGCTTCTCGATCCGGTGCCGGGGTGCGGTCACCAGTACCCGATTGGTGGTGAGCAGCGCGTCACCGGTGTCCGGCAGGGTGTCACCGCCACCCGGCAGCTCGCCGCCGGCGTCGCGCTCGTCGAGGGTCGGGCGCGGTTCGCGGAGCGCGTGCGCGCCCCCCTCGCCGGGGGCCGGGCTGGACACCAGGGGATCCCCGTTCGTGCGGAGGGGGACTGCGTGATCGGGCATGACGGTAAGACTAGTGGGAGGGAGCACACCGCAAGCCCCTGACCTCACGTGGAGCACGCCGTGCTCGCCGAGTCCCCGAGGTGGGGCATCATCACGGGCATGGATCACGTACCGACCCCCGCCGATCCCCAGCCCACGGCGTCGGCCATGCGGCGCGCCCTGCGCCGGGCCTCCGACGGGCTCACCCTGGACGTCACCGAGGCCGCCGTGCTGCTCGCCACGCGGGGCGAGGACCTGGCGCGGCTGACCTCCCTCGCCGCGGCCCGCCGGGACGCACGGCTGGTGGACGAGGGGCGCCCCGGGGTGGTGACGTACTCCCGCAAGGTGTTCGTCCCGCTCACCCGCCTGTGCCGGGACCGCTGCCACTACTGCACGTTCGTCACCGTGCCGGGCAGGCTCCGCGCGGCGGGCGAGGGCATGTTCCTCGACCCCGACGAGGTCATCGACCTGTGCCGCCGCGGTGCGCAGGCCGGGTGCAAGGAGGCCCTGTTCACCCTCGGAGACCGGCCGGAGGACCGGTGGCCCGAGGCCCGGGAGTGGCTCGAGTCCCGCGGCTTCTCCTCGACGCTGGACTACGTGCGCGCCATGGCCATCCGGGTGCTCGAGGAGACCGGGCTGCTGCCGCACCTCAACCCGGGCGTGATGAGTTGGTCCGAACTGTCCACCCTCAAGCCGGTCGCCCCGTCGATGGGCATGATGCTGGAGACCACCGCGACCCGGTTGTTCACCACCCCGGGCCAGTGCCACCACGGCAGCCCGGACAAGGACCCGGCGGTCCGGTTGCGCACCCTCACCGACGCGGGGCGTCTGGCCGTGCCGTTCACCACCGGGATCCTCGTGGGGATCGGGGAGAACCGCACCGAGCGGGCGGAGAGCCTGCTGGCCCTGGCCGGGCTGGCGCGCGAGTTCGGGCACCTGCAGGAGGTGATCGTGCAGAACTTCCGCGCCAAGCCGGACACCGCGATGCGGGCCGTGGACGACGCGGACACCGACGAGTTCCTCGCCGCGATCGCCGTCGCCCGCCTGGTACTCGACCCGCGCGTGGCGGTGCAGGCCCCGCCCAACCTCGTCGACCGCGACGACGTGCTGGCCCTGATCGACGCCGGTGTGGACGACCTGGGTGGCATCTCGCCGCTCACCCCGGACCACGTCAACCCCGAGCGGCCGTGGCCGCACCTCGACGAGCTCACCGCCGACCTGGCCGCGCGCGGGTGGACGCTGACCGAACGACTCACCGCGCACCCCCGGTACGTCGGTGCGGGCGACGCGTGGATCGACCCACGGGTGGCGGGCCACGTCCGTGCGCTGGCGGACCCGTCGAGCGGGCTCGCCGTGGTGGGGGACGACGACGAGGTGGTGCAGCCGCAGGGACGGCCGTGGCAGGAGCCCGACGACGACTGGGACTCGAGCGGACGGACCGATCTGCACACGGCGATCGACTCCGAGGGCCGCAATACGGACACCCGGTCGGACATCGGCGAGGCCTTCGGCAACTGGGACGTCATCCGGGCCCGCGCGGCGGAGCTGGGCGCGGCAGCGCTGACCCCCGAGCGGGCGGACTCCGAGGTCGTGGCGGCGCTCCGGGCGGCGGAGAACGACCCCGCCGGGCTCACCGACGAGCAGTACCTCGCCCTGGCAACCGCCACCGGGGACGGTCTGGCCGCCGTGGCGGGGCTCGCAGACCGGATCCGCGCGGACGTGGTGGGGGAGACGGTGACCTATGTGGTCAACCGCAACATCAACTTCTCCAACATCTGTTACACCGGCTGCCGCTTCTGCGCCTTCGCCCAGCGCAAGGGTGACGCCGACGCGTTCTCGTTGTCCGCCGCCGAGGTCGCCGACCGCGCGTACGAGGCATACGTATCCGGCGCGTCCGAGGTGTGCATGCAGGGCGGTATCGACCCCGACCTGCCGGTGTCCGGGTACGCCGACCTCGTCCGCGCGGTCAAGGCGCGGGTGCCGTCCATGCACGTCCACGCCTTCAGTCCCATGGAGATCTCCAACGGCGCCTCCCGATCCGGCGTGGGGGTCCGGGAGTGGCTCACCGAGCTCCGCGCTGCCGGGCTGGACACCATCCCGGGCACGGCGGCGGAGATCCTCGACGACGAGGTCCGGTGGGTGCTGACCAAGGGCAAACTTCCGGCCGCCGAGTGGATCGACATCGTCACCACCGCACACGAGGTGGGGCTGCGGTCGAGTTCGACGATGATGTACGGCCACGTCGACACCCCCCGCCACTGGGTGGCCCACCTGCGGACCCTGCGCGGCATCCAGGAGCGCACCGGAGGTTTCACGGAGTTCGTCCCACTGCCCTTCGTGCACCGCAGCGCGCCGCTGTACCTGGCCGGCGCCTCGCGGCCCGGACCGACCAGGGAGGAGAACGTCGCGGTCCACGCCCTGGCGCGGATCATGCTGCACGGGGCGATCGACCACGTTCAGACGAGCTGGGTCAAGCTCGGGGTCGCGGGGACGCGCACCATGCTGCGGTCCGGCGCGGACGACCTGGGCGGGACCCTGATGGAGGAGACCATCTCTCGGATGGCCGGCGCCGAGAACGGTTCCGCCAAGTCCCCGGAGGAGATCGAGGAGATCGCCACCGGGATCGGACGCCCGGTCCGCCGTCGGGACACCGTCTACGGACCCGCCCACCGGCCCATCGGGGTGACCGTCGTCACATAGGTCCGCCCGCGCGCGGGGCGGCTTCCGCATCCGCGTGGCCTGTGACATACGATGCAGGTCATACCGCTACGAGGAAGGTGGCTGACGTGACCTACACGATCGCAGAGCCGTGCGTCGACGTGATGGACAAGTCCTGCGTCGAGGAGTGTCCTGTCGACTGCATCTACGAGGGTGGACGGATGTTGTACATCCACCCCGACGAGTGTGTCGACTGTGGAGCGTGTGAGCCGGTCTGTCCCGTGGAGGCCATCTTCTACGAGGACGACGTCCCGGACGAGTGGACCGAGTACAACGCCGCCAACGCGGACTTCTTCGTCGAGCTCGGATCGCCGGGTGGCGCGGCCAAGGTCGGCAAGGTCGACTACGACCACCCGATGGTCAAGGCGCTCCCGCCCATGAACCAGGAGTGACCCCGGTGGTGTCGCGCCCGGAGCGTCGACCGCCCGGGCGCGCGCTCCCGGTGTTCCCCTGGGACACCCTGTCAGGCGCGCGCTCGCGCGCCTCGGCCCACCCGGACGGTCTGGTGGACCTCACCGTCGGCACGCCCGTGGACCCGGTCGCCCCGGTGATCCGCGAGGCGCTCGCCGCCGATTCGGACCGGCCCGGATACCCCACGACCGTCGGCACCCCCGCCCTTCGGCGGGCCGCGGTCGACGCGCTCGAGCGCCGATACGGCGTCACGGGTCTGACGCCCAACGCCGTCCTGCCGGCGATCGGGACCAAGGAACTCATCGCGGGCCTGCCGGCCCAGCTGGGGCTGGGGCCGGGCCACACGGTCGTCGTGCCCGAGGTCGCCTACCCGACCTACGAGGTCGGGGCACTGCTGGCGGGCGCCACCGTGGTCCGGGCCGATTCGCTCACCCAGCTCGGCCCGTCCTCGCCGACCCTGCTGTATCTCAACTCGCCGTCGAACCCGAGCGGCAAGGTGCTCGGGGTGGACCACCTGCGCAAGGTGGTCGTCTGGGCACGCGATCGCGGCGTGATCGTCGCCTCCGACGAGTGCTACCTCGGTCTGGTGTGGGAGGGCGAGGCGCCCTCGATCCTGGATCCCCGCGTCTCCGACGGCGACCACACCGGCCTCCTCGCACTGCACTCGCTGTCCAAGACCTCCAACCTCGCGTCGTACCGCGCCGGGTTCGTCGCGGGCGACCCCGCCCTGATCGCCGAACTGCTCGCGGTGCGCAAGCATGCCGGGATGATGATGCCTCTGCCCGTCCAGTCGGCGATGACGGCTGCGTTGGGCGACGACGCCCACGAGGCTGAACAGCGCGAGCGGTACCGGGCCCGCCGTGAACGCCTGCTGCCGACGGTCGAGGCGGCCGGCTTCCGGATCGACCACTCCGAGGCCGGGTTGTACCTGTGGGCCACCCGCGAGGAGCCGTGCCGCGACACCGTGGACTGGTTCGCCGAACGCGGGGTGCTGGTCGCGCCGGGCGAGTTCTACGGACCCGCCGGGGCCCGACACGTCCGCATCGCGCTCACCGCCACCGACGCCACGGTGGACGAGGCCGTGCGCAGACTGGGCTGACCAGGCCTCCCGCGTCGCCCGGCCTCTCGGGTCGCGCGGCCTCCCGCGTCGCCCGGCCTCCCCATCGAAAAGGACGTTCCGCGCACCCGCCTCTCGGGCGATGTGTGCGGAACGTCCTTGTCGTCGGAGGTCGACGCCGCCGGCGAGCGTCGGGGTCAGTCGTTGGCGTGCAGGTCGGCGTTGAGCTCGACGCCCTCGCGCTTCCACGGCACCGCCTCGACGGCACCGGTCAGGGAGTTGCGGCGGAACAGCAGGTTGTCCATGCCCGAGAGCTGCCCGGCCTTGACCGGTTCCCGCTCGGCCCACGCGCCCGCGCGGACGTCGACCTTGGTGCCGGCGGTGACGTACAGTCCGGCCTCGACCACGCAGTCGTCGCCGAGGGAGATCCCCACGCCCGAATTCGCACCGAGCAGGCAACGCTCACCGATCGAGATGGTCTCCTTGCCGCCTCCGGAGAGCGTGCCCATGATCGAGGCGCCGCCGCCGACATCGGAGTCGGTACCGACCACGACGCCCGCCGAGATGCGGCCCTCGACCATCGACGCGCCCAGCGTGCCGGCGTTGAAGTTGACGAACCCCTCGTGCATCACCGTGGTGCCCTCGGCGAGGTGGGCACCCAGGCGGACGCGGTCGGCGTCGGCGATGCGCACGCCCGACGGGACCACGTAATCCACCATGCGCGGGAACTTGTCCACGCCGTACACCGTGACCGGGCCGCGGGCGCGCAGCTTGGCACGCACCAACTCGAACCCCTGGACGGCGCACGGTCCGAAGTTGGTCCACACGACGTTGCTCAGCTTGCCGAACAGGCCGTCCATGTTCGCGTAGTGCGGTTTGATGAGGCGATGGCTGATGAGGTGGAGACGCAGGTAGGCGTCGTACGCGTCGGCCGGCGGCGCGGTGAGGTCCTCGATCTCGACCCGCACGGCCACCCTCTCGACCCCGCGGTCGGCGTCGGGGCCGGTCAGCGGCGACAATTCTGCGGGGACCTCGTCGCCGGACAGGACCCGGTGGCCGCTGGAAGGCGCGGCACCCAGCGCCGGCTCGGGGTACCACACGTCGAGAACGGTGTGGTCGGACGTCAGGGTGGCGATTCCGGTGGCCACGGCTCCATGTGCACTCATGGCCCCGATGCTAGCGGTCGGCCCCGACGAGCACGGGTCGCGGGCAACTAGGGTGGGGGCCGTGACAGCCGCCCTCGATCTGACCGCAGACCCGGTCCACCTCACCCGCGCACTGGTGGACATCCCCAGCCCCTCCCGCGAGGAGGACGCGATCGCCGCCGCCGTGCAGAACGCCCTCGAGGCGACCGTCGCGGGCTTCACCGGGCCGGCCGCGGGCCGGACGGAGGTGATCCGGGACGGCAACCGGGTTCTCGCCCGGACCACCCGGGGGCTACCGACCAGGGTCGTCCTGGCCGGGCACCTCGACACCGTCCCCCTCGCCGACAACGTCCCGTGCCGGGTCACCGGCGACGGGGAGGACCTGGTCCTGCACGGATGCGGGACCGTGGACATGAAGTCCGGGGACGCGGTCTTCCTCCACCTGTTCGCGGCCCTGGCGGACTCGGAGGACCTGGCGCACGACCTCACGCTGGTGCTCTACGACTGCGAGGAGATCGAGGCCACGGCCAACGGTCTGGGCGTCCTCGAACGCACGCATCGCGACTGGCTGACGGGTGACGTGGCGATCCTCGGCGAGCCGACCGGTGGTCTCATCGAGGCCGGGTGCCAGGGGACCCTCCGGATCCGGGTCCACGCCCGCGGTGTGCGGGCGCACTCGGCACGGAGCTGGCTGGGCGACAACGCCGTGCACCGGCTCGCACCGGTTCTCAGTGCTCTCGGCGCCTACGAGGCCCGATCGGTGGACATCGACGGGTGTGTCTACCGCGAGGGACTGCAGGCGGTACGGATGGCGGCGGGGGTCGCCGGCAACACCGTCCCGGACGAGGCGTGGCTCGACGTGAACTTCCGCTCGGCACCGGACCGCGACACCGACGCCGCACTCGCGCACGCGCTCGACGCCCTGGGACTGACCGACCTCCCGCGGGTGGCGGAAGGGGAGAGCCCGCCCGCCGAACCCGGGCTGTACTGGGAGCTCACGGACCTCTCACCGGGGGCGCTGCCCGGCCTCGCTGCCCCGGCCGCGGCGGATCTCGTCCGTGCGGCCGGAGGGAGGGTCCGTGCCAAGTACGGGTGGACCGATGTGTCCCGTTTCGCCGCCCTCGGTATCCCCGCGGTCAATCTCGGGCCCGGTGACCCCGGGATGGCGCACAAGCGCGACGAGCACTGCCCGGCGGCACAGATCACCGAGGTCGCCCAAGTCCTGCGCACCTACCTCACCACGCGGGGCTGAGACGGACCGACTGCGTCCCCGGTTCCGGAGGCTCGGCCCATCACCACTGCACAGCCCCATCACCACTGCTCAGAAGGAGACCCCCGGCCCATGGCCCCCAATGACCCCGTCCACATGCGAGGCCCCGTTCTCGTCCGTCGTGAGAAGGGTGGCGAGCACACCACCACCGATCAACGACTACTGGACAAGAACCAGGACACCGACTGGCTGCACACCGACCCGTGGCGGGTGCTGCGCATCCAGAGCGAGTTCGTCAACGGCTTCGGTGCCCTGGCGGAGCTGTCGGACGCGGTGAGCGTGTTCGGATCGGCGCGCACCCGGCCCGGGGATCCCGCGTACGAGCAGGCCGTCGAGCTCGGCCGGGCGCTCGTGGAGGCCGGATACGCGGTGGTCACCGGGGGCGGTCCCGGGCAGATGGAGGCCGCCAACAAGGGTGCGTGGGAGGCCGACGGCCAGTCTGTCGGCCTCGGCATCGAGCTGCCGCAGGAGCAGGGGCTGAACCGGTGGGTCGACCTGGGGCTGCACTTCCGCTACTTCTTCATCCGCAAGACGATGTTCGTCAAGTACACGCAGGCCTTCGTCTGTACGCCGGGCGGCTTCGGCACCCTCGACGAGTTCTTCGAGGCCATCACGCTCGTGCAGACGGACAAGATCACCCGGTTCCCGATCGTCCTTCTCGGCGTGGAGTTCTGGGCCCCGTTGACGAACTGGATCCGCGGCACGTTGGCCGAGCAGGGGATGATCTCGGCGTCCGATCCGGATCTGTTCCTGCTGACCGACTCCGTGACGGAGGCGGTGGAGTACATCCGCGAGGCGCACCACCGGGCCGCGTTGTCCTCGGAGGAGCGGGAAGACCTGTACGGCGAGGAGCACCGCGGGGTGGAGCGGTGACGGCCCCGGTCCCCGGTCGGCGGGTCTGCGTGTACTGCGCCTCGTCCACCTATGACCCGGACTTGCTGGCCATCGCCACCGAGGTGGGCGATGCCATCGCCCGGCGCGGGTGGTCGCTCGTGTCGGGGGGCGGCAACGTCTCGATGATGGGTGCACTCGCCGAGGCGGCGCGCGCGGGAGGCGCCCGCACCGTCGGTGTGATCCCCGAGGGCCTGCGGGTGCGGGAGGTCGCCGACACCGCGGCCGACGACCTCGTCGTCGTCACCACCATGCGTGAACGCAAGCGGGAGATGGAGGTGCGCTCCGACGCGTTCCTCACCCTGCCCGGCGGGATCGGGACCATGGAGGAGATGTTCGAGATGTGGACGTCCGCCTCCCTGGGCTTCCACCACAAGCCGGTGGTGCTCTACGACCCCATCGGTTTCTACCGGCCGCTGCTCGACTGGGTGGGCGGTCTCGCGGAGCAGGGACTGGTCAAGCCCGAGGCGCTCGCCAGCCTGGTGGTGTGCGACGACCTCGATGCCGCCCTCGACGCCTGCGGAGGACGACGGTGAACCCTGCCGGTGCCGGTGCCGGTGCCGGTGCCGGTGCCGGTGCCGGTGCGGGTGCCGCGCCGGCGCCCACGCTGTGCGGCCGCCCGGTCCCGGTCGACCGGCCACTGGTGATGGCGATCGTCAACCGCACACCGGACTCCTTCTACGACCGCGGGGCCACGTTCACCGACGCCGCCGCGATGCACCGGGTGGACGAGGTGGTGGCCGCCGGGGCGGACATCCTCGACATCGGTGGCGTCAAGGCCGGGCCGGGCGACCTCGTCGACGCGGAGGAGGAGACCCGCAGGGTGGTGCCGTTCGTGGAGGCGGTCCGCGACCGCCACCCGCACGTCCTCATCTCGGTTGACACCTGGCGCGGCGGGGTCGCCCGCCGCGCGTTGGCGGCCGGAGCGGATCTGGTCAACGACACCTGGGCGGGCCACGACCCCGGCGTCCTCTCCGCCGCCGGTGAGGCGAGCGCCGGGTTCGTGTGTTCCCACACGGGCGGCGCGGTGCCGCGGACGCGGCCGTTCCGCGTGGGGTACGCCGACGTCGTCCGCGACGTCGTCGGGGAACTCACCGCCGCCGCGGACCGGGCCCTCGCGGCGGGCGTCCCGGCGGACGGCATCCTCGTCGACCCCACCCACGATTTCGGCAAGAACACCTTCCACGGACTCGAACTGCTGCGCCGGATGGACGAGATCGTCGCGCTCGGGCACCCCGTCCTCATGGCCCTGAGCAACAAGGACTTCATCGGCGAGACGCTGGACACCGGCGTGGACGACCGCGCGGAGGGCACCCTCGCCGCGACGTCGGTCGCCGCCTACCTGGGTGCGCGGGTGTTCCGCACCCACGACGTCCCGGGGACCATGCGCGCCCTCAAGATGGTGGCGTCCATCGTGGGGACCCGCCGACCTGCTCGGACCGTGCGCGGCCTGGCCTGAGCCGCGGCCCCGTGGTGGGCGACCCGTGTGCCAGACTTGTCCCGCAGGTCGTCACTACAGGAGGGGAGCGCAGGCATGCTCACCATCGTCGTCTACGTGGTCGTCACCCTGATCGTGGCGGCGGGACTGTTCGCCCTGTCACTCGTCGTGTTCGGCCGTTCCGAGGTGCTGCCCCCCGTGGCCCGGGGTCACACGGTCACCAGTCTCCCGGAGGGCCCGCTGTCCGGCGGGGACCTGCGCGCGGTGCGTTTCGGCATGTCCGCCCGCGGATACACCATGGCCGAGGTCGACTGGGCGCTCGAGCAGGCCGCAGCCGAGATCGACCGGTTGCGCTCGCTGTCGGGAGAGGATCCCGCCCCGGGTGACGGCACCGGGGAGGGCGCCTCGCGGACGGGGATGGACGGTCGTCCCGCTACGCCGTCCGGACGCGGCCGGACGCGCTAGAATCGAGACCATCCACTCAGTAGTACCGATCGCGGGGACGTGCGCCCGTACAGAGCGCCGCCCCACGGACAAGGACGAAGGGAAACGACTCGATGGCGGCTATGAAGCCCAGGACCGGTGACGGACCGATGGAGGCGGCCAAGGAAGGCCGTGGGATCGTCATGCGCGTCCCTCTGGAGGGTGGCGGACGCCTGGTCGTCGAGCTGACCCCCGACGAGGCGAGGTCGCTCAGCGAGGAGCTGTCGCAGGCCATCTCCTGATCTCTTCGCCCCACCGATGCCGGCGCATCCGACCCTCGTGGCGGGTGCGCCGACTCATATCCCGGAAGGTCCTCCCCGATGTCCGCCGTCCCCGGTCGTCCCCTGCCCTCGGTCCGTGTCATCTCCGGTCCCGCACCCGATGGCGCCCTACCCGTTCGCACCCGGGCCCCCGAGCCCGGGCGCACGCCGCGTGGGCTCGCCGTCGAGGCGCGGGTCCGTGTGCTCGACGGGCGGCCGGTGATCGAGGTCGAACTGGAGGATTCCGCCCCGCGTTCCGGATGGGCGGGGGCGGTGGACCACGGACTGGGCTACCGGCGGGCGGGTGCCGCGGTGGCCCGGCACCTGCGCGACACGCGGGCGAGCGGTCCGGCGACCGTCGCCGTGCCCGGTGCGGTGCCGGCCGCCCGGGTGGGTGACCTGGTCCTGGGGTACCTGGTGGGCGCGCGGGGCCAGGATGTCTTCGCCGCGGACCCCGCTCCGGTCGTCCCCGACCTTGTCGTGGAGGTCGCACCCGGGTCGGGAGACGGCAACGACAACGACGACGACGACAAGGGGATCGTCTCCCGTGCGGTGGCAGCGGCCGAGGAGGCCGCCCGGGCCACCGCGATGGCCCGCGATCTCGCCGGGGCCCCCTCGGATCTGAAGACGCCGGGGTGGCTGGTGGCCCGGATGGCCGAGGCACTGGGCGCGGCGGGGATGCGCACCGAGGTCATCGAGGGGGACGGGCTCGTCTCCGGCGAGTTCGGTGGCGTGCTCGCGGTGGGCGGGGGCTCCGCGGCCGAACCGCACGTCCTCGTGGCCCGCCGACCCGGTTCCGGCCCGCGGGTGCTGCTGGTGGGCAAGGGCGTCACCTTCGACACCGGGGGGATCTCGGTCAAGCCCGCCGACGGGATGCATCTCATGCGTACGGACATGGCGGGGTCGGCGGCGGTCGTGGCGGCGGCCGCGGCGTTCTGCGCTGACGCCTCGCCCCGGTACGCGGAACTCGATCTGACCGTGGTGGTGCCGTCGGCCGAGAACATGCTGTCCGGTTCCGCCTACCGGCCGGGTGACGTCGTCACCCACGTGGGTGGCACCACCTCGGAGGTCACCAACACCGACGCGGAGGGACGGATGGTCCTCGCGGACGCGCTCGCCCACGGCGTCGCGGAATGCGATCCGGAGGTCGTGGTGGACGTGGCCACCCTCACCGGGGCGATGAAGGTGGCGCTGGGGATGCGCACAGGTGCGGTGATGGCGAACGACGACGACCTGGCCGACCGTGTCGCCGCGGCGGGAGCCGTGGCGGGGGAGCGCTGGTGGCGGCTGCCGCTCCCCGACGACCTGCGGTCGGCGGTCCGGTCCGACGTCGCCGACCGGCGCCAGGCGCCCAAGGGCCCGGGGGCGATCACCGCCGCGCTGTTCCTCGAGGGCTTCGTCGACGGGCGGCCCTGGGCGCACCTCGACATCGCCGGACCGGCGCGCTCGCCCGAGGAGATCGACGAGGTCGGCCCCGTGGCCACCGGGTTCGCGACCCGCACGCTGGTGGCGCTGCTCCGCGACCTCGCGGACCGGCCACGCCGGTGACCGGAGGACCGACGGGGTCCGTGCCGGGCGGCCCGCTGGCACTCGACCGGGCCGTCCCGCTGTTGCGGTGCCCGGCCTGTGGCCAGGCCATGCGCGCCGCCGACCGCGCGATGGTGTGCGATGACGGGCACTCGTTCGACCGGGCCCGGCAGGGCCACCTCAGTCTCTTCGGTCCCCGCGGTCGCCGGTTTCCCGGCGACGGTCCGGACCAGGTGGCGGCGCGCGACCGTGTCCTCGGATCGGGGCTGTTCGACCCCCTCGCCGCGACCCTCGGCGACGTCGCCCGGCACGGACTCGGGCGCGGGGCCGTCGCGCGCGCGGCCCACGACCTTCCCACCGCTCCCATCGGTCCGGTGGTGCTCGAGGCCGGAGCCGGCACCGGTTTCTACCTCGCCGCGGTCGTGGACGCCGTGGCCGGGACCGGGCCCGGATCGGGGGTGCTCGGGATCGGCACGGAGATCTCGACCGCGGCGGCGCGGCGGCTCGCCCGGGTCCACGACGACGTGGCGGCCCTGGTGTCGGACACGTGGGACGGGCTCCCCGTCGTGGACGACTGCGTCGATCTGCTGCAGCTGGTGTTCGCCCCCCGCAACACCGCGGAGTTCGCCCGGGTCCTCAGGCCGGGAGGGACGTTGGTCGTCGCCGTCCCGGGGCCGGGGCACCTCGAGCCCCTGCGCTCCGCCGGGGGCATGCTCGCACCGGCGGCCGACAAGGGCGAGCGTCTGGATGCCGACCTGTCCGGTGCCTTCGAGCCAGGTGTGGTGCACACCGTCGACGTGGACACGGAGGTCCCCGCGCCCGTGGCGGTCGACCTGGCGCTCATGGGGCCGAGCGGTGTGCACCTGGACCGGGCGCGACTGGTGGACCGTCTCGGGACGCAGGACCGGCCCGTCCGGCTGCACGTCGAGGTGCGGACCTACCGTCTGCGACCCGCCGGGGGATCGCTACAGCAGTGAGGCGTACATCCGGTGGGTCTGCTCCGCGATCGCCTGCCACGAGAACCGGGTCCCGGCCCGCTCCTTGCCCGCCCGACCCATCCGGGCGGCCTTGTCCGGATCCGCCACCAGCTCGTTGACCGCGGCGGCGAGGTCGGCTTCGAACTCCCCGGTCGCGGATTCGTCGTAGTGCACGAGGGTGCCCGTCTCGCCGTCGACCACGACCTCCGGGATCCCACCGACATCAGACGCCACGACGGCGGTGTCGCACGCCATGGCCTCCAGGTTGACGATCCCCAGCGGCTCGTAGACCGACGGGCAGGCGAAGACCGTCGCCGCGGAGAGGATCTCGATGACCTCTTCGCGGGGAAGCATGTCGCGCAGCCAGAACACCCCGTCGCGGGTGGACTGCAGGTCGGCGACCAGTCCCTCCATCTCGGCGGCGATCTCGGGGGTGTCCGGCGCGCCCGCGCAGAGCACCAGCTGCGCGTCCGGGTGGAAGTCGCGCGCGGCACGCACGAGGTGCGGCACCCCCTTCTGACGGGTGATCCGGCCGACGAACGCCACGATCGGGCGGTCGGGGTCGACGCCGTGCCTGCGCAGGACGGACTCCTCGCCGGTGAAGGTCTCGACGGGTGACCACACGGAGGTGTCGATGCCGTTGAGGATGACGTGGATCCGGTCCGGTTCGACCTCCGGGTAGACGCGCAGGATCTCGTCCTTCATCCGGGCGCTCACCGCCACCACCGCGTCGGCGCCCGCGAAGGCGTTGCGTTCCGACCACGACGAGACGCGGTACCCGCCGCCGAGCTGCTCGGCCTTCCACGGCCGGCTGGGCTCCAGTGAGTGAGCGGACACGACGTGCGGGATGCCGTAGAGCTGCCCCGCGAGGTGCCCGGCGAGGCCCGTGTACCAGGTGTGGGAGTGGACGAGGTCCGCGCCCTCGGCCGCGACGCTCATCCGCAGCCCGGCCGAGAGGGTCTTGATCGCGGGGTTGGCGTCCGCACCCAACTCGGGATCCGGCCGGAAGGCGCGGGCGGTGTCCCGGTCCGCCCCCATGCACAGCACGTCCACCTCGCACAGTGGCCGCAGATTCGCCACCAGTTCGGTCACGTGCACGCCTGCCCCGCCGTAGACCTCCGGCGGGTACTCCCTCGTCATCATCGCTACTCGCACACCGGCCAAGGTAGTCCCTCGGGCCCCCGTCCGAGGCGTGCCCGGCCAACACCGCCCGTACGCGGGGTCACGGTTCGGTACTGGGCGGGGGCAAACCCCACGATGGCCGGCCCCGATGAGGGCGGAGTCGATACGGTGGGGGCGTGAGGAATCAGCCGCACGTCCTAGCAATCGTCCTCGCCGGTGGCGAGGGCAAGCGACTCTTCCCGCTCACGGCGGATCGCGCGAAACCCGCGGTGCCGTTCGGGGGGTCCTACCGCCTCATCGACTTCGTCCTGAGCAACCTCGTCAACGCGGGGTTCATGCAGATCTGCGTCCTCACCCAGTACAAGTCCCACTCGCTCGACCGACACATCGCGCAGGTCTGGCACATGCGGGGGATGGGCGGCGAGTACGTCGCGCCGGTGCCCGCCCAGCAACGACTCGGGCCCCGCTGGTACACCGGGTCGGCCGACGCCATCCTGCAGTCGCTCAACCTGGTCTACGACGAGAAGCCGGACCACATCGTCGTGTTCGGTGCCGACCACGTGTACCGGATGGACCCCAGGCAGATGTTGGAGCACCACATCTCCACCGGTGCCGCCGTGACCGTCGCCGGGATCCGGGTGCCGCGTAGCGAGGCGTTCGCGTTCGGGTGCATCGACGCGGGGGATGACGACCTCATCCGTGGTTGGGTCGAGAAGCCCTCGGACCCCCCGGGGACGCCGGACGATCCGGACGCGACCTTCGCCTCCATGGGCAACTACATCTTCACGACCGAGGCGCTCATCGAGGCACTCAAGGCGGACGCGGAGAAGCCCGACTCCACCCACGACATGGGCGGCGACATCATCCCGGCACTCGTGGAGCAGGAACGTGCCTACGTGTACGACTTCGCCCTGAACAACGTGCCGGGGGAGACCGAGCGCGATGCCGGTTACTGGCGTGACGTGGGCACCATCGACGCGTTCTACGACGCCCACATGGACCTGGTGTCCGTGCACCCTGTGTTCAACCTCTACAACTCCCTGTGGCCCATCCGGACCCAGCAGGACAACCTGCCGCCGGCGAAGTTCGTCAACGGCGGCATGTCGCAGGAGTCGATGGTCGGCTCGGGGACGATCGTCTCCGCCGCCACCGTCCGCAATTCGGTGCTGTCGAACAACGTCATCGTCGAGGACGGTGCGGTCGTCGAGGGCAGCGTCCTCATGCCGGGCGTACGCATCGGACGCGGAGCCGTGGTCCGCAGGGCGATCGTCGACAAGAACTGCCACATCGGCGACGGCGACCTGATCGGGGTGGATCGCGAACGCGACCTCAGCCGGTTCCCGGTGAGTGCGGGCGGTGTGGTGAGCGTCGCGAAGAACACCTCCACCTCGCTGCCGGGGTGATCCCCGACCGCGGACCGGTCAGAGGGTGACCACGGTCAGTCCGGCCCCCACCGGCAGCACCGTGACGTGCGCGCTCTCCGGGAGATCCGCGGCCTCCGGCAGCGGGGCGTGCTCACCGATGAGGACCAGTGCGCCGCCGACCCGCAGCAGTTGGTGGGATCGCGAGATCACGCGCGGCACCGAGTGCGCGGGCACGTCCGCGACCACGAGGTCGTAGGCGCCGTCGGCGAGTTTGTCCGCCACCTCGAGCGGCCGGGCGGCGATGTAGCGCGCCGACGAGGCGGGATGCCCGGCGCCGCGGACGGCCGACCGCGCCGCGTCGAGATGATGCGGATCGTCGGTGATGCAGGTGACCACGGCTCCGGAACCGGGCCCGGCCGCCGCGAGGATGGCCAGCGCGGGGACCCCGGGCGCGGGGGTGATGCACACGGCGGCGCGCGCGCCGGTCAGCCGGGCGACCAGGCGGATGGCATCCGCGGTCAGGGCATCCGGCGAGGCGGCGCCCAGCTCGTCGGCCTCGGCCCGTGCGGAGGCGTACAGGGAGTCGTCGACGAGGGCGGCGCTACGCTGCGCCACCCCGTCGAGCCCGGGGCGATCGGTGGCGGGGACGTCAGAGGAATCGGACACCTGAGCAGCGTATCGCCGTCCGGCGAGCGAACGGTGACCAACGCGCGGTGATCTGATCGGTATCAGACTCTCAGGGGTATCTCAGTACGCGTATACCGTGAGGACAGGCCGATGGGGGAAGGTGGGGAAGGTCGCGCCACGAGGGTGCGGCTCACCACCGCGCGGGCTCCGGCCCGTGCCGGAAGGCGGCGGCAGCGTATGTACTCACGAACCGTGCACGGTACGGCGACCGCTCCGGACAACCGCGACGAGTCGGTCGGGACCGCGCGTTTCGACGCCACCGGCGACGCTGCGGACATGCCGTCCTGGTCGCAGCTCGTCGCGCAGCACGGCGATCGCGTCTACCGCCTGGCCTACCGTCTCTGCGGGAACGCCCACGACGCCGAGGACATCACGCAGGAGGCGTTCATCAGGGTGTTCCGCTCCCTGGACCGCTACAAGCCGGGAACCTTCGAGGGCTGGATGCACCGCATCGTCACCAACCTCTTCCTCGACTCCGCGCGTCGGCGCGGGCGCATCCGCTTCGAGGCCCTCCCCGAGGACGCCGAGCGGGTGCCCGGCCGCGAACGCAGTCCGGAGCAGGTGCTGTCGGAGGAGACGTTCGACCCCGTCCTGCAGACCGCGCTCGCCAACCTGTCCCCGGAGTTCCGCGCGGCCGTCGTGCTCAGCGATATCGAAGACCTCAGTTACGAGGAGGTCGGCCGGATCCTGGGTGTCAAGATGGGCACCGTCCGGAGCCGGATCCACCGGGGCCGCGCCGCGTTGCGGGCCGAGCTCGAGGCCGCCGGGGTGACCGGCGCGCATCAGCGCATCGACTGACCCCTCGGGCGACCGGTGCCGGACGCGGGGCGCCCGGCGACCGGCCGCAGGGGTGGGAACCTCGTGGGTGCGTCGGACGTTGACACCGTGACGGGGTTCGAGACGAGCCCGCGTGATGACCGGAGAAGGGGAGGGGCGTGGACAGACACCTCCACGGACGCGGACCCGTACCCGGCCCGGAGTTCACGTTGTCCCACGACTCGGCGCGGGAAGTGGTCGACAGGACCGGACCACCACGTCCCAGGGAGAGCTTCCTGTCCACCGACCACCTGTCTACCGAAGCCGCCGCGGCCTACGTCGACGGTCGGCTCCCGAACGCCGGGCAGGCGCGCGCGGACGCCCACCTCGCACGGTGCGGGCACTGTCGTCGGGAAGTGGAGGACCAGCGCGAGGCACGCCGTGCCCTGCGCAGCTCCGGCCCCATCCGGATGCCCCGGGAGCTGGTCGAGCGGCTCCGGTCCCTCGAGGACTCGCCCCGGCCCTCGCCCGGGACCGAACCCGGTCCGCTGGCGGATTCCCACCCCGGGCAGGGCTGGGTGAGGCTGCTGCGCCGGTTGTGGCACCGCGGCCACTAGGGTGGGCCGGGTGGAGGACGAGACAGGCGTGCCCGGGCACGCGGCGCGCGAGGGCGACCCCGACCGTCCCCTGCGCGAGCCCGCTCCGATCCGGCGGCCGGTCGTGGACGAGAACGACGTCGCCCTGTTCTCCCGACCCGACGGGGTCACGGGAGGGTTCGATCGGTCCCGTACCGCCGGCCCCGGTGACGACGGGCAATCCCTCGACCGGGTCGCGGACCCCGTGCTGGCACAGGCCTTTGCTCCCGCCCCGGGCGCTGCACGGGGCATCGAGCGCCATCCGACCTGGCAGGACGACCCGGACGCGCCTCAGCCGCCCCCTCCGGATCCGTGGCGTGACCCCCACGCCGCGGTCGGCTACGGTGCGCCCGCGGTCCGCGCCGCGCCGGATCCCGAGCCCGTCGACCTGTCCGGCGCGGACGAGGCCCCGCCTCCCAGGCTGTCGCTGACCGAGGCCCTGTTCGATCGTCGGCTGAGCAGACAGGCCCTGGCCGGGGTCGTCGCGGCCGTCGCCGTCGTCGCCCTGACCGGCGGTGCCATCGGCGCCGTCGTGGCCGACTCCGCGCGGGTCCTCACCACCTCCACCGTCCGGATCGCCGATGCCCCGGAGAACGTGCTGGACGGCGACAACCCGGTCGGCGAGATCGCCCAGCGGGTCCAACCGGCGGTCGTCAACATCCAGGTGTCCACCCCGTCGGCCCGGGGTGAGGGGTCGGGGATCGTCATCGACCCGCAGGGCTACATCGTCACGAACAACCACGTCGTCACGATGGACGGGGCCGCCGACCGCGCGGACATCGACGTCATCTTCCCCGACGGCTCGAGGGTCTCGGCGGAGATGGTCGGACGGGACCCCGCCACCGACCTCGCCGTCCTCAAGGTGGAGGACGTCCAGAACCTCACCGTGGCGACCCTGGGGGACTCGGACGACGTCGAGGTGGGGGAGCAGGTCATCGCAATCGGCTCGCCGCTCGGGCTCGCGCGAACGGTCACCGAGGGCATCGTCTCGGCGACCAGGCGGCCGATCGCACTCGGCGAGTCCACCTCCGACGGGGACGTGGTGATCGACGCGATCCAGACCGATGCCGCCATCAACCCCGGCAACTCCGGCGGACCGCTGATCGACGGAACCGGTGCGGTGATCGGCATCAACACATCCATATTCACCCAGTCCGGTGGCTCCATCGGTCTCGGATTCGCCATCCCCGTCAACGACGTCCGCGACATCGCGACGTCACTGATGACCGAGGGCTCGGTCCGGCATGCCACCATCGGCGTCAACGCCCGCAAGGCCGACAACGGGGCGGTGGAGGGCGCGGAGATCGTCAACGTGCGCGAGGGGTCGCCGGCCGAGGAGGGCGGCGTCCGCGAGGGCGATGTCGTGACCCGGGTCGGTGACCGGAGGGTGCGGTCCTCGGACGAGCTCGTGGTGGCCGTTCGTCGTGCCGGTGCGGACGTCGACGTCCCGGTCGAGGTCATCCGTGCCGGCACGCGGGTCGAACTCACCGTGCGTCCGGTGCTGGGCTGACCCGGGGGGTGGCCCCGACCGGATCGGACTCCCGGCGGTGAGCCCGGCAACGTATCCTTGCAGCGATGTTCACAAACGTGGGGTGGTCCGAGCTCCTGGTGCTCGGGGTCGTGGCGCTGGTCGTGCTGGGACCCGAGCGCCTACCCGAGGCCGCCCGGTGGCTGGCGTCGGCGATCCGCAAGGTCCGTGAGTTCGCCAGCAGTGCCCAGCAGCAGCTCAGGGACGACTACGGCACGGAGTTCGACGAGTTCCGCGAGCCCCTCAAGCAGCTCAACGACCTGCGGGGACTGAGCCCTCGCGCGATGGTCACCAAGCACCTGCTCGACGGGGACGATTCCCTGTTCTCCGGGGACTTCGGGGCCGCGGCCCCGGCGGGGGGCGCCGCGGGCGCCGCCGGCGGGTCGGTGGCCGCCTCGGGGACGCCGTCCGCCGACCGTCGCCGGACGACCGCCCCGCTCCCGGGCGGCGTCGAGCCGTTCCACGACCCCACCTCGTCGACGCCCTCCTCCGGTCCCGTGTGGGACAGCGACGCCACCTAGGTCGACCCACGGCGAGGCCGTGTCCAGGCTGGCACCGGCGGCTGGCCGGATCGGCGGAGGCGCCGGTGGGAACGGCCGGAGGTCGAGCCCCGGCCGCCCCCGTCAGAGGTGACGGGTGGTGTCGATCCCGAGGTTCATGCCGGCCAGGCCCCGGGGGCGCACGGCCAGGCCGTCCGCGATCTCGCGATACGCGCGACCGGACGGGGAATCCGGCTCCGCGAGCACGATCGGGGTGCCCTCGTCCCCGTGTTCGCGAACGGCCTGCTCCAGCGGGATCTGCCCCAGCAGCGCGACGGGTGCACCGACGGAACGGGACAGGTTCGCCGCCACCTCCGCGCCGCCCCCCGAGCCGAACACGTCCATCCGCGTGCCGTCCGGAAGTTCGAGCCACGACATGTTCTCGATGACGCCGGCGATGCGCTGACGGGTCTGCAGCGCGATCGATCCGGCCCGCTCGGCCACCTCCGCGGCGGCCTGCTGGGGCGTGGTGACCACGAGGATCTCGGCGGACGGGATGAGCTGGGCGATCGAGATCGCCACGTCGCCGGTGCCCGGGGGCAGGTCCATGAGCAGGACGTCGAGGTCGCCCCAGTACACGTCGGCGAGGAACTGCTGGAGGGCCCGGTGCAGCATCGGCCCGCGCCACACCACCGGGGTGTTGCCCTTGGTGAACTGTGCGATCGAGATGACCTTCACCTCGTGCGCGACCGGCGGCAGGATCATCTGTTCGACCTGCGTCGGACGTGCATCGGTGCCCAGCATCCGCGGGATGGAGTGTCCGTAGATGTCGGCGTCCAGGACGCCCACGGACAGCCCACGTGACGCCAGCGCGGTGGCGAGGTTGACCGTCGCGGTGGACTTGCCCACCCCGCCCTTGCCCGAGGCGACCGCGTAGACACGGGTCAGGTTGCCGGGCTGCGCGAACGGGATGACGGGCTCCGCGGCGTCCCCGCGCAGATGCTTGCGGAGCTCGGTACGCTGCTCGTCGCTCATCACGTCGAGCTCGACGGTGACCTCACCCACGCCTGCCACGTCGGACACGGCTGAGCGGACGCGGTCGGTGATGGTGTCCCGCATCGGGCAGGTGGCGACGGTCAGATAGATGCCGATGTCGACCCGGCCGGTGGCGGGGTCCACCTCGACGCCCTTGACCATGCCGAGCTCCGTGAGCGGCTTGCGGATCTCGGGGTCATCGACCTTCGCCAGTGCGGCGCGGATCAGTTCTTCGCTGGGTGCACTCATGATGTCCCGAGTCTAGGCGTAGCGGCACCCGGTGACGATTCAGGCAGGGGGCGGCGGCACGCAGAACGGAGGGATACACGGCAACTGGATCACGGGCAGGCCCATCGGGGCGGGTGCCGGGGACGCAGCCGGAGAGGTCGCCTGCACTTCGGGCGCGGGCGTCGGTGACGCGCTGGGTGTCGGTGGGGCGGGTGGGGCGGGTGGGCGTCGGACCTCCGAGCACCCGGGGACCGGGGCCTCGGGCTCGCCCGGCGCGACGGACTCCGGTGCCGCGGTGGGCTCGCCCTCCCATCCGTCCGGGCACCGCTCGGGTGGCGTCGGGGGTTCGATGGTGGGTTCGGGCTGGTGGATCTCCGGCAGGTCCGACGGCAGCGGGAACGCGTTGACCGCGTAACCGTGAGCCCAGGCGTTCACGTTGGCGACGTAGGCCAGGGAGTTGTTGTACGCGAGGACCGCCCTGGTGCGGGCCGCGGGGTCCGCCATCGACCCACCCTGCCCGCACAGGAGGGTGGCGGCCGCCAACGCACCGTCGTAGATGTTGTTCGGATCGGCCACCCCGTCGTCATTCCCGTCGCGGCCGAGACCGGCCCAGGTCGACGGGATGAACTGCACCGGACCGACCGCGCGGTCGAATTCCCGGTCGCCGTCGAAGCGGCCACCGTCCGTGTCGGTGATGACGGCGGTACCCGGGAGACTCCCGTCGAGGCGGGGGCCGAGAATCCGCCCGATGGTGTTGCCGTGGACATCGAACCGACCACGGCCCTGGTTGGACTCGACCTGTCCGATCCCGGCCAGGAGCGTCCAGTCCATCTCACAGGTGGGCTTCTCCGTGTTGAGACGGTCGGTTGCCCGGTGGAAGGCGTCGAGGGCGATCCCGGGGATGCCCAGTGGACCGTCCGGGACGGACGCCGGCTCGATGTGGGCGGCGCCGGGATCCTCCGGTGCGGGGGACTCCTTCTCCGGGGACGGCCCGGTGGTGAGGGAGGTGGGAGGAGCCTCGGTGACCGTCGGCGTACTGGGCGAGGATTCCGCCAGCGGGGTGATCTCCGGTGGAGCGGGACGGCTGGTGTCCACGCTCAGTCCGACGGCCGAGAGCACGGCGATCGCGCTCGCGGTGACGGCGGCACTGGTCAGAACCCGGCGATCGGCTTTGTGCGCGAAATGGCGCAAGACTTCCCCCTACGACTTCCCGGTCTGCGCAGCGGCCGTGCTGCGCCCCCACGACGTTCCGTCCCGGCCGAGGCTACCCCCGACCCTTCCCATCTGAATCGGTTTTACTGTGATCGGCGTTACTCGAATCCGGGTCGAATGCGGCGAGGAGGGTCTCGATCCGTTCGACGGAGTCACGGAGGTCATCGAGTTCGCGACGCAGGTAGTCGCGGGTGACCGTCTCGCCCACGGACAGCCGGACCGACGCCAGTTCGCGGGCGAGGAACTCCGTGTCCGCCTTGGTCTGCGTGGCGCGGAGGCGGTCCTCCCTGACGGACTCCTTGTCGCGGTCCTCCTGGCGGTTCTGCGCGAGCAGGATGAGCGGGGCGGCGTACGCGGCCTGGGTGGAGAACGCGAGGTTGAGCAGGATGAAGGGGTAGGGGTCGAAGCGTAGGGCGACCACCGCGACGTTGATGATGATCCAGACGATCACGATGATCGTCTGGATGAGCAGGTAGGTGCCCGTACCGAAGAACCGTGCGACGGCCTCGCTGTAGCGCCCGACCGCATCGGAGTCGAAGCTGATCCGCGGTCGGCGCGAGGTCATCGGCATCGAGAGTGATGACCGGGTGGTGGGTTCGCTCATCCGGTCGTCTCCCTGTCGTCGTGCAGGTCCAGATCCCGCCAGTCGTCGGGCAGGACGTGGTCCAACAGGTCATCGACCGCCACCGCCCCGAGCAGGTGCCCCTCGTCGTCGACGACCGGACCGCACACCAGGTTGTAGGTGGCGAAGAACCTGGTCACGGAATCCACCGAGTCCGAGGGCCGCAGCGTGGACAGGCTGGTGTCCACGGTCTCGGCCACCATCGTCGACGGCAACTCCCTCAGCAGCGCCTGGATGTGCACACACCCGAGGTACTTTCCCGTCGGTGTCGCCGTGGGGGGTCGCACGACAAAGACGAGGCTCGCCAGAGCCGGGCTGAGATCGGGATTGCGGCAGTGGGCCAGGGCCTCGGCGACCGTCGTCTGCGGCGACAGGATGATCGGCTCGGGGGTCATGAGCCCACCCGCGGTGTCCGCGTCGAACGAGAGCAGGCGCCGGACCGGAGCCGAGTCCTCGGGGTTCATGCGTTCCAGGAACGACTCCGCGTCCTTCTCCGGCAATTCGCCGAGCAGGTCGGCCACGTCGTCGGGATCCATCGCCTCGAGCACGTCCGCGGCCCGCTCCAGTTCGAGTCGCGTGACGATCTCGGTCTGCTCGTCGTGGGGCAACTCCTGGAGGATGTCGGCGAGTCGTTCGTCGTCCAGGGTCCGGGCGACCTCGAGGCGGCGGACCTCGGGAAGATTGCGCAGCGCGTGGGCGACGTCGGCCGGGCGGAGGTCGGCGTACCGCTCCACGAGGCTCTCGGCGCTGTGCTCGGGCGTGCCGATGGCGTCGTCGTCGAGGCCCCGGATCCGGCTCCAGGGGTGGATCGACACCTCCCCGCGGCGGCCGAGGGAGGCGCGCCCGCGACGGGCCCGTACCGCGATCCGGGACACGAGCCAGTCCCGTGAGCGCTGGCGCTCGATCTCCACGTCGACCACCTGGAAGCGCGCGTCCTTCTGGTCGCGGCTCTTCTGGGCGCCGCCCGACTGGTCGGAACCGACCTGGTCCCGCTCGACGCCGATCACGGAGTCCACCAGTGCCCCCAGCACCAGGTTCTCCCCGGGGCGGGACTGGAACCGGTGCAGATTGATGGTGCCCGAGACCAGGGAGACCGAACGGGGGTCGATCGAGGCGACCCTGAGCATCGGGACGAAGATCCTGCGCCGCGTGGGCAGTTCGACCACCAGACCGATGACCCGGGGGGGCTTGTGCCGGGACCGCATCGTCACCACGACATCCCGGATCCGTCCGATGTCGTCCCCGTCAGGGCCGATCACCGGCAGTCCGGCTAGCCTGGCGACGAAGGCCTTGTTGAGGTTCGCCATGACGACCAGGCTAGTCACCGGCGGGCGGCGCCCGCCCGCCATACCGGACGTAAGGGAGTGCCACCCACGATGACCGCAGCCCCCCACGCGACACCCGCACCGTCAGAGGATGCCGCCGCCGCGATCTCCGGACTCCGCGCCCGTCCCAGGCGGACGGTCCTCGCCGTGCCCGGCAGCAGCGTCAAGATGATCGAGAAGGCCAGGGCCCTTCCGGTGGACGAGGTCTTCCTCGACCTCGAGGACGCGGTGGCCGGACCCGCCAAGGAGGAGGCCCGTCAGAACGTCGTGGCCGCGCTGACCGGCGGTGACTTCCTGGCGCCGACGGTGGTGGTCCGCGTCAACGCGTGGGACACCGAGTACACGGTGCGTGACGTCACCGAGGTCGTCGGGAGGGCCGGCGGCCGTGTCGACGCCCTCCTGCTACCCAAGGTGCGGTCCGCGGCGGAGGTCGTGGCCCTGGACCTGGTGCTGACCCAGGTCGAGAAGGCGGCCGGTCTACCGGTTGGCCACATCGGGATCGAGCCCCAGATCGAGGACGCCATGGGGCTGACCAACATCGACCAGATCGCGACGGCGAGCCAGCGCGTGCTCACGCTCGTGTTCGGCCCGGCCGATTTCATGGCCTCCATCGGGATGCGCACCCTGACCGTGGGCGAGCAGCCGGAGGGCTATGCCCCGGGCGACGCCTACCACCACGTACTCATGACCATCCTCGTCGCCGCCCGGGCCCACGGACTCCAGGCGATCGACGGGCCGTTCCTCAAGGTCCGTGACACCGAGGGGTTCCGTCGTGCGGCCGGCCGCACCGCGGCACTCGGATTCGACGGCAAGTGGGTCCTGCACCCGGCACAGGTCGATGCGGGCAACGAGGTGTTCAGCCCCCGCCAGGACGAGTTCGACAAGGCGGAAGCCATCCTCGCGGCCTACGCGCGGTCGACGTCCGTGGAGGGCGGGGCCCGCGGTGCGGTGATGTTCGGCGACGAGATGCTCGACGAGGCCAGCCGTAAGATGGCATTGGTCGTCTCCGCGCGGGGCCGCGCGGCCGGGATGGCCGTATCGGACCGGACAGGCGCAGGAACGGACCCGGAAGGACGGACCCCATGAGCTCACCCGTGAACCCCGCGGGCGGACGGACCCGGACCGGGCAGACCCCCGGGTTGCCCACGCCGCCGACCGGCTGGGTGGTGGGGTCGTACCCGACCTACGCGCAGGCACAGGCTGCGGTCGACCATCTCGCCGACGAGGAGTTCCCCGTCCACGAGGTCACCATCGTGGGGGTCGACCTCATGCAGGTGGAGCGGGTGACCGGCCGACTCACCTGGCCCAAGGTCCTGCTCGGCGGACTGGCCACCGGTGCCTGGCTGGGGTTGTTCATCGGTCTGCTGCTGGGGATCTTCACCCAACCGATGTGGGGTGTCGTCCTCACGGGCCTGGTGGGAGGGTCGGTCTTCGGCATCGTCTCGGCCTCGTTGTCCTACGCGGCCACCCGGGGCAAGCGTGACTTCGCCTCCACCTCTCAGCTCGTCGCGGGACGGTACGACGTGCTGTGCGAACCCGCCAACGCCGAACGGGTGCGTGACGAGCTCGCCCGGCTCGGACTCAAGTAGTGCTGCCCGGCGGTCCGGCGGGTTCCCCGGACGTCCTCTCCACGGTGCGGGCCCACCTGATCGAGCACTACGGACCGGATCCGCAGGAGGCGTCGGTGACGTTCCTCGGCGCGTCACCCATCAGGATCCTCCGGTTCGTGGACATCGAAACAGGCGTGGTGCGCTATGTCTCCCTGGGGTGTTCCGCCGAGCCGATGGGCGACCCCGCCGCGCTGGTCCCCGACCCCACCGCCCCGCGTGCGGAACTCAGTCTGGTGCTGCGCGGCGGCGTGGACGGCCTCGTCCGTGCGCTGGCGGTGCTCGCTGCTGCGCCCGCCGTCGAGGGACTGGTGTTGTCCGAGGGTGCGCTGATCGACCTCGGCGAGCCGCTCTGGCCGGGTGCGGCCTTCACCGGGGTCGTCCTGCGCGCCCCCGACGTGCCGGACGTCCCGCTGCCCGGCGACGCAGCGCCGGTCACGGTGTTCCGGGCGGTTCCGGTCACCCACACGGAGGCGGCGTGGGTACGGATGAAGGGTGCGGCCGAACTCGAGGAGGCATGGCGGGAGGCCGGTATCGACGTCACCGATCCCGGCCGGTCGGCGGTCAATCCCGGCTTGACCCGCTGATCACAGCCAGCCGTTTCGACGGAACAGCAGGAAGAGCCCGGAACACATCGCGACCATGACCCCCAGCACCACGAAGTAGCCGTATCGCGTGTCGAGCTCGGGCATGTGACGGAAGTTCATGCCGTAGACGCCCGCGATCATCGTCGGTACGGCCGCGATGGCGACCCACGCGGAGATCTTGCGCATATCGGTGTTCTGTTGGACCCCGACGATCGCCGCCGCCGCGCTGACGAGCGAGGTGCTCTGCTCGTCCAGGGTCGTCACCTCCGCCGCCGCCTGCGCGTGATGGTCCTGGACGTCGCGGAAGTAGTGACGGATCTCGCCGGGGATCAGGTCGAGGTGGTCGACGGAGAGGCGGCGCAGGGGCGTGGTCAGTGGCCCGATGACGTGTTTGAGTTCGAGTAGTTCCCGCTTGAGGACGTAGATCTGCTCGATGTCCACCGGGATGTGAGGCGTGAAGAGCGCCGACTCCAGTTCGTCGATGTCCGCGGCCAATCCCTCGGCGGCCTCGGTGTAGCCGTCGACCACCCGGTCCGCCACCGCGTGCATGACCGCCGCCGGCCCGAGCGCGAACCTCCCGGGCGAGTGCCCCAGCTCGCTGCGGATGTCCACGGTGACCGTCCGGTCCCCGTGTCGGACGGTCACCACGAAGTCCCGGCCGAGGACCACCAGCACCTCGCCCGTGGACACGATGTCGCTGACCTGTGTGACGGTCTCGTGAGCCAGGTAGCGCACCGTCGACATGCTGAGTACGAGAGCGTCGTCGTAGGCCTCCAACTTGGGCCGTTGCTGTCCGCTGGTCGCGTCCTCGGTGATGAGTTCGTGCAACTCCAGCTCCCGGGAGAGCGCCTCCATCTGCTCGGGATCCGGGTCGTCGAGACTGATCCAGACGAAGCCGCGACCGGTGTCGCGTACCAGGCCGACCGCCTCGCGGAGTGCGACGTGGTCGTGGGCGCGCACCCCGTCGATGTAGACGGCGCACTCCGCCGACGGTCGTGGCGTCGGCGCGGTCGGCCGAGTCGGTCCGGAACCGGGTTCGGCGGACGACGGGCGTCGTGGTGGGATCGCGGGCACCCGGCCCCCTTTCCTCGTCTCGCCTGACAGTATCCGCCCAGCGGGGCGTCGGGGCGACGACGGCCGTGCGGGGCTGGGAGAATGACCCACATGGTCTCCGCGTCGCCTGACGCGGCCGGTGTGAGGAAGGACGTGGTCGGGTGCGGCGGACGTGGGAGCGGACCGGGCGTGGTGCCGTGGTGCTCGCGGGAATCGTGGGGATGGCGCTGTCCGGCTGCCAGGCGCAGTCGTCGATCGTCCCGGCCCACCGGGACGATCCTGTGGTCGTGGTCGAGACGGCCTCGTTCGGCGAGGCCGAGATCGTCGGCCACATCTACGGCAACGCCCTCGTGCGGTCCGGATGGCGGGTGACCGCCCGCCCACAATCCGGGACCCAGGACGAGGTGATCGAATCGGTGGTGGCGGGGGAGTCGACCTTCACGCTCGGGTTCACCGGTGAGCTGCTCCGGAGGTTCGACCCGAATTCCACCGCGGTCGGGTCCGACGAGGTATACACCGCCATGATGGCCGCACTCCCCGAAGGGGTGACCGCCGCTGATCCGGCGCCCGCCGAGGACGCCCCCGTGTACGTCGTCACGCGGCACACCTCCGAGTCCCAGGGTCTGCGCACGATGTCCGATCTGGCCGGGAGGTGCGGTGGATTCACCCTCGGTGCGCGGGAGGAGGCCCTGGCGGATCGCGAGTTGGCGTCCGCCGTCGGTGCCACCTACGACTGTGGCTTCGGCCGACGGGTGGCGATGGGTCCGAACCCCCGCGCGGTGTTCGACTCCCTGCGTGCCGGAGAGATCGGGGTGGGGCTGGTTCAGTCCGCCGACCCGGTCCTCCATCCGGAGGACATCGTGCCGTTGGACGACGACGAAGACGCGATCCTCGCGCAGAACCTGGTGCCGGTGTTCCGCAAGGGCTCGCTCTCGGAGGATCAACTGGCCCTGGTCAACCGGATCAGCGGGGAGCTGACCTCGGATGATATCCGGGAGCTCCTGTTGGGGATCGAGTTCGGTTCCGCGACCCCCGTGTCGTTGGCGAACTTCTGGCTGGACGAGCACGGCTACTGACGTCACGGTGACCAGGCCCGGACCCGGGCCCGTGGCGTGGTCACCACCGTGGTGGAACACGACGGAGGGCCCGACCGCCGAGCGGTCGGGCCCTCCGTCTCACGCCGTCAGTCGAACGCCTGGTCCACCAAGGCCTTCTGCTCGACCGCGTGGACCTTGCTCAGGCCCGTGGAGGTCGCGGCCATCGGTCGACGCGAGACCCGCTTGATCGGCGGGAACTCCGGGATGACCTCCGGCAGGTTGAGGGCGAGGAAGCTCCACGCACCCTGGTTGGCCGGCTCCTCCTGGACCCACCGGACCTCGGTGAGGTTCGGGTAGTGCCCGAGGGCTTCACGCAGGCGACGGAACGGGATCGGGTGGATCTGTTCCAGTCGGACGATCGCGATGTCGTCGCGGCCCTCCTTCTCCTGGCGGGCGGCGAGCTCGTAGTAGAGCTTCCCGGAGACCAACAGCATGGTCTTGACCTTGCCCGCGTCCTTCGAACCATCAGCGAACGTCGGGTCGTCGATGACGGAACGGAACTTCCCGGTGGTGAAGTCCGAGATCGCGCTGACGGCCTTCTTGTTCCGCAGCATCGACTTGGGCGTGAAGACCACCTGCGGTCGCTTGATGCCGTCGGTGGCATGACGACGCATGAGGTGGAAGTAGTTCGCCGGGGTCGACGGCTGGGCGACGGTCATGGAACCCTCGGCACACAGCTGGAGGAACCGCTCGATGCGGCCGGACGTGTGGTCCGGGCCCATCCCCTCGTGGCCGTGCGGCAGGAGGAGCGTCACCGACGACTTCTGGCCCCACTTCGCCTCACCGGAGGAGATGTACTCGTCGATGATGGTCTGCGCGCCGTTGACGAAGTCACCGAACTGCGCCTCCCACAGCACCAACGCCTCGGGGTCACCCACCGAATAGCCGTACTCGAACCCGACGCCCGCGTACTCGGTGAGCGCCGAGTTCCACACCTCGAACCGGCCCTCGGCGTCCTCGAGGTTCTGCAGCGGCGAGTAGGTCTCGGAGGTGGTCTTGTCGACCACCACCGCGTGGCGCTGGGTGAAGGTGCCGCGCTGCGAGTCCTGCCCGGCAAGCCTCACCGTCCGGCCCTCCCTGACGAGGGAGCCGATCGCGAGGAGCTCCGCGAACGCCCAGTCGACGTTTCCGTTGTAGGCCATCTTCTGGCGCGCCTCGTAGACCGGCTTGACGCGCGAGTGGATGTGGAAGTCCTCGGGCAGGTTTCCGAAGGCGTCGCCGATGGCGTGGATGACCGACTCGTCCACCGCTGTCACCAGACGCTTGGGCAGCGGCTGGTTGGGCAGGATCGACTCGGACGCCTTCACCGGATGCTTCTCGAGTTCACGGACCTCGTTGAAGACCCGTTCGAGCTGGCCCTGGAAGTCGCGGAGGGCATTCTCCGCCTCCTTCTCGGTGATGTCGCCACGACCGACCAGATCCTCGGTGTAGGACTGACGGACGCTCTTCTTGCCGTCGATCACCTCGTACATCCGCGGCTGCGTCATCGACGGGTCGTCGGCCTCGTTGTGTCCGCGACGGCGGTAGCAGACGAGGTCGATCACGACGTCCTTCTTGAACTGCTGACGGAAGTCCATCGCCAGACGCGCCACCCGCACACATGCCTCGGGATCGTCACCGTTCACGTGGAAGATCGGTGCGCCGATCATCTTGGCGACGTCCGTGGAGTACTGGCTGGACCGGCCGGCCTCCGGCGCCGTCGTGAACCCGATCTGGTTGTTGACCACGATGTGGATCGTGCCGCCGGTACGGTAACCGTCGATCTGGGAGAGGTTGAGGGTCTCGGCCACGACACCCTGGCCGGCGAACGCGGCGTCACCGTGCAGCATGAGCGGCACGACCGGGTACTCCGCCCGCCACTCCGGGTCCTCGATGAGGTCCTGCTTCGCCCGGACGATGCCCTCCAGGACCGGGTCGACGGCCTCGAGGTGCGACGGGTTAGCGGTGAGCGAGACCTTGATCTCGTTCTCGCCGAACATCTGGTACTGGATGCCCTCGGCGCCCAGGTGGTACTTGACGTCTCCCGAGCCGTGGGCGGCCGAGGGATCCATGTTGCCCTCGAACTCGGTGAAGATCTGCCGGTACGGCTTGCCCACGATGTTCGCGAGGACGTTGAGCCGCCCACGGTGCGGCATGCCGATGACGACCTCGTCCAGCCCGAACTCGGCGGCCTCGTCGATGACGGCATCCATCATGGGGATGACCGACTCGGCGCCCTCGAGGGAGAAGCGCTTCTGGCCGACGTACTTGGTCTGGAGGAAGGTCTCGAAGGCCTCGGCCGCGTTCACCTTGGACAGGATGTACTTCTGCTCGGCGACGGTCGGCTTGTCGTCGACACCCTCGAGGCGCTCCTGGATCCACTGGCGCTGCTCGTTCTCGAGGATGTGGGTGTACTCGATACCGATCTTGCGGCAGTAGGCGGCGCGCAGTGCCGACAGCACGTCCCGCAGCCGCATCTTGTCCTTGCCGACGAACCCGCCGACGGAGAACTTGCGGTCGAGGTCCCACAGCGTGAGCTCGTGCGAATTGACATCGAGGTCCGGGTGGAAGGTGCGTCGTCGCTTGGCGTGCCTGCCGTCGAGCGGGTCGATGTCGGCCATCAGGTGGCCGCGGTCGCGGTAGGCGGCGATCAGCTCGAGGACGCGGGCGTCCTTGTCGACCCGGGGATCGGTGATGTCCTGACGCCACCGGACCGGCTCGTAGGGGATGCCGAGGACGTCGAAGATCTCGTCGTAGAACTCATCGGCGAGCAGCAGTCGGTGGATCTCCCTCAGGAACTCGCCGGACTCGGCGCCCTGGATGATCCGGTGATCGTAGGTCGAGGTCAGCGTGGTGATCTTGCCGATCGCGTTGTTCGCCAGTTGCTCGTCGCTCGCGCCCTGGAACTCGGCCGGGTACTCCATCGCGCCCACGCCGAGAATGGCGCCCTGGCCCACCGTGAGACGGGGGACCGAGTGCACGGTGCCGATGCCGCCGGGGTTGGTCAGCGAGACGGTGACGCCGGAGAAGTCCTCCATCGTCAGTTTGCCCTCACGGGCGCGGGCGACGATGTCCTCGTAGGCGTCGAGGAAGCCGCGGAAGTCCAGCTTCTCGCAGTGTCGGATCGCCGCGACGACCAGGGAACGACCGCCCTTGGTCTTCATGTCGATCGCCAGACCGAGGTTGATCCCGGACGGGGTCACCACGTTCGGCTTGCCGTCGACCTCGTCGTAGTGGTTGTTCATGTTCGGGTAGGCCTTGATGGCCTGGACCATGGCGTACCCGATGAGGTGGGTGAAGGAGATCTTGCCACCGTGTGTGCGCTTGAGGTGGTTGTTGATGACCACCCGGTTGTCGATCATCAGCTTCGCCGGGACCGCGCGGACCGACGTGGCGGTCGGCAGCGTCAGCGACGCGTTCATGTTCTTGACGATCGCGTTGGCCGCCCCCCGCAGGACCTTGCTCTCCTGCTCCTCGGGCGGGCTGTAGACGGGGCGGGAAGGCCTCTTCGCCGCCGCGTCGGGTTTGTCCCGGGTCTCCGGGGTGCGTACCGGGGCGGGCACGCCCTCGCCGCGGGCCTTGCGCTTGGGCGAGGCGTCCGACGCGGGCTTGGCGGCGATGTCCTTCGCCGACGCCTCCGGGGTGACGTCGTCAACAGTCAGCTCGGACGCCTTCTTGTCCTGCTTCCCCGCACCTCCGCTGTCCCCACCTCCCGACCGCGGCCGGCTGCTCTTGCCGGAGTCCCCACCCGACTTGCCGGGGGAGGTGCCGTTGGTCGAGCCACCGCCGGAGGAGGAGGCGGCCTCCGGGTTGGCGTCGAAGAACTCGTGCCAGGACTTGTCCACGGAGGACGGGTCCTTGGCGAACCGCTCGTACATCTCGTCTACGAGCCACTGGTTCTGTCCGAACTGTGAGACGTTGTTGCTCACGATCTCTTGGTGCCTCTCTGGTTCTGTGGTGGGTTTCACACGTCGATTGGATCCAGGCTAGACCTTCTGCCCGCACAGGGCTCCGCGATCTCACCTGACAGGGGGATGCCGCCGGGCCGTCACCCGTGGTTCATGTGGCCGGCCAGGAGTCCGGGGGCGCACCGAACGTCGACGCGGCGGTCTCGACGACCGTGCGGCCCAACCTCCGGTTGCCCCATCCGCCCACGGCGGCACCGAGGCCGGCGGGGGCCATCTTGCCCAGGGCCAGACCCGCCCGCTTGACGGCGAACTTCCGGACGAAACGGCTCATCATCCGGCGGTTGACCGATGCCAACCCGGGCACTCGCAGGGCCCGACCCGCGAGAGAACCGCCTGCCGCCGACCCGCCTGACGAACCGACCGCGTTGGCCAGGAGGGCGGTGCCGGAGGCGCCCAGCATGACCGTCATGACCAGCAGCTCCTCGTGCTCGCCGTAACGGACGTCGACGCCGTGGACCTCGGCCACGGCGAGGGTGTAGAACGCGGTCGCCTCGAGGAACACGAGCGACTCCGCGCCGATCGCTCCGAAGGCGATGACGGTGCCGATGCCCGGGACGGCGGCGGTGGCCCCGACGGCGGCGCCGGAGGCGGTGACCGCGTTGAGGAACCGGCTGTCCAGTCGCCCGAGGATCTGCGAGGGGCTCTCGTCGGGGTGGCTCTCCCGTAGCCCGCGGACATAGGCGCGGGCGGCACCGGCCTGGCTACGGATCGCCCGGCGCAGGGCGGCCGTGATCACCCCCGCGGCCGGACCGGAGATCTCTGATTCAGCGGGGACTCGATCGGGCACTGGTCACTCCTGGGGTTCGGGGCGGCGAGGGGCTGGGCCGGGTTCGAACCCCCACCGTACGTAACCGGCGCGGGACCGTGTCCTACGGCAGCACACGCTCGGTGTATTCGTTGGCGAAGACGCGGTCGGGGTCGAGACGGTCACGGACGGAGACGAAGTCGTCGAAATGGTCGACCATCGCGGCCAGGTCCTCGGCGGCGCGGGTGTGCATCTTGCCCCAGTGCGGTCGCCCGCCCGCCGCGAGGAAGATCGCCTCCGCCAGTCGGAAGAGTTCGGTGTGGTCCATCCGGTGGTATTGGTGCACGGCGACGTAGCAGACCTCCCGTCCGTACGCGGTGGACATCCACACGTCGTCGGCGGCGGCGAACCGGACCTCGACGGGGAACGGGGTGACGATCCCGGAGCGATCGATGGTGTCCCGCAGGTCCCTCAGCACCCCGGCCGCCGCCTCGACGGGTACCGCGTACTCCATCTCGCGGAAGCGGACTCGTCGCGACGAGGCGAACACGCGGTAGCTGCGGTCGGTGAAGTCGCGGGCCGACAGCGCCCGTGAGGCGAGCCGGTTGAGGCGAGGGGTGAGCGCCGGTCGTCGGGTGGCGGTCCTGCACACCATCTCGAACGCCTCGTTGGAGAGGAACTCGTCGCTGACCAGTTCCCGGATCCGTCCCACCGGCCGGAGTTCGGTGTCGCCGGGGAGTCTGGTGTTCCGCTTGACGTTGATCGCGTCCGTGTGGGGGAACCAGAAGAACTCCGCGTGGTCGGCGGACCGCGCGAAGCCCTCCAGGTCGGTCAACGCCGCCGACAGCGTCCACGGTCGCTCCTCCGCCCGGAGGGCGAAGGCGGGGACGCAGCGGATCGTCATCTTGGTGATGATCCCCAGTGCCCCGATACCGAGACGGGCGGCCTCGAACACCTCAGGTTCGGACTCGCGCGAACACGTGAGCACCGTGCCGTCAGCGGTGACGAGTTGCAGTCCCACCACGGTGGCGGGGAGCCCGGGTGCCGCGCACCCCGTGCCGTGCGTCCCGGTCGACACCGCGCCGGCGAGGGACTGCTCCGCGAAGTCACCGAGATTTGGCTGCGCCAGACCGAGTTCCCACAGAAGCGGTCCCAACCGGTGCAACCGGGTGCCCGCCCAGACGGTCACGTCGGCACCCTGCACACGGCCATCCCCGTCCCGGGTGGGGACGATGGACTCCACTCCGGCCAGGTCGTCGAGCGACACGAGCACGCCGTCCGTCGCCGCCGCCGGTGTGAAGGAATGGCCCGCGCCGACGCACTTGACCCGGGTCCCCCGGTCCGCCGCCCGCGCGACCACGTCACTGACCTCGGCGACGGTGGTCGGGAGCGCCCGGCCCGAGGGTGACGCCAGCACGTTGCCGGCCCAGTTCTGCCAGGTCACTCCCGAGGTCGTCATGGCTGGACACGTTACCTGTGGGGAGCGGGATGCGATGCGGACCTGGACCATCGACCTGAACCGGGGGCCACGCGCCCGCGAGGTCGGGGGACGATGCGGTTAACGGTGTCCACGTCACGCTCGCCGACGTACGATGGACGAGTGACCAGACGACTTCCTGCCGATCAACGCCGGGCGCAACTTCTCCAGGCCGCCCTCGAGATCGCCGAACACGACGGCCTGGGTGCGGTGACCGTCCGTGGTGTGGCCGAACGTGCCGGCGTGTCGCTGGGCGTCGTCCACTACTGCTACACGGATAAGGAAGAGCTTCTCCGCGAGGTCATCGGGGCCGTGAACTCGGAGGTGCACCAGGCCGCCCACGCGTTTGTGAGCGTCGACTTCGATTCCGGGATCCGCGGGACCGAGGGGCTGCGCCGTCGACTGTACGAGGCGATCGATCTGATCTGGGCGGTCATCTCCGCGTCGCCCGATCGGCAGTTGCTCACCTACGAGATCGTGTCGTACTCGCTGCGGACCCACGGGTTGCCCGAGGTCGGCCTGGCCCGCGACCAGCAGGAATCCAACGAGGCGATCGTCCGCTCCGTGCTCGAGCGCACCGCGCAGTCCGCCGACGTCCGCTGGGCGATGGGGCTCGACGACATGGTGCGCGTCGTCCTGTCGATCATCACGGGCATCAGTCTGAGGTGGCAGATCTACCGCAACGACGACGAGGCAAACGATCTTCTCCACAGGGCCGTCGACCTCGTCGTCCGGGACGCGCGGCCGGTCGACGGTGCCTAGCGCGGCGGGTGGGGGACCACCCGGCGTGGTCGACGTGCTCGAGGCCGCGACCGCCGGGTTGGAAGCACCCCTCGCCGCGCTGCACCTACCGAGCCTGCGGGCGAACCTGGCCGACCTGCGGCAGCGGGCCGGGGGTACGAGGATCCGCATAGCGAGCAAGTCCGTGCGAGCGCGTGGCGTCCTTCGCGAGGTCCTCGGCGACGGACTGCGCGGCGACGAGACGGTCCGCGGGATCATGGCCTACTCGCTCGACGAGGCGTTGTGGTTGGTGGAATCGGGTTGCGACGACGTCCTGATGGGATATCCGACCGTCGACCGCTCGGCGCTCGCGCGCCTGGGAGCCGATCCACTGGCACTGGAGTCGGTCACACTCATGGTCGACGATCCGCGCCAGCTGGCGATCGCGCGGGAGGCGGGGGCCACCGGAGCGAAGGTGTGCATCGACGTCGACTGCTCTCTGCGGCTGGGGCCGGTCCACCTCGGGGTGCGACGGTCCCCGCTCCGCGGACCGGACGACGTGGCGCCGCTGGTGCGTCACGCTGTCGACTCCGGCTTCAGGGTGACGGGCGCGATGTTCTACGAGGCGCAGGTGGCCGGGGTGCCGGACGACGTCCGGGGGATCGGCATCGTCAAGCGACTGTCCATGCGCCGGCTGCTGGGCATCCGCCGGGCGGTCGCGTCGACGATCGAGGAGATCTCCGGGCGGCCACCGGAGATCATCAACTCGGGGGGCTCCGGATCCGTCGCCGAGAGCGCGGCGGCACCCGCCGTCACGGAGGTCACCGCGGGGTCGGGCCTGTACGTCCCCGGACTCTTCGACGCCTATCGGACGTTCACCCCTCGGCCGGCGTTGATGTTCGCCCTCCCCGCCGTACGGACGCCGGCCCGGGGCCTGACCACATTCCTCTACGGGGGATATGTCGCCTCGGGCGTCCCCGGGAGTGACCGTCTGCCCGTTCCGGTCGCACCGGCGGGCATGCACTACCTGGGCAGGGAGGGGGCCGGGGAGGTCCAGACTCCCGTGCACGGTGAGGTGGCCATCGGTGGGCGCGCGTGGTGGCGCCACGCGAAGGCCGGGGAGCTGTGCGAGCGGTTCGACACACTGCACGTGGTGGACGAGACTGGGAACGGGCCCGCCGTGGTGGACCGCTGGCCCACCTATCGTGGTGAAGGGAAGTGTTTCGGATGACCGACGCCCAGCAGGCGTCCGAGCAGGCGCGGGAGCGGATGCATGCCGAGGCCGTCGCGATCACGGCAGACCTCGTGTCGATCGATTCGACCAACACCGGTGACCCCGCGACGATCGGCGACGGCGAGACGAGGGTGTGCCGCCGGATCGCGGAGTACCTCGACGAGGTCGGCATCGCGAGCGAACTGGTGGAGTCGGTCCCGGGTCGCGGGAGCCTGTTCGCCCGGGTCGAGGGCTCCGACCCGGGGGCGGGTGGCTTGGTCGTGCACGGGCACGTCGACGTCGTGCCCGCGGTCGCCGAGGACTGGACCGTCCCGCCGTTCGCCGGCCAGATCCGTGACGGTTGGCTCTACGGGCGGGGCACCGTCGACATGAAGAACATGATCGGCATGATGCTCGCGGTCGTCAGGCACTACCGGCGCGAGGGCATCGTCCCGCGGCGCACACTCCTGCTCGCGTTCTTCGCGGACGAGGAGGCCGCCGGGATCATGGGTGCCAAGTGGATCGTCCGTGAGCGGCCCGAGATCTTCGACGGCATGACCCAGGCACTCAGCGAGGTGGGCGGGTGGTCCGTGCCCGTCGACGGACGCCGCCTCTATCCGATCGCCGTCGCCGAGAAGGGCGTCGCCTGGGCCACGGTCACCGCGCACGGTACCGCCGCGCACGCGTCCCGGCCTACCCGGGACAACGCCGTCGCCGCCATCGCCGGCGCGGTTCACCGCGTGGCGGACCTGGAGTTCCCGGTCGAACCGACCGAGGCCAACACGGCGCTCGCCGCAGCGGTCGGACGGATCGCCGGTGGAAGCGGTGAGATCGCCGACCTTCCGGAGCGCCTCGAGGTCCTCGGGCATTTCGGGCCCCTCGTGGCGGCGTCGCTGTCCCACACCGCCTCCCCGACGGTCCTGTCCGCTGGGTACAAGACCAATGTCATCCCCACCGAGGCGCACGCGGAGATCGACTGCCGTGTGCTCCCCGGGGGCGAGGACACGTTCCGGGCCGAGATCGAGCAGGAACTCGGCCCCGACGTCTCTGTCGAGTGGATCTGGGAACCGCCGATCGCGGCCCCCGCCGACGCCCCGTTGGTGGAGGTGATCCGCGAGGCCGTCACCGAGTCCGATCCCGATGCCGTGGTCGTGCCCTACCTTCTCCCGGCCAGCACGGACAACAAGCACCTGGCCCCGCTCGGGATCGATGGGTACGGATTCGTCCCGCTGCGGGTGCCGGACGAGTTCGACGTCTTCGGTCATTTCCACGCGGTGGACGAGCGGGTACCGGTGGACGCACTGCACTTCGGAGCCGACGTGCTCGCCCGCGTGCTCCGGTCCGCGTGAGGGGCGCGCTCACGGGTAACCCCGCGCCGCGTACCCGGTTGCCGGCGGACGTCTGGGTGCTGGTCGCGGCGGCGTTCGCCGTCGCGATCGGCTACGGACTGGTCGCCCCCGTGCTGCCCCAGTTCGCCCGCAGCTTCGACGTATCGGTGACCGCGGCGTCGGTCATCGTCAGCGCGTTCGCCTTCTTCCGGTTGGTGTTCGCCCCGGCCGGCGGGTTCCTCGTCGACAGGCTCGGTGAACGATGGGTCTACATGTCCGGCCTGCTCATCGTGGTGGTCTCCACGTTGGCGACGGGGCTGGCCCAGAGTTACTGGCAACTCCTGGTGTTCCGGGGGCTGGGCGGGCTCGGGTCGACCATGTTCACCATCTCCGCCATGGCCCTGCTCACCAGGCTGTCGCCGCCCGGCGCGCGGGGTCGGATCGCGGGGCTGTACGCCACGGCCTTCCTCATCGGCAACATCGGCGGCCCCGTCCTGGGCGGACTGTTGGCGGGGTTCGGGATGCGCATCCCGTTCTTCGTGTACGCGGGCACTCTGCTGGTGGCGACCGGCGTCGTGGCGGTCTTCCTGCGAGGGGGCCGACGCCCCTCGGCCGACGACGGGGCGACCGGTCAGGAACCCCTCCTGGTGGGCGAGGCACTCCGGCACAGCGGGTATCGCGCCGCACTGATCTCCAGTTTCGTCAACGGGTGGACGTCGTTCGGTGTGCGGGTCGCGATCGTTCCGCTGTTCGCCGCGGCGAACTTCGATGCCGGAGCCGGCATCGCCGGGACCGCCCTCGCCTCGTTCGCGGTGGGAACCGCATCGGTGGTCTCGTTCGCGGGATGGCTGTCCGACAGGTACGGGCGGCGCCCGATGGTGATCCTGGGGCTGGTGATCTCCGGTGTGACGACCCTCGTCCTGGGATGGTGCGACACCGTCCCGCTCCTGGTGGCGGCCTCGGTCATCGCCGGGATGGGCGCGGGCATCCTCAACCCGTCGCAGCAGGCCGCGGTCGCCGATGTGATCGGCGCGGACCGGGCCGGCGGCAAGGTCCTCGCAACCTTCCAGATGGCCAGCGACTCCGGTGCGATCCTCGGCCCGATCGTGGTGGGACTCGTGGTGGACCTGCTGGGCTACAAGACGGGCTTCGCCGTTTCCGGCGTGCTGCTGCTGGTGGCCGTGGTCCCCTGGATCGTCGCCGAGGAGACCCACGGGTCCGCGGATCGCGCGACGACGGGGGAGTGACCTGCGCACGGCGTGTCGCTCATCGGGCCCCCGACGCCGTAGCATGTAAGACCTCATGGACAACAATGACGAGGACCGTACCGCCACCGCCGGCGACGAGGTCGACACCGACGCCAGCACCCCCGAACCAGCCGCCGCCCCCGCGGACTCCGGCACCGCCACCGCCACCGCAGCCGCCTCATCGGCGGGAGGAGAGGACGAGCCCGAGGTGACCTTCGCCGACATGGGGCTGGCACCGGCCGTCGCGCAGGCGGTCAAGGACGTGGGTTACGAGGTCCCCTCGGCGATCCAGGCGGCGACGATCCCGCTGGTACTCGAGGGGCGGGACGTCGTCGGGCTGGCGCAGACTGGTACGGGCAAGACCGCCGCGTTCGCGTTGCCGATCCTCTCGCTGATCGATCCGGCGGTGAAGAGCCCCCAGGCCCTGATCCTGGCCCCGACCCGCGAGCTCGCCCTCCAGGTCGCCGAGGCGTGTGTCACGTACTCGGCGAACATGCCCCAGGTGAACGTCCTCCCCATCTACGGCGGTCAGGCGTACGGCATCCAGCTCTCCGGGCTGCGGCGCGGTGCCCAGATCATCGTCGGCACCCCCGGCCGTGTGATCGATCACCTCAAGAAGGGCACCCTCGACCTGTCGGGTCTGCGTCACCTCGTCCTCGACGAGGCCGACGAGATGCTCGCGATGGGCTTCCAGGAGGACGTCGAACGGATCCTCTCGGACACCCCGGAGTCGACCCAGGTGGCCCTGTTCTCGGCGACCATGCCCGCGGCGATCCGTCGTATCTCGCAGAAGTATCTCACCAATCCGACCGAGGTGAAGGTCGCGTCCAAGACCTCGACGGCACCGACCATCTCGCAGCGATACGTGCTGGTCAACCACCGGGACAAGCTCGACGCCCTGACGCGGATCTTCGAGGTCGAGGACTTCGACGCGATGATCCTGTTCGTGCGCACCAAGTCCGCGACCGAGGAACTGGCGGAGCGGCTCCGGGCACGCGGGTTCTCTGCGGCGCCCATCAACGGTGACATCCCGCAGAATCTCCGGGAGCGCACCATCGAGGCGCTGAAGGACGGACGCACGGACATCCTGGTCGCCACCGACGTGGCCGCCCGAGGCCTCGACGTCCCGCGGATCAGCCATGTCGTCAACTACGACATCCCGCATGACACCGAGTCGTACATCCACCGCATCGGTCGCACCGGCCGCGCCGGCCGGAGCGGTCAGGCGCTGCTGTTCGTCACCCCCCGGGAGCGGCGACTCCTCTCGCAGATCGAGCGCGCGACCCGCCAACCGCTGACCGAGATCCAGCTCCCGAGTGTGGACGACGTCAACGAGATGCGGATGGCCAAGTTCGCGCAGTCGATCACCGAGAGCCTCGAGGACCCGAGCATCGCGCTCTTCCGCCGCCTGGTGGAGGAGTACGCCTCCGAGCATTCCGTGTCGATGTCCGACATCGCGGCAGCACTGGCGACCCAGTCGCGGAATTCGGACGACTTCCTCATGCGTGAGCCCGAGCGTCCGCAGCGCCGGGACGACCGCCGGGACGATCGCCGCGATCGGCCGGCACGGGAGTTCTCCGACGGCCCGCGGCCGTCGCGCTCCGGGAAGAACATGGCGCAGTACCGGATCGCGGTGGGCAAGCGGAACAACGTCAAGCCCGGCTCGATCATGGGGGCCCTGGCGAACGAGGCCGGTCTCCGGGGTGGCGACATCGGACGCATCTCGATCCGATTCGACCACTCCATCGTCGAACTCCCGGCGGATCTCCCCTCGGACCAGCTTAATTCCATGAAGGGCATCCGGGTGGGCGGTTCCGAGATCGACATCCGCCCGGATTCGGGCGCACCGTCCGGGCGCCCGTCCTCATTCCGGGACGACCGGGGTGGCAAGCCGCGTGGTGGCGGGCCCCGCCGCGATGACCGCGGTGACCGTGGCGACCGGTTCAACGACCGTCGCGGTGACCGACGGGACGACAAGCGCGACGACCGCGGGGGCTTCCGCCGTGGTGAGGACGACCGCCGAGGTGGCGGGTTCCGCGGGCGTTCCGCTGGTGGTCCCGACCGTCACTGATTCCCCGCGCTGCTAGGGGCGGTCCGGGCATCTCCGGACCGCCCCCGCGAGCGCCCTGTGATCCGCCGCCGTCACCGGCAGGCCGTAGGCGACGGCGGCGGTCAGGTACCGGGAAGCGTAGAAGCAGTGACGACCGGGGTCGGGCGGTAACCAGTCCGCCGGCGTCGAATCGCTCTTGCCGGTGTTGACCGAGGCGGAGACCGCGAGGAGATTCCGGTCGACGTCGTTGGCGAACGCTGCGCGACGAGCCGGTGGCCACGCCCGGGCTCCCAGGTCCCACGCTGCCGAGAGCGGATAGACGTGGTCGACGTGGATTCCGCGTAGCCCCACGGTGCCGGCGTCGATCACCCTGCCGGTGTACGGATCGGTCAGGACTCCGCCGGGAACCTCGCACCCCGCTCCGTCCTCCCGAGTTCCGCCGATGAGGTCCCGGGACAGGACGTCGTGGCGGGTGGAGCACCCGTTCGCCGCCCCGGGGGCACCGGTGGTGTCACTCCAGGCCGGACCGAACACACAGGCCGAGTTCCCCGAACACTCTCTCTCGTATCCGGGCGCACGAGTCCGTTCGTCCACCACCTCGACCGCATCGAGAAGCGCGGCCACCTCGTCCCGCACCGGGCTACCGGGAACGGAGCGGCGCGGCTGCCCGAACCACGAAACCGCCGCGAGCACGACGAGCACACCGAGTGCCAGGACGAGCGCACGGGGCGCGAGGGGCGGCACGACCCGGCCGGCAGGGGACGTCGACACCGGGTTGCGGTACACGCGGAACACGGATCGAGTCTGAACCGCGATCTCACCGGTGGCGGCCCGGGCAGCGGGTGTGGCGGTGGAACTGTGGAGGGGCGCGGTGCCTGTGGATGACGCGCCGCGAACCCCGGCGGGGGCATGCCCGACCCGCTGTCGGACCGGCGTGCTTTCATGTGGACGTGAGCCCGTCCGCCGAACCGCGTCTGCACGCCGTCTGGCAATCGGGGGTCGTCGGCCTGTGGTGTGAGACGGGACTGCGTAGGCCGGAGTCCATCGCCCCCGCCTCCACAGTGACGGCCGTGGGCCGGGCGGGAGCCCCGCCGGAGGTGGTCCGGTCCCTCGAGCGGTTCTCCCTGACGCACCGGATCGGGGTTCGTGTCCCGGTCGAGGGCAGGGTCCGGTCGGCGACGGTGCCGGGCATCCGGGTCTCGGTCGGATCGGCGGTCGACCTCTGCGGCATGGTCGACGCCACCGATCACTGGGTCGGTCCCGGCCTGCGCGCACTGGCGGCTCTCTCCGACGGTGTGGCGGCGTTCGTCCGTGCCGGGCACGTCGTGCCCTCGCTCGGTCGTGCGGAGGGCGGGTGGGACGCCTCCTGGGCCCTCGCGGCGTCTCCGGTGGTGTCGGCGTGGACCGCGGAGAGTCTGTCCCGCTGTCACGGGCTTGTCGAGAACCGTGAGGAACTCGACAGGTTGCTCGCCGCTCTGGCGGATCAGCACGCGCGGATGGCGCTGGCGCCCCTGGCCGCCGACCGGAGGAGCGACCTCGGAACGGCGTTGATCACGGGCGGCGGCGTGACCTCCGGTGGGCAGCCGTTGGCGGACGCGGTCCACGAGTTCTGGCGGGCCGCCGCCGCGCGGGACGTCGAGGTCGTGCTCCGGATCGTCGAACCCTCCGGCGGCGATTCCGGGGACGGGGAGGAGTCCGGGGACGAGGGCGGGCAGCCGGCGGGTGCGGAGATCCTGTGGCGATTGGAAGTCCTCGTACGTACCGGGATCGACTCGCTGCGCCCGTTCACCGAACTGCCCGATGGCTCGGCCGTGGGGGACGCCGTACGCGATGTCGTCGACCGGGCGGTCCGGTCATGGCCCCCGCTGGGACGCGCCGTCCCTGCTGCCGGTAGCCCGGACCTGCTGCTCCCCGTGGACCTCGTGATCCGGTTGGTCGACGAGGGAGTGGAGGCCCTGCGGGGCCGGGGAGTCGAGGTCCTGCTGCCGCGGGCCTGGACCAGGGTGAGGACGGCCGTCAGGGTCGCGGTCAAGGACCCCGGTACCGAGAACGTCGACTCCGGTCGCCGCCTGGGCCTCGACCAGTTGGCGGACGTCGACTGGGAGATGGTCGTCGACGATGTCCCGCTGGACGCGGCGGAGGCACAGATGCTCCTCGACGCGGCGTCCGACCTGGTGAAGCTCCGCGGGCAGTGGGTCCGGGCGGATCCCGGTGCACTCCGACGGGCAGCCCGTTTCCTCGCGGCCCGGCGGGGAGAGCGGGTCTCGGCACCCGCACTCGTCGCCGCGTTGATGTCCGAGGAGGGCGAGGGAGTGGAGATCGAGGCGCCCACGACCCTCGACTGGATCCCCTCGTCGTCGTCGATCACCGTCCACCTCCCGACGTGGTTCCGCGCCACACTCCGCCCCTACCAGCTGGAGGGGGTGCGGTGGTTGACCGCCCTGTCCGACGCGGACGTCGGGGCCGTCCTCGCCGATGACATGGGTCTCGGGAAGACGATGCAGGTGCTCGCCCTGACCGCGTCCGAACATGTGCGTGGTCGCACCGGACCCACCCTGGTGGTGGCACCGCTGACGCTGGTGGCGACGTGGGCCCGGGAGTCGGCGACGTTCGCCCCTGAATTGCGGGTTCACGTCCATCACGGCCCGGCGCGGGAACGGGGCGACGACGCCGCTGCGCTGTTGGCAGCGGCCGATCTCGTCCTGACCTCGTACGGGACCGCCACCCGGGACGCCGAGCTGCTCGCCCGGGTGGCGTGGCGACGTCTGGTCGCGGATGAGGCGCAGACCGTCAAGAACCCCACCACCGCCGTGGCGCGCGCCGTCGGGGCCATCCCCGCGGAACACCGGATCGCGCTCACCGGCACACCGGTGGAGAACCGGCTGGATGAGCTGCGGGCGGTGCTGGACTTCGCCAACCCGGGCATGCTGGGGTCGGCGAGTACCTTCCGCGCCAGGTTCGCGGTTCCGATCGAGTCCCACCGCGACGAGGCCGCGGCGTCGAGACTGCGGGCACTCGCGGCCCCGTTCGTGCTGCGTCGCCTCAAGTCCGATCCCAGGGTCGTCGCCGACCTGCCGGCGAAGCAGCACATCCGTGTCGACGCACCCCTGACCCGGGAGCAGGCGACCCTGTACCGGGCGGTGGTCGAGGACATGATGGAGCAGGTCAAGGATTCCGAGGGGGCCGCCCGCAAGGGCGCCATCCTGTCCGGCCTCACCGCGCTGAAGCAGGTGTGTAACCACCCCGCGCATTACCTCGGCGACGGTTCCGCACTCCTCCGCGGCGGCCGCCACCGTTCGGGCAAGCTGGCGGCACTCGACGAGGTCCTCACCGAGATCCTCGACGCGGGGGAGAAGGTCCTGCTGTTCACGCAGTACCGGGCGTTCGGCGATCTCATCCTGCCCCTGCTGGAGAGGCGGGCCGCGGCCACGGTGCCGTTCCTCCACGGCGGGGTCCCCGCGGCCGGACGGGCGCAGATGGTCGAGCAGTTCCAATCACCCCAGGGCCCGCCCGTCATGCTCGCGTCCCTCCGCGCGGGAGGGACCGGTCTGACCCTGACAGAGGCCAACCACGTCGTCCACCTGGACCGCTGGTGGAACCCGGCGGTGGAGAACCAGGCGACCGACCGGGTGCACCGCATCGGGCAGACCCGGGTGGTGCAGGTACGTACGCTCGTCGCGCCGGGGACGGTCGAGGACCGCATCGACGAACTCCTCGAGGCCAAGCGGGATCTCGCCGAACTGACCCTGGGTCCGCTGGCCGGCGCCCTGACCGAGCTGGACGACGCGGACCTCGCCGCGCTCGTCGAACTCACCGACGAGGGGAGGGACGAACCGTGAGCGGTTCCGTGGGTATCCCGGCCCGGTCGCGGGCCGGGCAGTTCGGCGCGCACATGTGGAGCCGTCGGTGGGCGGGCGACATCGAGTCCGGGGTCTCCCGCGGCGACGTGTACATGGCCCGCCAGGACGCCCGCAAGGACAAAGTCCTGTCCCTGGACCACACGGGCCGCACCGTGCGGTGCGATGTCGAGGGCAGCAGACCGCAGCCGTTCACTGTGGAGTTCACGTTCGCCCCGCTCGACGGCACCGACTCGGACGCCCTGCGCACCGCGCTCAGGCGGGAGGAACGGGGCGTGCTCGGTGCCCTGGCCGGGGACTTCTCCGACACCGTCGGGTTCCTCCTGCTCCCGGCGGTCAACGGGGCGACCACCTTCTCCTGCCACTGTCCGGTCCAGCCCGGCCCCTGTCGCCACGTGCTGGCCGCGGCGTACATCATGGTCGAGTGGTGGGACTCCCACCCGGAGGTCCTGTTCGCGTTGAGGGGCCTGCGACCCGACCAGCTCGGGGCCGTACTCCGGGGGGCGGGGGACGACGACGAGGTCTCCGTCGACGTGGAGGTGGCGCTGTGGGGTCGGGATCCGATCCTGCCGACGGAGCCGTCTCCCGCGCCGGCCGGCCTCGAAGACCTCCTGGACGCGCCGGTGACCCGGAGACTCGCGGCCGCGGCGACGAACGATCCGCTCGAGCAACTGCGGGTGGTGGCGGATCTCGAGGACTTCCTCGACGCGTTCAGCCGGTACCGGCCGCGGTGACCCGGGCCGCCGGTGGGGGGAGTGTCGGACCCGCGACCTACGATGCGGCCATGACCAACCCACGGGACGGGGACACCATCCGATTCCTCCACTCGGCCGACTGGCAACTCGGGATGACCCGGCGGTTCCTCGGCGACGAATCGCAGGCCGTCTTCACGGCCGACAGACTCGCGGCCGTGGAGGCGCTCGGCGCCCTGGCCGCGGACCACGGCGCGCAGTTCGTGGTCGTCGCAGGTGACGTCTTCGAGGACAACGCCGTGCCCCGTTCGGTCGTCCTCCGCGCGGAGGAGGCGTTGTCCGCATTCCCGGTTCCGGTGCTGGTGTTGCCCGGGAACCACGATCCGCTGGACGTGTCGTCGGTGTTCCGGTGCAGGGACTTCTCCCCGGCACTCGAGAGCGGAGCGGTCGTCGTCCTCGACGGCTCCGGTCCGGTGGAGGTCGTGCCAGGGGTGGAGGTGGTCGGCGTCCCGTGGACCTCCAAGCGCCCGGACCCCTCACGCCTGCCGGCGCTGCTCGCGTCGCTCGACCCCACGGACGGCGTGCGCGTCCTCGTCGCGCACGGGGGCACCGACGAGGTCTACGGCGGACACTCCCCGACGGTGGAGGCGATCCCGGTGGCGTCACTGGAGGAGGCGATCGGGGCCGGGCACCTGGACTACGTGGCGTTGGGGGACCGGCATTCGGTGACCCGGGTGGGCTCCGGCGACCGGATCTGGTTCTCGGGCAGCCCCGAGACCACGGATTACGACGACGTGGAGACGGACTCCGGCCACGTACTCCTCGTCGAACTCGGACGGCGGGCACCATCGGGAGACAGGGGCCCCTGCCACGTCACGCCGTTGCGGACGGGACGCTGGACCTTCCTGGCGCTGGACGCCCAGATCGAGACGGACGGGGACCTCGACTCCCTCGCCGAGCGGATCGAGGCCGTGCAGGACAAGTCCCGCACCGTGCTCAAGCTCGGGCTGACCGGCACCGTCGGGGTGGCCCTGCGCGCGAGGATCGACGCGCTCCTGGAGACCTGGGACGCGCTGTTCGCCTCCGCCTATCTGCGTCAGTCGCGTACCCATCTCGTCGTGCGCGCCGAGGATTCCGACTTCACCGACCTCGTGGACGGGTACGCCGGTCGGGCGGTGGCGGATCTGGTCGCCCTGGCCGGCGCCGGCGGCACCGATGCCGAGGACGCCGGGCACGCGCTCAGTCTCCTGTACCGGCTCGTGGACGGGGGAACGAGATGATCCTGCACCGACTGATGCTCGAGGACTTCCGCGGGGTGGTGCGAGAGGAGGTGGACCTACCGCCGCGGGGCGTGCTCGTGATCGAGGGCCCCAACGAGTCGGGCAAGACCAGCCTGATGGACGCGTTGGAGATGCTCCTCGAGCACAAGGCGTCGTCCGGCCGCGCCGAGATCAAGGCCGCTAGCCCGGTCGGCAGGGACGTTCCCGTGATCGTGGAGGCAGACTTCACCGTCGACGGGGAGCGGATGCGGTACCGGAAGGAGTTCGTCCGCGGGAAACGGACGTCCCTCGAGTTCCCCGACTCGGCGCGCACCGCGATGTCGGGGGACGACGCACACGACTATGTACGTGACCTCCTGGACCGCCAGGTCGACCGCTCGTTGTGGCGGGCCCTGCGGATCGCCCAGGACGAACCGGTGGGGCAGGTCGATGCGGCCAAAGGGATGGACTCCCTCCGCCGTGCGCTCGACACCGCCGCAGGCGGCGAGGATCCGACCGGAGACGACTCGCTGGTCGAACGCGTGGCCGAGGAACGCAACAGATATCTGACGGCACGGCGGGGCGAGCCCACCGGTGACCTCGCACGGTCGGAGTCCAGACTGGCCGAGGCCGAGGCCGCGCTGTCCGAGGCACGGGCCCGGCACGCGGAGCTCGACTCCGCGGTGGCGGACCACGAGGCCCGGTCCGCCGTCCACCGCGCCCGGCTCGAATCGCTGGCGACACTCGAGGCGGAGGTGGCGCGCCTCGAGGCCGCCGGTCGTGCCGTGGCGGATCTCCGCGGAGCATGCGCGTCCGCGGATGCCGAGGTGGACCGCGCGGTGGCGGCACACGATGCCGCTGTGCGTGAGCTCCGGGAACGCCGCGAGCTCGTCGACAGGGTGGCCACGGAGCACCGGAGGGAATCCGAGCTGCGGTCGACTGCGGCGGTGGCCGCCGGGAGACTCGACCCGGCCCAGGAACGGGCTCGGCGGGCCCGGGCCGAGCTGGAGGCCGCGGAGGAGCGGGTCACCCGGGCTAGGACGCGGCTCGACGCCGTACGCGCGGTCGAGGAGGACGAGCGCAGGCGCGCGGATCTCGAGCACCTGGACCGGTTGCTCGAGAACCTGGCGGAGGTGGGCGACGAGCTCCGCCGCACGAAGGCGGAACTCGCAGAGGTGGAGATCGCCGATGATGACGTCGACGCTCTCCGCCGCGCGGACGAGATGTTGCGGGAGGCCGTCGTCCGGTCCGCCGCGAGCGCGCCCCGGGTCGAGATCGGCGGAGAGGGAGACGTCCGTGTGGGTGGGGACGCCCTCGATGCGTCCGCGGGGTGGACGCGGGACATCGTCGAGGACACCGTCTTCGAGATCGGCACGGTGACGTTGACCGTCGTGCCCGCGGGTGACACCGACGCGGTGCGACGTGACGAGCAGGTCGCCCGCGCCCGGTTGGAGGGTCTCCTCGCCGATCTCGGCGTGGAGTCCCCGACGGAGGCGGAGGGACGCGCCCGCCGTGCGGAGGCGCTCCGCGCGGAGATCGCGGCCCTGCGTCGCCGGCGGACGGATCTCCTCGGTGGGGATTCCTCCGAGGACCTCGCGGCGAGGCGGGAGGAACTGAGTTCCCTCGTCCTCTCCGGTCCGTCGGCGACCGGCGGGTCCACGGATGACCGGGCGGGCCGGACGGACGTCGAGACGTCGGACGATCCGGTGGCCGAGGCCGCGGCCGCGGAGGGCGAGCTCAGCCGTTGCCGCGCGGAGGACCGGGCCGCCTCGGCCGAAGCCGAGACGCTGCGCACCGAGCATTCGACCCGTACCGCACTGGTGGACGAGGCGGCTCGTCGCCACAGCGAATGCAGCGCGGCGTTGGCGGCCGCGCGCGAGGACGTCGCCGATCGCCGCTTGGAGGAGGCGGGGGAGGAGACACGCCTCCGTGCGGAGGCCGCCCGCGAGAAGGCACGGCAGGCGAAGGCCAGACTGGAGGATGCGCTCGCCGACGCCCCACCGGGACTGCTGGACAACGCCCGGGCCTCACTCGCCTCACTCGCCGCCGAGGAACGCGATTCCGCGGCAGCGGTCGCCACGTCCCTGGGCAGGGTCAACGCGATCGGTGATCAGGGGCGCCTCGAGGGCGTCGCCGCCGCGGAACGCGAGCTCGAGTCCGCGGCGAGGGAGAACTCCGCGCTGTGGCGCCGCGCCCGTGCAGCCGATCTGCTCCACCGCACCCTCACCGCCCGGCGCGCGGAGGCCCTGCTCGCCTACCAGGCGCCGTTCCACCGTGCGGTGGTCGAACTGGGCACCCTCGTGTACGGACGGGACTTCGACGTCCGTCTAGGGGAGGACCTGACGATCCTGTCAAGGAGGATCGGGAACGTCTCCGTCGACTACGAGTCCCTGTCCGGAGGGGCGCGAGAGCAGCTGGCGGTCATCGTCCGGATCGCCTGTGCGCGGTTGGTGGGTGACGACGGCGTCCCGGTGTTCCTGGACGACACAATGGGGTACACGGATCCGTCCCGCCGCCTCACGATGGGAGCCGTCATCGCCGCCGCCGCCGCGACCTCCCAGGTGATCGTCCTGACCTGCGACCGTGCACGGTTCGCCGGCATCGGGGGCGCCCACACCCACGTCATGCAGCGGTCCGGCGCGGAACGGGAGTAGACGCTGTCGACCACACCGGGCCCGTTCGGGCGGTAGGGCAGGACGAGTGCAGGGGATGGTCGTGCTGTAATAGCCCCATGACAGAGACACGCTGGTTGAGTGACGATGAGCAGCGCATGTGGCGGCGGTATCGAGAGGTCAACCAACTGCTCGAGCTCGCGATGGAGCGCCAGCTACAGCGGGACGCGTCGATGTCTCAGTCCGACTACTCCGTGTTGGTGAGCCTCAGCGAGGCCGATAACCGGGGACTCCGGGCGCGCGAACTGGGCGCGGCTCTCGGCTGGGACCGCAGCCGGGTATCTCACCAGGTCAGGCGAATGGAGGGCCGCGGCCTCGTCGCCAAGGGGGAGTGCGCCGAGGACGGACGCGGGACCGTGGTCACCCTCACGGAGGCGGGCGCACAGGCCATCGCCTCGGTGGCGCCCAAGCATGTGGAGAAGGTCCGCGAGTTGTTCATCGACGTGCTCAGTGAGCACGAGGTGCAGACCCTGACCGACATCTACGAGCGGGTCGTCGACCGAATCGAAGAGGTGGACGGAATAACCCGTCCGAGCTGACGAGTTCCGCGTGAGACGAGTGAGGGGCCCGGGCTTTCGCCCGGGCCCCTCACTCGTCTCACCTGTGCCCCCGAAGGGAATCGAACCCCTGACCTTTGGTACCGGAAACCAACGCTCTATCCCCTGAGCTACGAGGGCGGGATACCGACCCTCACGGGCCGGAGGCCGCTCCGGGCGGCGTCCCGTGACCGGGGTGCCGCTCGAACAGCGAGACTGATCGTAGCACCGGCATTCGGATGGGGCCGCATCGGGCCCGCCGGGGTGTGGGCGGGGAGGTCGGCCGGACGGCCGATTCCCGCCGCGACGTGCCGACACCTAGGATACGAAGACGTGACTCCCGCCGATCTCGCCGCCGTTATCCGCGCAGCCCTCATCTCCGTTCTCGCCGAGCGCGGGGCCGACACGTCGGTCGTTCCGGAGACGGTGACGGTCGAGCGGCCCCGCAACCCCGAACACGGGGACTACGCGACGAATGTCGCCCTCCAGTTGGCGAAGAAGGTCGGATCGGCGCCCCGGGATCTGGCGCAGGACCTCGCGACCGCGTTGGTACAGGACCCGGGCGTCGCGTCGGCCGAGATCGCCGGACCGGGGTTCCTCAACATCCGTCTCGACTCGGGAGCGCAGGGCTCGCTCGTCGCGACCGTGCTCGACAAGGGCGAGGAGTACGGCAACGGTGACGCCATGGCCGGGCGTCGGGTGAACCTGGAGTTCGTGTCGGCCAACCCCACCGGGCCCATCCACCTCGGCGGGACCCGTTGGGCCGCGGTCGGTGACGCACTGGGCCGTGTGCTCGAAGCCTCGGGTGCAGCGGTCACACGTGAGTACTACTTCAACGACCACGGCGCCCAGATCGATCGGTTCAGCCGGTCGCTGGCGGCGGCCGCCCGTGGGGAGGCGACCCCCGAGGACGGGTACGCCGGTGCGTATATCCAGGACATCGCGTCGACCGTGCTCGCCGAGCACCCGGACGTGCTCGAGAAGCCGGATGCAGAGGCCCTGGAGACGTTCCGTGTCACGGGCGTGGACCTGATGTTCACCCACATCAAGAATTCGCTCGCCGAGTTCGGGACCGTCTTCGACGTCTACACCCACGAGAACTCGATGTTCACCTCCGGCGCGGTGGACCGGGCGATCGAGACGCTCAAGGGCAACGGGAACCTGTATGAATCCGATGGTGCCTGGTGGCTCCGGTCCACCGACTTCGGGGACGACAAGGACCGCGTCGTGCTCAAGTCCGATGGCGATGCGGCGTATATCGCCGGCGACATCGCCTATTTCCTCGACAAGCGCGAGCGTGGCTTCGACCTGTGCATCTACATGCTGGGTGCGGACCACCACGGGTACATCGCCCGACTCAAGGCGGCGGCGGCCGCCTTGAGCGACGACCCCGCGACGATCGAGGTCCTCATCGGGCAGATGGTCAACCTCGTGCGGGACGGGGCCCCGGTCAAGATGAGCAAGCGGGCCGGGACCGTCATCACGCTCGACGACCTCGTCGACGCGATCGGGGTCGACGCAGCGCGGTATGCGTTGATCAGGTCCTCGGTCGACCAGACGATGGACATCGACCTGGCGCTGTGGACGTCCGCGACCAACGACAACCCCGTCTTCTACGTGCAGTACGCCCACGCCCGCCTCTGCTCCCTGGCGCGCAACGCCGCAGATCTGGGGGTCACGACCGAGGGTGCGGACCTCGCGCTGCTCACCGAGGACCGGGAGGGTGCGCTCATCCGCACCATCGGCGAGTTCCCCCGGGTCGTCGCCAGTGCGGCCGACCTTCGTGAGCCCCACCGCGTCGCGCGGTACCTCGAGGAACTGGCCGCCGCCTACCACCGGTTCTACGACACCTGCCGGGTCCTGCCGATGGGTGACGAGGAACCGGGGCCCCTGCACGCCGCCCGGCTCGCGCTGAGCTCTGCCACCAGGCAGACGCTCGCCAACGGTCTGCGCCTGATCGGCGTCACCGCGCCGGAGAAGATGTGAGCGCCCACCCCGCCGGGGCCCGCCACGAGGTCCCGCACGCGCCGGGAATCGGCGAGCGACCCGCTGACGCGGACGACATCATGGCGCTGGCACCGGCCGTGTGGCCGCGCGGCTCCGAACGCCGCCACGACGGCGTCGTGGAGTTCGCGGGTGTGACCGCGAGCGATCTCGCCGCGGATTTCGGAACTCCGCTATTCGTCATCGACGAGGACGATTTCCGGTCCCGCTGCCGCGAGATGGCGGAGGCGTTCGGCGGTGCGGACCGGGTCCACTACGCGTCCAAGGCGTTCCTGAGCATGGAGACCGCTCGGTGGGTCGCCGAAGAAGGGCTGGGGCTGGATGTCGCCTCGGGCGGCGAGCTCGCGATAGCGCTGAAGGCGGGGTTCCCGCCGGAGCGGATCACCGTCCACGGCAACAACAAGTCGACGGACGAGTTGCGACTCGCCGTGCGCAGCGGCGTCGCCCACGTGGTGATCGACGCGATGTCGGAGATCGGGTTGCTCGATCGGATCGCCGGCGAGGAGGGCGTCGTACAGGACGTCTTCATCCGGGTCACGGTGGGCGTCGAGGCACACACCCACGAGTTCATCGCGACCGCCCACGAGGACCAGAAGTTCGGCTTCTCGTTGGCGGGAGGCGCGGCGATGCAGGCCGTGCGCGCGGTGTTCGATGCGCCGAACATCCGGCTGACCGGGCTGCACAGCCACATCGGGTCGCAGATCTTCGACATCGACGGGTTCGAGCTCGCGGCCCGACGGGTGATCGGTCTCCTGCGCGACATCGTCGACGAGTTCGGTACCGAGCGGACCGCCCAGCTCGACCACCTCGATCTGGGCGGTGGCCTCGGCATCAGCTACGTCTCCTCGGATGACCCGCCGCCGGTGTCCCAGTTGGCGGCGTCCCTGCGGGAGATCGTCGAGGGGTTCGCCAGGGACGCGGGACTCGATCCGCCGACGCTGGTGGTCGAGCCCGGTCGCGCGATCGCCGGTCCGGGGACGATCACGCTCTACGAGGTGGGCGTGGTCAAGGACGTGCAGCTCGCGGGCGGGGAGAGCCGTCGTTACATCAGTGTGGACGGCGGGATGAGCGACAACATCCGCACCGCCCTGTACGACGCCGTCTACGACGCTCGACTCGTTAGCCGATCCTCGGCCGCAGACCCGGTGGTGGCGAGGCTCGTGGGTAAGCACTGTGAGAGCGGCGACGTGGTGGTTCGCGACCTGTGGATGCCGGAGGACACCGGAGCCGGCGACCTCGTGGCCGTCGCGGCCACGGGTGCGTACTGCTACTCGATGTCGAGTCGGTACAACATGATCGGACGACCCGCCGTCGTGGCGGTGCGCGACGGGCGGGCACGATTGGTGCTACGTCGTGAGACCCTTGACGATCTGACGAGCCTGGAGGTGGGACAGTGAGCGACGCAACCGCGTCAGGCGTGCGACCCGTGGGGGTGGCGGTGCTCGGTATGGGCACCGTCGGCACCGAGGTCATCCGCTACATGACCGAGAACGCCGACGCACTGGCGGCCCGCATCGGCGCGCCCCTCGTCCTGCGTGGTGTGGCGGTCCGCGACCTGGGCAAGGACCGCGGGGTCGACCCGGACCTGCTGACCGCCGATCCGTCATCACTGGTCACCCGCGACGACGTCGATGTCGTCGTCGAACTCATGGGGGGCATCGACGTCCCGCGTCCCCTCCTGCTCGAGGCGCTGCGCCACGGCAAGTCCGTGGTCACCGCCAACAAGGCGTTGCTGGCGGAGTACACGGACGAGCTCGCGGCGATGGCCGACTCGACGAACACCGACCTGTACTTCGAGGCGGCGGTGGCCGGTGCGATCCCGGTCATCGGACCGTTGCGCAGGTCGATGGCCGGCGACCAGGTGGAGCGGGTCCTGGGGATCGTCAACGGGACCACCAACTACATCCTGTCGGAGATGGGGTCGACCGGCGCCGACTATTCGGAGACCCTGGCGGAGGCCTCCCGTCTCGGATACGCCGAGGCGGATCCGACAGCGGACGTGGAGGGCTACGACGCCGCCGCGAAGGCCGCGATCCTCGCCTCGATCGCGTTCCACAGCCGCGTGACGGCCGGGGACGTCTACCGCGAGGGCATCTCGCGGATCTCGCCGGACGACTTCGAGTCCGCCCGCGACATGGACTGCACGATCAAGCTGCTCGCGATCTGCGAGAAGCTGACCCAGTCCGACGGCTCCGAGGCCGTCTCCGCGCGCGTGTACCCGGCGCTACTGCCCAACAGTCATCCGCTGGCCACGGTGAACGGCGCGTTCAACGCGGTCGTCGTCGAGGCGGAGGCCGCCGGCCGGCTCATGTTCTACGGGCAGGGCGCGGGCGGTGCCCCTACCGCGTCCGCGGTCCTGGGCGACATGGTCGCCGCCGCCCGCAACAAGGTCGGTGCCGGCCGCGCCCCGGGGGAGTCCACGTACGCGGCCCTGCCGGTGGCGTCGATGGACGAGATCTCCACGCGATACCACGTCCGCATGCGGGTCGCCGACAAGCCCGGCGTGCTCGCCCTGGTCGCAGCCGAGTTCTCGCGGCACGGCGTCTCGATCGCCCAGGTCCGACAGACCGAGGTCGAGGTGCCGGAGACCGGGTTCGACGACGTCGAGCCGTCGGCAGAACTCACGGTCCTGACCCACCGGGCGTCCGAGCGCGCACTCGCCGACACCGTGGCCGCGTTGTCGGACCAGGACGCCGTCACGGCCATCACCAGCGTCATCCGTCTCGAGGGAGTGGACACCGAATGAGCAACACCCACCAGCCCGTGCACACCCGGTGGCCCGGCCTCATCGAGGCCTACCGCGATCGTCTCCCGATCGGCTCCGACTGGGAGCCGGTGACGCTCTACGAGGGCGGCACCCCGCTCATCCGCGCGACGTACCTCTCCGAGGTCACCGGGTGCGAGGTGTACCTCAAGGTCGAGGGCCTCAACCCGACCGGGTCGTTCAAGGACCGCGGTATGACGATGGCCGTGACGGACGCGAAGGCGCGTGGTCAGAAGGCCGTGCTCTGCGCCTCCACGGGCAACACGTCCGCGTCGGCCGCCGCGTACGCCACGCGTGCCGGGATGGGCTGTGCGGTGCTGATCCCGCAGGGCAAGATCGCCGCCGGCAAGCTCGCGCAGGCCGTGATGCACGGGGCGACCATCATCCAGGTCGACGGTAACTTCGACGACTGCCTGGAGCTGGCTCGCAAGACCACCGCCACCTATGCCGAGATCGGGCTGGTCAACTCGGTCAACCCGGTCCGGATCGAGGGTCAGAAGACCGCGGCGTTCGAGATCGTGGACGTCCTCGGCCGCGCGCCCGACCTGCACTTCCTGCCGGTGGGCAACGCGGGCAACATCACCGCGTACTGGAAGGGCTACACCGAGTATCACGCCGACGGCGTCATCTCGGCGCGCCCACGGATGATGGGCGTGCAGGCCGCAGGCGCCGCGCCGCTGGTCGACGGTGCCCCCGTCAAGAACCCCGAGACCATCGCCACCGCCATCCGGATCGGCGCCCCGGCGTCGTGGGACGGCGCCGTGACCGCCCGCGACGAGTCCGGTGGGACGTTCCGCAAGCGCACCGACGAGCAGATCCTCGAGGCCTACCGGATCGTCGCGGGCAAGGACGCCGTCTACGTCGAGCCTGCCTCCGCGGCCTCGGTGGCCGGACTGCTCGACGCGCATGCCGGCGGCGAGCTCGAAGCGGGGCAGACCATCGTGTGCACCGTGACAGGCAACGGTCTGAAGGACCCGGACACCGCGCTGCTCGGCATGCCCGAGGTCGAGGCCATCCCCGTGGACCCGTCGGCTGTCGCCGGCGCGCTCGGCCTGGAGTGAGCGACGTGAACGGACCCGGCCCGGAGGTCTTCGGTAGCTCGGGTGGCCGCATCCTGCCGGTCGGTCGGACCGTCACGATCGAGGTTCCGGCGTCCAGCGCGAACCTCGGCCCCGGTTTCGACGCGTTGGGAGTCGCCCTGGGGCTGTACGACTCGGTCACGGTGACCACCATCGACTCCGGTCTCGAGCTGGAGGTGTCGGGCGAGGGCGCCGGTCAGGTGCCCGAGGATGCCTCGCACCTGGTCGCCAAGGCCGTCGAGGCCGGCCTGCGCGCCGGCGGGGTCGGGGTGCCGGGCGTCCGGATCTCGTGTCGGAACGCCATCCCGCACTCGCGGGGTCTCGGGTCGTCGGCCTCCGCCGCGGTCGGGGGACTGGTCGCCGCGAACGGGCTGATGGGCGGCGTGTTGACCGACGAGCACCTGGTCCAGCTGTCGAGCGAGTTCGAGGGGCACCCGGACAACGCCGCGGCCAGTGTCCTCGGTGGGGTCGTGGTCTCGTGGACGGAGCGTTCCGCCACCGGCGTGCACTACCGTGCGGTCCGGATGGAGGTCGATCCCTCGATCGTCGCGACCGTGCTCGTGCCGTCGGAGACGTCCTCCACCGCCCAGACCCGCGGTCTGCTCCCGGCCACGGTTCCGCACGAGGACGCGGCCTTCAACGCCAGTCGTGCTGCGCTCATGTCGGTCGCGCTGGCGGCCCACCCGGAGTTCCTCCTGGCGGCGACCGAGGACCGGCTCCACCAGTCCTATCGGGCCCCCGCGCTGGTCGCGACCACCGAGTGGGTGACCCGACTGCGCGAGAGGGGCCTCGCCGCGACGGTCTCCGGCGCCGGCCCGACCGTGCTGGTGCTGGGAACCGACGGGTTGCCGGCGGATCTGCGTGCGGACGCCGAGAATCAGGGCTGGACGGTGCTGGACCTGCAGATCGCGGACGGTGCCCGGGTCGTGGCCGCCGACTGATCACCGGACCGACCGGTCATCCGACCGACTGATCACCGGACCGACCGGTCGCCGGACCGACCGGTACTGCGTCCGGCCCGCACCCTGCCGCGGGGGTTCAGTCCGGCGCCGCCGGGGCGATCGTCGTGACCTCGTACCCCCCGGCGGCATGGCTCGCCCGGATCCTGATCTTGTCGAATTTGCCCACCGTGGTCTGCGGGATGCTGTCGACGAAGGCCCAGTGATCCGGGCGTTTCCAGTTCTCGATGATGCCGTCCAGCCCCTCCCAGAGGGAGCGGGCCGTCGCGGTGGCACCGGTCTTGAGCTGGACCAGGACGAGTGGGCGGTTCCCCCAGCGTTGGTCGGGTACGCCCACGACGGCCACCTCGGCCACGCGGTCGTCGAGGAGCACCGCGTGTTCCAGTTCTATGGTGGAGATCAGTTCTCCGCCGGAGGCGATGATGTCGTCCACCCGGTCCACCACGTCGAGGTAGCCCTTGGGGGAGATGCTGGCGACATCACCGGTACGTAGCCAGCCGTCGACGAACCTGTCGGAGGCCTCGTTCCCGAGGTACCGGGCGGTCACCCACGGGCCGCGGATCTGGAGTTCGCCGACGGACCACCCGTCGCTGGGCTGGACCCGGCCGCCGTCGACGATGCGTGCCTTCACCCCGGCGGGGAACCGTCCCTGCCCGAGGATCTGCGAGCGTCGGCGGGTCGCCGAGGAGTGGGGGTCGGGGCGGGCGAACGTCGCGATGGGGCTGGATTCGGTGAGTCCGTAGGCCTGCATGATGGTGACCCCGTGACGCTCGACGAACGCGTCGAACAGGGCCTCGGGAACGGGGGAGCCGCCGACGAGGATCTCGCCGAGATGGCCGATCGGCTGCGGGTGGGTTTCCAGCCGCCGGAGGAGTCGTTGGAGGGTCGCCGGCGTGGTGGCCATCTTGTTCGGCCGGAACTCGCGGAGGAGGTCGGCCATGTCATGCCCTGTGTTGATCACCCGACCCGGGCGGGGCCGGGCGGTGATGAGGCCGGCGCCGGTCATGAAGGCGGCGTACGGCAGTCCCCAGGACATGACGTGATACATCGGGACGGTCGTCAGGACGGTGTCGCCACTGCGCAGGGCGGCGCTCTCGGCCATGGACATCTGCATCGAGTGGAGCCAGATGGACCTGTGGGTGTAGGCCACGCCCTTGGAGGCGCCCGTGGTGCCGGAGGTGTAGGCGATCGCGGCGGCGGAGCGTTCGTCGAGGTCGGGCCACGGGTAGGTGGTGGGCTGGCCGTCGAGGAGGGCCTCGAGGGCGTGGACCTCCGCGCCGACGTCACCGCAGTCGGTGGGTATCCGACTGTCGACGACGACGAGGTGGCGCAGCGACTCGACCTGTGCGGCCACCGGGAGGACCGCGGGGAGCAGTTCGGGGTCCACGAGGACGACTCCGACCCGGTTGTCCCTCAGGACGGAGACCATGAACTCCACCGATCGGAGGACGTTCACCGGGAGGGCCACGGCGCCCATCGAGGGGAGGGTGAACATCGCCTCGACGACCTCGGTACGACTGCCGGAGAGGATCCCCACCACATCACCGGGCCGAACCCCGAGGTCGGTGAGCGCGTTCGCGGTCGCGGCCGCACGTGAGGCCACGACGTCGTACCTGACCGGGCGGGGTTCCATGTCACCGACGAACCCAGTGACAGTGGAGCCGCCGTGGCGTTCCGCCGCGTGCTCGAGGATCCGGGACACGAGCAGTGGCGTGTCCAGCATCGTTCCGAACACGGTCACCTCCGGGGTCGAGTGGCCCTTGCCGTGGGCTTCACGTTACCGCCCGCGGACGGCGGAGTGAGACCGGAGTCGGGACTCGCGGGAGGGGGAGCTGCGCGCGATCGGCCGACGGGTAGTATGCTTGCACTCAGCCACGGGCGCCCGGTCGTCCCAGCATCCCGAGTCATTCCACGCACTACCCTCCGCAGTCGGTCGGTATCGCGCGGACGGACCTCGGTGGGAGCGGTCGAACGGCGAGTGGCGCACCAGGGATCCTCATCATCGAGCGGTTCTCCCCCTCTTGAAGATCCCCCTCAGACGAAAGATCCGTGTCCGGCCACGTCGCCGCCACGGAAGGCCCCAGCGGCCACCCCGGGACGCCGAGTCCGCTTCCCGGACACCTGCTCGATGCGAGGCGGAGTACACCGCCCCGGCCCCGGGCCCAGAAAGGATCCCCGTGACCTCGACGGACACCACTTCCACGCCAGCACAGGGTGCCTCGCTGTCTGCGATGCGCCTGACCGATCTCAAGTCGCTGGCACAGCAGATGGGCCTCAAGGGCCTGTCGGGTAAGCGCAAGGGCGACCTCGTCGCGATGATCGAGGGTGCCCGCGGCGGGCGTCCCGCCCAGACCCGCGAGTCCGCCCCGAAGAACGAGCCCGCCCCGAAGGCCGAGCCCGCCCCGAAGGCCGACTCTCCGAAGGCCGACCCCCGGAGAGCAGAGTCCGAGGCCGCCTCGAATGACCCCTTCGCACGGCCCGACGCCGATGCCGACACCCAGCAGGGTCGGTCCGGCAGGCGGGACCGCGGCGCCCGGGCGGACGGGGGTGCCGAGAACCCACAGGGTGGATCCGACGACTCCGACTCCGGCCGCTCCGGTGGCGACGATCGCTCGCGGGACGATGGTCGCGGTCAGGGTGACCGGAAGCGCGACGAGGGAAACCGCGGTGGCGGGCAGCGTCAGGGGCGCAATCAGCAGAACCGGGACCAGCAGGGCGGACGTCACCGCGACCAGCAGGGTGGCGGTCGTAACGACCAGGACAACCAGGGCGGCAACCGGGACCAGCAGGGCGGACGTAACCGCGACCAACAGGGTGGCGGACGCAACGACCAGGGCAACCAGGGTGGCAACCGGGACCAGCAGGGCAACCGCGACCAGCAGGGTGGCGGTCGCAACGATCAGGGCAACCGCGACCAGCAGGGTCGCGCCCGCAACGACCAGTCCGACCAGGGCGGGGACAACGGTCCCCGCGACGACGGTTCTAACCGTGACGACGACGGCGGGGGCCGCGGTCGTCGCAGCCGTCGCCGCCGCGAACGCAATCGTGGTGGGGGACGCCCGGTCGAGGGCGAGACCGAGGTGCGGGAGGACGACGTCCTCCAGCCGGTCGCCGGCATCCTCGACGTGCTGGACAACTACGCGTTCGTCCGCACGTCCGGTTACCTCGCCGGGTCGAACGACGTCTACGTGTCCATGAACATGATCCGTCGGCACGGTCTGCGCCGCGGTGACGCCGTCACCGGCGCGGTCAAGATGCCGCGCGACGGCCAGAGCGAGGGCCAGGGTGGCGGAGGCCAGGGTGGCGGGCAGGGCGGCAAGAACCGCCAGAAGTTCAACCCGCTGGTCCGCATCGACTCCGTCAACGGTGGGCCGGTCGACCAGGTCCGCAATCGACCGGACTTTTCCAAGCTGACCCCGCTGTACCCCAATCAGCGGCTGCGGCTCGAGACGGAGAAGAACATCATCTCCACCCGCGTGATCGACCTGATCATGCCGATCGGTAAGGGTCAGCGCGCGCTCATCGTGTCGCCGCCCAAGGCCGGTAAGACGACGATCCTGCAGAACATCGCCAACGCGATCGCGATCAACAACCCGGAATGCCACCTCATGGTCGTCCTCGTCGACGAGCGACCGGAGGAGGTCACCGACATGCAGCGGTCGGTGAAGGGCGAGGTCATCGCGTCGACCTTCGACCGTCCGCCGTCAGATCACACGCAGGTCGCCGAACTGGCGATCGAGCGGGCCAAGCGCCTGGTGGAGATGGGGCAGGACGTCGTCGTCCTCCTCGACTCGATCACGCGTCTCGGCCGCGCGTACAACAACTCCTCTGCCGCCTCCGGCCGCATCCTCTCGGGCGGTGTCGACTCCACGGCGCTCTACCCGCCCAAGCGGTTCCTGGGTGCGGCGCGCAACATCGAGAACGGCGGGTCGCTCACGATCATCGCCACGGCGATGGTGGAGACCGGCTCGGCCGGTGACACGGTGATCTTCGAGGAGTTCAAGGGCACCGGCAACGCCGAGCTGAAGCTGGACCGCCGGATCGCCGAGCGACGCGTCTTCCCCGCCGTCGACGTGGGCCCGTCCGGCACCCGCAAGGAGGAGCTGCTCATGAGCCCCGAGGAGGCGGGCATCATGCACAAGCTCCGTCGGGTGCTCTCGGGTCTGGATTCGCACCAGGCCATCGACCTGCTCATGTCGCAGTTGCGTAAGACCAACACCAACTACGAGTTCCTGCTGCAGGTGGCCAAGACGACGCCCACCCTGCCGCAGGACGAGGAGTGAGCGGGGCCGAGGGGCGATCGCCGTCCTCCGTCGACGACGTCCTGGCCGAGTACGACGGGCTCGAGGCGCAGTTGTCGGACCCGGCCCTGCACGAGGACGCCTCCGCCGCTCGACGGGTGGGCAAGCGTTTCGCCGAGCTCACGCCGATCGTGCAGTGTCACCGCGCGCTGGTGACCACGCGCGATGACGCCGCCGCGGCGCGGGAACTGTCGGACGAGGACTCCTCGTTCGCCCGCGAGGCCGAGCGGCTGGAGACCGAGGCCGCCGAGCTCGAGACGAGACTGGCCGACCTGCTCGCGCCCCGAGACCCCCATGACGCCGACGACGTGGTCATGGAGATCAAGTCGGGGGAGGGGGGGGAGGAGTCCGCGCTGTTCGCCGCCGACCTGGCCCGCATGTACACGCGGTACGCGGAGAAGCACGGGTGGGTCGTCGAGGTGCTCGGTCTGACCGAGTCCGACCTCGGCGGCTACAAGGACGCCTCCTTCTCCATCCGCGCCCGCCAGCCGTCGCGGGACGGCGTGTGGTCGCGACTCAAGTTCGAGGGCGGGGTGCACCGGGTACAGAGAGTGCCGGTGACCGAATCGCAGGGCCGGGTCCACACCTCGGCCGCAGGCGTGCTCGTCTTCCCGGAGCCGGAGGACGTGGGGCCGGTCGAGATCGACGAGTCCGATCTGCGTATCGACGTCTACCGTTCGTCGGGTAAGGGCGGGCAGGGGGTCAACACCACCGACTCGGCGGTGCGGATCACCCACCTCCCGACCGGCACGGTCGTCACGTGTCAGAACGAGCGCAGTCAGTTGCAGAACAAGCAGCGCGCGCTCCAGGTCCTCGCCGCGCGGCTCCAGGCCGCCGCCGAGGAGGCCGCCAACGCCGAGGCGTCCGAGGGGAGGGCCACCCAGGTCCGCACGGTCGACCGCTCGGAGCGCATCCGCACGTACAACTTCCCCGAGAACCGGATCGCCGACCACCGGGTGGGTTTCAAGGCGCACAACCTCGACGCCGTTCTGGACGGGGACCTCGACGCGGTGCTCGACGCCCTCGCGGCCGAGGAGCGACGCCGCCGCATGGAACAGGCCTAGGCCGTGGACCCCCACCCGGGCCGCGTGACCGGGGTCGTGCGCCGGGCCGCGCAGACGCTCGCCGCGGCGGGCGTGGACTCGGCACACGCCGAGGCGCAGCTCATCTGCGCCCACGTGCTCGGCATCGAACGCCACCGGCTCATGCTCGCCGACGACCTCGACGCCGCCGCGAGGGGCGAGGTCGAGCGGATCGTCGCCGCCCGGGTCCGCGACCGCACCCCGCTGCAGTACCTGCTCGGCCGCGCGGTCTCCGGCCGGCTCGAGCTGGCCGTGGGGCCGGGGGTGTTCATCCCGCGGCCGGAGACCGAGCTGCTGGTCGAGTGGACGCTCGCGGCCCTGCCCGCGCCGGGCTCCGTCCCCGGCCCGCTCGTGGTGGACCTCTGCGCGGGCAGCGGCACCCTGGCGTTGGAGATCGCCCACGCCCGGCCCGACGCCCGGGTGCACGCGGTCGAACTGCACGAGGCCGCGCTGGAGTGGCTGCGCCGCAACGCGGACGAGCGCGCCGCCGCGGGGGACACCCCGATCGAGGTCCACCACGCCGATGCCACCGACCCCGACGCGCTCGGGAACCTGCACGGACGCGTCACGGCCGTCGTGTCCAACCCGCCGTACATCCCCGTCACCGACGACCTCCCCGCGGATGTCCTCGCGCACGAGCCGGCCACCGCGTTGTTCGGGGGACGGGACGGCCTCGTCGTCGTCACCCCCCTCGTCGACGTCGCCGCCGCGCTCCTCGCCCCGGGAGGGCACCTCGCCGTCGAGCACGACGACACCACCGGCGCCGCGGTCGCCGCGGTCGTGTCCGCGCAGGGGGGCTTCGGTACCGTGGAGCAGCACACCGACCTCGCCGGCCGTCCGCGGTTCGTCACCGCGACGCGACTCGACGCGGCTCGCGAGGGCAGAGCCGACAACGAACCCGACGACAACGAACCCGCCGACAACGAACCCGCCGACAACGAACCCGACGACGACGAGGTCGTCACGACCGCCCGGAAGGGGATCACCCGGTGACCATCACCTACGACTGCACCGAGGACACCGGCCGCGAGGTCGGCCTCAGTTCCGCGGCCGGCGCCCTGCGCGCGGGCCGGCTGGTCGTGACCCCCACCGACACGCTCTACGGCATCGCCGCCGACGCCTTCGACCCGGACGCGGTCACGCTCCTGCTGTCCGCCAAGCGCCGCGGCCGCGACATGCCGGTTCCGGTCCTGGTCGGTTCGTGGGAGACCATCGACGGGCTGGTGGTCAGCACCCCGGCCGCCGCCCGCGACCTCATCCGCGCCTTCTGGCCGGGCGGGCTCAGCCTCATCGTCCACCAGGCGCCGTCCCTGGGCTGGGACCTCGGCCACACCCGCGGCACAGTCATGCTCCGTATGCCGCTGCACCCCGTGGCCATCGAGCTCCTCCGCGACGTCGGTCCGCTCGCGGTGTCCAGCGCCAACGTCTCCGGGCAGCCGCCGGCGACCACAGTCGCCCAGGCCCGCGAGCAGCTCGGCGACTCGGTGGCCGTGTATCTCGACGGCGGTCCCTGCGCAATCGGGCAGCCCTCCACGATCGTCGACCTCACCGGACCCGGTCCCCGCATCGTGCGCGAGGGCGCGGTGACCGCAGAGCGCGTCGGCGAGGTCCTCGGCGTCGACCCCGCGGCCCTGCGCGGCTGAGCCGTGGGCGTCGGGATCCCGTTCCGGGAGCTCCTGCTCATCGCGGTCACCGCCGGGCTGGTCACCTTCGTCGTCACCGGGCTGGTCAGGGGAGTGGCGCCCGCCATCGGTGGGCTCGCGTACCCGCGCGAGCGCGATGTGCACAGCGTCCCCACCCCCCGGCTCGGCGGGGTGGGGATCTTCACCGGGATGCTCGTCGCCATCTACCTCGCCGCCCAGCTCCCGGCCCTGAACAGGGCCTTCCCGCCCTTCGCGCCCGACGTCGAGGCGACCATCATCGCCGGCGGTGTGATCGTGCTGGTGGGGATCGTCGACGACATCCTCGGACTCGGAGCGGTCACCAAGCTCGCGGGTCAGGCCGCCGCCGCCGGAGTGCTGGTGGCCATGGGGGTGTCCTGGACCCTGCTGTACATCCCGTTCGGTGACGGCAACATCCTCGTCCTCGACCAACTCCAGGCGGGACTGCTCACCGTGGTGTTCACGCTGACGATCGTCAACGCGTTGAACTTCGTGGACGGACTCGACGGACTCGCCGCCGGACTCGGGGCGATCGCGGCGACCGCGATCTGCGTGTTCTCCGTGGGCATCATGATCGACCAGGGCGGCACGGTCGGTGCCTATCCACCCGCGCTCGTCACGGCGGTGCTCGCCGGGGCCCTCCTCGGGTTCCTGCCCCACAACTTCCAACCCGCGCGGATCTTCATGGGTGATTCCGGGTCGATGCTCATCGGTCTGGTCCTCGCGGCGGCCTCGACCAGCGCGTCCGGAAAGATCTCGCAGAGCCTCTACGGGCCGCAGGACATGATCGTCCTGCTCTCGCCGGTGATCGTGGTGGCGGCCGCGATGTTCGTGCCCATGCTCGATCTGGTGATGGCCGTGGTGCGTCGGGTCGGCGCGGGCCGCAGCCCGTTCGCGCCCGACAAGATGCACCTGCACCACCGACTGCTCGCGCTGGGGCATTCCCACCGGCGCGTCGCGCTGGTCATCTACGCGTGGGTCTCGCTCATCGCGTTCGGCGCGGTCGGGGCGACGATGCTGCCCACCGAGGTGGTCGTCCCGCTGGTCGCGGCAGGTCTGATCTCGGTTCTCACCGCGACGCTGGTGCCCCGGTTGCGCAGCGCGCGGACCGATGACCGCGTGGGGGACGACAACCCGCCCCGCTAGGCTGCACGGCATGACAGACACCCCCACGTCCCCAGAGCAGCCCGCCGAGAGTCCCCACACCACCGCCCTGCGGAAGGCCGTCAGGCTCGGCACCGCGGCCCTGGTGGTGCTCGCCGTGGTCAGCGCGGCCGGGTGGACCCTCGTCGACGGCACACCGGGTCTCTGGGGCGCGCTCATGGGGGCGGGTATCGGCGGCGCGTTCGTCCTCACCACGGCGATCGTCGTGATCGCCACGGCTCACTCCGCGCCGCAGACCACCGCGGCGGTCCTGCTGGGGACCTGGCTGCTCAAGCTCGTGGTGGCGATCGGTGTGGTCGCCGTGCTCGACCGCTTCGACTTCTACTCGAGGCCGGCCTTCGCCGTCACGATCATCGCCGCACTCATCGTGGTGCTGGCGGGGGAGACGTGGGCCATCCTCAAGACCCGCGCGCCGTACGTCGAACCGACCGTCCCCTGAGCAGTCCCCCGGTGACGCCGCGCCGAGACCGAGGTGTTATTCTCTTCCACGGTGAGACGAGCACGTCACCGGGCTGCCACGTGGCCTGACGACGTTCGCGCGCTGACCCGACCCGGCCGCGAACTCCGGGCCGCTCGTACCGAACGCGCTGGGGCGCCCGTCGCCCGACACGACCAGGGGAGAACACACTGAGTACCACGCTTCTGGCCTTGAAAGGCGAGTTCCATCCCCCGAACATCGACAAGGAGTTCTTCCCGGCCCAGCAGTGGCTGACGGACTTCGCAGGCGGTGCCTTCACCCTCGACCGGCTCATGATCGTCCGCCTGCTCATGGCGGTCGTGCTGCTGACTTTCTTCGCGATCGCCATGCGTAATCCGAAGCTGGTCCCACGCGGGGTCCAGAACGTCGCCGAGATCTGCCTCGACTTCGTCCGGGTGCATATCGCGGAGGAGATCCTCGGTAAGGATCAGGGACGTCGCTTCCTCCCGATCATCGCCACGATCTTCTTCGCGGTGGTGGCGATGAACCTCCCGGCCATCATCCCGGGCCTCAACATCTCCCCGAACGCCCGGATCGGTTTCCCGCTGGTCCTCGCACTCCTGGGATACGTGACCTTCATCTACGCCGGTTCCAAGCGCTATGGCTTCGCCCGGTTCATCAAGGCGAGCGTCGTCATCCCCAACCTCCCGCCGGCCCTGCACCTGTTGGTCGTGCCGATCGAGTTGGTCTCGACGTTCATCCTGCGCCCCGCCACGCTGACGATCCGTCTCATGGCCAACATGCTCGCGGGTCACCTGATCCTCGTGCTGCTCTTCAGTGCGACGAACTTCTTCTTCTGGCAGCTCAACGGCTGGACCCTGCTGTCCGTCGGAGTCTCCGCGCTGTCGATCGCGTTCACGCTGTTCGAGCTGCTGGTGATCTTCCTGCAGGCGTACATCTTCGCCCTGCTGGTCGCCGTCTACATCGACAGTGCGCTCCACGCGGAGAACCACTAAGAACCCGGGCCGTCAGGCCTGACCCGACCACCTGTCAATCAGACAACCCACGTCCGACCGGAGCGGAACCACCCGCGCCGGCCATCTGAAAGGGAAACCCCATGGACATCGTCACTCTCGCCCAGGCCACCGAGCAGACCGTCACCGGCTACGGCGCGATCGGCTACGGCCTCGCCGCCATCGGCCCCGGCATCGGCATCGGCATCCTCGTCGGTAAGACCGTCGAGGGCATGGCCCGTCAGCCCGAGATGGCCGGCACCCTCCGTACCACGATGTTCCTCGGCATCGCCTTCACCGAGGCGCTCGCCCTGATCGGTATCGTCGCCGGCTTCCTGTTCTGATCGCGACACACCGACCTCTTAGGGACGCACCATGAACAACGTCATCGCCTTCTTGGCGGCCGAGGGGGAGTCGCTCCCCCTGGAGGAAAGCCCCAACCCGCTCATTCCTCCGCTGTATGACATCGTCTGGTCGCTCATCCCGCTCGCCGTCATCCTCTGGCTCTTCTGGAAGTTCATCCTTCCGAAGTTCCAGCAGGTTCTCGATGAGCGAGAGGAGCGAATCGAGGGTGGTCTGCGTCGTGCCGAGCAGACCCAGGCCGAGGCGAAGGAGGAGCTCGCCAAGTACAAGGCGCAGCTCGCCGAGGCGCGCAGCGAAGCGGCCAAGATCCGCGACGACGCGCGAGCCCAGGGTCAGCAGATCCTCGCCGACATGAAGGCCGAGGCCCAGTCGGAGAGCGACCGTATCGTCGCCGCCGGCAACCAGCAGCTCTCGGCCCAGCGCCAGCAGATCATCGCGGAGCTGCGCACGGATCTCGGTCGGCAGTCCGTCGACCTGGCGGAGCGGCTCATGGGTGAGCAGCTGTCGGATTCGGTCCGCCGTTCCGGCACCATCGACCGCTTTCTGGCAGACCTCGACCGGGTCCCCGGCGCGGGCAAGAACTAAGGGAAGTGGAGTCCATGCACGCAGCGAGTCGCGATGCGCTCGACCAGACCCGTGACGATCTGAAGTCCGCACTGGCCTCGAACCCGGCCGGCGGTGCCACCGGTGCCAAGGTGGGCCAGGAACTCTTCCAGGTCGTCGACGTCCTCGAGGACAACCGGTCACTGCGGGTCGCCGTGGCCGACACCTCGGCCTCGGTCGAGGCCCGGCAGGATCTGGTCCGCGGGGTGTTCGGGTGGAAGGTCGACCAGGCCACACTCGACCTCCTCCTCGCTGCGGTCGCCCGGGACTGGTCCAATCCGCGCGAGCTGCGGCAGGGCCTGATCCTGCTCGGTCGCGAGGCCCTCATGCGTTCCGCGGAGGAGCAGGGTCAGCTCCAGACCGTTGAGGACGAGCTGTTCCGGCTCGGCCGCATCATCGCCGGCGACGCCGAGTTCGAGCAGACCCTGGCCGACCGGACCGCGGACACGGGCGCCAAGCGGGCACTCCTCGCCCAGGTGCTCTACGGCAAGGTCACCGCGGTGACCGAGGCGCTGGCCTCCCAGGCCGTCGCCCGGCCCGCCGGAATGCCCGCGGACGACATCATGGAGATCTCGCGGCAGGCCGCTGAGCTCCGTGGCCGCACCGTGGCCGTGGTGACCAGTGCCGAGTCGCTCTCCGAGCAGCAGGCCGGCGATCTCCGTGAACGACTCGCGTCGATCTACGGACGAGAGATCGCCATCCACAACGACGTCGATCCCGCCCTCCTGGGAGGGGCAGTCGTCCGCGTGGGCGACGAGATCATCGACGGCAGCGTGGCGGGACGGCTCGACGCGATGCGTCGAACCCTCCGCTGACCGGCTGGTCCGGCACAAGACGAGCTGCGACTCGGCCGTATCCCAGCGGTAGTGGCTCACGCAAACACCCATAAAGCACATCCCGACTTTGAGAGCAGGAATGACATGGCGGAGTTGACGATCTCCTCCGATGAGATCCGCAGCGCGATTGCGAACTACACCTCGACTGTTTCGACCGACGCGACCAAGGAAGAGGTCGGCCTCGTCGTCGACACCAGTGATGGCATCGCGCACATCAGTGGCCTCCCCTCGGCGATGGCGAACGAGTTGTTGGAGTTCCCCGGCGGCATCCTCGGTGTGGCACTGAACCTCGAAGACCGCGAGATCGGCGCCGTCATCCTCGGTAACTTCGAGGAGATCGCCCAGGGCCAGGAGGTCCGCCGCACCGGTGACGTCCTCTCGGTCCCGGTCGGTGACGGCTTCCTCGGACGCGTCGTCAACCCGCTGGGTCAGCCGATCGACGGCCTCGGTGACATCGAGTCGGAAGGTACCCGCGCCCTCGAGCTGCAGGCGCCCTCCGTCCTCGAGCGCCAGCCGGTCGAGGAGCCGATGCAGACCGGTATCAAGGCGATCGACGCCATGACGCCGATCGGTCGCGGCCAGCGCCAGCTCATCATCGGTGACCGCAAGACCGGCAAGACCGCGGTCTGCATCGACGCCATCCTCAACCAGAAGGCCAACTGGGAGTCGGGCGACAAGACCAAGCAGCTGCGGTGCATCTACGTGGCCATCGGTCAGAAGGGCTCCACCATCGCGGGCGTCAAGGCGACCCTCGAGGAGCACGGCGCGATGGAGTACACCACCATCGTGGCGGCCCCGGCCTCCGACTCCGCCGGCTTCAAGTGGCTCGCGCCGTTCACCGGCTCGGCCATCGGCCAGCACTGGATGTACGACGGTGCCCACGTTCTCGTGGTGTTCGACGACCTGTCCAAGCAGGCCGACGCCTACCGCGCCATCTCGCTCCTCCTGCGCCGCCCGCCGGGCCGCGAGGCCTACCCGGGTGACGTCTTCTACCTCCACTCCCGTCTGCTGGAGCGGTGTGCCAAGCTCTCGGACGAGATGGGCGGCGGCTCGCTGACCGGTCTGCCGATCATCGAGACGAAGGCCAACGACGTCTCGGCCTTCATCCCCACCAACGTCATCTCCATCACCGACGGTCAGGTCTTCCTCGAGTCCGACCTGTTCAACCGGGGTGTCCGCCCCGCGGTCAACGTCGGTATCTCCGTCTCCCGAGTCGGTGGCGCCGCCCAGACCAAGGGCATGAAGAAGGTCTCCGGTTCGCTGCGTCTCGACCTGGCCGCCTACCGCGACCTCGAGTCCTTCGCGACCTTCGCCTCCGACCTCGACGCCGCCTCCAAGGCCCAGCTCGAGCGCGGCCAGCGTCTGGTGGAGATCCTCAAGCAGGACCAGAACTCGCCGGTGGCCGTCGAGGACCAGATCGTGTCGATCTACCTCGCGGGCGAGGGCTTCTACGACTCCGTTCCGGTGGAGGACGTCCGCCGGTTCGAGACCGAGCTGCTCGAGCACCTGCACCACTCGGCCTCGGACGTCTACTCGCAGATCGACGGTGGTGGCGCGCTCTCGGACGAGTCCAAGTCGACCCTCGAGGCCAAGACCAACGAGTTCAAGGAGGGCTTCCAGACCACCGACGGCTCCAGCGTGGTCAAAGAGCCCGAGGCCGAGGCGCTCTCCGAGGACGAGATCGACCGGGAGACCCTCACGGTCACCAAGAAGAAGAAGGCCTGAGGCCTCGAGATGACAGCCATCCGATACTCGGGCGAGAGGAGCGTGATCTGAGACCATGGCGAATTTGCGTGAACTGCGCGACCGGATCAAGTCGGTCAACTCGACCAAGAAGATCACCAAGGCCCAGGAGCTGATCGCGACGTCGCAGATCTCCAAGGCCCAGGCACGGGTCGCGGCGGCCAAGCCCTTCGCGGACCAGATCACGGCGATCCTGACCGACCTCGCGAGTGCGTCGTCGATCCAGCACCGCATGCTCAACGAGCCGGAGGACGCCAAGCGTTCCGCCGTGCTCGTGGTGACGTCCGACCGCGGTATGGCCGGCGGATACAACCACAACGTCCTCAAGGAGGCGTCCGAGCTCATCGCGTACCTCGAGGGTGAGGGCCGCGAGGTCGACATCTACGTCCTGGGCAACAAGGGCATCGTGTACTACACGTTCCGCGAGATCGCCCTCGCCGGGTCGTGGCACGGGCACTCCCAGAAGCCCGTCTACCAGGAGGCGCGACCGGCGTTCCAGCTCTTGTCGACCGCCTTCGCGGTCGGCGGGGACGGGACGTTCGACGCCGCGGAGTTCCTCGGCGAGAACCACGAGGGGGACACCACCCGCAAGGGCGTGGACGAGGTGCACATCGTTTACACCCAGTTCGTCTCGATGCTCACCCAGACCCCGCGGGCGCGTCGTCTCGCCCCGATCGAGACGCAGGTCGAGATCGAGGAGCTGGATCTCGGCGAGGACCTGCTCGACACGACGAAGACGGACTTCAAGCCCGAGGTCTCCTTCGAGCCCGACGCGGACACCCTGCTCGACAACCTCCTCCCGAGGTACATGTCGACACGGGCTTTCGCGGCGCTGCTCGAGTCAGCGGCATCGGAGTCGGCGGCACGTCGTACCGCGATGAAGTCCGCCACGGACAACGCGACCGAACTGGTCGAGGGCCTCAGCCGTGAGGCCAACCAGGCACGTCAGGCACAGATCACCCAGGAAATCAGCGAGATCGTCGGCGGCGCCGGTGCGCTCGCCGCGAGCGCAGGAAGTGACTAGACAATGACCACAGCTGTAACCGATCAGAGCACGACGGGCACGGCCGGTCTCACCGGCCGGGTCTCCCGTGTCCTGGGTGCGGTCGTCGACGTGGAGTTCCCGCGCGGCGCCCTCCCGGCCCTCTACAACGCCCTCACGGCCGAGATCTCCCTCGCGGCCGTCGCCAAGACGGTGACCTTCGAGGTCGCCCAGCACCTCGGCGACAACATGGTGCGCTGCATCTCGATGCAGTCCACCGACGGACTCGTCCGTGGTGCCGAGGTCGTCGACTCCGGCAAGCCGATCTCGGTGCCGGTCGGCGACGTCGTCAAGGGCCACGTCTTCAACGCCCTCGGCGACTGCCTCGACGCCCCGGGAACCGGCCGCGACGGCGAGCAGTGGGGTATCCACCGCGAGCCGCCGGCCTTCGACCAGCTCGAGGGCAAGACCGAGATCCTCGAGACCGGTGTGAAGGTCATCGACCTGCTGACCCCGTACGTCAAGGGCGGCAAGATCGGCCTGTTCGGTGGTGCCGGTGTCGGCAAGACCGTGCTCATCCAGGAGATGATCACCCGTATCGCACGCGAGTTCTCCGGCACGTCGGTGTTCGCCGGCGTCGGTGAGCGCACGCGTGAGGGCACCGACCTCTTCCTCGAGATGGAGGAGATGGGCGTGCTCCAGGACACCGCGCTGGTGTTCGGTCAGATGGACGAGCCGCCGGGGACGCGTATGCGCGTCGCGCTGTCGGCCCTCACGATGGCCGAGTACTTCCGCGACGTGCAGGGCCAGGACGTCCTGCTGTTCATCGACAACATCTTCCGTTTCACCCAGGCCGGTTCCGAGGTCTCGACGCTGCTCGGCCGTATGCCGTCCGCCGTCGGTTACCAGCCGACCCTGGCTGACGAGATGGGCCAGCTGCAGGAGCGGATCACGTCGACCCGTGGCCGTTCGATCACCTCGCTGCAGGCGATCTACGTTCCCGCCGACGACTACACCGACCCGGCACCGGCGACCACCTTCGCGCACCTCGACGCCACCACGGAGCTCTCGCGCTCCATCGCGTCGAAGGGCATCTACCCGGCCGTCGACCCGCTCACCTCGACCTCGCGGATCCTCGAGCCCGGCATCGTCGGCGAGGAGCACTACCGCGTCGCGCAGGAAGTCATCCGGATCCTCCAGAAGTACAAGGAGCTCCAGGACATCATCGCGATCCTCGGTATGGACGAGCTGTCCGAGGAGGACAAGGTCACCGTTCAGCGCGCCCGTCGTCTCGAGCGCTTCCTGGGCCAGAACTTCCTCGTCGCCGAGAAGTTCACCGGCCAGGTCGGCTCGGTCGTCCCGCTGTCCGAGACCATCGAGGCCTTCGACAAGCTGGTCAAGGGCGAGCTCGACCACCTGCCCGAGCAGGCGTTCAACGGTATCGGCGGTCTGGACGACGTCGAGAAGGCCGCCAAGAAGCTCTCGGGGAAGTGACCGTAGACAATGGCTGACATCGAAGTCGAGTTCGTCACGGTCGAGCGCCGCTTCTGGTCCGGGACCGCGACGATGGTGGTCGCGAAGACCACCGAGGGCGAGATCGGTATCCAGGCCGGGCACGAGCCGTTGCTCGGAGAACTGGACGCCGGTGGCACCGTGACGGTCTACACCGACGAGGGCAAGAAGGTCGCCGCGGTACAGGGCGGCTTCCTCTCGGTGACCGCGAACAAGGTCAGTATCCTGGGTGAGGCGGCGGAGTGGTCGGATGCCATCGACCGTGCCGCAGCCGAGCGGGCACTGTCCGAGGCCGGCGATGACGCCGCCGCCGCGGCCACCGCCCGCGGCCGTCTTCGCGCCGTCGAGAAGGCCGGCGCCTAGTACGACCACGGTCCGTCCGTCACACACGGCCGCGGCCGCCGGAAGGGGATGAGCAGATTGACGGCTCCCATCGAGATCATTCTCGGTGTCGTCATCCTGCTCGTCCTCGTCCCGGTGGTCGCGGCCGTCGTGTATCGACTGGTCGTCGTTCGTCGCAACTCCACATCGGTTCTCGTCCGTCGGGCCGGTGAGGACGCGTGGGGATACGGCGCTGTCCGATATTCCGACACCGAGGTCGCCTTCTACCGTCTGATGAGCGTGAAGTTCGGGGCGGACGTGCGCCTGGACAGGCGGACCCTCGTCCTCGGCCCGCGGCGGCAGCCCACCGGCCCCGAGCTCGACGTGGCCGAGGAGGGTGAGATGATCGTCACCTTCTCGGGGCAGGATCGGCGCGGGCGCCCGGTCGAGGGTGAACTGTGCGTGGCGCCCGCCAAACTGACCGGGATGCTCGCGTGGGTGGAGGCATGCTCCACCGAGCAGATCCGTCCCCGTCGTCCCCACCGCTGACTCCTCGCCACGCGTCCGAGTGCGGCGCCCTACCCAGGAGGAACCGTTGCGACTCGTCGTTGCCACGTGTCAGGTCGACTACGTGGGTCGCCTGACCGCGCACCTGCCGTTGGCCCCACGGCTGCTGCTCGTCAAGGCTGACGGGTCGGTGAGCGTCCACGCCGACGACCGCGCCTACAAACCGCTCAACTGGATGACACCGCCCTGTTCGCTGACCGAGCAGGACCATCCCGAGAATCCGGATCATCGACTGTGGGTCGTGGAGAACAAGGCGGGGGAGCAGCTGCGGATCACCGTCGCCGAGGTCCACCACGATTCCCACCATGAGCTGGGCGTGGACCCGGGGCTCGTCAAGGACGGCGTCGAGGCGCATCTGCAGGAGCTGCTGGCCGAGCACATCGAGACACTCGGTCGGGGGTACACACTGGTGCGCCGGGAGTACATGACGGCGATCGGACCGGTGGACATACTCGGACGGGACGCGGACGGGACGACCGTGGCGGTGGAGATCAAGCGCCGCGGCGAGATCGACGGTGTCGAGCAGCTCACCCGCTATTTGGAGCTGCTCAACCGCGATCCGCTGCTCGCGCCGGTCAGTGGCGTCTTCGCCGCCCAGATCATCAAGCCGCAGGCGAGGACTCTCGCCGAGGACCGCGGGATCCGTTGCGTGACCCTGGATTACGACTCGCTGCGCGGGATCGAGTCCACGGACCTCCGGCTCTTCTGACCACCGACCGCCTCGTGCCCAGACGACACCGACGCGGCGACGCGGACCGGCCGCTACCCGGGCGCGACGGTCTCGGCGGAGGGGCGCTCGAGTCCGGGCCATCCGGTGACCCCGACATGTACCGCGTCCGTCGGATACCCGGGTCCCGTGCAGGTAAGGACTACCGGTGTCCGGGGTGTGATCACGTCGTGTCGGCCGGTACCGCGCATGTCGTGGCGTGGCCGGATCGGCCGCGCGGGGACGAGGAACGCCGCCACTGGCACACCGGTTGTTGGTCCGGTCGCGGCCGGCGTGGTCTCACTCGGCGATGGAGCTGAGGTCCGGTTCCTCGGGCAGGTCGTACTGACCGCCCCTGCGGCGCCCGGGGACCGGTTCGAGCGTCGCCCGGATGGCGGCGAGCTCGTCGAGTACCCGCTCCCGGAGGGTCCGCAGTTCGTCCGCGTGCTCCCGGGCCACGGAGATGATCCGATCGGCCCTGGCGTGGGCGGCGTCGACGATCCGACCCGCTTCCCGCTCCGCCTCGCGGCGCAGTGACGCCGCCGCCGCCTCCGAAGCGTCGTGCCGTTCCGCCTCGTCGCGCAGCGCCTCACTCCGGCGTCGGTCCGAGGCGAGTCGGTGGTCGTCGTCGATCTGCTGGCGGCGGCGTGCGGCCTCGTCGTCCAGCCGGCGGGCCTCGCGTTCCGCGGCGAGGACGATCTCCCGGGCCCGGGCCCTGGCCGCGGTGAGGACGGTGGTGTGCTCGGCGCGGACCGACTCCGCCCTGCCGCGGGCCTCGGCCAACTCGGTTGCCGCCGCCTCCCGCAGGCGCCACGCCTCTTCCTCGGCCTCCGTGCGGATGCGGTCGGCGACGGTATGGGCGGAGTCGCGGATGGACTCGGCCTCCGCGGTGGCCAGCGACAGCATCGTCGACAATCGGTCCGACATCTGTTCACTGGTGACGGGGGTACGGCCGAGTTCGACGATCCTGGCCTCGAGTTCGGCCACCCGTCGGCGTGACCGGTCGGCGTCCGCCGCGGCCCGGTCGGCCCGGTCGACGGCGGCGTCCCGGTCGGCGCGCAGCAGATCCGTCTCGGTCTCGAGACGGCTGAGGGCGCTCATCACCTGCTCACGGTCAAAACCCTTGCGCACCACCGCGAAAGCCTCCGTGGTGGTGGGTGACGTGTGCATGCTCGACATGGCCCCCACCCTAGCGGCGGGGGCCGACCGGGCGACTAGTGATGTCCGTCCGCGGGCTCGACGAGCTCGAGGAGCACACCGCCCGCGTCCTTCGGATGGACGAAGTTGATGCGCGAGTCCGCGGTGCCCCTCTTGGGCGCCGGGTAGAGAACCCGGACTCCGCGGCCGGTGAGGTGAGCGGTGATCGCATCGATGTCGGTCACCCGGACGGCCATCTGCTGGATGCCGGGACCGTTCCGGTCGATGAACTTCGCGATGGTGGAGGACTCGTCCAAGGGGGCGAGGACCTGGAGCAGGGCGCTGCCCTCGGGGCGACCGGGGGAGCCGAGCATCGCTTCGCGCACCCCCTGCTCCTCGTTGACCTCCTCGTGGAGGTTCTCCATACCCAGGTTGTCGCGGTACCAGGCCACGGCGGCGTCGAAGTCGGGAACCGCGACACCGACGTGGTCGATCGCCACGACGAGCTCGGAGGGCAGTAGGGGCTGGCCTGCTGGGGTAGTGGTCATACCTGCCACGCTAGTCGGTCGCCTCTCGCGGTAGTTTGGCGAGTACAGTCTCATCCCCTCCACCGGAAGGTGTCCCATGACCGCCGACCCCACCCGCACCGTCATCGTCTCCGGGGCCCGCACCCCGTTCGGCCGCCTGCAGGGCGGACTGTCGTCCCTCTCCGCCCCAGAGTTGGGCGGCATCGCCATCAGCGCCGCGCTCGAGCGCGGAGGCGTCTCGCCGGAGGCCGTCGACCAGGTGATCATGGGGCAGGTTCTCTCCGCCGGCAACGGCCAGATGCCCGCGCGCCAGGCCTCGCTCGCCGCCGGTCTGCCCAAGCGTGTCGACGCACTGAGCATCAACAAGATGTGCCTGTCCGGACTGACGGCGATCGCCCTGGCCGATCAGGCGATCCGCTCCGGTTACTCCGAGGTCGTCGTGGCCGGCGGTCAGGAGTCGATGTCCCAGGCTCCCCACCTGCTCCCCAAGAGCCGTGCCGGGTACAAGTACGGATCGATCGAGGTGCTCGATCACATGGCGTACGACGGCCTGCACGACGTCCCGACCGACCAGCCGATGGGTGCGCTCACCGAGGCCCGCAACGTCGAGCTGGAGATCACCCGCGAGCACCAGGACGAGTTCGCGGCGATCTCCCACCAGCGCGCCGCCGCGGCCGCGAAGGAGGGCCGGTTCGCCGACGAGATCGTGCCGGTCACGGTCAAGGGCCGCAAGGGTGACACGGTCGTGGACACCGACGAGGGCGTGCGTGCCGACTCGACCCCCGAGTCGATGGGCAAGCTCCGTCCCGCGTTCGCCAAGGACGGCACCATCACGGCCGGTTCCTCGTCGCAGATCTCCGACGGCGCCTCCGCGGTCATCGTGACCTCCGCTGCCCGCGCCGAGGCCGAGGGGTGGCCCGTGCTCGCCGAGATCGTCGGCTACGGCACCGTCGCGGGCCCGGACTCGACCCTGCAGCACCAGCCCGCCGACGCGGTGCTGGACGCGTGCAAGCGGGCGGGCGTGGAGGTCTCCGACATCGACCTGTTCGAGTTCAACGAGGCCTTCGCCTCGGTCGGCCTGCACTCGACCCGCATGCTCGGCCTGAGCTCCGACAAGGTCAACGTCAACGGCGGTGCCATCTCGCTCGGTCACCCGATCGGGGTCTCCGGAAACCGCGTCGTGCTCACCCTCGCCCTCGAACTCGCCCGCCGCGGCGGAGGGCTCGGCGCGGCCGCGCTGTGCGGTGGCGGCGGCCAGGGTGACGCCCTGATCATCCGGGTGCCCGCGGCCGGCTGACACCCCCACGCGCCCGCCGTGGCAGGATCGGAACCGTGACGAGACCAGGTAACCGACCCCCGTCCGCCGCCGAGCAGAAGCTCGCGGCGTCGCTCGCCGGCGCCGTCGACCTGTCCGGATTGAAGAAGCGGGCCGAGACCCGCCGGGGCGCGACCGACACCGGTCGCGCCCCCGGGCCGGGCGGCCCGCCGCCGGGCCCGGGTCCGGATGGTTCGGGTCCCGCGGTTCTGGTGGAGGTGGACGAGACCTCCTTCGAGCAGGAGGTACTGGTCCGTTCGAGCCAGGTTCCCGTGATCCTCGAACTGGTCTCGCAGCGGGCACCGACCGCGTTGACGAGCCTGTTGGACGCGTTGGCGCTGGAGGCCGGTGGCCGGTGGGTCCACGCGACGGTGGACGTCGACGTCTCCCCGGGCATCGCCCAGGCCCTGCAGGCCCGCGCCGTCCCGACGGTCTACGCCGTGGCGGCGGGTCGCCCACTCGCCGATTTCGAGGGCGAGCAGCCGGAGGACGCCCTGCGGCAGTGGCTCGACGCCGTGCTCCGGGCGACCGAGGGCAAGCTGAGCGGTCCCGCCCCGGACACCGGCGACGCGGAGCCCGAGGAACCCACGGACCCCGAGCGGGACGCCGCCGAGGACGCGCTCGCCGACGGTGACCTCGTCGCGGCGGAGGAGCGTTTCAGTGCGCTCGTGCAGTCCCGCCCCGGCGAGCACTCCCTGGTCGAGGCGTTGCGCTACGTGCAGGCCACCCGCCGTGTGGCGGAGGGGACCGATGTGGGCGAGGGGGCCGTCCCCGACGCGTTGCGGGCGGCGGATGGTGCGCTCGTGGGCGGCGAGTACGAGGCGGCGTTCACGACCCTGGTCGACGCGATCCGTGTCCACTTCGGGGACGACCGCGCCACGCTGCGTGCACGCCTGCTGGAGCTCCTCGAGGCACTGCCGGTGGACGACCCGCGTGTCCTCGCCGGACGCCGTGACCTCGCGAGCGCACTCTACTGACGATCCGCGACCGAGCTGGTCGGCGGGCGTCTGCCGACCGGCCGTGCGCCGACCGACCGCCCGCCATCGGGCGGGCGGCGGCGCAGATCAGGCGTCCGACGCCTCGACCGACGCCCCGACCGACGTGTCCGTCGCGTGCCGGAACCACACGGTGGCCCGGGGACCGACCGTGATCGCCGCCGAGTAGGGCCGCCCGTGGTGGGGCGTGTTCTCGGCGTCGACCCCGCCCAGGTTGCCCGCGCCCGAACCCTCGTAACCCGACGCGTCGGTGTTGAGGATCTCCTCCCAGTACCCGCCCTCGGGCAGCCCGATGCGGTAGTCGCCGAGCGGGGCGCCGGAGAAGTTGACCACGCACGCGATCGTGTTGCCGGCGTGGTCCGTCCTCAGGAAGGACAACGTGTTGTGGGCGGCGTCGTTGGCGTCGATCCACGAGAAGCCGGAGGGCTCGTCGTCGAGCGACCACAGGGCGGGGTTGTCGGCGTAGCGGGTGTTGAGGTCCCGCACGCAGGCGAGGATGCCGCGATGGTACTCGCCTTCCCAGCCCTCGAGGTTCTCCCAGGCGACACCCTTGTCGGCGTCCCACTCGGTGGTCTGGCCGAACTCGAGCCCCTGGAAGAGCAACTTCTTCCCGGGGTGCGCCCACATGTAGGCGTAGAGACTCCGGATGCCCGCCGCCCGGTCCCACGAGGTGCCGGGCATGCGTTCCCACATCGACCCCTTGCCGTGGACCACCTCGTCGTGGCTCAGGGGGAGGACGAAGCGCTCACTCCAGGCGTACATCATCGAGAAGGTGATCTCGCCGTGGTGGAATCCGCGGTAGATCGGGTCGAGCCCCACGTACCGCAGGGTGTCGTTCATCCACCCCATGTTCCACTTCATGGAGAACCCGAGGCCGCCGGTGTAGGTGGGCGAGGTGACGCCGCCCCAGGACGTGGACTCCTCGGCCACGGTGAGGAATCCGGGATGCTCCCGCGCCAGGGTCGCGTTGACCTCCTGGAGGAACGAGATCGCCTCGAGGTTCTCCCGGCCACCGTAGATGTTGGGGGTCCACTCGCCGGCCTCGCGGGAGTAGTCCAGGTAGAGCATCGAGGCCACGGCGTCCACTCGTAGGCCGTCGACGTGGAACTCCTCGGCCCAGTAGAGGGCGTTGGCGACGAGGAAGTTGCGCACCTCGTGACGGCCGAAATCGAACACGTAGGTGCCCCAGTCGGGCTGCTCGCCGCGGCGGGGGTCGGCGTGTTCGTAGAGCGGGGTGCCGTCGAACCGGCCGAGTGACCACTCGTCCTTGGGGAAGTGCGCGGGTACCCAGTCCACCAGGACGCCGATGCCGCGCGAGTGCAGGTGGTCGATGACATAGCGCAGGTCGTCGGGGGAGCCGAACCGGCTGGTCGGGGCGTAGTAGGAGGAGACCTGGTAGCCCCACGAACCGCCGAAGGGGTGCTCGGCGACGGGCATGAGCTCCACGTGGGTGAACCCGGTCTCGGCGATGTGGTCGGCGAGCTCGTGCGCGAACTCCCGGTAGTCGAGTCCGGGTCGCCAGGATCCGACGTGGACCTCGAGGACGGTCATCGGGGAACGCGAGTGGTCGCGGGTCGCGCGGGCGGCGATCCACTCGTCGTCGTTCCACTCGTATCCGGACGTGAACACCCTGGACCCGGTGGCGGGGGGCACCTCGGTGGCCACCGCCATGGGGTCGGCGTGGTCGATGGTCCGGCCGTCGGCGCCGCGGACGCAGTACTTGTAGACCGCGCCGTCGGCGACGTCGGGCACGAACAGTTCCCAGACCCCGGAGGATCCGATCGAGCGCATGGGCAGCGCGGTGGGGTTCCATCCGCAGAAGTCGCCGACCACGCTCATCCCGCGGGCGCCCGGCGCCCACACCGCGAAGGAGGTGCCGGTGACCGGCCCGCCCGGGGTGTCGTAGGTGCGCACGTGGGCGCCGAGGACGTCCCACAGTCGTTCGTGGCGTCCCTCGCCGATGAGGTGCAGGTCGATCTCGCCGAGGGTGGGCAGGAAACGGTAACCGTCCGCGACGGTGCGGGTGTGGCCGTCGGGGTAGCGGACCCGGTAGCGGTAGTCGGGAACGTCGGGGTCGGGCAGCGCCGCGTGGAACAGTCCGTCACCGATCGGGCGCATGGGGACGGTGCGGTCGCCGATGACGACCTCCACCTCCACCGCGCCCGGCTGGACGGTGCGCACGACGGAGCCGTCCCCGTCCCGGTGCGCGCCGTAGACCGAGTGGGGGTCGTGGTGGGTTCCGGACCGGAGCCGACCGAGTACCTCGTCGGGGATCGGCGTGGGCTCGGCGGCGATGGCCGGCTCAGGGGGCGCGGGGGGAGTGGTGGGCACGGCAGGCGTCGCCGGAGCCGCCGCGGGCGCCGATGACGACGACGAGGTCTGCTCCGGTCCGAGCCGGTCGGTGGAGCGGATTTTCTTCTTGTGCTTTGCCATGGCCGTTCGCCTCAATCCACGGTGTGCGTGCGGTAGGTCAGTTCGACCCTACGTGCTTCGTCGCAGGGCGGGATGACGATGATGTGGGCGACGGCGGTCCAGGGTTCGAGCCGGATGTAGTTGCTCGACCCCCAGTGGAACTCGGAGCCGGACACCTCGTCGCGCACGCTGAACCGGGCGTCGTCGTCGTACCCCAGGGCCGCCATGTCCAGGTGCAGGGTGCCCTCCTGGACACCGAGGGAGTCCAGGGAGACCACCGCGAGCACGCAGTCCCCGGTGGCCGGATCGATCTTGGAGTAGGCGATGATCTGGTCGTTGTCCACGTCGTGGAACCGCAGGGTGCGCAATTGCTGCAGGGCGGGGTGTTCGCGGCGGACCCGGTTGAGGGTGCGCAACCACGGGGCCAGTGACTGCCCGGCGGCCTCCGCGGCGGCGAAGTCGCGGGGGCGGAGCTCGTACTTCTCCGAGTCCAGGTACTCCTCGCTGCCGTCGGCGACGGGCTGCCACTCGTAGAGTTCGTAGCCGGAGTACACGCCCCACGAGGGGGAGAGCGTCGCGGCGAGCACCGCCCGGATCGCGAACATCGCCGGGCCGCCGCGTTGGAGCGACTCATGCAGGATGTCCGGGGTGTTGGTGAACATGTTGGGGCGGGCCTCGTCCACGTGGGCCAGCAGCTGCTCGCAGAACTCCACCAGGTCGGACTTCGTGGTCTTCCAGGTGAAGTAGGTGTACGACTGCGAGAAGCCGCGCTTGGCCAGGCCGAACAGCCGCGCCGGACGGGTGAAGGCCTCGGCGAGGAACAGCACGTCCGGCTCCGTCCGCTTGACCTCGCTGATGAGGCGGTTCCAGAAGTCGGCCGGCTTCGTGTGCGGGTTGTCGACCCGGAAGATCCGGACCCCGAGCGAGGTCCACAGCCGGACCACGCGCAGCACCTCGGCGTAGATGCCCTCCGCGTCGGTGTCGAAGTTGACCGGATAAATGTCCTGGTACTTCTTGGGCGGGTTCTCGGCGTAGGCGATGTGCCCGTCGGGCAGCACGGTGAACCACTCCGGGTGCTCGGCGGCCCACGGGTGGTCGGGTGCGCACTGCAGGGCCAGGTCCAGCGCGACCTCGACGCCGCGTTCGCGGGCGTGGGCCACCAGCTCGCGGAAGTCCTCGATGGTGCCGAGGAGAGGGTGGACCGCGTCGTGCCCACCCTCGGCGGAACCGATGGCCCACGGGGACCCGACGTCGCCGGGCCCGGGGGTCAGCGTGTTGTTGCGGCCCTTGCGGTTGATCTCGCCGATGGGGTGGATCGGTGGCAGGTACACGACGTCGAACCCGAGGTCGGCGGCGTGGTCCACATAGGAGCGCGAGGTGGCGAACGTGCCGTGGACGGGGCGTCCCTCGTCGTCCCAGCCGCCGGTGGAGCGGGGGAAGAACTCGTACCAGGAACTGAACTGCGCCTCGCGGCGGTCCACCCACACGCGATGGGTCTGGCCGACGGTGACCAGCTCGCGCACGGGGTCGTCCGCCAACGCGTCGGCGACCTCGTCCGACAGTGCCGGGGAGGTGCGGGTGGCCGCGTCACCGGAGCCGCGCAGCGCTGCCGCGGCGGCGGTCAGCAGGTCGACGCGGTCGGCGACGCCGGCGACGGTCGCCCGGGCGATCGCCGTGTCGAGCACCCGGGCGCCCACCTCGAACTCGTTGCCCAGCTCATCCGAGTCCTGGCCGGCGGCCATCTTCTTGACGATCCCGCTACGCCACGTGGCGTAGGGGTCGGACCACGCCTCCACGCGGAACGACCACATCCCCGGCACGTCGGTGGGCAGCAGCGCGTGGAAGGTGTCCGGCTCGGTGCCGGGCACCATCGTGGCCCGGGACGAGGCGCCACCGGGCCGTCGGACCACCAGGCTGGCGGACAGCGCGTCGTGGCCCTCGCGCCACACGATCGCCGAGACGGGCAGGATCTCTTCGACCACGGACTTGGACGGGAACCTCCCGCAGGAGACGAGGGGACGGACCTCATCGATGGCCAGACGGTCGTTCACGTCGGTGCTCCTCTCGGCGGGCGGGCGCCGCGGTGGACGGCGTCACCCCCACGACGCTATCGAAGTCGGGACGATCCTTCAGGGCCGCACGAGTCGGCGTTCACCTGCGGGGCCGTGTTCCTGGCCACCCGGCGACCCGATAACCGGTTAGATGGGCGACGTGAGCACCCTGATCGACAGCGACCCCGACCTCGTCCTCGACCTCCGTGACGTCTCGCTCCGGCGGGACGGCAAGACCCTTGTGGGGCCCCTGTCCTGGCAGGTGGAACTGGATGAGCGGTGGGTGGTGCTCGGACCGAACGGCGCGGGGAAGACCTCGCTGTTGCGGATCGCATCGGCGCTCGAGTACCCGAGTACCGGGACGGCCGTGATCCTCGGCGAGCAGCTGGGGCGGACGGAGGTGACCGAGCTGCGGAGCCGGGTGGGTCTGTCCTCGGTGGCGGTGGCGGGCCGCATCCCGGGTGACGAGGTGGTGCAGGACCTGGTCGTCTCCGCCGGGTACGCCGTGCTCGGCCGATGGCGGGAGCGGTACGACCCCGAGGACTTCGCCCGCGCCGCGGACACCCTCGAATCGATCGGGGCCGAGCACCTGGCCGAGCGCACCTGGGGCACCCTCTCCGAGGGGGAGCGCAAGCGCGTCCTCATCGCCCGCGCCATGATGACCGACCCCGAGCTGCTCCTGCTGGACGAGCCGGGTGCCGGCCTGGACCTGGGAGGCCGTGAGGATCTCGTCGCCCGTCTGGGGGACATGGCCATGGACCCGGACGCCCCCGCCACGGTCCTGGTCACCCACCACGTGGAGGAGATCCCCCCGGGTTTCACCCACGCGATGCTCCTGGCGGAGGGAGAGGTCACCGCGATGGGACTCATCGACGAGGTGATCACCTCGGACAACCTCAGCCGCGCGTTCGCCCAGTCGATCGTGGTCGACTCGATCGACGGCCGCTACTTCGCGCGTCGTGCACGGCGCTCAGGTCGGCACCGACGGGCCCCGCGGGCGTGAGCGGCGGACCGGGGCGCGAGGCGCCCGCGATCGTCGCGCCGGGATCCGTGCCGATCCGCGAGGCCGCCACGGTCGCCCTCATCCGCGACGCACGGGTCGGCGGGGGTGTCGAGGTCTTCCTCCAGCACAGGGTCGCGACCATGCAGTTCGCCGCCGGGATGTCGGTGTTCCCCGGCGGCGGCGTCGAGCCGCGGGACTACCACGGCACCCGCCCGTGGCGCGGGCCCGGACCGGCGTGGTGGGCGGAGCGGTTCGGGATCGACACCGACCGCGCCGCCGCCGCCGTGCGCGGGGTCGCCCGGGAGTTGTTCGAGGAGACCGGGGTGCTGCTCGCCGAACCGGAGGGCGCGTCGGGGTCCGGGGCGGGTGTCGGCGGCTTGGCCGCGACGGCACCGGCCGGACCGCCGGGACCCGACGAGCGGCGCGCGCTCGACGCGGGGGAGGGGGACCTGGACTCGCTGCTCGCCGCGCACGGGCTGGTGCTGGCCGCCCACCTGCTGCGCCCGTGGGATCGCTGGACCACCCCGGTCGGGCCCCCACGCCGCTACGACACCCTGTTCTTCGTGGCTGCCCTGCCGGCGGGCGTCGACCCGGACGGCGGCACGACCGAGGCGCGCGCGACCGAGTGGATCCGCGCCGACGACGCCGCCCAGGCGGGGATCCTGGGTCGGCTCGGCATGCTCCGTCCCACCCTCGACGTGCTGTCCGACCTGGCGGGGGCCGCGGACGTCGCCGAGGTCCTGGCCACCCCGCGAGCCATCGCGCCGGGCGGGAACTAACGTTGCGGCGGTGACCCCCGAGGACCTGGAGTTCCTGCGCACTCCCGCCGGACGCGACCTGCTCGACCTCGCGGCGGGCCTGGAGTGGTCCCGCGCCGGCCTCGTGGCCTCGACCGCGGCCGTCCGCCGCGCCGATCCCGTGCATGCGGCGGCGGCTATCGACGTCGTCACCGCGCGGGCCCGTGCTCACGGTCGGATCCGGGGCTCCGGGGCGATGCTCCTCACCGACGAGGCGGTCCAGCAGGCCACGGCGTGGCCGGTCGCGGCGCTGCGGGCGGGCCGTCTGGCCGGCCGGGACGTCCACGACGTCACCTGCTCCGTCGGCGCCGAACTGAACGAGCTGGTGCGCACCGCCGACCGGGTTATCGGCTCCGACCTGGACCCGGTCCGCGCCCGGATGGCCGCCCACAACGTCCCGGACGCGCTCGTGTGTGTGGCCGACGCGCTCGCCCCGCCCAGCCGCGACGCCGTCCTGGTGGCGGACCCCGCGCGCCGCTCCGCCGGCCGGCGCGTCCACGACCCGGCCCGGCTCAGCCCGCCGCTGCCGGACCTGCTCACCGTCGCCGCCGACCGCGATCACGTCATCAAGTGCGCCCCGGGCCTGGACACCTCGCAGCTCGACCATTCCGGGGAGGTCGAACTGGTGTCCCTCGACGGCTCGGTGCGGGAGGCGTGCCTGTGGTCGCCGGGCCTGTCGGCCGGCGTGCGCCGTCGGGCCACGGTGCTCCGCACGACCGCCGCCCACGCGCCGGGGCCGTGGGGGCCACCGCGCCTCGTCGCGGACGGTGTCGCGGTCCACGTGGAGGAGGTGACCGACCGCGACGACGACGAGGTCGACGCCCACGAGGAGGCCGAGCGGTTCATCGTGGATCCCGACGGGGCGGTCGTCCGCGCTGGTCTCGTACGTCACTGGGCCCGCCGTCACGGGCTCCGTCAGCTCGACCCGAGGATCGCCCACCTGACCGGCCCACGGGTCCCGGACGGCTACACCGGGTTCGAGGTCCTCGAGAAGTGCAGGCTGGACCGCAAGCAGCTGCGCCGCGTGCTGCGGCAGCGCGACTGCGGGTCGTTGGAGATCCTCGTGCGCGGTGTCGACACGGATCCCGACGTGCTGCGGCGATCGCTCGCCCTCAGCGGGTCACGGCCGCTGGCCCTCGTCGTGACCCGGATCGGCAGCTCCGCGGTGGTGTTCGTGTGCGGGCCGCGCTCCGCCCGACGGGACTGACCGCCCGACCACCCGGTCACTCGAACACGTACACCGCGCCCACCGCGGTCGTCAGCGCGATCCGGCCGTCCGAGTCCACGCTGAGCCCCGAGACCGGGCCCGTCGCCGCGGGTACCTCGATCCGGTGGAGGGTGGCCCCGTCGTCGCCGTCGAGCAGGTGGACCGCGATCCCGGGCTCGTCGTCGGTACCTCCCGAGCGCACGGCCACGAGCACCCGCCCGTCGGCCGTCGCGGCGGGGTTGGTGAGCTGACGCAGGTCGTCCCGGCGCCAGACCTCCCGGCCGGTTCCGTCCTCCCCGCGGACGGCCACCACGGGCGCCGGGCCCGCGTCGTCGTCGTGGTCGTCGTCGGGTCCCCTCCACACGGTGGTCGTGCGACCGCCGCTGACCAGCGTCCCGTCGGGCAGCAGGGCGGGGGGCGTGTCCGGCCGGTAGCCGACCGGGGCGGACCACCGAACCGCGCCGTCCGACGTCGAGTACGCGCCCAGGGTGCCGTCGGCGGCGTGGACGTAGACCTCGTCGCGGTCGTTCGACAACACCACCGGCGTGCCCAGGCGACCGTCGGGCAGGGGCACGCGCCACACTTCTTCGAGGGCCGTGAACTCGCCGGGGACCAGCCGGACCGCGACCAGTTCCGGGTCGTCGGCGCCCGGCGTCCATGCGGTGAGGTAGGCCGTCGCCGTGTCGGTGTCCACGGCGGCGGGGGAGGGCGCCGGGCAGCCGCGCTCACCGGTGGCGCACCACGGGAGGCCGTAGGCCCGGTCGTCGGTCGCGATGTTCCCGGTGAGCCGCAGTTCGGGAGTGGCGTCCAGACCGGTGTGGGCGTTGACCACCCGCGCCACCCCGAGATGCGACACGAGCAGCAGGTGACGGCCGTCCAGCAACGTCACGGTGGTGGGCACGCCCTTCGTCGCGGCGAACCAGCGGTTCTCGCCTTCGGCCGCCAGCGCGCCCACCCCGCCGTACATCGGGACGAACAACGACCCGCGTGCGTCGACCGTCGCGGTGATGCGCGGGCCGTCCGTCGGCAGTCGTAGACACCAGCGCTTGCGGCCGTCCTCGGCGGTCAGTGCGAAGAGGTTGCACCCGCGCTCGGAGACCGTGGCCTGGAATGACGTGCCGATGCCGTCCGAGGAGGCCACGCCGATCGCGGGCGCCCCCAACGCACGGGACCACAGCAGTTCGGGGGCGTCCGTGACCGCGGAGTGGGCACGACCGGAGTTGGGCGGCCCGCCGGCGACCGAGGACCAGCTCGCGGCCTGGCCCAGGCGGGCACCGCCGCTCTCGGTGTCCGAGGCGCACCCGGCGAGCACTCCCGCCGCGAGCGCGACGGCGACCAGGGACCGCGCGGTGCGCGGTGTCAGTGCCGGTGTCGATGCCGGTGCCACAGGTCCCCCCGTCGAGTCGAGACAGTCACACGAGAGAGTAGTCCGCCGCCCGCCCCTCACCTGACCGGCGCTCCCCGAAGCCGCCCGGGGCAGGGGTGCGGGAGGGGGAATCGCGGATCGCGGAGTGCACTCCGCCGCTACCGTGACGGGCATCACCCGTGCCCACGAGAGGCGGCTACACCCCGATGACAGCGAACTCCGGACTCGACACCGCGCTCACCCCGCTGAGCTTCCTCGAGAAGGCCGCGCGCGTCTCACCCGACGCCACCGCGGTCGTCGACGGCCCGCGCCGTCAGACCTACGCCGAGTTCGCCGACCGGGCCACCCGGCTGGCCTCCGTGTTGAAGATGCGTGGCGTCGCGCGCGGTGACCGGGTGGGCGTCCTGGCGCCGAACTCGGCCGAGGCACTGCTCGCGCAGTTCGGCGTTCCGCTCGCGGGCGGCGCCGTGGTCGCCCTCAACACCCGCCTCGCCCCTGCGGAGATCGCCTACATCGTCGAGCACGCCGGGATCGCCGTCCTCATCGCGGACGCCGACCTCCTCGCGGGGCTGGGCGACGATGTCCCGGATGCGCTGCGCCTCGTCCTGGTCGCCCCGGACGCGGACGGCTCGCAACCCGACCCGGCCCGGTTCGGCCCGCGCGCCGAGTCCCTGGAGGACGCCCTCGCGTCCGCCTCGCCGCAGCCCGTGTCGTGGACTGTCGCCGACGAGGACTCCGTCATCGCGGTCAACTACACCTCCGGTACGACCGGCCGACCCAAGGGCGTCATGTACACGCATCGGGGCGCCTACCTCAACTCCCTCGGCGAGATCATCACCCAGGGCCTCGACGCCGACTCGAAGTACCTGTGGACGCTGCCGATGTTCCACTGCAACGGGTGGTGCACCACCTGGGCCCTGACCGGTGCGAGGGGGACCCATGTGTGTCTGCGCGCCGTCCGCGGGGACGAGATCTGGCGACTGTTCGACGACGAGGGGGTCAACCGCCTGGCCGGTGCACCAGCCGTGTTGTCCACCATCGCCGACGACCCGGCAGCCCGGCCGATCGAGGGGATCCGCATGGTCACCGCCGGGGCCCCGCCCTCGCCGACCATCCTGCGGCGCTTCGAGGACCTCGGAATCGACGTCACCCAGGTGTACGGGTTGACGGAGACCTACGGCCCGTTCACGGTCTGCACGCCGCAGCCGGGGTGGTCCGGGTTGGATCCCGACGAGCGCGCAGGGCTGAAGTCGCGGCAGGGGGTGGCGATGATCCACGCCGACACCGTGCGCGTCGTCGAACGCACCTCGCCGGGGGAGAGCCATCTGGTCGACGTGCCCGCCGACGGAGTGACCATGGGCGAGGTCGTCATGACCGGCAACGGGGTCATGAAGGGGTATTTCGGCGACCCCGAGGCCACGGCCACCGCGTTCGCGGGCGGCTGGTTCCACTCGGGTGACCTGGGCGTCATGCATCCGGACGGCTACGTGCAGCTCCTCGACCGGGCCAAGGACGTGGTGGTGTCGGGCGGCGAGAACATCTCCACGATCGAGGTCGAGCAGGCGATCGTCTCGCACCCCGACGTCGTGGACTGCGCCGTGGTCTCCATGCCCGACGAGAAATGGGGCGAGCGCCCCAAGGCCTACGTCGTGGTCAGGCCGGGCTCGGCCCTCGACGCCGACGGCGTGGTCGAACACTGCCGGACCCGGATCGCGCGCTACAAGGTACCGGGCGCCGTGGAGCTGACCGAGGCGCTGCCGCGGACGTCCACGGGCAAGGTGCGCAAGAACGAACTGCGCGACGCCGCGTGGTCCGGCTGGGAGAAGCGCATCAACTGAGCCGCCGACCGCGGCCACCGACCGCCGGCGGCCACCGACCGGCCCCGGCCCCGTCACCGCGGGCGTGGCCGCGTTATTGTGTGTGGCAGGACCACAATCCGGTGCGCCCGGTCATGACGGGGGCGCACCCCGCCCCGACTCGCAGGAGGTCGACGCAGGCCCATGACGAACATCGTCGTACTGATCAAGCAGGTTCCCGACACCTATTCGGAGCGCAAGCTCTCGGACGGGGACTACACCCTGGACCGCGAGGCCGCGGACGCGGTCCTGGACGAGATCAACGAGAAGGCCGTCGAGCAGGCTCTCCAGATCAAGGAGGCCCACGGCGGCGAGGTCACCGTCCTGTGCGCCGGCCCGGACCGCGCCACCGAGGCCATCCGGAAGGCCCTGTCGATGGGCGCCGACAAGGCCGTGCACCTCAACGACGAGGCGCTCCACGGCTCCGACGTCGTCCAGACCTCGTGGGCCCTGGCCAACGTCCTGGGCACCATCGAGGGCACCGAGCTGGTCATCGCCGGTAACGAGGCCACCGACGGGCGCATGGGTGCCGTCCCGGCCATCCTCGCCGAGTACCTCGGCCTTCCCCAGCTGACGCACATGCGCACCCTGGAGATCGCCGACGGCGTCGCCAAGGGCGAGCGCGAGACCGACGAGGGCATCTTCGAGGTCGAGGCGCCCCTGCCGTGCGTCGTCTCCGTCGGAGAGAAGATCAACGAGCCGCGGTTCCCGTCCTTCAAGGGCATCATGGCCGCCAAGAAGAAGCCGGTCGAGAACCTGACCCTGGCCGACGCGAACGTCGAGGCCGGACAGGTGGGCAAGGACAACGCGGCGTCGAGTGTGACCTCCGCGAGCCCCAAGCCGCCGCGCGCCGCCGGTGAGAAGGTCACGGACGAGGGCGAGGGCGGCAACGACGTCGCCAAGTACCTCGTGTCGCAGAAGCTCATCTGACGCGAACTCACCCCGACCGACTCATCCCAGTCTTTTTCAAGGAGAATCCACCATGGCTGAAGTCCTCGTCGCGGTCGAGCACGTCGACGGCGAACTCAAGAAGGTGTCCCTCGAGCTGCTGACCGCCGCTCGTGCACTCGGAGAGCCCTCCGCGGTCGTCTTCGGTGAGACCGGCACCGCCGCCGCGCTCACCGAGGCCCTCAAGGAGGCCGGCGCGGAGAAGATCTACGTCGCCGAGGGCGACGCGGTCCAGAACTACCTCGTCACACCCAAGGTCGACGTCCTGGCTGGCCTCGCCGAGCAGGGCGCCGCCGCGATCGTCCTGGCCGCCACGTTCGAGGGCAAGGAGGTCGCGGGTCGTCTCGCGGCCCGCACCGGGTCCGGCACCCTCTGCGACGTCGTCGAGATCAAGTCCGACGGCTCGGCCGTCCACTCGATCTTCGGTGGCGCATTCACCGTCGAGGCGACCGTCTCCGGCGAGACCCCGATCTACACGCTGCGTCCGGGCTCCGTCGAGGCGGCCCCGGCCGCCGGCGCCGGAGAGGTCGTAGAGGTGCAGGTTCCCGAGCCCGAGAACGCCGCCAAGGTCATCTCGCGCAACCCGATCGTCGGTGGCGACCGTCCCGAGCTCACCGAGGCGACCGTCGTCGTCTCGGGTGGTCGTGGCGTCGGCTCCGCGGAGAACTTCGAGAAGGTCGTCGAGCCCCTCGCCGACTCCCTCAAGGGTGCGGTCGGCGCGTCGCGTGCGGCCGTCGACTCGGGTTACTACCCGGGCCAGTTCCAGGTCGGCCAGACCGGCAAGACCGTCTCGCCGCAGCTGTACATCGCCCTGGGTATCTCGGGCGCGATCCAGCACCGCGCCGGTATGCAGACGTCGAAGACCATCGTCGCCGTGAACAAGGACGAGGAGGCCCCGATCTTCGAGATCGCGGACTACGGCATCGTCGGCGACCTGTTCAACGTCGCACCGCAGCTCACCGAGGCCATCAACGCCCGTAAGTGAGTCGGGACGCACACCGCGTCCACCAGCGTCCCCGGACCCCGGCACCCCTGCGGTGCCGGGGTCCGGCGCGTTCGGGCGTATCCTTGCCAGCGATATGCCCACCACCCGCTCCGTGCACTATCTGGACCACGCCGCGACCACCCCGATGCGTGAGGCCGCCGTCGCCGCCTACGCCGAGGCGGCCTCCGCGGTCGGTAACGCGTCCTCGCTCCACGGCTCCGGACGCCGTGCCCGCCGCCGTGTCGAGGAAGCCCGCGAGTCGCTCGCGCACCATCTCGGCTGCCGACCGTCCGAGGTCGTGTTCACCTCCGGGGGGACCGAGTCCGACAATCTCGCCGTCCTGGGTCAGGCCGGCGCCGCGGCCGGCGACGTGGTGGCCGTCGGGGCGACGGAACACCACTCCGTCCTCGACGCCGCCGCGCACCTGGCCACCGACCGCGGCGGGCGGAAAGACGTCCGCGTGCTGCCCGTGGATTCCCGAGGTGCCGTCACCCCGGGCACGGTCCGCGACCTCGCCGACGAGGTCGGGTCCCGGCTCGCCCTCGTCGCGACGATGCTCGGCAACAACGAGATAGGCACCCTCACCGACGTCGCGGCGACGGCCGGCCCGGCCCGCGCGGTGGGTGCGGCCGTCCACACCGACGCGGTCCAGGCCGTCGGGCACGTCCCGGTCGACTTCTCCGCCCTCGGCGTGACCTCCCTCAGCCTCTCCGCGCACAAGTTCGGTGGCCCGCTCGGTGTCGGCGCACTGCTCCTCGACCGAAGTGCCGACTGCCTGCCGATCGGGTACGGGGGCGGCCAGGAGCGGGACCTGCGGTCCGGGTCCGTGGACGTCCCCGGGGCCGTCGCGATGGCCGCCGCGCTCGAGGAGGCGGTAAGGGAGATGGATTCCGAGGCCCTGCGCCTCAGCCGGCTCCGCGATCGACTGGTCGCCGGTGTGCTCGCCGAGGTTCCCGGCGCGATCGCCAACGGCGGAGGCCAGCGCCTGCCCGGGATCGCCAACCTCACGTTCCCGGGTTGCTCCGGCGAGTCGCTCATCCTGCTGCTCGACGCCGCCGGGATCGAATGCTCCACCGGGTCGGCCTGCACCGCCGGCGTGGCCGAGCCGAGCCACGTTCTCCTGGCCCTCGGGGCCGACGACGCCGCGGCCCGCAGCAGTCTGCGTCTGAGTCTGGGGCACACCACCACCGAGGCCGACGTCGACGCCGCGATCGCCGCTCTCGGACCCGCAGCCGAACGAGCCCGCGTCGCCGGCCTCGGGCTCGCCCGCGCCGGAGTGGCCGCGTCATGAGGGTTCTCGCCGCCATGAGCGGGGGAGTGGACTCCGCCGTCGCCGCCGCCAGGGCCGTCGCCGCCGGACACGATGTCGTCGGTGTCCACCTCGCGCTCAGCGCCGATCCGGCGACCCTCCGTACCGGGTCACGCGGATGCTGCTCCCGGGAGGATGCCGGTGACGCCCGCCGTGTCGCCGACCTGCTGGGCATCCCGTTCTACGTCTGGGACTTCGCCGAACGCTTCCGTGCGGACGTGATCGACGACTTCGTCGAGTCCTACGCCCGGGGCGAGACGCCCAACCCCTGCCTGCGGTGCAATGAGCGCATCAAGTTCGAGGCACTCCTCGAACGGGGGGTTGCGCTCGGCTTCGACGCCGTCGCCACCGGCCACTACGCACGTCTGTCGACCGAGGAACTGCCCGACGGCTCCCACCGGCCGGTTCTCCGTCGCGCCGTGGACGACGCCAAGGACCAGTCGTACGTCCTCGGCGTGCTCACCCCGCAACAACTCGCGCACTCGATGTTCCCGCTGGGGGACTCGCTCAAGTCCCAGGTCCGAGCGGAGGCCGGGACCGCCGGGCTGCCCGTGGCCTCCAAGCCCGACAGTCACGACATCTGCTTCATCCCCTCCGGGGACACACGCGCGTTCCTCGGGGCGCGCATCGGACTGCGTCCCGGAGCGCTCGTCGACGCCGACACAGGCGACGAGCTCGGGCGCCACGAGGGCGTGCACGGGTTCACCATCGGCCAGCGAAAGGGCCTCGGGGTCCGGGGCCCCGCCGCGGACGGCCGTCCCCGCTACGTGACCGCGATCGACGCCGACACCGGTACGGTGACCGTCGGCGGCGCGGATCATCTGCTCTCCGTCGCGATGACCGCGACCTCGCCCTACTGGCTGGTCGACGACGACATCCGCGAGACCGATTGCCTCGTGCAGATCCGGGCCCATGGTGAAGCGACACCGGGCTACGTCCGGCGGGTAGGCGACGGCGCGCAGGCCCTCCTCGAGATCACCCTCGACGAGCCGATCCGTGGTGTGGCCCCGGGGCAGGCGGCCGTGCTGTACCGGCCCGAACCGGACGGCGACCGCGTGCTCGGCAGCGGGACCATCTCCGCATCACGACCGGTGACGGAGACCGCGTGACCCCGGTGGCACCGGCCGGTACCGGGCCCGGACCCATGCCCGGGACCGACCCTCGGGAGTCGGCCCGGGTCGTGATGGGGGAATGCCACGCGCTGCCCTTCCTGCCGGAGCTGCCGGAACGCGGCCCGGGCGCGGACCAGATCGGACGCACGCTGGCTCTGCTCGCGGACCTTCCGGTCGACGTCTCGCCGCGCGGGTGGAGACTCGCCGATGCCCCGGGCCGCCTCGCCCGTCGGGCCACCGACTTCCTCGACCGGGACGCGGACGCGCTCGAGGAGGCCGACGAGCAGGCCAGGGATCCCGAGGCGGACCCGTCACCGGGGAGCCGCCGCCTGCAGGTCCGTGTGGTGGGCCCGTGGTCCCTGGCCGCCGGGATCGAGCTTCCCGGTGGGATGCCCGTCCTCAGCGACCGCGGGGCCCGACGAGACCTCGCCGCCTCCCTCGCGGAGGGGGCGAGCGCGCGAGCCGCGCAACTGGCACGCCGCATCGGAGCGGGCGCCCGCATCGTGCTGGACGAGCCGCTTCTCTGGCACGTCGCGGCCGGCACCGTCCACTCGCCCAGCCGATTCGATCCCATCGCGGCCGTGCCGCCGGATCGACTCGCCGTGTCGCTGTGCCGGTTCGGCGACGCACTGCGTCGCGCGGGGGCAGCCGAGGTCCTGATTCGCGTCCCGGTCATCTCCGATCCCGGGGCACCCCCGGCCTGGTCGGTCGTCACCGAGACACCACGTGACGAGACGCCACTCGACGGGGTGTGCCTGACCGCGGCCCCGCTCTACTCCGCACAGTCGCACGACGCACTCGACGCCGCCGGTACGGTGCTCGGCAACGGTGGGATCCTCCATCTGGAGGGGCTTCCCGGTGCTGCCCGTCCACCGCGCACCACGGCCGAGGCGGAGCAGACGGCGGTGAGTCTGCTCGCACTGCTCGACCGCCTGAGCGCACCCAGGTATTCGAGCCTGGGTCGGGTGGTGCTCTCGCTGACCCCCGAAGAGACCACCTCCGGTGCCGCACAGGCCACGGCCGCTCTCCGTGGAGCCCGGCTGGTGGCCGAGACGGCCCCGCGGGTGGCGGAGTGACCGACGGTGACGGCGCCGCGCGACGCGTCTACACCGCAGCCAGAGGCCACAGCAGGTTGACGTCGGAGGAATCCTTGCCCGAGCGCTCCAGATAGTCGACGAAGTCACGCTGCCGCGTCTGGTGCCAGCGCGACTGCTGCGCGTTGACCTCCCGCCAGTCGGACCCGGACAGTTCCTGTTGGACGCCCAACATCTTCCATGCCAGCCGTGCGGCCGCGAGCGCGTCCGCCGCGGCCTCGTGAGCGGAGTCCAACGCGATACCGTGGACCCCACACACGGCCGCGAGAGTCCTCTTGCCCTTCCGGTAGGGGTCGACAGCCCGGTCCACGACATACGGATCGACCACGGGCCCGAGGATCTCGAATGACGGGTCCCACCGGCGCAGGATCGTCAGGTCGTAGCACGCGTTGAACACGACGAGGGTGCGGCCCTCGCGCCAACCGCGCCGGATGGCCGCCACGGTCTCGGTCACCACCTCGGCGTGGGGGCGACCGTTCTCCCGTGCGTGCGCCGTGGTGATGCCGTGGACCGCCGTCGCCCCCTCGGGTATCTCTATCCCCGGGTCGGCGAGCCAGTTCCGTTCCTTCTTGTCTGCCCCGTCTATCGCGATGAGCGCCGAGGACACGATGTGCGCGGTTCGTGGATCGGGACCGGTGGTCTCCAGATCGAAGGCGAGAAGTCGGTTCCGGTCGATGGCGGTGGGGTGCTGGATGTCGGTTGTCATGGGCTCACCGTAGGGCAGCGCTCCGACATCGAGGTCCGCTCGGCATTACCCTGTCCACGTGAGCCATCCCGATGACAGCAGCGAGCCGGTCGGCACAGGGGACATCCCGCCGGAGGTGCGGCAAGAGTGGACCGTACTCGCGGAGACCGTCCGCGACCACCAGTTCCGCTATTACGTCAAGGACGCGCCCATCGTCTCCGACGCCGAGTTCGACCGGCTCTTCACCGAGCTGCAGGCGCTCGAGGAGCAGCACCCGGGACTGCGGAACGCGGACTCGCCCACGCAGCTGGTCGGCGGCGGGTTCTCGACGGAGTTCACCCCGGTCGAACACCTCGAGCGGATGACCAGCCTGGACAACGTCTTCTCCGAGGAGGAGCTCCGGGACTGGGTCGCCTCCGCCGTCGAGCAGGCGGGCGTACCGGAGGACAGGCTGCCGTTCCTGTGCGAGGTCAAGATCGACGGCGTCGCACTTGATCTGGTGTACCGCGACGGCAGACTGGTCAGCGCCGCGACCCGCGGAGACGGTCGCACCGGCGAGGACGTCACCCTCAACGCACGGACCATCGATGACATCCCGGTCACCCTCACCTCGTCGGACGACCGACCGGTGCCGTCGCTCCTCGAGGTCCGGGGGGAGGTCTTCTTCCGTCTCGAGGACTTCGCCGACCTCAACGCCCGCCTGGTGGCCGAGGGCAAGCCGCCGTTCGCCAACCCCCGCAACAGTGCGGCCGGATCACTGCGTCAGAAGAACCCGGCCGTCACGGCCCAGCGTCGACTCGGCATGTACTGCCACGGACTGGGCGCAGTGGAGGGCGCGACCTTCGAGAGCCTCCACGACGTCTACCTCGCACTGGCGGAATGGGGCCTGCCGGTCTCACCGCACACCGCTCCCGCCACCGGGGTGGAGGAGGTGGTCGAGCGGATGCGGTACTGGGGCGAACACCGCACCGATCCGGAGCACGAGATCGACGGTCTGGTCGTGAAGATCGACGACCGTGCGGTCCAACGCCGGCTCGGTCAGACCTCGCGCGCGCCGCGGTGGGCCATCGCCTACAAGTACCCACCCGAGGAGGTCATGACGGAACTGCTGGACATCCGGGTCTCCGTCGGACGCACCGGGCGTGTCACCCCGTTCGCCCACATGGCGCCCGTCACCGTCGCCGGGTCGACGGTCTCGCTGGCGACCCTGCACAACCAGACGGAGGTCATCCGCAAGGGCGTGCTCATCGGCGACACGGTGGTGATCCGCAAAGCCGGTGACGTGATCCCCGAGGTGCTGGGCCCGGTGGTCGAGCGGCGCGACGGCACCGAGCGCGAGTTCGTCTTCCCCGAACGCTGTCCAGAGTGCGACACCGTCCTGGCCCCGGCCAAGGAGGGCGATGCGGACTGGCGCTGCCCCAACCAGCGCTCCTGCCCCGCCCAGCTGCGGGAGCGGCTGTTCTACCTGGCCTCCCGCAACGCCCTGGACATCGAGGCGCTCGGATACGAAGGTGCCTCGGACCTGCTCGCCAGCGGGGTGCTCGAGAACGAGGCAGGGTTGTTCGACCTCTCCGAGTCCGACCTGCTCAGAACGGACCTCTACACCCGTATCGACAAGGCGACCCGCAAGCAGATCGAGGCGGGGGCCGACGCCGAGCGCACCGTGCTCACCGAGAACGGCCGCAAGCTGCTGGCCAACCTCGCCACCGCGAAGGACAGGCCGCTGTGGCGGGTGCTGGTCGCCCTGTCGATCCGGCACGTGGGCCCCACGGCCGCGCGCGCCCTGGCGACCAGGTTCGGGACCATGGAGGCCATCCGCGCCGCCTCCGAGGAGGAGCTGGCGGAGACGGACGGTGTGGGGTCGGCCATCGCGGCCTCGGTGGTCGAGTGGTTCGACGTCGACTGGCACCGGGAGATCGTCGACCGCTGGACCGCCGCCGGGGTCTCGATGGCCGACGAGCGGGACGAGTCGATCCGCCGGACCCTGGAGGGTCTGACGATCGTCGCCACGGGTTCGCTGGAGGGCTTCACCCGGGACGGGATCAAGGAGGCGATCATCGCCCGCGGCGGCAAGGCCTCCGGCTCGGTGTCGAAGAAGACCGACTACGTGGTCGTGGGGGACAATCCGGGGTCCAAGGCGGCCAAGGCCGAGGAACTCGGGCTGACGATCCTGGACGAGGCCGGCTTCGTGGACCTGATGGAGAACGGTCCGGCCCCGGCCCCGGTCGACGAGTAGGCAGCCCGTGGAGCCGATCCTCGAGATGCCGATGTATCTGCCCTGGCGCTCGGGGTGGCCGGTCTACTGCGGGGCGCTGGCGGGCGTGATCGTGACCGCCGTGGCGGGCGGTCGCCGGTGGGCCGCCCGTCCGGCGTTCTGGACGGCGACGGCGATCGCCGCGTCCGCGGCCTCAGCGTTCCTCGGACTGCTGTGGCTGCGGGAAACCTACCGGGCGACGGATGGCGTCGGGGTGCTCGAGCATCTCGTCGGCATCTGGTCGCCGGCGACCCAGTTCCTCAGCAACGAGCAGTTCTCGATGTTCGCGACCCTCTGGCGGCTCGCGTGGATCCTCCCCGCGGTCGCGATCGTCTCGGCCCTGGTCGCGGCGGGGCTGCGCCTCAGCCCGCGTCGAGGGTCCGGAGGATCCCCGTGAGATATCCCAGGCGGGCGATCTCGGACGGCCGGAACGAGGGACCGCCCGGTCGGCCCACCACGAGGACGTGCCCCGAGTTCAACGGCGCCGCGGCGAGCGAGGTGTCCATGGCCCTCCACTCCGCCGGCACGCCGTCGTCGTCGTCATCCAGTGCGGTGACCCGGTCCAGGCCGCACAACACGGACACCTCGCCACCGTCCCACATCGGCGCGGATTCGCCCCGCGCGGCCAGCCGGCACACCGCGTCCCCGGTCACCTCCACCACCAGGGCCCAGCCGACGCGCAGCGCGGCGGGGAGTTCGTCCGCGAGCATTTGCGCGGCCCCTGCACCCGCCCCGGCGACGGCGTCGATGAGTTCGAGTTCGCGGTGGGCGTCGAGGATCCCGCCGAACGGGCGAAGGGAGTCGACGTGCACGCCGTCCAGTCGCTCCGCCGCGGTGATGAGGGCGTCGGGGAAGGTGCCGTGGGGGACCTCCACGACGATGTCGTCCACGGCGACCCCGTCGAAACGGTCGACCACGTCGAGGCTGATGATGTCCGCGTCCACGGTCCCCAGCGCCACCGCGAGGGAACCGAGACTGCCCGGTCGGTCGGGCAGCATGACACGGAGAAGATAAGACATGACGCCCATTGTGCCGCACGCATATGGGCTGACTAGGCTGGGCCGGTACCGACCACGTCACGGAAAGGGGCAGGCACGTGACCTCGATCTCACGCGGGGACGTCGCGCATCTGGCCAGGCTCTCCCGCCTGGAACTGAGCGACTCCGAGCTGGACTCGTTCGCACAGCAGCTCACCGACATCCTCGACCACGTGCAGGCGGTGTCCGAGGTCGCCGCGGAGGACGTGCCCGCGATGAGCCACCCCACCGCTATCACCAACGTGTACCGGGACGACGTGGTCACCCCGGGCCTCACCCCGGAGCAGGCCCTCGACCAGGCCCCGGCCGCCGACGAACAGCGCTTCGAGGTTCCGCAGATCCTGGGGGAGGACGCATGACCGAGCTCACCACCGCCACCGCCGCCGAGCTGGCGGGCCGGATCGCCGCGCGGGAGGTGTCCTCGGAGGAGGTCACCCGTGCGCACCTGGACCGGATCGACGAGGTCGACGGCCAGATCAACGCGTTCCTCCACGTGGGCGCGGACGAGGCCCTCCGGGCGGCCCGGGACGTCGACACCCGACTGGCGGCCGGCGAGGAGCTCGGCCCGCTGGCCGGCGTGCCCATCGCCCTGAAGGACGTGTTCACCACCACGGACGCGCCCACCACGTGCGGCTCTCGGATGCTCGAGGGCTACCGCTCGCCGTACGACGCGACGGTCACCGCCAGGCTCCGCGAGGCGGGCATCCCGATCCTCGGCAAGACCAACATGGACGAGTTCGCGATGGGGTCCTCGACCGAGAACTCCGCCTACGGGCCCACCCGAAACCCGTGGGATCCGAGCCGGACCCCCGGCGGGTCCGGCGGCGGTTCGGCCGCCGCGCTGGCCTCCCACCAGGCGCCGATCGCCATCGGCACCGACACGGGCGGGTCGATCCGCCAGCCCGCCGCGCTCACCGCGACGGTCGGCGTCAAGCCCACCTACGGCACGGTCTCGCGTTACGGCCTCGTGGCCTGCGCGTCGTCTCTCGACCAGGGCGGCCCGTGCGGCCGCACGGTCGAGGACACCGCGCTGCTGCACCAGGTGATCGCCGGGCACGACCCGCGCGACTCCACCAGTCTCGACGTCGCGATCCCAGACGTCGTCGCCGCCGCCCGGGAGGGCGCCAGGGGCGATCTGACCGGCCTGCGGGTCGGCGTGGTCACGGAGTTCTCCGGTGAGGGCTACCAGCCCGGTGTCGAGGCGTCCTTCCGTGCGGCGGTGGACACGCTGCGCGAGCTGGGCGCGGAGATCGTGGAGGTCTCGTGCCCCAATTTCCGGTACGCACTGCCCGCCTACTACCTCATCCTGCCGTCCGAGGTCTCCAGCAACCTGGCACGCTTCGACGCCATGCGCTATGGCCTGCGGACCGGTGACGGTTCGGCGGACCAGGTCATGGCCGCCAGCCGCGAGGCCGGCTTCGGCCCCGAGGTCAAGCGCCGCATCATGCTCGGCACCTACGCCCTGTCGGCCGGGTACTACGACGCGTTCTACGGCCAGGCCCAGAAGGTACGCACGCTCATCGCACGCGACTTCGACGCCGCCTACGAGAAGGTCGACGTCCTGATCTCGCCGACCACGCCGACCACCGCGTTCCCGCTCGGGGACAAGGTGGAGGACCCGGTCGCCATGTACCAGTTCGACCTGTGCACCCTGCCGCTCAACCTGGCCGGGCACTGCGGCATGTCTGTTCCGTCCGGCCTGGTCGAGGGCCTGCCCGCCGGTCTGCAGATCATGGCGCCGGCGCTCGCCGACGACCGCCTGTACCGGGTCGGGGCCGCCTACGAGGCCGCGAGAGGCGCGATAGCGTGACGACCGTCCCCGAGAGGGACGCATGGAAGGCGCTCGCGGCACTGGTCATCGGGTTCTTCATGATCCTGGTGGATCAGACGATCGTCGCGGTGGCCACCGACGCGTTCGTCACCCAGCTCGGTGCCACCACCAACCAGGTCATCTGGGTGACCAGCGCGTATCTGCTGGCGTACGTGGTGCCGTTGCTGTTCACCGGCCGTCTCGGTGACCAGGTCGGGCCCCGCACCGTGGCGATCGCGGGATTGGTGGTGTTCACCGGCGCCTCCCTGTGGTGCGGATTGGCACCCGACATCGAGACGCTCATCGTGGCGCGGGTGTTCCAGGGTTTCGGCGCGGCACTGCTGACCCCGCAGTCGCTCAGTGTCATCACCCGTGTGTTCGCGCCGGCCCGGCGCGGCGCGGCCATGGGCGCATGGGGCGCCGTCGCGGGGATCGCCTCCGTCGTGGGCCCGGTGTTCGGCGGGGTATTGATCGACGCGTTCGACTGGCGGTGGGTCTTCTTCGTCAACATCCCGTTCGGCGTCCTCGCCGTGGTGCTGGTGTGGCTGTGGGTACCGGTTCTGGAGACCCGGTCGCGTTCGTACGACGTGCCGGGGATCGTCCTGTCCGCCGTCGGCATGTTCTTCCTGGTGTTCGGGATCCAGCAGGGGGAGGAGCACGGGTGGGGCGGCACCACCACGGGGCTCATCGTCGCCGGCGTGGTGGGACTCGTGGTGTTCGTGTGGTGGCAGTCCCGGGTCCGGACCGAGCCGCTCGTTCCTCTACGCCTGTTCCGCGATCGCAACTTCTCGATCGGGACGTTCGGGGTCTCCACGATCGGCTTCGTCACCGCCGGCACCATGGTCCCGATCATGTTCTATCTCCAGGGGGTCAAGGAGCTCAGTCCGACCCGCGCGGGCATGATGCTGCTGCCGATGGCGTTGATCGCGGGCGTCCTCGCACCGGTGGTCGGCCGGTGGGCGGACAGTATCGACCCGAGGATCTTCACGGGCATCGGCTACTTCTCGTACGCGGTGTCCCTGTTCTGGCTCGCCCTGGTGATGGACGCCCAGACCTCGATTCCCGTCCTGCTCGGTCCGATCGCACTGATGGGTGTGGCCAACGGGTGTGTGTGGGCCCCGACGTCGTCGACGGCGATGCGGCGCCTGGAGATGGCGTCGGCTGGCGCGGGGTCCGGTGTCTACAACACCACCCGCCAGGTCGGTGCGGTCCTCGGGTCCGCCGCGATCGGCGCCCTGGTGCAGGCCCGGTTCGTCGCGCACGGTGACATCGGTCAGGCCGTGGCGGACGCGATGTACCTGCCCGCCGCGGTCGTCCTGTTGGGCGGTCTGGCCACCATGGCGTTCCGAACCGGTGAACAGTCGGTGAGCCCGGCGCGGTGACCACCGTGGTGGGCCGCATGCGGACCTAGACTGCGGGGGAACCGAGAGGAGCTCGACGTGCGTATAGGTGTCCTGACCGCCGGCGGCGACTGTCCCGGACTCAACGCGGTCATCCGCGCGCTGGTCCGCACCGCCAACTCGGAGTACGACTCCCCGGTCCTGGGGTTCCAGGACGGGTGGTCCGGGTTGGTGAACGACCGTGCGGTACCGCTGTTCGACGACGAGGGCATCGATCGCATCCTGCTGCGCGGTGGCACGATTCTCGGAACCGGTCGACTGAACCCCGACATCCTCACGGCGAGCCTGCCGGAGATCCGCGAGACCCTCGAGCGGCATGCGATCGATGCCCTGGTGGCCATCGGTGGCGACGGAACGCTCAAGGCGGCCCGCTGGTTGACCGAGAACGGCATCCCCGTGGTGGGGGTGCCCAAGACCATCGACAACGACGTCGGCGGCACCGACTACACCTTCGGCTTCGACACCGCCGTCTCGATCGCCTCCGATGCGATCGATCGGCTGCACACGACGGCGGAGTCCCACGAGCGGGTCATGCTCGTCGAGGTGATGGGCCGGCACGCCGGCTGGATCGCGCTCCACGCGGGGTTGGCGTCCGGCGCGCACATGATCGTCATCCCCGAGGTGCCGTTCGACATCGATTACGTGTGCAAGGTGATGAAGCGCCGGTTCCAGATGGGGGAGGCCTACGGGATCTGCGTGGTGGCCGAAGGGGCGACGCCCGTCGAGGGATCCGGGATGACGCTCCGCGCGGGCGGCAACGACCAGTTCGGCCACGAGGTGTTCACCGGGGTGGCCGACCAGATGGCCGCCGCGATCGCCGAGCGCATGAACCGCGACGTCCGGACCACCGTGCTGGGTCACATCCAGCGAGGCGGGACCCCGACCGCGTACGACCGCGTCCTGGCGACCCGTTTCGGGGTGCACGCGGCTCACGCCGTGCACCGCGGTGACTTCGGCCAGATCGTCGCGCTACGCGGGGAGTCGATCGAGATGGTGCCGGTCGAGGACGCCGTCGCGGTGCTCAAGACCGTTCCGGAGGACCGCTACCGCGAGGCCGCCTGCCTCTTCGGCTAGATTGTTCCGCATGGAGTTCACCGAGGTCGTGTCACGTTTCGATCCCGTCATGGGCATGGAGGTGCACGTAGAGCTGCACACCGCCACCAAGATGTTTTGCGGATGTCCCACCGCGTTCGGGGCGGATCCCAACACCCAGGTGTGTCCGGTGTGTATCGGTCTGCCGGGCGCGTTGCCCGTGGCCAACCGTCAGGCCGTGGAGTGGGCCATCAAGATCGGTCTGGCGCTCAACTGCTCGATCGCGCCGCACAGCCGTTTCGCGCGCAAGAACTACTTCTACCCGGACCAGCCGAAGAACTATCAGATCTCGCAGTACGACGAGCCGATCGCCCACGACGGCTACCTCGACGTACAGCTCGAGGACGGCGAGACGTGGCGGGTCGAGATCGAGCGCGCGCACATGGAGGAGGACACCGGCAAGTCCACCCACGTCGGCTCCGCCAGCGGCCGCATCCACGGTGCGACCCACTCGCTGCTCGACTTCAACCGCGCCGGCGTCCCTCTCATCGAGATCGTCTCCAAGCCGATCGTCGGGGCGGGGGAGAGGGCGCCGGAGATCGCCCGCGCCTACGTCACCACGCTGCGAGATCTGCTCTCCAGTCTCGACGTGTCGGACGTCCGGATGGACCAGGGTTCGATGCGGTGTGACGCGAACGTGTCGCTGATGCCGAAGGGCGCCACCGAGTTCGGCACCCGCACGGAGACCAAGAACGTCAACTCCCTGCGCAGCGTCGAGATCGCGGTTCGGCACGAGATGTGCCGCCAGGCCGACGTCCTCACCGCAGGCGACGAGGTCGTGCTCGAGACCCGCCACTTCCACGAGTCGGACGGCACCACGACGTCCGGGCGGCCAAAGGAGTCTGCGGAGGACTACCGCTACTTCCCCGAGCCGGATCTCGCGCCCGTGGAGCCCACCGAAGAACTCATCGAGGAGATCCGCGCGACGCTACCGGAGCTGCCGTGGGTCCGCCGCGCACGAGTCCAGGCGGACTGGGGCGTCTCGGACGAGGAGATGCGGGACCTCGTCAACGCCGGAGCCCTCGATCTCATCCTCGCCACGGTCGACGCGGGCGCCCCGGCCGCCGAGGCCCGGTCGTGGTGGGTGTCGTACATGACCCAGCAGTCCAACAAGCGCGGTGTCGCCCTCACCGAACTCGCCATCGACCCAGCACAGCTGGCGCGGGTCATCGAACTGGTCGCCGAGGGCAAGCTCACGAACAAGCTCGGCCGCCAGGTAGTCGACGCGATCCTCGACGGCGAGGGCGAGCCCGACCAGATCGTCGCGGACAAGGGCCTCGAGGTGGTGCGGGACGACTCGGCCCTGCAGAAGGCCGTCGACGACGCCCTGGCAGCCCAGCCCGACATCGCCGACAAGATCCGCTCCGGCAAGGTGCAGGCTGCCGGCGCGATCGTCGGTGCCGTCATGAAGGCGACCCGCGGTCAGGCAGACCCGGCGCGCGTGAAAGAGCTGGTCATCGCGGCGTGCAACTGAGGTTCGCACGGTAGCCGAATCATCAGTAGCCGAGCAGCACGGTAGCTGAGCGGCACGGACATCCATACCGATCGGCGATGGCTAGGCGGACTGATCGCCCTCGGTAGCGTCGCGCGGTGGGCAGTCTCGGCCCCGCGTGCGGCGCCACACCGAGTCGTCGGACTGCCCGGCACCGACCGACGGCTCGACTCCGACCGACGGCTCGACTCCGACCGACGGCTCGGTCCCGACTGGAGGCTCGGCCCCGTCAGGCGGCTCGGTCCCGACAGGTGGCCGGGTGCTGCCGGTGGCGGCCCGCCGGTGTCGGGTGGTGCCTGGTGGGTTGGTGAGGTGGCCGTCGTCGGCGGTGAGGTGGTCGAGGTGTGCTCGCCATTGGCGTTCGAGGATGTGGTTGCGCGCCTGGGCCAGGGGGCCGGTGGGGCTGGTGTGGTGTTCGTGGCCGGTTTCGGTGATGATCGTCAGCTCGCCCAGGGGGCCGGGGCGATAGGCGCAGTGGCCGAAGGTTTTTTCCCGGTGGTGTTTGCGGCAGAGGCACATCAGGTTCCACTCGGCGGTGGGGCCGCCGAGTTCGGGCCGCCTGTGGTCGAAGACGATGGCGTGGTCGATCTCGCAGTCGTGGGCGTCGACGGTGCATCCGGGGTGGCGGCAGGTCCCGTCGCGCAGTCGGATGCGTTCTGCCAGCGCGGGGGTGATGAAGTATTTGAGGATCGCGTCGGGGACGTCGAGGTTGCCGGGGGCGGGGTCGATGAGTTCGAACCGGACGGTGGCGTCGCCGCCGGAGAGTAGTTCTTCGCAGAGCCAGTCGAAGCTGGCGTAGGCGCCGTTGACGAACTGGACCTGGTTGGGCAGTCCGTCGGCGAGGGTGTTGATGACCGAGATGCGGATGGGCTTGTCGGTGCCCCACGAGGCGCCGAGCGGGGGCCGGTGTCCGCGGTCGTCGGTACCGGTGCCGGCGGGGCTGCTGGTCGGGGTGTGCTCGGGGTGGTGTGCGGGGTGGTGTGCGGGGTCGGCGATGTCGGTGGTGTTGGGGTCGCCCAGGGCGATGAGGGCGTCGGCGCGCAGTTGGTTGCGGCTGCGGGGGTGGCACAGGTCCGTGGCGGCGCGGGCGGCGGCGTCGATGCGGCGGCGCAGTTTCTCGGCGTCGCCGGAGGGCAGGTGGGCCCACATGGAGGTCATGCCGTTGCGGCCGGGACGGAATCGCACGGTGCGCTGGTCGGCGGCGGCGTCGACGGCGTCCTGGGCGGCTTGTGGGGCGTGGCGTGCGACCGCGTTGTCGACGGAGGTGTCCAGTGCGGAGCGGCTGGGCCGATGGCCACCGGCAAGGGCCCGGGTGAGGTGGCCGATGACCTCGGACTCGACGGGGCCGATCGCCTCGTCCGGGACGTCGGCCAGGCGGCAGGCGGCGTCGATGGCCAACTGTTCGGGCAGCAGGCCGCGTTCGACGGCGCCCCGCAGTCGCGGTAGCCGGGTGTGGGCCTGGATGGCGGCGGTGACCAGGTGTCCGGCGTGCCAGCAGGTCAGTGACATGGCCGCGGCCAGGTGATCGCGGGCCCGGCCGGCCGGGTCCAGGCGGGCGTGGGCGGGGCGGGTGTCGCCGGCGGGGTCGCCGTGGGTGGCCTCGTCCAGGCGCCGGAAGCTCTCCACGAGCAGGTACGCGGCGTGCAGCCGGGTCGCCGCGGCGAGGTTCTGCGCCAGCGTCGCTGACCGGGCCGCCTCGCTGAGCGCTGCCGCGTCCAACGACTCCAACGGCTCATCCACCGCGCGCAGCGCCGTGAATCCGGACGAGCTCGTCGTCGTCGTCACCAAGGCCCTCACCCCGCACGCCACCGTTGATCGAATGTGTGTACTACTCTATCCGCGGGCGGGAAATGGCACAAGCGTTCGAATCGACTAGGTCCGGGCGTCCGCGCCGCCGCCGGATTGGGGGAGGATCACCACGCGGTCGTCCGTGGGCACGGCGGATCCGCCCGACTTGTTCGCGGTACCGGCGAGGAGGAGGCCCTGCCCGGCAACGGTGAGCCCGGTCAGGCGCCCGTACCGACCCTCGGCCAGCGCCTCTGGTTGACCTCCTGCCGCGCCCCCGGCGGTCTCGAGGGTGTCGACCCGCTCGGCGTCCGGTAGCGCGATGGCGAGTGTGCCCTCGGACGCCGCGCACCCCCCTGCCGAGCGCTGGTCCGGCCACGTCCACACCGTGCGCTCAGGCGTCCGGATCGCGGCGCCCCGGTCGGTGACGGTGGAGAGGAACACCTCGTCTCCGAGAGGGCACAGCGCCTGGATGCGGCCCAACTCCCGGCCGACGGTCTGGGGATTCTCGGCTCGGCCGATACCGGTGAACGACGGGAACCGGACGATATCGGAGCCGACGCCCACGGTGAGGACGTCATTGACGAACGCGAGCCCCCCACTGTCCGCGGGGGGCAGCTCGGCGACCGTCCGGGGGGCGTCACCGCGCGCCAGGCGCTCCACCCGGGTGGGTCCGTCGCCGACGACGAGGAGATACACCAAGCGGTCCTGGGCGAAGTCCGGGGAGGGTGCGACGGCGGTTACCCGGCCGCCCCGGGGGTCGACCCGGCCGAACCGCTCGGGCGGCGCATCGGGCGAGACGATCTTCACCGCTCCCGTCGACTCCGCGACCACGGCTCGCTCACCCAGCCCTGCCACGGCGACGGCGGGGTCGAGGCAGGTCGCGATGACGGCGGGATCCGGGTCGACGCACGGCCCTGTCTCGGGCGGGGGTTCCGGTTCCCCCGATCGCGACGACGGCGGTGGGGACGGCGAGCCGGGGCTGGCGGGGGGCGGTCCGGCCGCCATCCCGGGCCCGGGGGCGGGGGTGAACGGGTCCTCGAGACGGTCGTCGAACCTCGCGCAACCGGACACGGCGACGGCCAGTGCCAGCAGCAGCGGGAGCGATCTCATGCCGACAAGACTACGGCGCGCCGTGTCCTCGATGCCGGGGCACCGGCATCGGCATACAGTCGGTACGTGACTTCCTCAAAACGCGGTGACGACGACGCCCGTACCGAGATCATCCACGACGTGGACTACCCGCTGGACGTACCCAACGCCCCGGGGAGAAGTGGCGGCACCGCCGGCACGGCCGGCGTGGCCGGTGCATCCGGTTCGGCCGGTGGATCCACGGATACCGCGACCACCGCCTTCCCCGCGGCCGGGCGCACGGACTACTCCCAGTTCGCCGAGTCCGGTGGCTACGACATGTCCTCCCCGCTGCCGTTCGGCGACCAGCCGGCCACCATCGCCCCCGCGTCCCGCGATGAGATAGCACGACGGGGGACGACGGACTTCGGACTGTTCGTCCTGCGCCTGGCGGTGGGCGTACTCCTCGCGATGCGGGGGCTGCAGAAACTGTTCGGGATGTTCGGCGGCCCCGGCATCGACGGGTTCACCCAGACCCTCACCGACTCCGGGTTCGACCAGGCCCGCATCATCGCGATCGCCGGTGGGGCCGTCGAGCTGGTCGCCGGGGTCATGCTCGTGGTGGGTCTGGCCACCCCGGTGGCCGCCGCCGGCCTGCTGGGTCTGGTGGGACTGGGCATCGCGATCCGACTGACCGGGGCCGATCCCATCCCCGTGCTGAGCGATACCACTCGCGGGCTCGAGGTCTCGATCCTCTACGCCGCCGCCCTCGTGGCGCTGCTCTTCGCCGGCCCGGGACGCTGGTCCGCCGACCGCAAGTGGGCGTGGTCCCACCGTCCCCGCTTCTCCGGGATCGTGTGGCTGGTGGTCGTCGCCGTCGTCGCCGGGCTTGTCTGGTACTTCCTCAACGGCACCAACCCGCTGACCTCCACGGCCGACAGCGCCCCGGTCACCGCGGGCTGAGAGCCCGGGCGCCGGGGCGTGGACCCCTGACGGGGAGGGTGTGGATCCCTACGGGGAGACCGTTGATCCCTGCGGGGAGACTCAGTCGGGCAGGATGCGGACCGCGCCCTTGTCGGCCGAGGACGCCATCGAGGCGTAGGCCCGCAGCGCGGTGGAGACCTTCCGGTCCCGGTTCTCCGGGCGCCACGGGAGGGGGCCCTTCTCGGCCCGGCGGCGGGCCAACTCGTCGTCGTCGACATCCACCGAGATGGACCGCGTGGCGACGTCGATGGTCACGATGTCCCCGTCACGGACCAGGCCGATCGGGCCGCCCGCGGCGGCCTCCGGGGCGATGTGGCCGATGGACAGTCCGGACGAGCCGCCCGAGAAGCGGCCGTCGGTGATGAGCGCACACTTCGTGCCCAGGCCGGCGCCCTTGATGAACGCCGTCGGGTGCAACATCTCCTGCATCCCGGGACCGCCGGCCGGCCCCTCGTAGAGCACGACCAGGACCTCACCGGCCTTCAGGGTCTTGCCCAGGATCACCGAGACGGCCTCCTCCTGCGACTCGACGACGCGAGCCGGGCCCGAGAAGTGGAAGTTCTCCTCCGACACGCCCGCCGTCTTGAACACCGACCCATCCGGTGCGATGTTGCCGCGGAGGACCGCGAGCCCGCCCTCGGCGGTGGCCGGGTGCTCCACCGAGTGGATGCAGCCGTTGACCGCGTCGGTGTCCAGCGACTCCCAGCGGTTGTCCGTCGAGAACGGCTCGATCGTCCGCACGCCGCCCGGGGCCGCGTGGAACAGCTCGATCGCCTTCTCGGTCGCGGTGCCGCTGCGGATGTCCCAGTCCGCGACGTACTGCTCGAGCGACGGGGAGTGGACCGAGTGGACATCCGTCTCCAGCAGGCCACCCCGGTAGAGCTCGCCGAGGATCGCGGGGATGCCCCCGGCCCGGTGGACGTGCTCCATGTAGTAGTCCGAGTTCGGTGCGACCTTCGCCAGACAGGGGATACGGCGGGAGATCTGCTCGATGTCGCCCAGGTCGAAGTCGACCTCGCCCTCCTGTGCGGCGGCGAGGATGTGGAGGACGGTGTTGGTGGAACCGCCCATCGCGACGTCCAGCGCCATCGCGTTGGTGAACGCCGACTTGGTGGCGACCGAACGGGGCAGCACCGAGGAGTCCTCGTCCCGGTAGTACCGGGTGCACAGATCGACGATGACACGGCCGGCCTCTTCGAACAGCGCCCGCCGGGCACTGTGCGTGGCCAGAGTCGAGCCGTTCCCGGGCAGCGACAGCCCCAGGGCCTCCGTGAGGCAGTTCATCGAGTTGGCCGTGAACATGCCCGAACAGGATCCGCAGGTGGGACAGGCTGACCGCTCGATGGCGTCCAGTCCCTCGTCGTCAACGGCGGCGTTGGCCGAGGCGGAGATCGCGGTGATGAGGTCCGAACCGGCCTTGACCACACCGTCCACGACGACCGAGAACCCCGACTCCATGGGGCCGCCGGAGACGAACACGGTGGGGATGTTCAACCGCATCGCGGCGTTGAGCATGCCAGGGGTGATCTTGTCGCAGTTCGAGATGCACACCAGGGCGTCCGCGGTGTGCGCGTTGACCATGTACTCGACCGAGTCGGCGATGATCTCCCGGCTGGGAAGCGAGTACAGCATCCCCGCGTGGCCCATCGCGATACCGTCGTCCACCGCGATGGTGTGGAACTCGCGCGCCACTCCACCCGCTGCCGCGATCTGCTCGGCGACGATCTCGCCGACGTTCTTCAGGTGCACGTGGCCCGGGACGAACTGGGTGTACGAGTTGGCGATGGCGATGATCGGCTTGCCGAAGTCCGAGTCCGTCATACCGGTCGCCCGCCAGAGGGCCCTGGCCCCCGCGGCGTTACGTCCGGCGGTACTGGTTCGTGACCTCAGGGGCGGCATGGGACCTCGCTCCGATTCGAAGGGGAGGGCGCATTCCGGAGGCCGTGCCGCACGGTGCCGCGCTGTGCGCGCGTCCGAGGCGGCACCCGAACGCGCCGTGACCACCACACAATACGCCCCGGCGTGGGTCTACCCTTTTCACGGTCGGCCACCCGGCCGACCGTGAACGCGGCACGAACGGGGATGGACATGACCGACTCTGGTCACACGGGCGGACTACGTGAGTTCCTGTCGCATTCCGCGGGGGCGGTGGTGCTGGTCTGCGGCCTGTTCTTCCTCCTGTCGTTCATGTACCTGGGAGGCACGGCGGATCCGCAGGCCCACGCCAGATACATCCCCGTGGCGGTGGTGGACGAGGACGACGCCGCGACGTTGGAGACGCCGATCGGGCCGCGGGGGGTCGACATCGGGTCGCAGATCACCGCAGGACTGCTCCAGAACAACGACTGGAAGCGGGTCCGCCTGCACGTGGTGAACCCGGAGGCCGCCGAGGAGGGACTCCGCGACGGGACGTTCTTCGGCGCGGTCAGGATCCCCGCCGATCTGAGCCGGCAGGTCGTCGGTCTCATCGACGCCGCGGCGACGGAGGCGGGTGCCGCGGCGGAGCCGCCCGAACGGGCGCGCATCACGCTCGAGTACTCGCCACGCGTGTCCATCGTGTCCGGCCAGGTCATGAACACGATGGCCGAGGCGATGCAGGAGTCATTCCACGACCGGATGGGAACCGAACTGCTGTCGCAGTCCCGTCTGCTGGCCGAGGCGGAGAGCAGGACCGTCGGAGCCGCGGCGGCGGTCGCCCTCGCGGACCCGGTGATGATCGACGTGACCGCGTGGAATCCGCTGCCCGACGGGGTGTCGAACGCATCGCTCCCGATGTTCTACGCGCTGATCGTGATCCTGGCGGGTTTCACGGGGGCGATGATCATCTCCGCGCTCCTCGACGCGCGACTCGGCTTCATCCCGCTGGAGATCGGACCGTTGGCGCTCCACGTCCACGTCGCGCCGTTCGGGCGGCTCCAGACCCTGGTCCGCAAGTGGGTGGTCACCCTGATCACCGCCCCACTCGTGTCGGCGCTCGTGCTCTGGGTGGCGCACATCATCGGTGTGACCGGATACGACCCGTGGCACATGTTCTGGTTCTCGAACCTGGTCATCATCGCGGTGGGGCTGTGCGCGCACACGATCATCGCGGCCGTCGGCAACGCCGGGCTGCTGGTGAACCTCGTGGTGTTCGTGGTGCTGGGGATCCCCACCTCCGGTGGTGCCACCCCGACGGAGATGCTGCCGCGGGTGTTCGTGGCCATCGGCACGCTGCAACCGATGCACCAGGCCTACCTCGGGCTGCGGTCGATCATGTTCTTCGACTCCGGTTGGGAGGCGGGTCTCGGGCACGCGGTCTGGGTGCTCGGCGGTTGGGCTGTCGCCGGACTCGCGGTGGGCGTGGTGGTCACCCTGGTCTACGAGCGGATGGGGATGCGTCGCCAGGCCGTGGCCGACCGGGTCCCCGCCGGGCGCGGGGTTCCGGTCGGGCGCGGAACTGCGGTCGGTCGCGGTGCGGCGGAGGGTCGCGGTGCGGCGGACGCGCGCGGCGAGGCCGACAACCGGGCGGGATCAGGAGGCGTCGGCCCCGGGCGTGGCGTACGGGTCGCGGATACGGCCGCGGCTGGCGCCGGACAGCCGCGGGAGGTCGTGGAACGAGACCCCGCCCATCGGGATTGACGCGTCAGCGGTGGTCACGAGCCGCGCGAACCCACGCTTCGGGAACATCACGCCCTTGACCTCATCCCACGGCACGGACTGACGGGCGCGCCAGGAGGACAGGTGGACGCCCCCCTCGTCCAGGCGGGTCCAGGTCCGGGCCACCCACCAGGCGAAGGCCATCGGGAGCAGCACCAGCCAGCCCAGGGCCACGGGGTAGGACGTGACGGGCCAGAGGATCGCGAGTACGAAGATGACGACGACGACGTACGACATCGGATTGACCCGGAAGAGGGCGTGATCGCGGGGGCTCGACTCCGGGACGGGGGATCTGAAAGGGGCACTCATGATGCCACCAGTCTGGCACGGTCCACATCGTGGGATCGATGTTCCACGAGTTGACGACGCGCTCGGCCGCGGCCTAGTCTGGGGCCCGTGAACACCTGGAACGGTCTCGTACTCGGCCGGCGCGTCGGCGCCTGAGCCCTACCTGGCTTTCCGTCGACGCGCACCCTCGCCGGCCTCCGTGGCCGACGGGGGTTTTTTGTTGCCGGGTCAGACCGCGGTCAGAAATCCCAGACAACACGGCCGACCACGAACCACGGCTCCACGACCAGCATGAAGGACAGTTGAAGTGAGCGCACCAACGGCACAGCCCGGACCTCGTCCGGGTGCAGACCAGAAGGCCCGGTCAGCGGCCCCAGAGCGGATGACGGGGGCGCAGGCCGTCGTCCGGTCCCTCGAGGAGATCGGGACCGAGGTCGTCTTCGGCATCCCCGGCGGGGCCATCCTGCCGGTCTACGACCCGCTCTACGACTCGGCCAAGGTCCGGCACGTCCTCGTCCGGCACGAGCAGGGCGCGGGGCACGCGGCGACCGGGTACGCGCAGGCGACCGGCAGGGTGGGCGTCTGCATGGCCACCTCGGGGCCCGGTGCCACCAACCTGGTGACCCCGCTCGCGGACGCCCAGATGGACTCGGTCCCGATCGTGGCGATCACGGGGCAGGTGGGGACCGCACTCATCGGCACCGACGGCTTCCAGGAAGCCGACATCTCGGGTATCACCATGCCGATCACCAAGCACAACTTCCTCGTGGCGCACGGCGACGACATCCCGCGGATGATCGCCGAGGCGTTCCACATCGCACAGACCGGTCGCCCCGGTGCCGTGCTGGTGGACATCCCCAAGGACGTGCTGCAGGCCGAGATGACCTTCTCGTGGCCGCCGGAGATGAAGCTCCCCGGCTACCGTCCGGTCACCAAGCCACACGGCAAGCAGATCCGTGAGGCCGCGCGGATGATGGCCAAGGCGACCCGCCCGGTGCTCTACGTCGGCGGCGGCGTCATCAAGGCCGACGCCTCCGAGGAGCTCATGGCACTGGCCGAGCTCACCGGCATCCCCGTCGTCACTACGCTGATGGCACGGGGGGCGTTCCCCGACTCCCACCGCCTGCACTACGGCATGCCGGGGATGCACGGAACGGTCGCCGCCGTCGCCGCGTTGCAGCGGTCCGACCTGTTGGTGACCCTCGGTGCGCGGTTCGACGACCGCGTCACCGGCCGCCTGGACACGTTCGCCCCCGACGCCAAGGTCATCCACGCCGACATCGACCCGGCCGAGATCGGCAAGAACCGGGCCGTCGACGTCCCGATCGTGGGCGACATCAGGGAGGTCCTCGTCGAGCTCGTCCAGACGCTGCGCGGCGAGAGCGAGTCCGGCACGCTGACCGAGCCGTCCGCGTGGGTCGGCGAGCTGGACGAGATCCGCAGCGAGTTCCCGCTGGGGTACGGCCCGCAGTCGGACGGTTCCCTCTCTCCGGAGTACGTCATCGAGCGGCTGAGCGCCGCCGCCGGCCCGGACGCCGTGTACTGCGCCGGCGTCGGCCAGCACCAGATGTGGGCCGCCCAGTTCGTCAAGTACGAGAAGCCCCGCACGTGGTTGAACTCGGGCGGTCTGGGGACCATGGGGTACGCAGTGCCCGCCGCGATGGGTGCCAAGTTCGGCCGCCAGGACGCCGAGGTGTGGGCCATCGACGGTGACGGCTGCTTCCAGATGACCAACCAGGAGCTGGCCACCTGCGCCATCGAGGGCGCGCCCATCAAGGTGGCGCTGATCAACAACGGCAACCTCGGCATGGTCCGTCAGTGGCAGACACTGTTCTACGAGGAGCGGTACTCGCAGACCGACCTGTCGACGCACTCCATGCACATCCCCGACTTCGTCAAGCTCGGCGAGGCCCTAGGCTGCGTAGCGCTGCGGTGTGAGCGCGCCGAGGACGTCGACGACGTGATCGCGCAGGCCCGCGCGATCAACGACCGCCCGGTCCTCATCGACTTCATCGTGGGCAAGGACGCCCAGGTGTGGCCGATGGTCGCGGCGGGTACGTCCAATGACGAGATCATGGCGGCCCGGGACATCCGGCCGCTGTTCGACGACACCGATTCCGTGGCGGATGAGGCCACGGACATCCACGAGGCGACCGAGCGGATCGACGCCGCGGTGATCGCCGCCGAGGAGGAGGACCAGTGAGCGCTCGCTCCCACACCCTGAGCGTGCTGGTGGAGGACAAGCCAGGCGTGCTCGCGCGCGTCTCGTCGCTGTTCTCCCGGCGCGGGTTCAACATCGAGTCGCTGGCCGTGGGCCCGACCGAGACCGAGGGTCTGTCGCGCATGACCATCGTCGTGAACGTCGAGGACTTCCCGCTCGAGCAGGTGACCAAGCAGCTCAACAAGCTCGTCAACGTCATCAAGATCGTCGAGCAGGATCCGGCCGGCTCGGTGGCCCGCGAGCTCACTCTCGTCAAGGTCCGCGCCGATGCCACCAACCGCGGTCAGATCGTGGAGATCGCGAGTCTGTTCCGCGCTCACATCGTGGACGTCTCGCCGGAGTCGCTCACGCTCGAGGCCACGGGTACCCCCGACAAGCTCGATGCGCTGCTGCGGATGCTCGACGGCTACGGCATCCGCGAGATCGTGCAGTCCGGCATGGTCGCGCTCGGACGCGGCCCCAAGTCCATCAACACCACTCGATAGTCTCGACTCCTACACAAGTCTCGGCTACACGAACCAACACGAAGGGAATCCACCATGGCAGTGGAGATGTTCTACGACGACTCGGCGGATCTGTCGCTGATCCAGGGCCGCAAGGTCGCCGTCATCGGATACGGCTCGCAGGGGCACGCGCACTCGCTGAGCCTGCGCGACTCCGGTGTCGAGGTCGCGATCGGCCTGCGTGAGGGCTCCAAGTCCCGCGCGAAGGCCGAGGAGGCCGGCCTCAAGGTCATGACCGCAGCCGAGGCCACCAAGTGGGCCGACGTGGTCATGCTGCTCGCCCCCGACACCTCGCAGGCCCAGATCTTCACCGAGGACATCGAGCCCAACCTGAACGACGGCGACGCGCTGTTCTTCGGCCACGGCCTCAACATCCACTTCGGCCTCATCAAGCCGGCGGACAACATCACCATCGCGATGGTCGCGCCCAAGGGCCCCGGCCACCTGGTGCGTCGTCAGTTCGTCGACGGCAAGGGCGTCCCGGCGCTCATCGCCGTCGAGCAGGACCCCAAGGGCGAGGGCGAGGCGCTCGCGCTGTCCTACGCCAAGGCGATCGGTGGCACCCGCGCGGGCGTCATCAAGACCACCTTCAAGGACGAGACCGAGACCGACCTGTTCGGTGAGCAGGCCGTGCTCTGCGGCGGCACCGAGGAGCTCGTCAAGACGGGCTTCGAGGTCATGGTCGAGGCCGGCTACGAGCCCGAGCTCGCCTACTTCGAGGTGCTCCACGAGCTCAAGCTCATCGTGGACCTCATGTACGAGGGCGGCATCGCCCGCATGAACTACTCGGTGTCCGACACCGCGGAGTTCGGCGGCTACCTCTCCGGCCCGCGCGTCATCGACGCCGGCACCAAGGAGCGCATGAAGGAGATCCTCGCCGACATCCAGAGCGGCGAATTCACCAAGCGTCTCGTGGCCAACGTCGAGGGTGGCAACAAGGAGCTCGAGGGCCTCCGCAAGGAGAACGCCGAGCACCCGATCGAGGTCACCGGCCAGAAGCTGCGCGACCTCATGAGCTGGGTCGACCGGCCGATCACGGAGACCGCCTGAGTGTTGCGGGCCCGGTCCCGGTGAGACCCCTGTAGGGTCCTGCGGGATCGATTCCCCACGTCCAGCAGGAGGACCGCCGTGCGCCACTTCAACCGAGGAGTGGGTGCGGCGGTCCTCGCCATTTCCCTGGTGGGAACGACGGTGGCGTGTACGGGGGACTCGGGTGGCGACGGCTCGGGGGCCGAGGTCACCCCGGTGGAGGGCACACGGGTCGCCGCGGACGCCGACGGATCCGGCGTGGAGACCACACGGTTGCTGGTGGAATCGGCGCCGGTGGTCGTGGTGGCGGCGCCGGACGACGCCGCCCAGGCGCGTGCCGCCTCCGTCGCGGTGGGCCTGCGCGCACCGATGCTCACGGCGGTGCCGGGTGGGGACGAGGCGCTGGCCGACGAGGTGCAGCGGCTGGGCGCCGAGCGGGTGCTGAGGGTCGGGCAGGTGGCCTTCACACCCGACGACGGCGAGGTCGTCGACACCCCGGGAGGCCGGCCGGAGCTCGAGGAGCTGACCGGGATCTCCTTCGACTCCGAGGTCGAGGTCCCGCAGGGCCGGATCGACGACGTCACCGTCCACCAGTCGCCGGGTACGCCGTCGCTGATGACGGCGGGGGAGTTCACCCCGGCCGACGGCGCGGGTGAGGCGGCCGAGCCGTTCGAGCGCGGCGAGCCCGCGTGGGACGGAGACGGCGCGCCCAGCGTGCTCGTGCACGACGAGACCCCGGTCGCGGCGATCGCCACCGCCGTGGCCGTGGGCGCGGCGGTGTCGCATCTGCGCGCCCCGGACCCGCGGGTGGACGGCGGGTCCGTGGAGGCGGTGCGGGACGCCGAGGCGGTCTACGCACTGGGGCCCGGATGGGGCACCGAGGACGAGCTCGAGGACCGGGTCGAGAAGGCTCGGACGGTTCCCGAACTGCCGGGCGGGGGACAACTGCTGTTCCCCGGCCGCCGGTTCGTGGCGGCGTACGGCTCACCCATCACCCCCGTGTTGGGCATCCTCGGCGAGCAGGGGCCGGAGGAGAGCGTGGCGCGGGTGCAGCGCCTGGTCGAGGAGTACCAGCCGTACTCCCCGGAGCCGGTGGTCCCGGCGTTCGAGATCATCGGCACCGTCGCGGCCGGGGGCCCGGGCGCGGACGGCAACTTCACCAACGAATGGGACCCCGAGGTCTTCCTCCCCCTTGTCGACGCCATCACCGACGCCGGCGGGTACGCCGTGATCGACCTGCAGCCGGGGATGGCCGACATGCTCGACCAGGCCAAGATCTTCGAGGAGTTGCTCAAGCGCCCCGGGGTGGGCCTCGCGCTCGATCCAGAGTGGAAACTCGACCCCGGTCAACAGCCGGGTGCGCAGATCGGGTCGGTTGACGCCGAGGAGATCAACCAGGTCACCACCTGGCTGGCCGATCTCACCCGCGACAGCGGGGGACCGCAGAAGCTGCTCATCCTCCACCAGTTCAGCATGGCGATGATCGACGACCGGGAGCGGATCGACACCTCCCGGCCCGAGGTGGCGATCGCCCTGCACGCCGACGGCCACGGCACGCCGGACCTGAAGATGGAGACGTGGGACGTCCTGCGTCAGGGCCTGTCGCCCGACATCTGGATGGCGTGGAAGAACTTCTACGACGAGGACACCCCGACGTTCACGCCCGAGCAGACGATGGCGGTGCGCCCCCGGCCCTGGTTCGTGTCCTACCAGTGAGCCGGTAATCGGCCGAGGATCCTCCGGGCCACGTGCTGCCCGGCCGTGCCGTGCACGCCCGGGCCGGGCGGGGTCGAGCCGGAGGCGTGCCAGACCCCGGGCACCCCGGTCGCGAACGGGTCGGCCCGCGGAACCGGGCGCGCGATGAGGCCCCGCAGGTCCACCCGCCCCGCCGCGATGTCCCCACCGGCGTTGTTGGCGTTGTGTTCGGCCATCCGGTCCGCGGGCGTGCAGTGGGCGGCGACGACCACGTCCCGCACCCCCGGCGCGACCTCCTCCAGCGCGGAGAGCACCTGCTCGGTCTGGTCACGGTCGGAGAACGCCGGCACGTGGGCGTAGGTCCACAGCGGGCGCCGACCGTCCGGGGCGACACGTCCAGGGTCGGTCACCCACGGCTGGGAGACGAGGATCATGGGCCGGTCGGCGTGCCTGCCGGCGGCGACCTCGCGCTCGGCGGCCGCGATCGCGTGGGAGTCCCCTCCCAGGTGGACGGTCCCGGCGTCGGCGAGCCGGCCGTCACGCCACGGCACCGGGCCGGACAGCACGAGGTCCACCTTGGCCGCCGCACCGCCGACCGGGGCCTCCTGGAGCCGGCGCGCACGGCGGGCCACGGACGGAGAGGGCGAGGACGCCATGAGGATCTCGCCGAGGATCCGCGAGGAGGTGTTGAACACGACGTCCCGGGCGTCGATCCGTGCCAACGAGTCCACACCGACCCCGGTCCGGAGCTCGCCGCCGGCGTCCCGGATCGCCTCCTCCAGCGCGGCGGTGATCGCGCCGCTGCCACCCACCGGCAGGGTCCAGCCGAGAGGGGAGTGGAGCAACGAGCCCAGGACGAGGCCGACGCCCGTCGCGGCCGGGGAGGACAGCGGCGTGATCGCGTGGGACGAGATACCGGACAACAGTGTCCGCCCATCCGGTCCCAGGGCGTCGCCGAGTGCGCCACGGGGATGGGCCCGCAGGAACGCCGCGCCGAGCGCCGCGGTCGCGGCCACGGGCGGGACCGACCGCTGATCGGACAGAGCCGTGGCGACCACGTCCTCCGCCCGACGGCCCAGAGGGCCGATCAGGCTGAACCACCGGTCGGCCTCGGCGCGTGACCCCAACCCCTCGGAGAGGGTGTCGGGGGAGGGGGCCGCCGGCACGACGATCGCGTCCCTGCCCGGCAACGCGTGGGCCAACTGCACCGGGGGCGTGACCATCTCGACCCCGTGGGCGGACAGGTCGAATTCTCGGAAGAACGGCGAGGCCCCCGCCATGGGATGCACGGCCGAACACGGGTCGACCATCAATCCGTCCGCGAGGTCGCCGGGGATCCCGGACGCGACATCGCCCATCGGCAGGGTCCGGCACCCACCGCCGATCGTGTCCTGCGCCTCCAGGACGACCACCCTGCGCCCGGCCCTCGCACACAGCAACGCCGCGGCCAGCCCGTTGGGGCCGGAGCCCACCACGACGACGTCGGCACGAACGCGTCCCACAGCGCTCACTCGAACACCGCCAGACCGTAGGTACGGCGCAGCTGCTCCAGCAACTCCTCCTGCGCCCGCGCCTGTTCCGCCAGGCCCAGCAGGAGCCGGCCGGTGCCCGGACCGCCGAGCTCGTCGTCGTCGTCGCGCTCTCCCACAGGCCCCCCGCCTGCCGAGGCCGGCCCGTCCGCGACCCAGGAGGCGGCGAGCAGCTCCCACATCGAGCGCTTGGCCACCACCAGCGTGCGCAGTGCCTCCAGGACGGCGAGTCGTGCGAGTGGGTCGCGCAGCAGCGGGCCCACCGGGAGCGCGGACAGGGTGATCGCGGACGACACACGCACCAGCCGACGGCCCGGGGTGCCGACCGGTGAGAGCACCCTGAGGAGCCGGGAGGCACTGGCGATCTCCTGCTCGAACTCCTCACGCAGCGGGACCAACCGCACGCGGTCCGCCGGGTCGACGGCACTGATGCAGCGGTCCAGGACGCTGCGTCCCACCGCGGCGCCGTACAGGTGGGCCCGCAGATACGTCGCCACCGCCGTCGGGCCGCGCGCCGGGGCGAGCACGGGCAACCAGGGGTCGGGGAAACGTGCCGGCGGCGGGGCCGACCGGGGGGTGCGGGGCATCGGTGCTCCGTTCATCGCGTGTCGGTGGTCACGTCCGGGCGGACCCCCGCCACGGTAGGCGTCCGGGGGCGTACCGGCCACTGGTCGCCGCCGCTTTCCGGTGCCCTAGACTGGTCGTGCCCGAATTGACACCGAGGAGATCCCACTGTGACAGCATCCGGACGGCCCGTCGTCCTCATCGCCGACAAGCTCGCCCAGTCGACCGTCGACGCGCTCGGCGACGCCGTGGAGGTCCGCTGGGTCGACGGCCCGGATCGTCCGAAGCTCCTCGAGGCGGTCGCCGACGCCGACGCGCTCCTCGTGCGCTCCGCCACCACCGTCGACGCCGAGGTGCTCGCCGCCGCGCCGAACCTCAAGATCATCGGTCGCGCCGGCGTCGGACTTGACAACGTCGAGATTCCCGCCGCCACCGAGCGGGGCGTCATGGTGGTCAACGCGCCCACCTCCAACATCCACTCGGCGGCCGAGCACGCCGTCGCACTGCTCATGGCCGCCTGCCGCCAGATCCCGGCCGCGGACGCGACCCTGCGCGAGCACACCTGGAAGCGCAGCTCCTTCAACGGCGTCGAGCTGCTCGGCAAGACCGTCGGCGTCGTGGGGCTGGGCCGCATCGGTCAGCTCGTGGCGCAGCGACTGGCCGCGTTCGAGACCAACCTCATCGCCTACGACCCCTACCTGCCCGCGGCTCGCGCGGCGCAGCTGGGCATCGAGCTCGTCGACATCGACGAGTTGGTCTCCCGCGCCGACATCATCACGATGCACCTGCCCAAGACCAAGGAGACCGCCGGTCTGTTCGACGCCGAGCGGCTGGCCCGGGCCAAGGACGGCGTCGTGATCGTCAACGCCGCCCGTGGCGGCCTGATCGTCGAGGACGCCCTCGTCGACGCGCTGAAGTCCGGCAAGGTCCGTTCCGCCGCGCTCGACGTGTTCGACACCGAGCCCTGCACCGACTCGCCGCTGTTCGAGCTCGAGAACACCGTCGTCACGCCGCACCTCGGCGCCTCCACCAGCGAGGCCCAGGACCGCGCCGGCACCGACGTCGCCCGTAGCGTCCTGCTGGCCCTGCGCGGCGAGTTCGTCCCGGACGCGGTCAACGTCTCCGGCGGCCCCGTCGGAGACGAGGTCGCGCCCTGGCTCGACCTGGTCCGCAAGGTCGGGCTCATCGCCGGTCACCTCTGCCCGGGCGTGCCCACGACGGTCAACGTCGAGGTCGCGGGAGAGCTCGCCGCCGAGCAGGTCGACGTCCTGGGCCTCGCCGCCCTGCGCGGCCTGTTCTCCGCCATCACCGACGAGCCGGCCACGTTCGTCAACGTCGGACAGATGGCCGAGCAGCGGGGCGTCACCCACTCGGTCGAGACCCGCAGTGAGTCCAAGTCCTACCGCAGCACCGTCACCGTCACGGCCGTGGCCGCCGACGGCGCCACCGGCAGGGTGACCGGAACGCTCTCCGGCCTCGAGAAGGTCCAGAAGATCGTGCGGATCAACGAGCGCGGTTTCGACCTGCGCGCCGAGGGTCAGAACCTGTTCGTCCACTACTCCGACCGGCCGGGCGTCCTCGGCAAGGTGGGTTCCATTCTCGGCGGCGAGAACATCGACATCCAGGCCGCCGCGCTGAGCCAGGACGCCTCCGGCGAGGGAGCGTCCCTGATCCTCCGGGTCGACCGCGCGGTCGCCGAGCCGACCGTCGATCGGATCGTCTCCGAGCTCGGGGCCACCGCCACCCAGATCAACCTGGACTGAGCAGAAGGAACCCACACAGCAATGAAGCTCGCAGTCATCCCCGGCGACGGCATCGGCGTCGAGGTCACGGCCGAGGCGCTCCGGGTGCTCGACGCCCTGGTGCCCGGCGTCTCCACGACCGAGTACGACCTCGGCGCGCGGCGCTACCTGCGCAACGGTGAGACCCTCACCGATGCCGACATCGACAGCCTCAGGACGCACGACGCGATCCTGCTGGGTGCCATCGGTGACCCCCGGTCGGTGCCGGCCGGTGTGCTCGAGCGAGGCATGCTGCTGCCGCTCCGGTTCGCACTAGACCACCACGTCAACCTGAGGCCCTCCCGGCTCTTCCCGGGGTCGGCCACGCCACTGAAGAACCCGGGCGAGATCGACTTCGTCGTGGTCCGCGAGGGCACCGAGGGCCTCTACACCGGCAACGGTGGCGCGATCCGCGTCGGCACCCCGCACGAGATCGGTACCGAGACCTCGGTCAACACCCGATACGGCGTCGAGCGGGTGGTCCGCGACGCGTTCGCCCGCGCGCAGTCGCGGCGCAACAAACTCACGCTGGTCCACAAGACCAACGTCCTCGTCAACGCCGGTGGGCTGTGGCAGCGCACCGTCGACGAGGTGGCTCCGGAGTTCCCCGGTGTCGAAGTCGACTACTGCCACATCGACGCCGCCACCATCTACATGGTCACGGACCCGTCCCGGTTCGACGTGATCGTCACCGACAACCTCTTCGGCGACATCATCACGGACCTGGCGGCCGCGGTCACCGGCGGCATCGGCACCGCGGCGTCGGGCAACATCGACGCCTCGGGGACCAACCCGTCCATGTTCGAACCCGTCCACGGTTCGGCCCCGGACATCGCCGGCCAGGGCAAGGCGGACCCGACCGCCGCCATCCTGTCGGTGGCACTGCTGTTGCGCCACCTGGGGCACACGGGCGAGGCCGACCGCGTCGAGGCGGCCGTCGAGGCCGACCTCGGGTCGCGCGGCGACGCACCGATCGTCACCTCCGAGGTGGGCGACCGGATCGTCGCGGCCGTCAGCGGTCAGACCCCGCCCGGCTGACCCCACGTCCGGCCCCGCGGCCCGCGGGTGTGAATCACCTGAAGTGATCACGCCGCGGGCCGTCGGCGTCCACAGTGGTGGCATGGATGTCGAACTCGCCGAGGTGAGGGACTTCCTCGCGCGCTGTGCCCCGTTCGACGAACTGCCCGGGGACGTACTCGACCGCCTGCCGGCGAGGCTCGGTCAGCGCTATCACCGCCGGGGGACGGTCATCATCGACGCGGGGGCCGCCAATGACACGCTGCACATCATCCGCACGGGTGCCGTCGAGGTGTGCGATCCGGATGGTGCCCTGCTCGACGCCCGCGACGAGGGTGACTGCTTCGGTTACTCGACGCTGACCCGCCCCAGCACGTCGCGGTACCGCATGGAGGCGGTCGCGGACACCCTGTTGCTGGAGATGCCGCGGGCGGTCTTCGACGAGCTCGCGGCCGAGTATCCGAGCATCCGGGATTTCTTCGGCGAGCGCAGTGACCGGATCCGGCAGGATCTGGCCTCGGCGCGCGTCGCCGCGGCCGGCGGGGACCCCCTGAGCACCCCGGTGGGGGATCTCCTGATCCGCGACGCGGTCACCACCGCCCCGGGGACCACGATCCTGGAAGCGGCGCAGATCATGTCGCGGGAACGCGTCTCCGCGCTGCTCGTGGTGCGGGACGGGCGCGTGGTGGGCATCTTCACCGACCGTGACCTGCGTTCCAAGGTGGTCGCGGTCGGTGGTGACACCGGGCAACCCGTGTCGACGATCATGACCCCCGACCCGGTCTCGGTGGACGCGGGCACCCGCGCGTTCGACGCGACACTGCTCCAGATCGAGAAGGGCGTCCACCACCTGCCGGTGTGCGAGAACGGTGTTCCGGTGGGGATGGTCACGAGCGGGGACCTGCTGCGCCTCGCCCAGGCGGACCCCGTGTATCTGGCCGCGCGGATCTCCCGGGCCCAGGATGCCGACGGGGTGGCCGAGTTGTCCGCGCGGTTGCTGCCGCTGGTCGCCGAGTTCGTCCGCCGCGGGACCACGCCGCGGGACATCGGCCGTGTCGTCACCGCCACCGCCGACGCGGCCACCCGACGGTTGATCGCGCTCGCCGAGTCCGAGCTCGGCCCGCCACCGGTGCCGTACTGCTGGGTGGGACTCGGCTCCCAGGCCCGCGGTGAGCTCGGGGTGGCCAGTGACCAGGACAACGCGCTGATCCTCGACGACCGGGCCGCTGCGGGAGCTGGCGCGGACGCGTACTTCGCTGCACTCGCGGAGCGTGTCTGCACGGGGCTGGACCGGGCCGGCTTCCCGCTGTGTCCGGGTGAGGTCATGGCGACCAATCCCCGGTGGCGGCGGACCTGTTCGGACTGGGAGCAGACGGTTCGGGACTGGGTGGGAGCCCCGGAGGCCGAATCGGTGCTGCACAGCCAGGTCTTCTTCGACCTGCGCCCCGTGCACGGGGAGACCGCGCTCGCGGAGCGGGTCCGGAGGGAGACGGTGGTGCGTTCCCAGGGCAGTCCCCGTTTCCAGGCCCACCTGGCCCGGATAGCGTGCGACTGGCAACCTCCCCTCGGATTCCTGCGCGGTCTGGTCGTCGCGCGTCGTGGGGAGTACCGCAACACCCTGGACCTCAAGGCCGGGGGAGTGGCGCCCGTCGTCCAGATCGCCCGGTTGTACGCCCTGTCCGCGGGCCTCGACGAGGTGTCGACCATCGACCGGCTCGACGCTGCGGCGACGGCCGGGGTGATCGCCCGGTCGGATGCGGAGAACCTCATCGAGGCGTTCCGGTTCCTGCGTGGACTGGCCTCCCGGCACCACGGACGGCAGATCAGCGAGGGGTCGGCCCTCGACAACAACGTGGACCCCTCGACCTTCGGGACCAAAGACCGCCACCGGCTCAGGGCGGCGTTCCGCATCATCGCCGGGGCGCAGAGCGCGTTGGCGATAAGATACCGGGTGGGGCAGATGTGATGGTGCTGCAACGGCTGACCTCGGCGGGTCGTCGTCGCCGGGCCGCGCGGCGGGCCCCCGACGGACCGCTGCGACGATTTCTGGAGACACCCACGCCGGATCCGGACACGCCGCTCGAGGAGTTGTCGCTGCTCGCGGTGGACGTGGAGACCACGGGACTCGATTCGCGCCACGACCGGGTGCTGGCCGTGGGGTTCGTCCCGATCGACGGGGACCGGATCGACCTGGGCGGCGCGGGGTCGATGGTGGTGCGCCCGGATCACCGCCCGGGCGACGACGACGACGGGGTGGGCCAGAGCGCCACGGTGCACGGGCTCACGGATGACAGGGTGGCGGCGGGGGCCGACGTCGTCGACGTGCTGGACCTGGTCTTCACCGCGCTCACCGGGAGGATCCTGGTCGCGCACTACAGTCCGATAGAAGTCGACTTCCTCGGCGCAGTGTGTCGGCGCACGTGCGGAGTGCGCCCGCCGCTCGAGTCCGTCGACACCCTCGAACTGCACCGCCGCGTCCTGGGCGGAGGCGTCGACATGGGGTTCACCGCGGACCCGTCTCCCGAGCGACTGCGGCTCTGGGGTGCCCGCGAGCGGTACGGCCTACCCCGTTACCGGGCACACGACCCGTTGGTGGACGCCCTCGCCTGCGCGGAGCTGTATCTCGCGCAGGTCCCCGAACTCCGGGACCGCGGGGCGCGCACGCTTCGCGACCTACGGACCGCCTAGGATCGCGGGTATGCGTCTCGCCCGTATCGCCCACCCGCAGGGTTTCGCCTTCGTCGAGGTCCGCGGAGACATCTCCGACCCGTCCTCACTGATCTGCGCCGAGATCTCCGAGCACCCCTTCGGTACCCCCGAGTTCACCGGACGGGACTGGCCGCTGGCCGACGTGCGTCTGCTCGCCCCGATCCTGGCGTCGAAGGTCGTGTGCGTGGGCAAGAACTATGCCGACCACGCCGAGGAGATGGGGTCGGCGGCCCCGGCGGAGCCGCTGATCTTCCTCAAGCCCAACACCTCGGTGATCGGCCCGGAGGCGGCCATCGCGTACCCGCCGAGCTCCGAGCGTGTCGACCACGAGGGCGAGCTGGCCGTGGTGATCGGGCAGCCGTGTCGGGATGTCGCCGCCGCCCGCGCCCATGAGGTCATCCTCGGATACACCTGCGCCAACGACGTCACCGCCAGGGACCAGCAACTATCGGACGGACAGTGGACGCGTGGGAAGGGCTACGACACGTTCTGCCCACTCGGGCCGTGGATCGTCACCGACCTGGACCCCAACGGACTGGACGTCCGGGTCACTCTCACCCACTCCGACGGCACGTCCGAGGTGCGCCAGGACGGCAACACGTCCCAGTTCATGCACACCGTCGGCGAGATCGTCGAGTACGTGAGCCGGGTCATGACGCTCCTGCCCGGCGACGTGATCCTCACGGGCACCCCGGCCGGGGTGGGCCCCATGCTGCCCGGAGACCGCGTGAAGGTCGAGATCGAGGGCATCGGCTCCCTGACGAACCCCGTCGTCGACAGGTAGATCCCGGCCCGGCCGGCTCCGGCCCACGGACCGGGGTCCCCGGTTCGCTAGTCGGCTCCGAACGCCCGCAGGATGGTGCGGAGTTTGGCGCCGGTCTCCGCCACCTCGTCGTCCGGCTGGGAGTCCGCGACCAGGCCGCCGCCCGCCCAGGCGATCGCCCCCGAGCGGTCCGCGTCGATCTCGGCGCACCGGATGGTGACCATCCAGTCGCCGTCGCCGTCGGCGTCGGACCAGCCGACGGCCCCGGCGTAGAACCCCCGATCCCCTTCGATTGCCGCGATCACCCTGCGCGCCCCGTCCGTCGGGGTCCCGCACACCGCGGGGGTGGGGTGAACGGCGAGGGCGAGGTCCAGCGAGGTGGTGCGGGGGTCGGCGATACGGCCCCGGATACGGGTGCCGAGGTGCCACATCTCGCGGGTGGAGGTCAGGGTCGGCTGATCGGGGATCTCGAGATCAGTGCAGAGCGGGCCGAGCGCCCGTGCGAGCGAGTCCACGACGAACGCGTGCTCGGAGGCGTCCTTCCCGGAGGCGCGCAGGGCACGCCCGGCGGCCTGGTCGGTGGCGGGGTCGGCGGACCGTGGTGCGGAGCCGGCCAGGGGGTGACACTCCACCAGGTCGCCACGACGGCGGACGAGCAACTCCGGGCTCGAGCCCACCAGGACCCGGCCGGCGTAGGCCCCACCGGCGGGGGAGAGGTCGACCAGGTAGCCGTCCGCAGCGGGGCTGGAGTCGATCAGAGCCGCACACACGGCGTGAGGGTCGATGGGCTCATCGGACGCGAGACGGACGGCCCTGGCCAGCACCACCTTGTCGATCTCGCCGGAGCGCACCCCGGCGATCGCGGTGGACACCCGGGATCGGTGCTCCGACGCCGTGGGGATCTCCCGGGCGACGTGGGCGCGGGTGCGCATCCGGCGGAAGTAGGCGGGGGGCTCCAGCGGCCCGTCGACGCGGACCACCACGTCGGGTTCGACCAGGGCCGCGGGCGCGTCGGGCTCGAACCCGATCGCGCCGACCACCAGTCCGCTGGCCCCGGAGCGCAGGGCCAGGGCCGCGTCCGCCGGATCCGTGAACGAGTTCAGGGCACCCTGGGTGCGCAGCGAACCGGTCGGACGGGACAGGAGGAAGTCCGGGGCGGTCACCGGGCGTGCGACGTCGGGATGGTGCCCAGACGCCACGGCACGCCTCCCTCGGTTCGGACTCCAGCGTGGATCCCGCCTACACGGTGGCGGCCACGGGTACCCGCCGATCCTAGGCCGGTCCTCGCCGGGGGTGCGACCCGGGACCGACACTAGGATGGTCCCCATGACCGCCTCGAACGTCCGCGTCCGCTTCTGTCCGTCTCCCACCGGAACACCCCACGTGGGTCTCGTCCGCACGGCACTGTTCAACTGGGCCCACGCCCGGCACACGGGCGGCACGTTCGTCTTCCGCATCGAGGACACCGACGCCGCCCGGGATTCGGAAGAGTCCTACCAGTCCATCCTCGAGGCGCTGCGGTGGCTCGGTCTGGACTGGGACGAGGGCCCCGAGGTGGGTGGCCCGTACGCGCCGTACCGCCAGTCCGAGCGTCGCGATCTGCATCTCGACGTCGTGCGCAGGCTCGTCGAGGCGGGGGAGGCGTACGAGTCGTTCTCCACCCCTGAGGAGGTCGAGGCCCGGCACAGGGCCGCCGGGCGCGACCCCAAGCTCGGATACGACGGGTTCGACCGCGACCTCACCGAGGAGCAGAAGCAGGCCTTCCGTGACGAGGGACGCGGCGCGGTGATCCGGCTGCGGATGCCGGACGAGGACCTGTCCTGGGACGACCTGGTCCGCGGGGAGACCGTGTTCAAGGCGGGTACAGTGCCGGACTTCGTGCTCACGCGCGCCAACGGGATCCCCCTTTACACGTTGGTGAACCCGGTCGACGACGCGCTGATGAAGATCACCCACGTCCTCCGCGGCGAGGACCTGCTCAGTTCCACCCCGAGGCAGATCGCCCTCTATCGCGCCCTGATGCGGATCGGGGTGGCCGAGGCGGTCCCCTCGTTCGGGCACCTGCCCTTCGTGATGGGGGACGGCAACAAGAAGCTGTCCAAGCGCGACCCCGAGTCGGACCTGTTCCTCCACCGCGACCGCGGGATGCTGCCGGAGGGGTTGCTCAACTACCTGGCGCTCCTCGGATGGGGGCTCTCGGATGACCGCGACGTGTTCTCCCTCCGGGAGATGGTCGACGCGTTCGACGTTCGCCAGGTCAACGCCAACCCGGCCCGCTTCGACCAGAAGAAGGCCGACGCGATCAACGCCGAGCACATCAGGCAGCTTCCGGTGGACGAGTTCGCCCGCCGCCTGCGCGAGTACCTCGTCGCACATCCGGCCGAGGACGGGCTGACGCTGCCCGAGGAACTCGACGGCCCGCGGTGGGCGATGGTCGCGGACCTGCTCCAGACCCGCATCGTGGTTTTGTCGGACGCGTGGGACCTCATCCGGTTCCTCATCGTGGACGAGTCCGCGTTCACGGTCGACGAGAAGTCGGCTGCCAAGAACCTCAAGGCGGAGGCCCGTGAGGTCGTGGACGCCGCGATCGCGGCGCTGGAGGCGGTCGAGGAGTGGACGACCCCGACCATCGAGGCCGCACTGTCGGGCGCTCTGGTGGAGAACCTGGGCATCAAGCCGCGCAAGGCCTACGGGCCCGTGCGGGTGGCTGTCACGGGATCGCATATCTCGCCGCCGTTGTTCGAGTCGCTGGAGCTGCTCGGTCGCGAGGTGACGCTGTCCCGCCTGCGGTCCGCGCCGGTCGCGGACTAGGCCCGACCCGGTAAACAGCCGAATTGACCAGGCGATTTGCTATTCACCCTCGGTAGTTTGATAGTCTCTTCGAGGCGCCCCGCGAGGGGCGGAGAAGTGAATGCAGTGGCCTATGGTGTAATTGGCAACACAGCGGTTTCTGGTACCGTCGTTCTAGGTTCGAGTCCTGGTAGGCCAGCTGAGCGCGTCACAGCGCTCGCTACAGCGGATCCCCTCGCGGATCCGTGTCCTAGCCCCCGTCGTCTAGCGGCCTAGGACGCCGCCCTCTCACGGCGGTAGCGTGGGTTCGAATCCCATCGGGGGTACAACAGGAAGGCGCCCGGAGCACATCGCTCCGGGCGCCTTTCTCGTCGGCGTGATGCAGGGACGCGGCTCGGGGTGATGCGGGGGCGCGGCGTCCCGCGCCCCGTGGTCGCTCGTCGTGGTCGCTCGTCGCTCCTCAGACCGGGGCCCGGACCGGCCCGGTGACACGACCCCGCCCGCGCAGGCGGATGAGGTGCCGGGCGTGGTCGTCCAGCGCGTGATCCTCGGCCGAGACCGGGGACCACCGGGGGACCGGGGTGGGACGTCCGTCCGACCCCAGCGCGGCGCACACGGTCAGGCAATGGGTGGTGAGCGTCCGCTCCGGCGAGGTGGTCTCCCCGGACCGGACGTGTACCGAGACGTGCATGGTCTCGTGGCCCGTGTGCAGCAGTCGCGCCTCCACCTCCACCACGTCACCGATCCGTACCGGGTGATAGAACCTCACGCCCCCGGCGTACACGGAGGTGCACCGGGTACCCGACCAGTGGGCGGCGCACAGGTTCGCGGCGTCGTCGATCCACGACATGATGCGCCCGCCGTGTACGTTGCCGCCCCAGTTGACGTCGCCTGGCGACGCGAGGAAGCGGAGGATCGAGCGGGGCGCGGTGCCCTGCGTGGAATACGTCTGCTCCGCCATCGCCAGTTCGATGTCCTTGCGCAGTCCGATGCGCATGACCGCTTCGTCGGACTCGTGGATCTCCAGTCGGGACGCGGGCGTCCAGGGGGGCACAGGGGTGGGCGCGCCGTCGCGGACGGCGATGAAGACCACCAGACACTCGGCGCAGTGTCGGTAGTCGAGCGTGGTGGGGTTGCACGCGCGGACGTCGCACTGGATGTGCATCGACGTGGAACCCGTGTGGACGAGGCGGGCCGAGACCTCGATGAGTTCGCCGGAGATGACCGGCCGGGCGAAGCGGATGTTCCCGACGTAGGCCGTGACGGAGTAGCCGCCGGACCATCCCGCCGCCAGGGCGTAGGCGGCCTTGTCGATCCATTCGAGGATGCGTCCGGTGTGCACCTGCGTGCCCGTGCCGACATCGGTGGGCGCGGCGAGGAACCGCAGGACGGTCTGACGAGGTGTGGTCACGCCCCGCACGCTAGTGAGGGCGCGTGACGGGGCGGTTGCGGCGCGTTCGGATTCGGTGTCGGACTCCTCACCCCTGCGCGGCACGGCGGTGAGCCGCGCCGTGCCGCGCAGGGGAGCGGGCTCAGTCCACGGTCTCCTTCAGGGTGTCCTCCCGAACGAACAGCAACAAGAGGGTGGCGAGCAGGATGAGCGGTACGACGACGTGGTAGATGGGCACCAGCGCGTCGTTGTAGGAGCCCACGATCGCGTCGTGCAGGGGGCCCGGCAACCCGGCAAGGATCTCCGGTGTCATGGAGTTCGAGGCACCCGATCCGTTCGAGAAGCTCTCGGCCAGTGCCGCGCCCTCCGGGCCCAACTCGGCCGCGGCCGCGGGGATCCGCTCACTCATGAGATCGGCGAGCCGGCTGACGAACAGCGACCCCACGATCGCGGAACCCATGGTGCCGCCGATCTGGCGGAAGAAGTTGTTCGAGGCGGTGGCGGTGCCGACCATGGAGATCGGGAAGGTGTTCTGGACGATCAGCACCAGCAGCTGCATGCACAGTCCGAGTCCGAAGCCGAAGACGAACTGCACCACGGCCAGGTGGACGAGCGAATCGCCGGCCTCCAGAGAGCCGATGAGCCACAGGCCCACCGCCATGATGAGGGTGCCGGCCACCGGGTACCACTTGTAGCGGCCGGTACGGCTGACGATGTTGCCCACGATGATGGAGGTGCCCATCATCCCGGCCATCATCGGGGTCATCATGAGGCCGGCGGCGGTGGGGCCGAGACCGTGGACCATCTGGATGTAGGTGGGCAGGTACGCCATGCAGCCGAACATCGCGACGCCGACCAGCAACCCGGCGGAGGTCGCCAGCGAGAAGTTCCTCTCGGAGAACAGCGTCATGGGGATCAACGGATGCGCGGAGCGCAGTTCGACCACGACGAACGCGATCGCGCACACCAGGAACAGCGCCCCCATGCCGAGGATCATCGGGTCCGTCCAGCCGTAACGGTTGCCTCCCCAGGAGGAGATGAGGATGAGGGCGGTGGTGCCGGTCGCCATGAGGATGGTGCCGGGCCAGTCCGTGCGGCGTCCGGCCCCGCGGTTGGGCAGGCGCAGCCAGACCACGGCCACGACGAGGGCGACCAGGCAGACCGGGAGGTTGAACCACAGTGCCCAGCGCCAGCCGGGGCCCTCGGTGAAGAACCCGCCGAGGAGCGGGCCGAGGACGGAGGACAGTCCGAAGACCGCGCCCATGATGCCCATGTACCGGCCGCGTTGCCGGGCGGGGACGACGTCGGCGACGATCGCCTGGGACAACACCATGAGACCGCCGCCGCCGAGTCCCTGGACGGCGCGCGCCACGATGAGCAGGTCGATGTTCCAGGCCATCGCGCCCAGCAGCGAGCCCGCGGAGAACAGGAGGATCGCCGTGACGAAGAGCGGTTTGCGCCCGATCTGGTCGCCGAGTTTGCCGTAGACCGGCAGGCCGATCGTCATGGTGAGCAGGTACACGGTGATGACCCAGCTCATCCGGTCCACGCCGCCGAGATCGGCGACGATCGTCGGCAGGGCGGTGGCGAAGATCATCTGCCCCAGGGAGACGATGAGCATCCCCAACAACAGTGAGGTGAACACCAGCGGCACGTTGTGGGTGACCTGGGCCGACGACGGAGCCGGACCCGGTGCCGGCGCGGGCGCGGGCCCGCGCGCCGCGGAGGTGGTGCGGACGTCGATTTCGCTCATGCGGGGCTCCCGGCGGGATGTGGGGTGGTGGGTGCGGGGGTGTGGGGTGCACTGACGAGCAGCGCGAGCTGCCGCAGCGCGGTCGCGCAGTCGTCGTCGAGGTCGTCGAAGGTGGCCGAGTCGCGGGTGAGCCAGGCGGACAGGCCCAGGTTCGCCGTCGCCGCGACCAGGGCGACACACGCCCGGGCCTCGGCCTCGACGGTGGCACCGACCAGGCGACGGAGCGACGGGTGCCGGTCGAGATGGGTGGTGACCAGGTCGGCCAGCCGCAGCTGGAAGCGCGACGAGGCGGTCATCCGCGCGGCCGCCAGTTCGGGCTCGGCGCGGAAGATGGCGCGCCTGCGCTGTGCCAGTGTCGCGGTCTGGTCCTTGTCCGCGGTGCGGGTCGCCGCGAAGGCGGCGAGATACAGGCGCAGCAACGCGTCGAGGACGTCCCGGTCCGGCCGGTCGAGGAAGTCCGCCCGACTGGACTCCGGGACGTCCTCGGGGGTCGTGCCGATCACGGCAGCCTCCTTGGACGGGACGTAGTTGAAGAACGTCCGCTTGGAGACCTCGGCGGCCGCGCAGATCTGGTCGACCGTCACCGCGTCGTACCCGTTCTCCAGAACCAGCGCGGTGGCCGCGTTCTCGATCGCGACCATGGTCGCTCTGCGCTTGCGGTCGCGCAGTGAGTGGGGGTCGGGGGGAGAATCCATGGCACGAGCGTAGCGACTAAGTGCACCGAGTGCATGTTTGCACCCGGTGAATGGGGGTGGTGGGGCGATTTGGTTCGCCGTCCACGTTCCGGATATAGTGGTCGAGCGCCAAGCCCCCGTCGTCTAGCGGCCTAGGACGCCGCCCTCTCACGGCGGTAGCGTGGGTTCGAATCCCATCGGGGGTACACGAGAGATGTCCCGGTTCGTCAACGTCGACGAGCCGGGACATCTCGCATTTGTCGCCGTGGCAGGATCTCCGTCGTGACCTCTCGCCGCGACCTCCTCCGCCTGGCCGTCGGTGGCGGGTTGTCGCTCGCCGGGCTCACCGCGTGCGGGGCCGGAGGGGTGTCGACGACGACGAGCCCGGCCACCACGTCGGGCGACCCGCTGGCCCCTCCGAGTCCGATCCGTACACCCACGCCGGACGCCCCGCCGCGCCGTCTCATCGCACTCTCCTCGGCCGACCTCGACGTCCTGCAGGCTCTCGACCGCGAGCCCACGGCCGCGTGGGCGGTCGACGGGACGGGCCCGCGGCCGTGGCGGATGCGGCCGGCGCCGCCGTCTCCGGAGTGGGACGGCCCCGGGCTGCCGAGTCTGCGGTCGCTGCTGCCGTTCGGGGTCGACGCGTTCGTCCTGGCCACGGCGGACGTCACCGAGTCCGAGCTCCGGGGGTACGAGCGCCTGGCCACGGTGATCGTCGACCCGCAGGGGCGACCCGGGTGGCGGGATCACCTCGACCTGGTGGCCGGTGCCGTGGACCGCGATCCCGCGCCCGCTGCCGCCTCGACCGGGCGGGCGCTCGAGGAGTGGGCCGGGGGTCAGCGTCGTATCGGGGTGGACACCCTCGTCGTCGTCATCGGGACAGGCGCCCGGCCCGACACCCCCGTCGCCACCCTCGCGGCGGAGTCCCCACTCGGCACCGAGATCCGCGCGCTGGGCTTCGACGTGGACTCCCGCCCCGAGCCCGTTCCCTACCGTGACCTCCGGCGGACGGGCGTGCAGGTGGTGCGGGTGGATCCGCGCGACGGCGACCTGGTGGCGGCCGTGCGCCAACCCAGCGTGACCAGCCTGCCGTGGGCGCTCGAGCGACTCACCCGCGGGCGGCGATCCGCCTAGTCGCCGTCGCCTGACGCGCCGGGTTCGCGCGCCGACGTTTCGTACCGGTCAGAGCCGTTTGTGTATCGCGTCGGCGGCGGCGAGCAGGTCGGTGGCCCACTTCACGCCGGGGCGCCGACCGATACGGTCGATGGGGCCGGATACGGAGATCGCGGCGATCACGGACCCGGAGGAATCCCGGATGGGGGCGGAGATCGATGCCACGCCCGCCTCGCGCTCGGCCACGGACTGTGCCCAGCCACGCCGCCTGACCTCCGCGAGTTGGCGCTCCGTATAGGTGGCGTCCGCGAGCAGCGTGCGCTGGGTGGCGGGGTCGGCCCACGCGGCCAGTACCTTGGCGCCCGAGCCCCGCGTCATCGGCAGGATCGCGCCGACGGGGACCGTGTCGCGCAGGCCGGTCGGTGGTTCCGCGGAGGCCACACAGATCCGGTGGTCGCCGTCCCGGCGGTACACCTGCACGCTCTCCTCCGTGACCTCCCGCAGTCGGGGCAGGACGGTCGAGGCGGCCTCGGCCAGCGAGTCGGACACGTGCGCTGCGAGCTTGGCCAGACCGGGCCCCAGGCTCCACACACCGGCGTCGTCCCGGGAGAGGAGCTGGTGGATCTCCAGCCCCACGGCCAGTCGGTGGGCGGTCGCCCGTGGCAGGCCCGTCCGCTCACACAGATCGGACAGGACGCATGGTTGTTCGGCCACGGCGTGGAGCACCGTCATCGCTTTGTCGAGGACTCCGATCCCGCTATACTGTCTCACAGTTCGACTATATCGTCCTACATGGTGAGAATCCATCGGATCTGATCAGGACGTGGAGTGGAGGCGTGATGAGTGAGACCGTGCCCGCAGGCGCGCGACCGCGGACCCTGGCCGAGAAGGTCTGGGACGACCACGTTGTGGTCAAGGGGGAGGGCGAGGGCGAGTCCCGGGGACCCGACCTCCTGTTCATCGACCTCCACCTCGTGCACGAGGTCACCAGCCCGCAGGCCTTCGACGGTCTCCGACTGGCCGGTCGTCGGCTCCGCCGCCCTGACCTGACCCTGGCGACCGAGGACCACAACGTCCCGACCGACATCGTCGGCGGCGCGGTCAACCTCATCGCCGACCAGACCTCACGCATCCAGATCGAGACACTACGTCGCAACTGTGAGGAGTTCGGTGTCCGGCTGTATCCGATGGGTGACCTCGAGCAGGGGATCGTCCACGTGGTGGGCCCCCAGCTCGGACTGACCCAACCGGGTATGACCGTGGTGTGCGGCGACTCGCACACCTCGACCCACGGGGCGTTCGGTTCCATCGCGATGGGCATCGGCACCTCCGAGGTCGAGCACGTCATGGCCACCCAGACGCTGGCGTTGCGTCCGTTCAAGACCATGGCCGTCACCGTCACCGGCGAGCTGCAGCCCGGTGTCACCGCCAAGGACCTCATCCTGGCCGTCATCGCCCAGATCGGCACCGGCGGCGGGCAGGGCTACATCATCGAGTACCGCGGCGAGGCCATCGAGAAGCTCTCGATGGAGGCGCGGATGACCATCTGCAACATGAGCATCGAGGCCGGCGCCCGGGCCGGCATGATCGCCCCGGACCAGACCACCTACGACTACCTCCACGGGCGGCCGCACGCCCCCACGGGCGACGAGTGGGACGAGGCCGTGCGGTACTGGAACGGCCTCCGGACCGACGACGATGCGGTGTTCGACACAGAGGTCATGATCGACGGCGACGCCCTCACCCCGTTCGTCACCTGGGGCACCAACCCCGGCCAGGGCGTGCCGCTGGGTGCCGCCGTCCCGCACCCCGAGTCGTTCACCGACGAGAGCGCACGGATCGCCGCCGAGAGCGCCCTGGAGTACATGGACCTGGAGGCCGGCACCCCGATGCGGGAAGTGCCCGTGGACGTGGTCTTCGTCGGCTCGTGCACCAACGGTCGCATCGAGGACCTGCGCGCGGTCGCCGAGGTCGTCGACGGTCACACGGTGGCCGACGGGGTGCGGATGCTGATCGTGCCGGGGTCCATGCGTGTGCGCGAGCAGGCCGAGGCGGAGGGCCTGGACAAGATCTTCACCGCGTTCGGTGCCGAGTGGCGGCAGCCGGGTTGCTCGATGTGCCTGGGCATGAACCCGGACTCGTTGCTGCCCGGGCAGCGGTGTGCGTCCACCTCCAACCGCAATTTCGAGGGCCGTCAGGGCAAGGGTGCCCGTACGCACCTGGTCAGCCCGTCGGTCGCCGCGGCCACCGCGGTACTGGGGCATTTCGCCTCGCCCGTCGACCTCGAGCCCGCGAAGGGGGCCTGACATCTCATGGAGCCCATCACCACCCACACCGGCATCGGCGCCCCGCTGCGTCGTTCCAACGTGGACACCGACCAGATCATCCCGGCCGAGTACCTCAAGCGGGTCACGCGTACCGGCTTCGAGGACGGCCTCTTCTCCTCCTGGCGGGCGGGCGAACCGGACTTCGTCCTCAACCGGGCGCCGTACGACCGCGCCTCCGTCCTGGTCGCCGGTCCCGATTTCGGCACCGGCTCCTCGCGCGAGCACGCCGTATGGGCACTGATGGACTTCGGGTTCCGCGTGGTCATCTCCTCCCGTTTCGCCGATATCTTCCGCGGTAACTCCGGCAAATCCGGCCTCGTGGCCGCCCAGGTGGAGCAGGAGAACGTCGAGCTCCTGTGGAAGGTCATGGACGAGCGACCGGGAATCGAACTCACCGTGGATCTGGTGTCACGCACGGTGACCGCCGGCGACGTCACCGTGCCGTTCCACATCGACGACAACACCCGGTGGCGACTCATGGAGGGGCTCGACGACATCGGCCTCACGCTGCGGGAAGCCGACCGGATCGAGGAGTTCGAGAGCGGACGACCGGCGTTCAAGCCGGTCACGATCCCCCGCTGATCGGCAAGTAAGAAGTCGTTTCGGACTAACGTCCGAAATACCCCCGGCTGGCAGTAGCGTGTGAGTATGCTTATGTTTAGTCCGGCGCGGACCGGTACCGCGCCTGCATCACTCACCCGAAGGGGGATCCCCACGTGAACAAAGCCGACCTGATCGCCGAACTGGCGGACCGGATGGGCGGAGATCACCAGCTCGCCACCGAGGCGCTGGAGAACACTCTCGACATCATCGTCCGGACGGTCGCGTCCGGGGAGTCCATCACCATCATGGGTTTCGGGATCTTCGAGAAGAAGTCGCGTGCGGCCCGGGTCGCCCGTAACCCCCACACGGGCGAGTCCATCCCGGTCCCGCCCACCTACTCCCCGGTGTTCCGACCGGGGCAGTACTTCAAGTCCGTCATCCAGGGCACGGAGTCGTTGCCCGAGGACAGGCTCGCCGCGAAGCGCTCCAGCTCCCATCAGTCCTTCGGGGGGCTGCGCAAGAACGGCGTGACCCACCGCGAGAAGGTCAGCTGACCGCCCGGCCCGCTACCTCTGATCAGAACAGCGGTAGCGGGCTGGGGTAGTAGTCGGCGTGGACCAGCCGCGCGTCGTCGAACCCCAGTGCCCACGCCCCGGCCTTTTTGGTCGAAGCCTCCCCGACGTCGAGGCCGGCAGGGCCCGCGAGGTCCCGGATCATCCCCGGGATGGCGGTGCCCTGCGAGGACACCACGGCGACGCCGTCGCCGCTGGCGATCGCGGCCAGGCGCGCCACGGCGGCGGTCGGGTCGTCGAGGTAGGCCTCGTCGCTCAGCGACGACTCGACGGCGATCCCCACCCCGAGCTCGTCCGCCAGCGGCGCGAGTGTCTGTTCGCACCGGACCCTGGGCGCGCTGTACAACCGGGTCACGCCGAACGCCCGGAGCATCGGCGCGAGCATCTCGGCCTGCGCGCGTCCGGTCTTGTCGAGCGGACGGAGGTCGTCGTTCCCGCTCCACTGACTCCTGCTGCCGGCCTTGGCGTGCCGGACGACGAGCAGGGTCTTCGCGGCGGGGCGGGCCGCGCAGAAGCGCGTGAGGATCTTGCGGTCCAACGGGTAGGAGACCAGATCCTTGGCCTCCTCCACCGGGAGCCACCGGATCTCGTCGACCTCCGAGTTCGGTACGAAGGTCCCCTCGCAGGCCCTCGCCGACCAGTACGTGACCTCCTTGCGGGTGTTCTCCTTGAGGGGGTAGCCGGTGGTGCCGATCCGGGACTGTAGGACCGCGGTGAATCCCGTCTCCTCGGCGATCTCCCGGACCGCGGTGACCGGCAACGACTCCCCGGCGTCGACCTTGCCCTTGGGCAGGGACCAGTCGTCGTAACGCGGCCGGTGGACCACCGCACACAGGGGGGCGTCGTCGACCGTGCGGTACAGGACCGCCCCCGCCGCGGGGACCACCCGGACCTTGGTCTTCCTGCTCATCGGTCCCGGAACCCCGCGTGCAAGGCCGCCGTCCGTTCCTGGTGGTCCACCGACTCCGCCCAGTCCTCCGTCGCGGGCATGCGGGTCCACGTCGCGTCGGGTCGGAGGTGGAAGCTTCGGGTCGTCGGATCGAGGGCCGAGTCGAAGATGCGGTGGATCTGCGCCTTGAGCCGGGGATCGGTGACCGTGACCATCACCTCGACGCGGCGGTCCAGGTTGCGGTGCATCATGTCCGCGCTGCCGATCAGGGCCTCGTCCGCGCCCCGGAAGTGGAGGATCCGGGAGTGCTCGAGGAACCGACCGAGGATGGAGCGCACGTGGATGTTCTCGCTCAGTCCGGGAACACCCGCCCGCAGGGAACAGATACCCCGGACCACGATGTCGACCGGCACCCCGGCCTGGGAGGCGCGGTACAGGGCGTCGATGACCTGCTCGTCGACCAATGCGTTCGCCTTGAGCCGGATACCGGCCTGTCGGCCCTCGGCGGCCAACTCGATCTCGCGGTCGATCCGCTCGATGATCCCCGAGCGGATGCCCTCCGGCGCCACGAGCAGCCGCCGGTACTTGCTCACGTTGGAGAACCCGGTGAGGTGGTTGAACAGGTCCGTCAGGTCGGACACGACGTCCTCGTCGGCGGTGAACAGACCCACGTCCTCGTACAACCGGGCCGTCTTGGGGTTGTAGTTGCCGGTGCCGATGTGGGCGTAGCGCTGGAGTCGGTCGCCTTCCTTGCGCACCACGAGGCAGGTCTTGCAGTGCGTCTTCAGACCCAGCAGGCCGTACACGACATGGACTCCGGCCTGCTCGAGCTCGCGGGCCCACCGGATGTTGTTCTGTTCGTCGAACCGGGCCTTGATCTCCACCAACGCGACGACCTGCTTGCCGGCCGCGGCTGCGTCCACGAGCGCGTTGACGATGGGGGAGTCACCGGAGGTGCGGTAGAGCGTCTGCTTGATCGCCAGGACGTCGTCGTCGGCGGCGGCCTGCTCGATGAACCGCTGGACGGTGGTGGCGAACGACTCGTAGGGGTGCTCGACGAGCACGTCGGCCTCCTGGAGGGAGGCGAAGATGTTGCGGGCCGTCTCCCGCTCACCGAACGCCGGGGGAGTGGCCGGCACCATCGGCGTGTCCTTGAGGTCGGGCAGGTCGAGACCGTGGATCTGCCACAACCCGGTGAGGTCCAGCAGGCCCGAGAACCGGATGACATCGGCCGAATCGACGTCGAGCTCACGCTGCAGGATTCGGAGCATCCGCGGGGTGGTGTCCTCCGCGATCTCCAGACGCACCGCCGATCCGAAGCGGCGGCGGGCGAGTTCACGCTCGAGAGCCTGCAGCAGGTCCTCGTCGCGGTCCTCCTCGACCTCCATGTCCGCGTTGCGGGTCACCCGGAAGACGTGGTGCTCGACGACCTCCATGCCCTGGAACAGATCCTGCAGGTGCGCGGCGATGATGTCCTCGGCCGCGACGAACACGTAGTCGTCCTGTCCGCCCCGGTCGACCCGGACGAACCGCGGGACGTTGTGGGGGATCTTCACCCGGGCGAAGTGTTCCTGACCCGAGTCGAGATCGCGAATGATGACCGCGAGGTTCAGGCTCAGGCCGGAGATGTACGGGAACGGGTGCGCCGGGTCGACCGCCAGCGGGGTGAGGACGGGGAAGATCGAGTTGCGGAACAATTCCGCCAATGAGAAGCGTTCGTCCGCGGTGAGCTCGCTCCACGGCAGGATCCGGATCCCGCGCTCCTCCAACGCCGGCCGGATCTCGTCCTCGAACAACCGGGTCTGTTCGTCGCACAGTTCCCGGGTCCGTCGGCTGATACGGCCGAGTTGCTCGGCGGGGGTCTGGCCGTCCGCGGACCGTACCGACAATCCCGTCTTGTCGCGGCGCTGGAGGCCGGCCACGCGGACCATGTAGAACTCGTCGAGGTTCGACGCGAAGATCGCCAGGAACTTCGCCCTCTCCAGCAGTGGGAGGTCCTTCTCCCCGGCGAGTGCGAGGACCCGGGCGTTGAAGTCGAGCCAGCTCAGTTCACGGTTCAGGTAACGGTCGCGGGGTCGGGGCAATCCCTGGAGGGCGCTGGGTTCGGCGGTCACGGGACCATTGTGTCCGATACCCCGGTCGCGTGGGCGAGGAGACGGACGGCGGGGTCCCGTAGCATCCCGGCGGTGGCGGTCCCGACCGTTCTCCCCGGCAACGCCGCGAGGTCGCCGGGGAGGTCGACATCCCGCGCGGCGGCGCCGAGATCACCCTCCACCGGGATCGGAACCGCCCCGCCCCCGACGCGGAACCGAGCCGCGGAGTCGATGCCGAACCGGCACACGCGCGTGCCGGGGGCGGTGGTCCAGAAGGCCATCGTGGTCCCGGCCCCGCGGTGGTCCGCCACCGTCGAGTGCGGGTGTCTGCCGGCCACGTCCAGGATCCGCGCGAGGTGGTCCGGGCGCAGTTCCGGGAGATCCGCGGCGACCACCCCGACCGGACCGGGGACGTCGGCGAGTGCGAGGTCCAGGGCGAGGTTGAGGGGGTCGACGTGCGGGCGGCGCGTGTCGGCGGGCTCCCGGACGAACTCCGCCCCCGACCGCACGGCGAGATCCTCCACGCGGGGGTCGGCCGAGACGACCCGGACCCGTGCGACACCGGGGGTGTCCCGACACGCCCTCAGCACGTCGTCGGCCATCGCCACGACGAGTGACCGCCTGCCGTCGGCGCTCAGGGCGGGGACCAGTCGGCTCTTGGCGCGGTCGAGCGACTTGACGGGGACGACGATCGTCCACCCGTCAACCGTCATCGGGCCGCGCCGTGCTGTGCTCATCGACCGCCATCCTGCCAGCCGCGCCTCGCGCGCGTCCGACGCCGGGTAGCGTTTGACCACGATCCGCCTCTGGGGCGGTCGGGTGGATGACGACGGTCGGGAGGCGATGATGGCGCGGATCGCGGTGATGGGTGCGGGATCCTGGGGGACCGCGGTCGGCAAGGTGCTCGCCGACGCCGGATCCGAGGTCGTGATGTGGGCCCGACGCGACGAGGTGGCGGCCGGGATCAACGAGGAGCACTGCAACTCCAAGTACCTCCCCGACATCGTCCTCCCGGCGACTGTCACCGCGTCGACCGACCCGGCCCGCGTCCTGAGGGGTGCGGAGGAGGTCGTGCTGGCGGTCCCGTCACAGAGTCTGCGTGGCAACCTCGAGAACTGGGTCGACCTGCTCGAGCCCGATGCCGGGGTCATCTCGCTGGCCAAGGGGATCGAGACCGGGACGCTACTGCGTATCAGCGAGGTCGTCGCCGAGGTCACTGGTATCGATGAGAGCAGGATCGCCGCCCTGTCCGGTCCCAACCTCGCGAGGGAGATCGCCGAGGGGCAGCCGGCGGCCACCGTGATCGCCTGCACGGATGACGAGCGCGCGGCCCGACTCCAGGACGCCTTCTCCACCCCCTACTTCCGTCCGTACACCAACACCGACGTCGTGGGCTGCGAGATCGGCGGCGCCACGAAGAACGTCATCGCCCTCGTCTGCGGCATCGCCACCGGGATGGGGCTGGGCGACAACACCATGGCCACCCTCGTCACCCGGGGACTGGCCGAGACCACCCGGCTCGGTGTGGCCCTGGGCGCCAACCAGATGACGTTCGCCGGCCTCGCGGGACTGGGTGACCTCGTGGCCACCTGCACCTCCCCCCTGTCGCGTAACCGGACCTTCGGCGAGCGTCTGGGGAGGGGAGAGACCCTCGAGCAGGCCCAGGAGGCCACCAACGGCCAGGTGGCGGAGGGGGTCAAATCCTGCACGTCGATCCGCGAACTCTCCCGGCGGGTCGGGGTGGAGATGCCGCTGACCGAGGCGATCCACGAGATCTGTCACGAAGGGGGCGACGCCGTCGAGGTGGCGGTGCGCCTCATGAGGCGGAGCACGAAGCCCGAGTAGCCTCGGCCCGGTGAACCGCATCACCGTTGCCGTCCTCTACGGCGGTCGTAGCTCCGAGCACTCCGTGAGCTGCGTCTCCGCCGGCGCCGTCATGAGTCACCTCGACCGCTCCGCCTACGAGGTGATTCCCGTCGGGATCACCGAGACCGGGGCGTGGACGCTCGGCCCGGAAGACGTGTCCGACCTGCGCATCGTCGACCGGAGAATGCCGCAGGTCGACCCGCACCGCCCGCAGGTCGCCCTCGGGGTGTCGGTCGACGACCGCGGCGTACTGCGCTTCGTGGATGGTGACCGCGCCGGCGAGGAGATCGCCCGGGTGGACGTCGTGTTCCCCGTCATGCACGGCACCCACGCCGAGGACGGGACCATCCAGGGGTTGCTCGAGCTCTCGGGGATCCCGTACGTCGGTCCCGGCGTGTTCGCCAGCGCGGCCGGGATGGACAAGGAGTTCACCAAGGTCGTACTCGGCGCGGCGGGCCTGCCGATCGGCCGGCAGGTCGTCCTGCGGCCGGGCACGGAGACGCTCTCGGCCGCGGACCGCGACCACCTCGGTCTCCCGCTGTTCGTCAAGCCGGCCCGCGGTGGCTCGTCCATCGGCATCACCAAGGTCTCCCGTGCGGAGGAACTCGACGCGGCCATCGCGGCCGCGCGACGCTTCGACCCGAAGGTGATCGTCGAGGCCGCCATCGTCGGCCGTGAGGTCGAGTGCGGGGTCCTCGAGTACCCCGACGGCCGGGTCGAGGCGAGTCTGCCCGCCGAACTGCACATCCCCGGCGAACCGACCGGTGCCGCCGGGGAGTCGGACGGCGACGCCTTCTACGACTTCGACACCAAGTACCTCGACGACGTCACCACCTTCGACCTGCCCGCCGACCTGTCGGACGAGGAGACCGGACGACTGCGCGCGATGGCGGTGGAGGCGTTCCACGCCCTGGACGCCCGGGGGCTGAGCCGGGTCGACTTCTTCGTCACCGCCGACGGGCCGGTGATCAACGAGGTGAACACCATGCCCGGGTTCACCCAGATCTCCATGTACCCCCAGATGTGGGCGGCGACGGGGGTGGACTACCCGGGTCTGCTCGACACCCTGCTGCGGACCGCGCTCGGCCGGGGCTGACCGGGCCGGGATCGATGCGGCCGGGTGTCGGCCCCCGTCGACCGGGTCAGCCGACCGGTGCCGGGTCCGGCTCCACGGCCTCGAACGTCTCGACCAACGCGGCCGACAGGTCCTGGATCGGGCCGGTGCCACTGCCTTCCGGCAGCGTGACGGCGACGAACTGCGGGCGGTCGACGGCCACCCAGGTCGACGCGGTGACCGCGGGGTCCGGATCCGGCTCGTTGAACCACTGGACGCCGTTGACCTCCTGGAGACCCACGCCCACCGTGAACGTCGGTGGAGCCGGCAACCCGCAGCGGACGATCACCGGTTCGGCGTCGGGCATCCGGTACGCGGCGGTGCCCTCCGGCGCGGGTTCGACGAGTGCGACCCGGCCGGCGTCACCGAGGGCCTCCGGGAGTGCCTCGACCAGGGCGGCGCACTCCTCGGACCCGGCGCCGGGGGAGGGGATGGGTACCGCGGCCACCGGCTCGCTCGCCGCCGCCTCCGAGGCCTCGTCGCCCACCGAGCGGACCATGACCAACACCACCGCCAGCATGATCAACGGGATGACGACCGCCAGGACCACCACGATCCTCGAGACCGGAACCGTCCGCGCAGCAGGATCCCCGGTCTCCCGCGGGCCCGCGTCGTACCGGTTCCCGGGATCCGCATCCGTCGAAGCCACGTCGCGTCGTCCTTCCTCCCACAGGCGGCCGTCGTCGGAGGCGGCCGCTAGCCTGACGGCAACGCTACAGACCCACACCGGTACCCCCGGTGACGAGACAGCACGGGAGGACGAGGTGGCCGCCGTGATCGACCGTGCGCTGACCGTCGCCGAGGCGGGCGAGGCCGCGGTCCTCGCCGTCCTGAGCGACGCGGGCGGGGTCGCGGTGAGCCACCGGGGCACGGACCGGCCGGGGGTGGACCGGCCGGGGGTGGAGGACCCGGTCGGCAACGGCGACGACGCCGCGGTCCTGGGGCCCGCCGCCGCCACCGTGGTCACCACCGACATGCTCGTCGAGGGCACCCACTTCCGCCTCGACCTCACCGGCTGGGGCGACCTGGGCAGGAGAGCGGTGGCCCAGAACGTCTCCGACGTCCTGGCGATGGGCGCCGAGTGCTCACGTGTCCTGGTGGCCCTCGCCGTGCCGGCCGGGACGACCATGGGGCAGATCGAGGACCTCGCCGCCGGCGTCCACGGAGAAGCCGCGCGGTCCGGTGCCGTCGTGGTGGGCGGGGATCTCACCAGGGCGGACCTCGTCGTCGTCGGAGTCACGGCGATCGGCACCCTGCCGGACGGCGCCCGCCCCCTACGGATCGACGGCGCGCAGCCGGGTGACACGGTCGCCCTCACCGGCGCGCCCGGGCGCTCCGCCGCCGGACTCGCGCTCCTCCTCGCCGGCCAGCCCGACGGCCCGCTCCAACAGTCTCACCGGGTGCCCGTCACGCCGATCGGCTCCGGCACCGCCGCCCGGCTGGCCGGCGCGCGGTCCCTCACCGATGTCAGTGACGGCCTGCTCCGCGACCTGTCGGGGCTCGCCCGGGCCTCGGGGGTCGAGGCCGAGCTCGTCACCGACGATCTGCCCGTCGACCCGATCCTCGTCGAGGCGGCCGTCATGCTCGGTGCAGCGGACCCCCGGGGGCAGGTCCTGGACTGGATCCTCGACGGCGGGGAGGACCACGGGCTGCTGGCCACCTTCCCGCCCGGGGCGACGGTCCCCCCCGAGTTCACGGTGATCGGGACCATCCGTCACGGTGATCCCGGCCGGGTCACCCTCGACGGCGAGCCCCGCACCCCGGGAGGCTGGGACTCCGCAAGGGGCGCGAACTAGGCTGGCGGCATGGCCGTCTATGCGCTCGGAGACCTCGAACCAGACATCGCCCCCGATGCGTGGGTGCACCCCGATGCGGTGGTCATCGGCCGGGTGACGCTCGCCGCCGGCGTCTCGGTGTGGCCCACCGCGGTCCTGCGCGGTGACTACGGGCGCATCGAGATCGGCGCCATGACCAATATCCAGGACGGCACGATCGTCCACTGCACGGCCACCGAGCCGACGATCATCGGCGAGCACTGCGTGGTGGGGCACAACACGCACATCGAGGGGGCGACCATCGGCGACGGGGCCCTCATCTCGTCGGGCTCGATCGTGCTCAACGGATCGGTGATCGGGGCCGGGGCGGTCGTGGCCGCCGGATGCCTGGTGCCGCCGCGGTTCGAGCTCCCCGCCCGCCGGATGGCCATGGGGATGCCGGCGAGGATCCGCGAGGGCCACGAGGTGGACCCCGCGATGCTCGAGGGCAACACGCAGATGTACCACGAGAACGCCATGCGCTACCGCGCCGAACTACGCCGGCTCGACTGAGCAATGAACGACCGAGACATCGCGCCCACCCCGTTGGCCGATCTCCTCGACCCCGGCTGGGCCCGCGCGCTCGCCCCCGTCGAGGACCGGATCCACCGGATGGGCGATTTCCTCCGCGCCGAGAAGGCCGCCGGGCGGGGATACCTGCCCGCGGCGGAGCGGGTCCTGCGGGCGTTCACCCAGCCGTTCGACGACGTGCGCGTGCTCCTCGTGGGGCAGGACCCGTACCCGACGCCGGGCCATGCGGTCGGACTGAGCTTCGCCGTCGACGGCGACGTGCGTCCGCTCCCACGCAGCCTGGTCAACATCTACCGCGAGTACACCGACGACCTGGGCCTGGAGGCCCCCGGACACGGTGACCTGGGGGCCTGGGCCCGCGACGGGGTCCTGCTGCTCAACAGGGTGCTCACCGTCGCCCCCGGGGAGCCCGCCTCCCACCGTCGGAAGGGGTGGGAGGCGGTGACCGCCACGGCGATCGAGGCACTGGTCGGGCGGGACCGACCGATGGTGGCGATCCTGTGGGGCCGCGACGCCCAGTCCTTGACGCCCATGCTGGGGGACACCCCCGTGATCGCGTCAGCGCATCCGTCGCCACTGTCCGCGTCGCGGGGGTTCTTCGGGTCGCGACCGTTCAGCCGTGCGAACGAGGAGTTGCGACGGCTCGGCGCCGAACCGGTGGACTGGCGTCTCCCCTCCAGCCCTCTATAGATGTAGCGAGCAGTGCCGGGAGGTCAGCCCCGTCCGAACTCGGGGGAGCGCTTGGCGACGAAGGCGTCCACCCCCTCCACGCCGTCCCGGGAGACGGCCAGGCGGGCGATCGAATCGCGTTCGGCGTCGAGTTGGTCCGACAGCGTGGCGCTCTCCGAGGCACGCAGCAGCGCCTTCGTGGCGGCGTAGGACTCGCGCGGCCCGGCGGCGAGTCGCACCGCGAGGTCGCGGGCGGCGTCGCGGACATCGCCCTCGACGAACATCGTGAGCAGACCCAGCTGGTACGCGCGCTCGCCGTCCATCGGCTCGTTCCCGAGGATGAACGACCGCGCCACGGCCTGACCGGCCGCGCGCGGCAGACGCCACGACATGCCACCGTCCGGGGAGAGCCCGATTCCCGGATAAGCCGCCAACAGGCGGGTGGCCGGCCCGCAGACCGAGAAGTCCGCGGACATGGCCAGCGAGGCGCCCGCGCCGGCCGCCCACCCGGCGACCGCGGCGACCACCGGGACGGTGACCTCATCGAGCATGCGGACGACCGCGTGCAGCCTGTCCGCGAGCTCTCGCACATGCTCCGAACGATTCTCGGCGGCCGCGAAACCCGGGACGTTGCCGCCGTTGCAGAAGTTCTTCCCCAGGCCCACCAGCAGCACCGCTCCGGCGTCGATCTCGCCGGCCAGGAGCGCGCGGAGGGCGATGCCCGCCTGGTCGACCGCATCCGAGTCGAGCGAGTTCCCCTTGCCCTCCAACGAGACGGGGACCGTGAGGACCCCGTCGGCGAGGGTGACGAGCGGGGTGTCGGTGAGTGCTGTGGTCATGTGGTGCTCCCGTGTCGTGTCGGCCGTCTCGGCTAGTCGGACAGCTGTCGAGTGGTGAGGGTACTAGGCTTGGCCGCGCCGACCGGGAACATGACCGCAGGGGTGGGCGCGCGGTGAGGAGGGGTGATGACGCAGGAGTCGACACATGTCGAGGACCGACCCTCGACCCTCGACGCGCACGGTCTGCTCACCTGGGCGCGGCGGTGCGTCGAGCAGCTCGCCGCGCGCCGCGAGGAGATCAACGCCCTCAACGTCTTCCCGGTGCCCGACTCCGACACCGGGACGAACCTGCTGTACACCATGCGCGCGGCAGTGGATCGCGCCGAGGGCGAGGACGCGTGGATCGCCGAGGGCGGAGGCACCGCGGGCGCTCGTGAGATCGCCGTGGCCCTGGGTCACGGCGCCGTCCACGGGGCGCGTGGTAACTCCGGCGTGATCCTGTCCCAGGTGCTGCGGGCGGTCGGTGAAGCGGCCACCTTCACCGTTGTCGACGCGTCCACCTACCGGCGCGCGCTGCGGACCGCGGTGACCCTCGTGGACCATGCGCTGAGCGACCCGGTCGAGGGGACCATCGTCACCGTTCTCCGGGAGGCCGCCGCAGGCGCAGGCCGCTCGTCATCCTCCTCGTTGATCGAGGTCGCCCGGGCGGCCGCGGACGCCGGCGCGGACGCTCTCGACCGGACCACCTCCCAACTGCCGGCGCTGACCCGGGCCGGCGTCGTCGACGCCGGGGGTCGCGGCCTGCTGGTGCTGCTGGACGCGATGGTCGAGGTGCTCGTGGGGGAGACTCCCGATCGCCCGGACTACTACATCCCGCCGGACCCCGCCGCGTCGGCTGCACCGTCCGGGCCCGGTTCGACCGACCAGGATGAGGCCGACGGCACCCGCTACGAGGTGATGTACTCACTGACCCACTCCGATGACGCGCGCGCGGACGAACTGCGGACCGCGCTTCGCATGGTGGGGGACAGCGTGGGCGTGGTCGGCGACGGCGGGTCCGGCGCCAACGCGAGGTGGGCCGTGCACGTCCACTCGGACGACATCGGCGCCGCGATCGAGGCGGCGCTGCCGCTGGGGCGGGTCACGGAGATCCGGGTGACGGACATGCTCGACCCCGTGGGGACCCGGCCCGCCCGGGGCCCCGCCCACGACACCGCGGATCCGCGCCCCGGCGACCCCGGGCTGCGCAGGGTCGTCGCGATCGTGCCGGGGGGACCGCTGGCCGAGTTGTTCTCCGAGGCCGGGGCCGACACCGTCGACCCGGGTGACCGGGGAGAGGGGGTGATCGACGAGGTACTCGCCGTCGACGCCGACGAACTCCTCGTGCTGCCGAACGGCGAACTGTCCCGCGACCAGATCGGCGCCCTCGACGCCGCACTGCGCGACGTCGACGGGCACGCGCTGATCCTGCCGACCAATTCCGTCGTCCAGGGACTGGCGGCGCTGGCCGTGCACGACCCCACGACCACCCTGTCACTGGACGGGTTCTCCATGGCCGACGCCGCGTCCGGTACCCGTCACGCCCACCTGGTCCGGGCGCAGCAGGACGCGTTGACCCTGGTCGGGCGCTGCGCGGCCGGCGACCTACTCGGCGTGGTGGGGCACGACGTCGCACTGATCGAGCAGGACGCCGTCGACGCGGTGTGCGCACTCGTCGACCGGATGCTCTCCTCCGGGGGCGAGCTCGTGACCGTTCTGCTCGGGGACGACTACGACGCCGCGGCCACGGAATCGGCGCTGGCCCGGATCCGGTCCCGGCACCCCGATATCGAGGTGGTCGGGTACGAGGCCGGCCCCGGACGGGCCGTGGCCCACGTCGGGGTCGAATGACGTCCCTCGCCACCACGGACACCCCGCTCGCCGAGGTCCTCGACCCCGGGTTGGCGGAGCGGATCACCACGGCTCTGGGGCACCGCACGGTCGGGGATCTGCTGCACACCCTGCCGCGGCGCTACCGGCAGCACGGGCAGCGCTACGACAAGCGGGAACTGGTCGACGGCGAGCGGGTCACGGTGATCGGCAAGGTCACCACCGCGCAGACCCGGACGTACCAGACCAAGCAGCGGCAGACCCGCGAGATGCTCACCCTCACGGTGGAGGACGGCGACACCACGTTCCGGGTGGTGTTCTTCGCCGGGCGCAAGATCAAGTTCATGCTCCCCGTGGGGACACTGGCGATGTTCGACGGCACGGTGTCGCGCTTCCGGCGGTCGCTGGACCTCAAACATCCCGAGTTCCTCGTCCTGCGGGCGACGACCGGTCCGGGTGGCCAGCTCAAGGGATCCGGCGACCTCGCCGCGCTGGCGCGCCTGGCCGCGGAGATCGACGCGGAGGGAGGACCCAGTCTGTTTGACCGGCCGCTCCTGCCGGTGTACGCCGCCAGGGAGGGCGTCACCTCCTGGGACCTGCTCGGCGCGGTGGTCACCGCCCTGCGGGCGTTGGTGCCGGTGGTCGACCCACTCGACGACACGGTCCGGTCGGTGGCGGGCCTGATGGACCTCGACGACGCCCTGCGCAAGGCCCACCTGCCCGACACCGCGGAGGAGAAGGACCAGGCCGGGTACCGCCTCCGCTTCGACGAGGCCCTCGCCCTGCAGCTGCTGCTCGGTGCCCGGCGTCGGTTCGTGGCGCGGGACCCGGCCCCGGCCAGCCCGGTACGCGGGGACGGGCTCCGCGCGGCCATGGAGTCCCGGATGCCGTTCGAGCTCACCGACGGGCAGGCGTCGGTGCTGGACGAGATCTCGACGGACCTGGCCCGGGACGAGCCCATGAACCGGCTGCTGCAGGGCGAGGTCGGGTCCGGCAAGACGGTGGTCGCGCTGTTGGCGATGCTCCAGGTGGTCGACGCCGGGCGGCAGTGCGTGATGCTGGCGCCCACCGAGGTGCTCGCGGTCCAACACCACCGCTCCCTGACCGCGATGCTCGGCGATCTCGGTGAGCACGGACGATTGGGCGCAGCTGAGCAGGCGACCCGGGTGGTGCTGCTCACCGGGTCCATGTCCACGGCCCAGAGGCGCGCGGCCCTGTTGGACATCGTCACCGGGGAGGCCGGGATCGTCGTGGGGACGCACGCGCTGATCCAGGACTCGGTGGACTTCTTCGACCTCGGCCTGGTGGTGGTCGACGAGCAGCACCGCTTCGGCGTCCGACAACGCGACCGCCTCCGTGCCAAGGGGCGGGCGGGTCTGGTGCCGCACCTGTTGGTGATGACCGCGACGCCGATCCCGCGGACCATCGCCATGACAGTCTTCGGTGACCTCGAGGTGTCCGAACTGCAGGAGCTGCCCGGGGGGCGCCGTCCCATCTCCACCTCCGTCGTCCCGGCGAGGGAGAAGCCGCGGTGGCTCCAGCGGACCTGGGAGCGCGTCCGTGAGGAGGTGGAGGCCGGGCACCGTGCGTACGTGGTGTGCGCGCGGATCGACGGCGACGACGCGGAGAAGGACGGTGGCGGTGATAAGAACGGCGGTGACAAGGGCGGCGACGACACCAACGGCGACCGACCCCCGCTGGCCGCCGCCGTGGACCTGCACGAGCACCTCTCCACCGGACCCCTGGCCGGGCTGAGGATCGGACTCATGCACGGCCGACTCCCACCCGAGGAGAAGGACGCCACCATGGCGGCGTTCGCGGCCGGCGCCCTCGACGTCCTCGTCTCCACGACGGTGATCGAGGTGGGCGTGGACGTGCCCCAGGCCACCGTCATGGTGGTCATGGACGCCGAACGGTTCGGGGTGAGCCAGCTGCACCAGCTCCGCGGTCGCGTCGGGCGGGGCGGGCTGCCCGGCCTGTGCCTGCTGGTGACGAATTCCCGCACCGGCGGCCGGTCGATAGAGCGGCTCAACGCTGTGGCGGCCACCTCTGACGGCTTCGTGCTGGCGCAGTTGGACCTGGTGCAGCGTCGCGAGGGCGACGTGCTCGGGGACGCCCAGTCCGGTGCACTGTCGGCGCTGCGATTGTTGTCGGTGGTGGACGATGGTGAGGTGATCGAGATCGCCCGCCGCCACGCCGAGGAGATCCTGGGGACCGACCCGGGGTTGCACGACCATCCCGCGCTCGCCGAGCGGGTCCGCCGCCTGGCCGGCTCGGAGGAATCCGACTACCTGTTCAGATACTGACCCACGACCACAGGGGAGATATGACCCGCATCATCTCCGGCCGCCTGCGCGGGCTGTCGCTCACCGTGCCGCCGGCCGGGACCAGGCCCACCACGGACCGGGTCCGGGAGGCGCTGTTCAGCGCCATCGGCAGCCGGGTGGACCTGGACGGCGCCGCCGTTCTCGACCTGTTCGCAGGCTCCGGCGCACTGGGGCTCGAAGCGGTCTCCAGGGGTGCCGACGTGGCGTGGTTCGTCGAGGAGAACGCCCGGGCGGTGGCGTGCCTGAAGAAGAACACCGCGGGGGCCTCGTCGTCATCGCCCTCCCTCCGCGCGACGGTGCGACGGGCGGCGCTACCCGCCGCGGTCAGGGGGTCGTGCCCGGTCGACGGCGGATTCGACCTCGTCCTGGCCGATCCCCCGTACGAGCGGTCCGCGGAACTGGACGAACCGGTGCTGGCCGCCCTGTCGGCCGGTGGCTGGCTGGCGGACGACGCGCTCATCGTGTGGGAGCGGTCGAAACGGGACCCCGCCGTGCGGTGGCCGGGCGGGTACGAGGTGGTCTTCGAGCGCACCTACGGCGAGACCGCCGTGGAGATGGCCCGCCCGGTTGATACGGTCGCCCCATGACGACCGTCGTGTGCCCAGGCTCCTTCGACCCGGTGACCCTCGGGCACCTCGACATCATCCGGCGCGCCGCAGACCTGTTCGACGACGTGATCGTGTGCGTGGTCGCCAACCCCAACAAGCAGGGCACCTTCACGATCGACGAGCGCAAGGCGATGATCGACGAGGTCTGCGCCGACATGCCCGGGGTGCGGGTGGACAGCTTCTACGGACTGCTCGTGGACTACTGCCGCGATCAGGGCGCCACCGCCGTGATCAAGGGTCTGCGCGACTCCACCGACTACGACTACGAGTTGCCGATGGCCCACATGAACCGGTCGATCGCGGAGGTCGACACCGTCTTCCTCCCGACCCGAGCGGACCTGGCGTTCGTCTCGTCCTCCCTGTGTCGCGAGGTCACCCGGCTCGGCGGCGATGTCTCGCACCTGTTGCCGGCCCCGGTCGCGCGGGCACTGAGGGAGCGACTGGCCTGAGCGCGCGCCAGGGGGCACGCGGCCGTACGGCCCGGACCTTCCGGACACACCGCCCGCGTACCGGACCGCCGCAGTGTGTTGCGGGCACACTGGTGGGGCAAGTGTGACGATCCGGTGAAGGGACGAGCGTGTACCGAGTGTTCCAGGCCCTCGATGAGCTGAACGCGATGATCGAGGACGCCCGCAGTCTGCCCATGACCGCGAACTGCGTGGTGCCCCGGCACGAGTCCCTGCTGTTGCTCGATGACATCCGCGACTCGTTCCCGGGCGAACTCGATGACGCGCAGGACGTGCTCGACCAGCGCGACCGGGTGCTCGCGGAGGCCGACGCCACGGCCCGCGAGACGGTCACCGCCGCCGACGCCGAGGCGGACCGGACCCTGCGAGAGGCCCGCGAGGACGCGGACGCCATGCTCGCCGACGCCAAGGCCCGCGCCGACCGCATGGTCGCCGAGGCCACCGCGCACGCCGACGAACTGGTGGGTGACGCCCGCGCCGAGTCCGCGGAGTTGCTCGACCGCTCCCGGCGCGACGCGGAGTCCACCACGAGTCGTGCCCGTGCCGAGGCCGACAGGCTGGTCGAGCAGGCCAACGTTCTCTACGACCGCACGATCACCGAGGCGCGGCAGGAGCAGCAGCGCATGCTGTCCGAGTCCGAGGTCGTCCGGATCGCCGACGAGGAGGCGGCGCGCGTGCGCGACGCCGCGCACGCCGAGAGCGAACGACGGCGCGAGGAGTGCGACGCCTACATCGACGAGAAGATGGCCCGGTTCGAGGAGTTCCTCGGCACCACGATCCGCACGGTCAGCCGGGGCCGCGAGGAACTGCACGGGGTCACCCCGACCGGACGGCGCGAGTCCGCCGGGCGGCGGGGGGTCCGCGAGGACGACCGCCCGGGTGACGGTTACGGGGACTACTGACGGCGGCGGGTAGTCTGCTGGGCGTGTCCTCCACCTCCCGTACCCCCCGCCACGGCCGCCCCGCCGCTGATTCGCTCGTCCTCGACACCCGCGTCCTCGGACGTGCGCCCGGCTCGACCGCGCCGGTGCAACGCGCCGCCGTCCTGCCCTCGGCCATCGGCGTGGAGCTCATCCGGATCCCCGAGGGCTCCGAGGTGGAGCTCGACCTCACCCTGACGTTCGTCGACGAGGGTGTGCTCGTGACCGGCTCGGTCTCCGGCCGCGCGGAGGTCGAGTGCGCGCGCTGCCTGGGCGAGTTCGTCGCCCCGGTCGGCGTCGATCTGACCGAGATGTACGCGGCCGAGGGCACTGCCGCGGCCGAGGCCGCCGAGCACGACGAGGTGCGCCTGCTGGACGGCGATCTGCTCGATCTCGAGCCCGCGCTCGTCGACGCGTTCGGACTCGAGTTCCCCATGTCGCCCACCTGCACCGATTACGGGCACGACGAGTGCATCAATCCCGACACCCCCGCCCCGGACGGGGTCTCCGGCGCAGACGAGGGACGGATCGATCCCCGCTGGGCCGGCCTGGCCGACAAGTTCGGGTCCGTGGGGGCCGGCGACGCCGGCGAGGACCGCGCGTGACGGAGCAACCGTCGCCGCTGGACTCCGTGCTGGGTGTCGACCTTCCCACCGACCTCGCCACCCAGGCGCTGACCCACCGCTCGTACGCCTACGAGCACGGCGGCCTGCCCCACAACGAGAGGTTGGAGTTCCTCGGTGACGCCGTGCTCGAGCTGGTGGTGACCGAGTACCTCTACAAGTCCTACCCGGACAGGCCGGAAGGGGATCTGGCCAAGATCCGCGCCAGCCTGGTCAACACCTATGTCCTCGCCGACATCGCCCGCGAGCTCGGCCCCGGTGGCCTCGGCGGCCACCTCCGTCTGGGCCGAGGGGAGGAGTTGACCGGAGGTCACGACAAGCACTCGATCCTCGCCGACACCCTCGAGGCGGTGTTCGGGGCCGTGTACCTGACGCACGGGCTCGAGGCGGCCCGCGGGCTGATCGAACGGATCATCGGGGAGCGGCTGCAGGTGGTCCCGCACCTCGGGGCGGCCCTGGACTGGAAGACCAGCCTGCAGGAGAAGTGCGCCTCACTGGGCAGGCCCAGGGTGCACTACGACATCACCTCCACCGGTCCCGACCACGCCAAGGTCTTCTCCGCCGTGGTGTCGATCGGCGACCGGGCCCTGGGCGAGGGGAGCGGACGCACCAAGAAGGAGGCCGAGCAGAAGGCCGCCGAGCAGGCGTGGGCCGCCCTGGACGGGACCGCCGACTGACGTGCCGGAGCTACCCGAGGTCGAGGTCGTGCGCCGGGGTCTCGCCGACCACGTCGTGGGCCGGGAGATCACCGCGGTCGAGGTCACGGGCGCCCGGACCGCGCGTCGGCAGCCCGGCGGGGCCGCGGAGATCGTCGCACGCCTGACCGGCCGCACCGTCAGCGGCGCCCGTCGGCGCGGCAAGTACCTGTGGCTCACCCTGGATTCCGACCACGCCGTCGGCGCGGACTGTCTGCTGGTCCACCTCGGGATGAGCGGGCAGATGCTGGTCACCGACCGTGGGGCGCCGCCGGTGCGCCACCTGCACGCCCGTGCCGAACTGGACGACGGCAGGGAGTTGCGGTTCGTCGACCAGAGGACGTTCGGGGGGTGGACCGTCGTGCCGCTGGCGGAGGCACTCGACGGCACCGGTGCGCTGCTGCCGGCGCCCGCGGCCCACATCGCGGCGGACCCCTTCGAGACCGGTTTCGATCCCCACGCGGCCGCGCGTGCGATCCGGCGCCGGGACACCGAGATCAAGCGACTCCTGCTGGACCAGACCGTGGTGTCGGGGATCGGCAACATCTACGCCGACGAGGCGCTGTGGCGTGCCGGACTCCACGGCCGCCGGCGCTCCGGCGGGGTGACGCTCCGCGTCGTCACCGGGGTGCTCGAGCACGCGCGTGAGGTGATGACGGAAGCGCTGGAGGCCGGCGGCACCTCGTTCGACGCGCTTTATGTCAACGTCAACGGCGCGTCGGGCTACTTCGATCGGTCCCTCGACGTCTACGGCCGCGCGGGTCTGCCCTGCGCGCGATGTGGGGCGGCCCTGGTGCGGGAGGACTTCATGAACCGCGGTTCGCACTTCTGCCCGGTCTGTCAGCCCGCGCCGCGCCGGAGTCGTGCACCGCGGCGGGGCGCTGCCGCGGGGCGGTCGGCCGGCGGTCCGGTCGTACGATGACCGCATGACCGAGTCGACCTCACACACCACCCCGCACACCACGCCGCAGACGCCCGCGCCGCAGGCCGCACACCCCGACCCCGACCTCCGCGTCGAGCGGATCGGGACCCGGCGCTACGTGGGAACGTCCGCCCGGGGGGCCAGGGTCGAGATCGGATCGGCCGACGTCGAGGGGGTGTTCACCCCGGGCGAGCTGCTCAAGATCGCCCTCGGCGCGTGCACGGCCATGGCCTCGGACTTCACGATCTCCCGGCGGCTGGGCGACGACTACGCCGCAACCGTCCGCGTCTCCGGCGACGCCGACCGCGAGAACGAGCGGTACCCGTTGCTGGAGGAGACCTACGAACTCGACCTGTCCGGGCTCGACCCGGCGATGGCCGAGCGACTGGTGGGCATGATCCGACGCTCGGTGGACAAGGCGTGCACCGTCGGCCGGACCCTGACCGCCGGCACCGAGATCGCGCTGGGGTTCGAGACCGGCGGCGGCGCGGCATGAGCGCACCGGGACCCGAGATGGTGCGGATGGTGGCCTGGGTCCACGGCCGCGTCCAGGGCGTGGGATTCCGCTGGTGGACCCGCAGTCGGGCCCTCGAGCTTGGCCTGAGCGGGTACGCGGCCAACAAGCCGGACGGTCGCGTCCACGTGGTCGCGGAGGGACCGGAGTCAGCGTGCCGTGCGCTGCTGGAACTCCTCCGCGGCGGCGGGACCCCCGGCCATGTGGACCTCGTCGTCGACACCTGGGAGCCGGCCCGGGGCGGACTCCCGGGATTCGTCGAACGCTGACCTAGGATCGACAACCGTGTATCTCAAGTCGCTGACGCTCAAGGGCTTCAAGTCCTTCGCGGCGCCCACGACCCTGAGATTCGAACCCGGCATCTGCTGCGTGGTGGGGCCCAACGGGTCCGGGAAGTCGAATGTCGTCGACGCGCTGACCTGGGTGATGGGTGAGCACAGCGCCAAGTCGCTGCGCGGCGGCAAGATGCAGGACGTCATCTTCGCGGGGACCGCGGGAAAGCAGCCACTCGGGCGCGCGGAGGTCACCCTCACCCTGGACAACTCCGACGGCGCCCTGCCGATCGACTACGCCGAGGTGTCGATCACCCGCCGGATGTTCCGCGACGGCGCGGCGGAGTATGAGATCAACGGCGACCGCGCCCGGTTGATGGATGTGCAGGAACTGCTGTCGGACTCGGGCATCGGTCGTGAGATGCACGTGATCGTCGGGCAGGGCAAGCTCGCCGAGATCCTCGAGTCCAAGCCGGAGGAGCGGCGCGCGTTCATCGAGGAGGCCGCCGGCATCCTCAAGCACCGGCGCCGCAAGGAGAAGGCCCAGCGCAAGCTCGCCGGGATGCAGGGCAACCTGGACCGGCTGGGCGATCTCACCACCGAACTGCGGCGTCAGCTCAAGCCGCTGGGTCGGCAGGCCGAGGTCGCGCGCCGGGCACAGACCATCCAGGCCGACCTGCGGGACGCCACGTTCCGACTGGCCGCCGACGACCTGGTGACCCGCAGACGTGAACTCGCCGACGCCGAGAGCGTGCGTTCACGGCTGGCCGAGCGGGTGGCCGCGGCCGTCGATCGCAGAGACGAACTGACGCGCGCCGTCGCGGAGACACAGGCCGAGCTCGATCGGTTGACCCCGGATGCCGACGCCGCGCAGCAACGCTGGTTCGCCCTGTCGACCCTGGCCGAGCGGGCGCGCGCCACCGCCCGCATCGCCGCCGACCGCGCGCGCTCGCTCGCCGCCGAGGTCGCCGTGCACCACGGCACCGACCCCGACGAGCTCGACCGACAGGCCGAGCGGGCCGCCGCCCACGAGGAGGACCTCGCCGCGCAGGTCGACGCCGCCGCCGAGAAGGCCCGTCTCGCGACCGAGGCGTTGGGCCGGGCCGAGTCGACGCTCGCCGCGCTCGAGGCCGAGCACCTCAAGGCCGTCCGGGCGATCGCGGACCGCCGGGAGGGGGTGGCCAGGCTCGCGGGCAAGGTCGAGACTCTCGCCGCGAGAGTGGAGTCCACGCAGGCCGAGATCGCGCGCGTGGACGCGGAGGCAGAGGTGGCCCGCACCGCCGTGATCGACGCCGAGGCCGAGTTCGACGCCGTTCACGCCAGGGTGGGAGCACACGAGCAGAGCGAGCGGACCCTCGACGAGCACCTGGGGCGGGCCGAGCGCGCCCACCTGGCGGCCCGGGCCCGGCTGGCGGAGTTGCAGGCGATCGAGCGGGAGGCCGACCAGCGGATCGCGCGGTTGGCCGCCCGGATCGAGACGCTCGAGCAGAACAAGGGCGCCGGGGACGGCGCCGAATGGGTCCTGCGACACCTCGGATCCGACGCCGTCGCCGGCACGGTGGGGGAGATGCTCGGCGTCCGGGACGGCTGGGAACGCGCCGTGGGGGTCGCCCTCGGGCCGGCCGTCGACGCGGTGGTCGTGGACACCTCCGTGGACCGCCGGCAGGTCCTGGCGGCGCTGCGGGAGGCCGACGCGGGCCGGGCCGGTCTCGTGGGAGCCGGGGCGCCGGGTGGCGACTACCGACTGGAGGTGGACCTGGTCGGCGGAGCACGCTGGGCGCTGGACGTGGTGGACGTCCCGGAGGACCTCGTGGCGGCGGTGACCGCCCTGTTGGTCGACGTGGTCGTGGTCGACGACCTCGCCGCCGCGCACGCCCAGGTCGAGGCGGACCGCCGCGTGCGCGCGGTGACCCGCGACGGGGAGCTGGCCGGCGCGGGGTGGACCGTTGGCGGGTCTGCGTCGGGGCGGACCGGGTTGGAGATCCAGTCGGCGATCGACTCCGCTGTCGTCGAGCGTGACGCCGTGCGGGCCGAGATCGAGACCACCCGGGCCGAGTTGGCGGGTGCCGCGGCCGAGGACACCGAGCGGGCGGACCGGTTCTCCGAGACGCTCGCCGCCATCAGCGAGTCCGACGCCGCGATCGAGGAGATCTACGCGGAGCTCGCCCGTATCGGTAAGCGGCGCCGCCGTGCCGAGGCCGAGGTGCGGCGCCTGGAGCAGACCCGCCGGATCGCCGTGGACAAACTCGACGCCGCGCGCGCCGAACACGCCGAGCTGACCGACCGACTCGCCAGGGCCGGGGATGACGACGACGAGGTCCGGCCACCCGAGGACGACGGGCGCGGTGCCGCGCAGGCCGCCGTGGCCTCGGCCCGGGCCGCGGAACTCGAGGCCAGGCTCGCGCACCGGTCCGCGGAGGAGCGGGCCGCCGGAGTCCGTGGGAAGTCGGCCTCCCTGCGGCGGGCCGCGCAGGCGGAACGGGAGTCCCGGGCCCGGGCGGCCAGAGCGGCGGCGCAGCGGCGCCGGGGTGCGGAGGTCGCCGGCGTGGTCGACGAACTCAGCGGGCGGCTGCTCGCCCGGCTCGATGAACTCATCACCTCCGCCGGCGCCGAGCGGGATCGGCTCTCGACGGCGCGCGCCGAGGCCACAGCAACGGTCGCCGCGCTGCGCAGCGACCTCGCGGCGGCCGAGTCCGAGGTCTCGCGCCTGGGCGACGCCGCCCACCGCGACGAGATCGTCCGGGCTCAGCTCGAGGTCAAGGTCTCGGAACTCGAGGCGGCGGTGCTCGAACGCCACGGCATCGAGCCGGAGGCTCTCGTCGACGAGTACGGCCCCGACCAGGACCTGCCTCCGTCGGCACTGGAGATGCAGGAGTACGAGGCCGCCCGCGAGCGCGGTGAGGACGTGACCCCGCCGCCGCCGATGCCGTTCGTGCGCGCCGAACAGGAGCGTCGTCTCAGGTCGGCGCAGAAGGACCTGGCCACGCTCGGCAAGGTCAATCCCCTGGCCTTGGAGGAGTTCGCCGCCCTGGAGGAGCGCTACGCGTTCCTGTCCACCCAACTCGACGATGTGAAGAAGGCGCGTGCCGACCTCGAGGGCGTGATCGACGACGTCGACGAGCGCATCGAACAGATCTTCACCGAGGCGTGGGTGGACGTCGAACGCGAGTTCCGGGGTGTCTTCTCCACGCTCTTCCCCGGCGGGGAGGGCCGGCTGATCCTCACCGAGCCCGACGACATGCTCACCACCGGAATCGAGGTGGAGGCACGACCCCCGGGCAAGAAGGTCAAGCGGTTGTCGCTGCTGTCCGGCGGCGAGAAGTCGCTCACCGCGGTCGCGATGCTGGTGGCGATCTTCAAGGCCCGCCCCAGCCCGTTCTACGTGATGGACGAGGTCGAGGCTGCGCTCGACGACACCAACCTGCGGCGGCTCATCGGGCTGTTCGAACAGCTGCGGGAGACCAGCCAGCTCGTCGTCATCACCCACCAGAAGCCCACCATGGACGTGGCCGACGTGCTTTACGGCGTGTCGATGCAGGGCGACGGTATCTCCAAGGTCATCTCCCAGAGGATGCGCTGACTCCTCGCGGGCGGCCCTGCGGTGTCAGATTTGGCACCATGGGGTCATGCCTCAGAGAGAACTGTTCATGGACCCGAGTCTGGCGCGCGCGGCGCGCGCGTTGTGCCTCGTCTCCACCAAGGTGGTGGCGCTGCGCTCCGGACTGGAGGAGCAACGGATCCGCGAGTACGAACGAGGAGTGGGCGCACTCGACGCGGCCGAGGTGCAGGCGTTGGCCGACGCCCTGGCCTACTTCGGTGCTCGGTTCATCCCGGAGAGCGACCGAGGGGGAGTGGGTGTGCGTCGCAAGTTCACGCGGACCAAGGTCGAGATGATCGACGCGTGGGAGGCAGAGGGAGGCCCGGTCGGGGAGGACGACGTCTAAGGTCACTGACGGCCCCGGTCGTCGTTCCGAGTGCGACGTGCCGACCTCCGTGCGCGTGCCCGAGGCGTCGCCGCTCGCTCACGAGCGCTTGAACACCGACCGGAGGCGCTCCCGGTTGACCACGCCGATCGCCCGCAGCGGGATCCCCGCAGGGCACACCCGCGAGCACTCCCCGTACAGCGAGCAGGGCCCGAATTCCTCGTCGGCCGCGCTGACCATCTCGCGGGCGCGGGCCGCGCGGTCGGCGCCCGCGACGGGCATGAGGGCGAGGTGCCCGAGTTTGGCGCCCACGAACAGGTTGGCCGAGCCGTTGGGGCAGGCCGCCACACACGCCCCGCACCCGATGCACGCCGCGAAGTCCAGCGCGGTCTCGGCGGCATCATGGCCCTGGAGGATCGAGTCCGCGTCCGGGGCGGAGCCGGCCGGTATCCCCACATGGGCAGCGGACTCGACGACCCCGTCCAGGGCTGAGCGGTCCACCACCAGATCGCGGATGACCGGGAACACGGCGGCGCGCAGTGGCTCGATGCGCAGGGTGTCCCCGTCGGAGTAGGGGGTCAGCCGCTGGTGACACGACGGGGTGTTCTCCGCGGGACCGTGGGGGCGTCCGTCGACGGTGACGCCGCAGGCCCCGCAGATCCCCTCGCGGCAGTCGGAGTCGAACGCCACCGGTTCGACGCCCGCGTCCACCAGATCGGCGTTGAGGACGTCTAGCAGGTCCAGGACACTCATCTCCGGCCGTGCGTCGCGCACCTCGAACTCCTCGTACCGTCCGGTCGCGTCGGGCCCGGACTGCCGCCAGATTCGCAGGGTGAGCCTCATCGGTAGTCCCTCGCCGTGGGTGCGACCACCGAGAACTCCAGCGGTTCGGCATGGCGGGTGAACGACCGTCGCCCGCCACGGTCATCGCCCTCGGAGGCCCAGACGGAGGCGAAGGCCCACGTCCCGTCATCCCGCAGGGCCTCGCCGTCGGGCGTCTGGTGCTCGTCGCGGAAGTGGGCGCCGCACGACTCGTCCCGGTCCAGCGCATCCACGCACATCAGCTCCGCCAGTTCGAGGAAGTCGGCGACCCGCCCGGCCAGTTCGAGCACCTGGTTGAGGTGACCGCCCGCGCCCGTGACCCGCAGGTCGGTCCAGAACCGGGTTCGCAGGTCACGGATGCGCTCGATCGCCCGGGTCAGGCCGTCGGCCGTCCGTGTGACGCCGCACCCCGCGTAGAGGATCTCGCCGAGCTCACGGTGGAAGTGCTCCGGCCCGGTCGAACCGCCCACCGCGAGCAGGTTCCGCACCCGCGTCCGGGCGCGGGCCACGGCGGAGACGACCACCTCGTCGTCGTCGCCCGGTAGATCGTCCCCGAGGCGGGTGGCCAGGTGCGCCGGCACCGAGTACGGGAGCGTGAACCACCCGTCGACGCTCGCGCTGAGCAGGGAGTTGGCGCCGAGCCGGTTCGCGCCGTGATACGCCCACCCGCATTCGCCACCGACGAACAGGCCGGGGATCGAGGTCTGCAGGTCGTAGTCGCTCCACAGCCCGCCCATCGTGAAGTGGCACGTCGGCGCGATGCGCATGGGTACGGCGAACGGGTCCTCGCCGGTGGCGTGGGCGTACATCTCGAACAGGTTGCCGTAGCGCTCGGTGATCGTCCGGCGCCCGTCGCGGGCCAGCGCGTCACGGAAGTCGAGGTACACGGAGTTACGGCGCGGCCCCACCCCGCGCCCCGCGCGGATCTCGGCGGTGATCGCCCGGGACGCCACGTCACGGGGCACGAGGTTGCCGAAGGCGGGATAGCGGCGCTCGAGGAAGAAGTCGCGGTCGGCGTCCGGGATCTCACCGGGCGGCCGGTCGTCGCCGTCGTGGAGCGGGACCCAGACGCGGCCGTCGTTGCGCAGCGACTCGCTCATGAGGATCGTCTTGGCCTGCCAGTCGTTGTCCTTGGGCAGCGCGGTGGGATGGAACTGCACGAACGACGGTGACGCGAACAGGGCCCCCCGCTGGTGCGCGCGCCACACCGCCGAGGCGTTGGAGTGGATCGCGAGCGTGGAGTCGTGGAAGACGGTCCCGTAACCGCCGGTCGCGAGGACGACCGCGTGCGCGGTCTCGGCCCGGATGTGGCCGGACACCAGGTCGCGCACGACCACACCGTGGCACCCCGAATCGTCGACGACGAGGTCGAGCATCTCGTGGCGGGTATGCAGGGTCACGGTGCCCGCTCGGATCTGTCGCTGCAGGGCCGAGACGCCCGCGATCTGGAGTTGCTGGCCGGTCTGCCCGCGGGAGTAGTAGGTGCGCGAGACCTGCACCCCGCCGAAGGACCGGGTGGACAGGACGCCGCCGTACTCGCGTGCGAAGGGGGTCCCGATGGCGGAGAAGTGATCGATCAGCCGCGCGGATTCCTCGCCCAGCCGGAACGCCTCGGCCTCCCGCCCACGGAAGTCCCCGCCCGAGACGGTGTCGGCGACGAACCGGGCCACCGAGTCGCCGTCCACCCGGCGGCCGCGAGCGGCGTTGATCCCGCCCTGGGCGGCCACGGAATGCGCGCGCCGGGCGGCGTCGTGGTAGGTGAACGCCGTGACCCGGTAGCCGAGTTCGCCGAGGGCGGCCGCCGCGCCGGCCCCGGCCAGGCCCGTGCCGACCACCACCACGTGGAAGTGGCGACGGTTGGCCGGAGCGACCAGACGGTAGGCGTCACGACGCCTCGCCCAGGCGGAGGCGGGGTCGCCCCCGGGCGTGCCGGAGCTCAGCACCCGCCCCTGTCGGGCGTCGGGGGCGAGGACGGGGGGCGGTGTGAAGGTCATGTCAGCCACCCGGCCTGGACCGCGATAGGGATCGCGGCGTTGCCCAGCAGCACGGCGACCGCGGCGAGCCCCCCGATGGTCGTGATCACGGCCCGGCTCCGGACGCCGGTCACCCCCAGGTCGCCGGCCGCCGTGCGGACCCCGTGGGCGACGTGCAGCGCCAGCAGCGCCATGGTGATGCCGTAGAAGGTCGCGACCCAGGGCCGCGAGAAGCTGGCGACCAGATTGGCGTACGCCGAACCGGGCTCGAACGCCTCCGACGCGACAGGGGCGGTGCCCGTGGTCATGTCGAGGACGTGGAAGACGACGAAGAGAAGCAGGACCACTCCGGAGACCAGCATCGAGCGGGCGCCGAACGCGCCGGCCGTCAGCCCCGTACGCCGACGGTGCGGGCCCGCGGACGCCCGGGAGCGCCGAACCAACACCACCGCGAGCCAGACGTGCGCCAGCAGGCTCAGCACCAGCACGACGCGCAACGCCCACAGGACGCCCTCGCGAGGGACGAGCGGATACAGGAGCGTGCGCAGCCACCCGGCGTAGGCGTCGAAGCCCGACGCCCCGCCGAACACCTTGAGATTGCCGACCATGTGCGCCACCACGAACGCGGTGAAGAGCAACCCCGTCACCGCCATGACGGCCTTGGCGAGCCAGGTGGGCGGGGCCGGGGCCCGGCGCAGTGGCCGCCGACGGGCGGGGGTACCCCCGTGCTGGGTGGCGACCTCGACCACGTGGGCTCCTCCCTCGGACGGCGACAGACGCCAGTCTAGGTCCGTCACCGCCCCCCGGGACCGAGATGGAGACGGGTGCGGTCGGCCATACTGGCATCGTGACTACCACCACCTGGATCATCATCGCCGTCGCCGCGGTGCTGCTGCTGGCCATCATCGCGCTCGTCGTGGGTCTCCAGCTGCGCAAGAAGCGACAGATCTCCCTCACCAGGGCCGCCGAGCGCAAGGAACTCACCCGCGAGGAGCGCTCCGGTAACTATCAGGCCGGGACGGGATTCTCGTTCGCCCAGGGAGGGGGCGGCGCCACGGCGGCCCCGCCCAGGGAGCCGGTGCGTCGTGACCCGGCGCCGCGGGAGGACCTGCCGCCGGCGGCACCGGCCCCACGGCCCCCCGCGCCGTCGTCCCCGGCCGCGGGCGCGGTCCCCGTGGCCGAACCCGCGACCGCTCCCGACGTCGCACCGGAGCCTGCCGTCCCCGCGCCCGAGCCGGACGTCGACCCCGGCCCGAGCGAGGCGACCGAAGTGGTGGAGGCGGCCCCGGTCGAACCCGTCGTGGTCCCGCCCGAGGTGCCCGACGAGGAGATCCCGGCGCCCCCGGAGACGGTCACCGGGACCCCGGAGCCGGTCGCCCCGGTCGAGCGCATCGACCCGGCAGCCGGCCGCCTCGACCGTCTGCGGGGCCGGCTCGCACGCTCACAGAACACCGTCGGCCAGGGCCTGCTGGGCCTGCTCGGTGCGGGCGATCTCGACGAGGACGCCTGGGAGGAGATCGAGGACACGCTGATCATGGCCGACCTCGGTTCGGCCACCACCGAGCTCGTGGTCGACCGACTCCGCGAGGAGATCGCCACCCGTCAGGTCCGCACCGAGGCCGAGGTGCGCGACCTGCTGCGGCAGACCCTCATCGACAACCTCCACCCCGAACTCGACCGATCGCTGCGCGCGCTACCGAACGACGGGACTCCGGCCGTCCTCCTCGTCGTCGGCGTCAACGGCACCGGCAAGACCACCACCACCGGCAAACTCGCCCGGGTCCTGGTCGCCGACGGTCGCGAGATCCTGCTCGGCGCCGCGGACACGTTCCGCGCCGCCGCGGCGGACCAGCTGCAGACCTGGGCCGAGCGGGTGGGTGCCGAGGTCGTGCGCGGCAAGGAGGGCGCCGATCCCGCCTCCGTCGCCTTCGACGCGGTGACCCGCGGGGTCGAGACCGGCGTCGACGCCGTGCTCGTCGACACCGCCGGCCGGCTGCACACCAAGACCGGACTCATGGACGAACTCGGCAAGGTCAAGCGCGTCGTCGAGAAGAAGACCCCCGTCGACGAGGTCCTCCTGGTGATCGACGCGACCACCGGCCAGAACGGCCTCATGCAGGCGCGCGTGTTCAAGGAGGTCGTCGACATCACCGGCGTCGTCCTCACCAAGCTCGACGGCACCGCCAAGGGTGGCATCGTCTTCCAGGTCCAGCACGAACTCGGCGTCCCGGTGAAGCTCGTCGGGTTGGGGGAGGGCGCGGACGACCTCGCCCCGTTCACCCCCGAGGCGTTCGTCGACGCGTTGCTCGGCACGTAGGCATCCGGGCCCCCGGACACATGACCGGAACCGGGGGCCCGGGCGCGTAACAATCCCGAAACACCCCCGCACATCTCGTGCAACACGACCAAGGAAATCTTCACGTCGACGGGGAGCGAAGAGTCGCTCACCACGTACGAGACGAGGAGGACCGCACCGTGATAGGTGACAGTGTCGCGTTGCTCGCCCATGAGGCGACGCCGGAGATCGATACGGGAGACACGGCCTGGATGCTCATGGCAGCATCCCTGGTCTTGCTCATGACCCCGGCTCTGGCGCTCTTCTACGGCGGGATGTCCCGGCAGAAGTCCGTGCTGAACATGATGATGATGTCGTTCGGCGCGATGGGCGTGGTCGGCGTGATCTACCTGCTGTGGGGATGGTCGATGTCCTACGGCAGTGAGTCGGTCCTGGGCATGTTCGCGAACCCCTTCGAGATGTTCGGACTGTCGGGCGTGATCGGGGACGCGGAAGAATGGGTCGTCTCCGGGTCCGGCGCCTACCCGCAGGTGGTCGACGTGGCCTTCCAGGTGACGTTCGCGATCATCACCGTCGCCCTCATCTCGGGTGCGATCGCCGAGCGCGCACGGTTCGGCACGTGGCTGGCCTTCGTCGGCGTCTGGGTCACCCTGGCCTACTTCCCGCTCGCCCACATGGTCTGGGGCGGGGGTCTGCTCTCGCACTCCGACAGCGGGCTCGCGGCGATGATCTTCGGCACCGTCGACGACGGCGAGGGCGGTCTGACCGCCGCCGTGGCGCCCGTCGACTTCGCCGGCGGAACGGTCGTACACATCAACGCCGGAATGGCCGCGCTCGTCCTGGTCCTGCTGATCGGCAAGCGACTGGAGTTCGGCCGCACCGCGTACCGCCCCCACAACCTGCCGCTGGTCATGCTCGGCGCCGCCCTGCTGTGGTTCGGCTGGTTCGGTTTCAACGCGGGCTCGGCGTTCGGTGCCAACGGCGCGGCTGGCCTGGCCTGGGTCAACACCACCGCCGCCACCGCCGCCGCGATGCTCGGCTGGCTGCTCGCGGAGCGTCTGCGTGACGGACACGCCACCAGCCTCGGCGCCGCCTCGGGTGTGGTCGCGGGACTCGTGGCCATCACCCCCGCCGCCGGTTCCGTCCACCCGCTCGGCGCGGTCGCCCTCGGTGCGATCGCCGGCGTGCTCTCCGCGCTCGCCGTGGGGCTCAAGCACCGCTTCGGCTACGACGACGCCCTCGACGTCGTGGGCGTGCACCTGGTGGCGGGTCTGTGGGGCACCGTGGCGATCGGCCTGTTCGCCACCGGCACCTTCGGTACGGACGCGGGCGTGTTCTACTCCGCCGACGGCTGGCGACTCCTGGTGGTCCAGATCGCGATCGCCGTGGCCGCCCTCGTGTTCACCGCCGTCATGACCGCGATCGCCTGGGCGATCTGCCGCCCGCTCGGCTGGAGGATCGACAAGTCCGACGAGCAGGCCGGGATCGACGGTGCCCAGCACGCCGAGAGCGCGTACGAGGCCTCCACCAACGCGCTCATCCGCTGAGCCGACCACTTCGAAAGGAACCCACGCCATGAAGCTCGTCACCGCGATCGTCAAACCGTTCACGATCGATGACGTCAAGGCCGCACTGGAGCAAGCCGGAATCCACGGCCTCACCATCAGCGAGGTCCAGGGCTACGGCCGACAGAAGGGCCACACCGAGGTCTACCGCGGCGCCGAGTACGCCGTGGACTTCGTCCCCAAGATCAGGGTGGAGGTGGTGGTCGACGACGAGACCGCGGACACCGCCGTCCAGCTGATCGTCGACGCGGCCCGGACCGGGAAGATCGGGGACGGGAAGGTCTGGGTGACCCCCGTCGAGAGCATCGTGCGCGTGCGCACGGGCGAGGAGGGAACGGACGCCATCTGACGCCCTTCGACCACCCGGCGCGCGGTCGCCCCGACCTGGGGCGGTCGCGCGCTGCCGTGTGCGCGCCACCGCTCCCGCCTCCGACGGCCACGTGCGCACCCGTTCACAGAAGTGAAACCTGCTCGCCCCGACGCGGTGACACGGAACCGACAGTCTGGAACGCGACGGATGAGGGAAGGGGAGTGCCATGGCGGTCACGGCGGACGGTGAGCGCGCCACGGCGCTGCGGGAGGGACGCGAACGGATCCTCTCCGCCCCGCGGGAGAGCCTGCCGGCCGCATCGCTGCGCGATGCCCTGTGTGAGCTCTACGAGATGGAGCTCGGGCGGCTCGCCGAGGAGGCCGGGATCGGACCCGGGTCGGGGTTCGCCCTGATCGCGTTCGGCGGACTGGGCCGGCGGGAGGTACTTCCCCATTCCGACCTCGATCTCGTCCTGGTCCATGAGCGACGCCCCGAGCGCGACGTGGGGGAGTTGGCCGACGCACTGTGGTACCCGCTGTGGGATTCCGGGGTCGGCCTCGACCACAGCGTCCGCACGGTCGACCAGTGCCTGGCCGTGGCCGCGGCCGACGTCTCGGTCGGGCTGAGCCTGCTGGACGCGCGGGTCATCGCGGGAGACGCGGACCTGGGGGCGTTGGTCGTGGACGGCGCCCGCCGACAGTGGCGGGACCAGATCGCCTCCCGGTTCGACGAGCTGGTCGAGGCGGCGGCCGCCCGACGACACCGGGCCGGGGTGATCGCGCACCGCAGCGAGCCGGACCTGAAGAACGGGGCGGGCGGTCTGCGTGACGCCCAGCTCGTCGCGGCACTCGGCCTGGCCCACCTCAGCGACGGCCGGCCCGTGGTCCCCGGGGGGATGGCACGCGCCCACCGGTTGGTGCTGGACGCCCGGACCGAACTCCACCGGGTGAGCGGACGCCCGCGGGAGGTGCTCCACGCCGAGTACGGGGACGACGTCGGCGAGGCGCTCGGCCTGGGGGACCGGTTCGACCTCGCCCGGGCACTGAGTGACGCCTCCCGCACGATCGCGTTCACCGCGGACCAGGCGATCCGTGGATCGTGCGCGGCGCTGTCCTCTCGGGGCCTGACCGGACTACTGCGGCGATCGCCGGTCCGGCGTCCCCTCGACGACGGGGTGGTGGAGCACGCGGGGGAGGTGGCGCTCGCCCGCGCCGCCCGTGTCGCCGACGACCCGTGGCTGGCGCTGCGGGTCGCGGCGGCCGCGGCCCGGTTCGAACTGCCGATCGCCAGCTCGACCCTCGGCGTGCTCGCCGAACGCAGCGTCGTGCCGACCGGGCGGTGGCCCGCGGAGGCTCTGTCCGACCTCCTGGTGCTCCTGGGCTCGGGTGAGGCCCAGATCCCCGTTCACGAGGCCCTGGACCGGTGCGGTCTGTGGGAACGGATCCTGCCGGAGTGGTCCGGAGTGCGGGATCTGCCCGCGCGGGACCGGGCACACGTCTACACCGTCGACCGGCACCTCGTGCAGACGGCCGTCGAGGCCTCCCGGCTCACCACCTCGGTGGCCCGCGCGGATCTCCTGCTGCTCTCGGCGCTCCTGCACGACATCGGCAAGAGCCGGGGCGGTGACCACAGCGAGAAGGGGGCGGAGATGGTACGGCCGATCTGCACGCGGATGGGCCTCGGGGACCGCGATACCGAGACGCTGACCCGCATCGTCAGACACCACCTGCTGCTCCCGGCGACCGCCACGAGGCGCGACCCGGCCGACCCCGCGACCGCCCGGGGCGTCCTGGACGCGCTGGACGGCGACGCCGTCGCCCTCGACGTCCTGGCCGCGCTCACCGAGGCGGACTCGCTCGCGACCGGACCGACGGTCTGGACGAACGGCCGTGCCGGGGCACATGCAGCGCTGGTGGCGGCGTGCCGACGGGCGCTCGGACCCCGGCCCGCGGCCGTCCAGGCCCCGACGGTCAACGCCACGCGTCGTCACGGACCGCCGGACGTCGTCGTCGATCTCCGGGCGGCCGGGACGGGGACGACCCACGAGGTCACCCTCGTCGTCCCCGGCGGGGGGCGGTCGCTGGCCGTGACCGCGGACGTACTCGCCGCGCATCGGCTGGAGATCGTGGACGCCGAGATCGACCTGCGTCCCCCGGGGGGTATCCGGGCGAGGATGACGGTCTCGACCCGCTTCGGTGACCCGGTGGACCCCCGCGTGCTGCGACAGGACCTACGCCGCTCGATCGACTCCGGTCTGCCCTCGCCGCTGCGCGCCGCACTGTCCCGGGGGGCGACTCTCCCGATCGGGCCCCCGCAGGCCAGATCGTCGGTCCTGATCTCCCACCGAACCGACGCCGACGGCGTTCTGATGGAGGTGCGCTCCGAGGATCGCCCGGGCCTGTTCGCCAGGGTCGTGACCGCGATCATCGACGCCGGGGCCCGGATCGACTGGGTGGTGGTGCGGACCAGGGGTGCAGCGGTGGAGGACGTCTTCGCCCTCTCCGGCCCCGGGGCCGTGCTGAGTACGGCCGGTGAGGTGGAGGCGCTGTTGCCGCGACGCGATCCCACGACGCCTGCCGGAGCGCATGCCGATACCCTGTGATCAGTCGTCGCCGACGACGCCGGGAACCATGCGCGCTCCCGGGCCGCGAACCAGGGAGCTGTTGCCGTGTTCGAATCCTTGTCCGACCGCCTCACAGGTGCGCTCAAGGACCTGCGCGGAAAGGGTCGGCTCAGCGAGGCCGACATCGACGCGACGGCCCGCGAGATCCGCCTCGCGTTGCTCGAGGCCGACGTCGCCCTGCCGGTCGTGCGGGAGTTCATCTCGCGGGTCAAGGAGCGGGCCAAGGGCGCGGAGGTCTCCGAAGCGCTCAACCCGGCCCAGCAGGTCGTCAAGATCGTCGACGCCGAGCTCACCGCCATCCTCGGCGGCGAGGAGCGGCGGATCGAGTTCGCCAAGCAGCCCCCCACGGTGATCATGCTCGCCGGCCTCCAGGGTGCGGGTAAGACCACCCTGGCCGGAAAGCTCGCGCACTGGCTCAAGGGACAGGGGCACACCCCGCTCCTGGTCGCCTGCGACCTCCAGCGACCCGGGGCTGTCGACCAGCTTCGGATCGTCGGTGAGCGGGCCGGTGTGCCCACCTTCGCCCCGCACCCCGGGACCTCCGTCGGTGGTGATGGTGCGGTGATCGGGGTGCAGGAGCCGGTGTCCGTGGCGCAGCGCGGTCTGGCGCACGCCCGCGCGAAAATGCACGACGTCGTGATCGTCGACACCGCCGGCCGCCTCGGTATCGATGAGGAGATGATGGCCCAGGCCCGGGGCATTCGGGACGCCGTCCAGCCGCACGAGACGTTCTTCGTCCTGGACGCGATGATCGGTCAGGACGCGGTGGTCACGGCCGAGGCGTTCCGCGAGGGCGTCGGCTTCACCGGCGTCGTGCTCACCAAGCTCGACGGTGACGCCCGCGGTGGCGCCGCGCTCAGCGTCCGGGAGCTCACCGGGACGCCGATCATGTTCGCGTCGGACGGCGAGAAGCTCGAGGACTTCGATGTCTTCCACCCCGACCGGATGGCCAGCCGGATCCTCGGAATGGGCGATGTCCTCTCGCTCATCGAGCAGGCGGAGACGGTCTTCGACGCGCAGGAGGCGGAGAAGACCGCCGCGAAGATCGGCTCCGGCGAGCTCACGCTCGAGGACTTCCTCGACCAGATGCTGATGATCCGCAAGATGGGGCCCATCGGGAACCTTCTCGGCATGCTGCCCGGCGGCAAGGAGATGAAGGCCGCTGTCGGAGACATCGACGAGAAGTACCTCGACCGCATCCAGGCGATCATCCGCGGTATGACCCCCGAGGAGCGCGCCGACCCCAAGATCATCAACGGGTCGCGACGCCAGCGCATCGCGAACGGCTCGGGGGTCACGGTCACCGACGTCAATCAGTTGGTCGACCGGTTCTTCGAGGCCCGCAAGATGATGAGCCGCATGGCAGGCCAGATGGGTATGCCCGGGGCGGGACGCAAGAACCAGCGCAAGAACAAGAAGGGCAAGGGGAAGGGCAAGGGCCGCGGTCCCACCCAGCCCAAGCAGCGGGGGATGATGCCCGGCGGTATGCCGGGGATGCCCGGGATGCCGCCCGGCGGGATGCCGGACCTGTCCCAGTTGCCGCCCGGACTCGACCAGCTCCCACCGGGGCTGGAGGGGATCGACCTCAACGACCTCAAGTTCCCGAAGCGCTGAGCAGGCAGAGGGGGCGTGCCGATTGGTGCGCACCATCCCGGGCTGTCTAGACTGGTCCGCTGGACGCCGTCACCGGTGGACCCCTCGTGGGTCCGTGCCGAACGGCGGTCACCCGGAAGGCGAAACCGGGCCCCGCCACCAGGGCGGGCGCCGCCGAATCGCCACGTGACCCGCTACAGAAAGTGAGACGAGCTCATGGCCGTCAAGATCAAGCTCACCCGCCTCGGCAAGATCCGCAACCCGCAGTACCGCGTCGTCGTCGCCGACGCCCGCACGCGCCGCGACGGGCGCTCCATCGAGACCATCGGCCTCTACCGTCCCAAGGAGGAGCCGAGCTTCATCCAGATCGACTCGGAGCGCGCGCAGTACTGGCTCGGAGTCGGGGCCCAGCCCACCGAGGCCGTCGAGCAGCTGCTCAAGATCACCGGTGACTGGCAGAAGTTCAAGGGGATCGAGGGCGCCGAGGGCACCCTGAAGGTCGCCGAGCCCAAGCCCTCGAAGCTGGACCTGTTCAACAAGGCCCTCGAGGACGCCCAGGGCGAGCCCTCCGCCGAGGCCATCACCGCCAAGCGCAAGGCCGAGAAGGCGAAGAAGGAAGAGGCCAAGAAGGCCGAGCAGGAGGCCGCCAAGGCGGCCGAGTCCGGCGAGGGCGAGTCCGCCTCGGCCGACGCCGAGACCGCCGAGGCCTGAGTCAGATGAACGACATGGTCGTCGACGCCGTCGACCACCTCGTCCGCGGAATCGTGTCGGATCCCGACGCGGTGTCCGTGCGGTCGAGTGGTGGTCGGCGCGGCACCGTGATCCGCGTGGCCGTCGCGCCCGCGGATCTCGGCCGTGTCATCGGACGGGGCGGCCGTACCGCCTCCGCGATCCGGACGATCGTCTCCGCCGTCGGCGGGGAGGGCGTCCGGGTCGACGTGGTCGACACCGACCGCTGACCCCGCCCGCACACATCGGTAATCGGAGGACTGGAACCGCCATGGAACTCGTCGTGGGACGTGTCGTCAAGTCGCACGGCGTCCGCGGGGAGCTCGTGGTGGAGGTCCGCACCGACTCCCCGGACGAGCGGTTCGCGGTCGGGACCCGTCTCGTCGGGCGTGTGGGCCGTGGGGACCAGGCCACCGATCGCGACGTCACCATCGAAGCCGCCCGGCAGCATTCCGGGCGGCTTCTGGTGCGTCTGGTCGGCGTCGCGGACCGGGACACCGCGGACGGCCTCCGCGGAATGCTCCTGCTCGTGGACTCGGACGCCCTGCAGGACCCGGAGGACCCGGACGAGTTCCACGATCACCAACTGGTGGGACTCCGGGTGCTCGACACGGCGGGCGCCGTCCTCGGCGAGGTGACCGAGATCGTGCACACTCCGGCCGGCGAGCTCCTGAACATCCGGCTGGCCGTCGGAACCGACGCCCTGGTGCCCTTCGTCTCCGAGATGGTCCCCGAGGTGGACATCGCCGCGGGGACGTGCGTCATCGACCCGCCGGAGGGACTGCTCGACCTGGGAACGTCGTGACCGGACGCCCCGCCGCCGGGGACGGTCCACGCATGCGGCTTGACGTCGTCACCGTCTTCCCCGATTATCTCGCCCCGCTCCGGCTGGCGCTGATCGGTCGCGCCGCAGACCGGGGCATCGTCGAGGTCGGGATCCACGATCTGCGCGACTGGACGCACGACGTCCACAGGTCGGTCGACGACACGCCGTTCGGCGGCGGGCCCGGAATGGTCATGCGGCCGACGGTGTGGGGCGAGGCCCTGGACGATCTCGTGCCGACGTCGCCGCCCGCGGCCCCGGACACCGAGGACGCGGACGCGCGGCCGCTCCTGATCGTCCCGACCCCCGCGGGTCGACCGTTCACCCAGCCGGACGCGCACCGATACGCCCGACGCCGCCACCTGCTGTTCGCCTGTGGCCGCTACGAGGGGATCGACCAGCGTGTCGTCGACGAGGCGGCCACGCGAATGGACGTCGAAGAGGTGAGCATCGGCGACTATGTCCTCATAGGGGGAGAGGTGGCGGTCCTCGTCATCGCCGAAGCGGTCACCCGACTCCTGCCCGGGGTGCTGGGGAACCGACGCAGCCACGAAGAGGACTCCTTCTCCGATGGTCTGCTCGAGGGGCCCAGCTACACCCGGCCCGAGGTGTGGCGCGACCGTCCGGTGCCGGGGATCCTCAAGACCGGTGATCACGCGAAGATCGCGCGATGGCGCCGGGACGAGTCGCTGAGACGCACCGCCGAGCGGCGGCCTGACCTCCTCCGGTCCGTCGAGTTGAACCGTGCCGACCTGGCCACCCTCTCGGAGGTCGGCTGGGTCACCCCCACCGACTGATTTGGGTCGGCCGCGGGGAGGATGGCACACTAGCGAGGTTGACCTTGTGGGCGCCACGTGCGCGCGCTGACGGTCGCGCTGATCCGGGGCACGAACCGGTCGTCCCGCCTGCAGGCGGGCGCCAGGGTCCTCTGTCCTCATTCCTGACATGCAAGGAACCCAATGAACACTCTCGACTTCATCGACAACAAGTCACTCCGGTCCGACATCCCGGACTTCCGTCCCGGTGACACCCTCGACGTTCACGTCAAGGTCATCGAGGGCTCGAAGGAGCGCATCCAGGTCTTCAAGGGTGTCGTGATCCGTCGCCAGGGCGGCGGCGTCCGCGAGACGTTCACCGTCCGCAAGGTCTCGTTCGGCGTCGGCGTCGAGCGCACGTTCCCCGTGCACTCGCCCACCATCGACCGCATCGACGTCCTCGTCCGCGGTGACGTGCGCCGCGCCAAGCTGTACTACCTGCGTGAGCTCCGCGGCAAGGCCGCGAAGATCAAGGAGAAGCGCTGATCGTCTAGAGCGGGTCAGACTCGGCCGCCGTCGGCGGTGCGGGATCGACTACGCTCATCCGGGTGAGCAGCACCGATACGCCTGGACATGACACCGCCGAGCCGGGGTCCCGTGATGACGGGGCCCCGGCTCACGGCGTCGAGAAGAAGGGCCAGCCCTGGTACATCGAGATCCCGCTACTGGTGGTGATCGCACTGGTCCTGGTGTTCGTGTTCCAGACCTTCGTTGGTCGCGTCTATCAGATTCCGTCCGAATCCATGCAGCCCACGCTGCACGGGTGCGCGGGGTGTACCGGCGACCGCATCTTCGTGGACAAGATCACCTACCGGTTCGGTGACCCACGACCCGGGGACGTGGTGGTGTTCAAGGGGCCCGATTCGTGGAACGAGGGCTACCAGTCCATCCGCTCGGACAACCCGGCGATCAGAACCCTCCAGAACATCGGCGGCGTCATCGGCATCGTCCCGCCCGACCAGAACGACATGGTCAAGCGCGTCATCGCCGTGGGGGGTCAGACCGTCGGAGGGTGCTCCCCGGACGGCGGGCTGCTGGTCGACGGCCAGCCGTTGGACGAGCCGTACCTCAAGGAAGACCCCTCGCCGGTCAAGAACCCCCTCAACTGTGCCTTCGGGCCGGTGACCGTCCCGGAGGGCAACTACTGGGTGATGGGGGACAACCGCGGGAACTCCGCGGACTCCCGATTCCACATGGGGGACGAGTTCCAGGGAACGGTGCCCGGGGAGAACATCATCGGCAAGGTCCGGGCGATCATCCTCCCGTTCAACCGGATCGGGACGGTGTCCTCCCCGGATATCACCGCGGAGTGAGTCGGACGCGACCGCAGCGACCACGGGACGGTCTCCTTCCCGGGCGGGTGCGGGTGACCCGGCGCGACGGACGTCTGGCGCTCGAGGCCGCACTGTCGCGACGGGGCCTCGGGCCGGTCGCCGGCGTCGACGAGGCGGGGCGTGGATCCTGCGCCGGTCCGCTCGTGGTGGCGGCGTGCGTGCTGGGCGATCGACTCCACCCCGAGTTGGCAGATCTCGATGATTCCAAGAAACTCTCCGCCGCGACCAGGGACCGTCTGCACGACGTGGTGCTGCGGAGGGCCTCGGCGGTGAGCGTGGTGGTGATCGAATCGGACCGGATCGACGAGCGCGGGATCCACCGGTGCAACCTCGAGGGGATGCGTCGTGCGGTCGCCGCGCTGGACCCGGCGCCCGGTTTCGTCCTGACCGACGGGTTCGCCGTCGACGGGCTCGGGTGTCAGTCCACCTCAGTGATCGGGGGTGATGCGGTCGTCGCATCCATCGCCGCCGCGAGTGTCCTCGCGAAGGTGACGCGGGATCGGATTATGGTGGACCTCGACTCGCGGTATCCGGGATACGGCTTCGCCGCGCACAAGGGATACAGCACCACGAGTCACGCCAGGGCGATCGAGCAGCTCGGTCCCAGCGACGTCCATCGGATGTCGTACGCCAACGTCCGTCGCGCCGCGCAGGCGCATTCGAGGAGCAGCACGAGATGAGCGCCGAGGATCTGGAGAACTACGAGACCGAGATGGAGCTCTCGCTCTACCGCGAGTACCGCGACATCGTCGGCCAGTTCACCTACGTCGTCGAGACGGAGAGGCGCTTCTACCTCGCCAACGCCGTGGAGCTGATCCCGCGGTCCGCGGACGGGGAGGTCTACTTCGACGTGCGGATGTCCGACGCCTGGGTGTGGGACATGTACCGTCCTGCGCGTTTCGTGAAGTACGTCCGGGTGTTGACCTTCAAGGACGTCAACATCGAGGAGCTCGACAAGCCGGAACTGCGGCTCCCGGAGTAACCCTCCGCCCCGTCATCCACAGCCCACGTCCCCTCCACAGGGGACCCACGGCCCGGTCCGCGACCCGCGGACCGGGCCGTCGTCGTCCGGCAGGGTGTGCCCCGGCGGGCCCGGACGGACCGGGCTGCCGGGGAGGGCTGGCGATGACGGGGGACCAGGGGCCTGGCGGGCGATCGGCGGGCGACGGTGCGGTGGGCAGCGGTGTGGCAGGGGGCGGTGTGGATCCCCGCCGACGGACGGGGCGGCTCGGCGAGGACCACGCGGCGGGGCTGATGGAAGCCCGGGGCGGCGTGGTGATCAGCCGGAACTGGCGGTGCCGGGCCGGCGAGCTCGATCTCGTCGTCCTGGACGCCGCGGGGCGGCTGCGGTTCGTGGAGGTCCGAGCCCGCACGAGTACGCGCTTCGGCACGCCCGCCGAGTCGGTCACCGCGGAGAAGCGACGGCGGCTACGCCGTCTGGCCGCCCACTGGCTGTCGGAGAACCCGGGCCGGTGGCGCCAGGTCTGCTTCGACGTGGTGGGCGTGGACCTGGCCGACCCCTCTCGTCCTCGGCTCGAGCTGTTCGAGGACGTGCTGTAGCCGTGGCGCTCGGTCGGACCTGGGCGGTCACGCTGCAGGGGGTCGGGGGACAGCTGGTGGAGGTCGAGGCCGACGTGGGCCGCGGGCTTCCCGGGGTCAGCATCGTGGGGTTGCCGGACTCGGCGGTGTTGCAGGCGCGGGAGCGGATGCGGGCCGCCGTGATCAACAGCGGGTTGACCTGGCCGGCGGGCAAGGTCGTCCTGTCGTTGTCCCCGGCGGCGCTACCCAAGCGGGGATCTGGTTTCGACCTGCCGCTCGCGGTGGGCACCCTCATCGCGAGCGGGGAACTGCCCGGGGCGGGGGTCGACGGCACCCTGCTGGTCGGCGAGCTCGCACTGGACGGCCGGGTCCGGCCGGTACGCGGGGTCCTGCCCGCGGTGCTCGCGGCGCGGGAGGCCGGGCTGCGACGGGCGATAGTCCCTGCCGCGAATCTCGCGGAGGCCCGGCTGGTCGGGGGCATCGACACCGCCGGCGCGGACTCGCTCGCGACGCTCGCGGCGTGGTGCCGGGGTGCGGGCTCCCTGGTCACGGACGCCCCGGAGCCCCGCGCGGTGAACGGACGACCCCACACCGATCTCGCCGAGGTGCACGGGCAGGACGATTGCCGGCGCGCTGTGGAGGTCGCGGCGGCCGGCGGGCACGCCGTGTTGTTACGCGGTGCACCGGGTACGGGCAAGACCATGCTCGCGCGTCGCCTTCCGGGGTTGTTGCCCGACCTGGGGGAGCGGGACGCCCTCGAGGCGACGGCGATCCACTCGGTGATGGGACAGCTCGCTCCCCGCGACCCGCTGCTGCGACGCCCGCCGTTCGTGGCGCCACACCATTCGGCGTCGGTGGCCGCTCTCGTGGGCGGGGGCAACAACGTCGCCCGTCCCGGGGCGGTGACGCTCGCCCATCGGGGGGTGCTGTTCCTCGACGAATGCGCCGAGTTCCCCGGCCGGGTGCTGGACAGCCTGCGCACTCCACTCGAGGACGGGGAGGTCAGGATCGCCAGGCGTGACGGAATCTCGGTATTCCCGGCCCGCTTCCAACTGGTGATGGCGGCCAATGACTGCCCGTGTGGGAGTGCGCGGCCGGACGCCTGCACGTGTACCCCGGATGCCCGGCGACGCTACGGCCGGTCGCTGACCGGACCGCTGCGCGACCGCATCGACATCGCCGCGCGGACGCTCCCCATCGGTTCCGGACTGTTCGCCGTGGGAGAGGGCGAGGACACCGCCGCGGTCCGGCGGAGGGTGTCGACGGCGAGGGCGGCCGCCGCGGAGAGGTGGGCGGGGTGCCCGGATGCCGCAGGGGCGCGGGCCAACGCCGAGGTTCCCGGACGGGTCCTGCGATCGGTGTGGGGGCTCGACCGCCGGGCGCTGCACCCGCTGGACCGGGCCCTGGCGCACGGGGTGTTGTCCCCGCGCGGGGTCGACCGGTGCCTGCGCCTGGCGTGGACGGTCGCGGACCTGGAGGGCGCCACCGTGCCGGGTGAGGAACACGTGGCGGAGGCGCTCGTGCTGAGAGGGGAGGAGTGATACCCGTGGGGTCTGAATCCGGGGTGGCGGTTCCGTCGGAGGTGCGCGAGGCCTATGCCTATCTGGGAGCGGTGGCCGAGCGTCCGACTGCCCAGTTGTGGGACCTGGTGGACGCGGTGGGGCCGGTGCGGGCTCGGGAGCTGATCCGCTCCGGAGAGGTGGACGAGGCCCTGACCGGCCAGACCGCGGCGCGGCGGGACCTCGTCGACGGGGCACAGCTGTTGGGGGCGGCCGACGAGGTGGGCGCCCGGCTCGTGGTGCCCGGGGACCCGGGGTGGCCGGAGTACGCACTCGAGCCTCTGGACCGGCCGCGGGGACGGCGGCGTGACGGGACGGGAGGGGTGCCCACCGCGTTGCGCCCGCTCGGACTGTGGTGGCGTGGCCCCGCCGACCCGGCGCGGGTGCTGGGCAGAGCCGTCGCAGTCGTCGGGACCCGGGCGCCCACTCCGTACGGGAGAGCGGTGACCGCCGACCTGTGCGCCGGGGTGTCCGCCGAGGGGTTCACCGTGGTGTCGGGAGGCGCTTTCGGGATAGACGCCGCGGCTCACCGTGCTGTGCTCGGCGTCCGCGGCACCACGATCGCGGTGCTGGCGGGCGGGGTGGACAGGCTCTACCCGCGAGGCAACGACGCGATGTTGCGGGAGGTCGCGGCGACCGGCGCGGTGGTCTCGGCCCAACCGCCCGGGACCGGGGTGACCCGTTACCGCTTCCTCGACCGGAACCGGATCATCGCCGCCCTGACCGGCGCCACGGTGGTGGTGGAGGCGGCCGCCCGCAGCGGCGCCCTCAGCACGGCGGCGTGGGCGTCAGCGCTGGACCGTCCGGTCGGAGCGGTACCGGGGCCGGTGACCTCGGTCGCCTCGGTGGGGTGCCATCTGCTGCTCCGGGAGCGGGGTGCGGTGCTGGTCGGGCGTTCGTCCGACGTGGTCGAGCTCGCTGGCCGGATGGGGGAGACATCCCCGGTGCCCCGGGGCGAGGACGGGGCGTGGGACGGTCTGGACGACTCCACCAGACGGATCATGGAGGCGCTGCCCACCCGAGGGGGTGCTGCGCCTGCCGAGATCGCGGCGTCGGCGGGCATCGCACCCGTCACCACGAGGGCGGTGCTCGGTCGGCTCCTGTCCACTGGGGCCGCGGTGCGGGGCCCGGAAGGGTGGCGCAGGGCCGGCGGCGGGGTGCAGATGAGCTTCCCGGTGGGGTGACGGTTCCCCTCGGCACTGCTGAACCACCGCAGCACTGCACCACCGCCCCTTGCACCACCGTGACCAGATGCCCGGCCCGGCACGCTTGCGCGCCTCCGAGAAGCCGGTGACAATTGGTACTCATGGGGCAGGTGAGCACGACGGAGAGTGGTGGGGGCGGCCCGTCGGCGCTGTTCGGAGGCGTGGTCGACGACTTCGTCGAGTACCTCCGCACCAGCCGAGGCCGGTCCGAGGCGACTGTCCGTTCCTATCAGTCCGATGTCCGTGGTCTCCTCACCCACCTCGCGGGCGACGCCGGCGGACGCACCACCGCCGCGGACCTGCGGGCGGCGCTCACCCTCCCGGCCCTGCGCGGGTGGCTCGCCGCGCAGGTCGGCGCCGGGGCGGCACGGTCGACGGTCGCCCGCCGGGTGGCCGCCGCCCGCTCCTTCAGTGGGTGGGCCGCCCGGACAGGTCTGGTGAACACCGACATCGGAGCCCGTCTCGAGGCGCCCCGCGCCCGGCGCCACCTGCCCGAGGTTCTCGATGTCGCCCAGGCCGCCGAGACGATGCGCACGACCGAGCTCGGTGCGAGCGAGGGGGATCCGATCGCCCTCCGCGACCGGCTGGTGGTGGAGTTGTTGTACTCCTGCGGGGTCCGGGTGGCCGAGCTGTGTGGGCTCGATGTGGACGACATCGACACCGAAAGGCGGCTGCTGCGGGTGGTGGGCAAGGGGGACCGCGAACGTGCCGTCCCGTACGGCGCCCCCGCGGAGCGTGCCGTGCGCGCCTGGCTCGAGGGCGGGCGACCGGCACTGGCCACCGCCCGGTCCGGCCCGTCCCTGCTCGTCGGGGCGCGGGGAGGGAGACTCGACCCCAGGACGGCACGGCGGATCGTCAACGAGGTCACCGACGCCACTCCCGGCGCGCCGAGGGTCTCACCGCACGCACTGAGGCACAGCTCGGCGACGCACCTGCTCGAGGGCGGGGCGGACCTACGGCATGTGCAGGAGCTGCTCGGGCACTCCACTCCGGCGACCACACAGATCTACACGCACGTCTCGGCGGACCGGCTCCGTTCCGCCTACCGGGGTGCCCATCCCCGCGCCTGACAGGAGCGACGGGTGCGGGCCGCGGGTCAGCCGGCCCCGTCTCCGGGCAGCGTGGGTTTGAGGCGGATCGGCCGTTCGGCGGCGGCGAGCAGTGTCAGCGGATCGACGTACTCGTCGTCGTCACCCGACGGGCCCCCCGTCGCGACCCTCGCGCCCCAGTGCAGACAACCCGCGACCGGGCACCCGGGGTGGCCGGCGAGTAATCGGCCGACCTCCTCGCCCGCGGCGACGGAATCACCGACCCGGACAGACGCGCGCACCGGCTCGTAGGTGGTGCGCAGGCCGTCCCCGTGGCCGATCGACAGGACAGGCCTCCCACCCACGTCGCCCGCGAAGAGGATCGTCCCGTCGGCAGGCGTTCGCACCACGGCGAGGGGCGCTCCCGCCAGGTCGACCCCCCGGTGACCCGGCAGCCAACGCCGGGCCGGGGGATCGAAGGGGGTCGCCACCGACACCGGACCGGACAGGGGGTTGCGCATGTGCCCGGGCGGCGGCCCGGGTGCCGCACCCGCGACGGGGACGACGACGAGGACCGCGCAGGCCAAGCCGGCGGACACACGCCCCCGCACTCCCCGTGGGCCGAACCGGATCAACTCCATACCGACAGTCCACCGTGGCGCAGCGGCCGGACGCCATGGGCAGTCCGGAGTCTGTGGAGGAAGTGGACGACCATCCCCAGGCCCAGCGGAGGACGGAAGGGTCGGCCCCGGCGGTTCCCGGCGCGAGCTGTGGCACCCCGCGCGGGTGCTGGGTGGGTGGCCCACCTTGGAGGCACGCGCCGGAGGGGATATGCTTCCGGTGCGGTCGACTCTGCGTCGATCGACTTCGCGTGTCCTGCGGCAACCCGGTGACGGGAGGCCGCATCCGGGCCCCGGGGCGACCAGCCCCGGCCACCCGGACCCCGGACCCGCAGGTGCCCCCGCCCAGGCGGGGGTCCGGCCCGGGGCGGACACCAGGGCCTTCAGGCCACCCGGCTTCGAGGGCATAACCCGATACACAGAAAGCGAGGACGAGGGCCTCGCGGTCCGGCTGCTTCCAAGCCGGACGAGCCCTCAACCCATCATGGCAGTCATCTCCATGAAGCAGCTGCTCGACGCAGGTGCCCACTTCGGCCACCAGACCCGCCGTTGGAACCCGAAGATGCGTCGGTTCATCTTCACCGACCGCAACGGCATCTACATCATCGACCTGCAGCAGACCCTGACGTACATCGACCAGGCTTACGAGTTCGTCAAGGAGTCCGTCGCCCACGGCGGCACCGTCCTGTTCGTCGGCACCAAGAAGCAGGCCCAGGAGGCCATCGCCGAGGAGGCCGCCAAGGTCGGCATGCCGTACGTCAACCAGCGTTGGCTGGGTGGCATGCTCACCAACTTCCAGACCGTGCACCAGCGGCTCGTCCGCCTCAAGGAGCTCGAGTCCATGGAGCAGTCGGGCGGATTCGAGGGTCGCACCAAGAAGGAAATCCTCATGCTCACGCGTGAGAAGAACAAGCTCGAGCGCACCCTCGGCGGTATGCGCGACATGAGCAAGGTCCCTTCCGTGGTGTGGGTCGTCGACACCAACAAGGAGCACATCGCCGTCGGTGAGGCCCGCAAGCTCAACATCCCGGTCGTCGCGCTGCTCGACACCAACTGTGACCCGGACGTCGTGGACTACCCGATCCCGGCGAACGACGACGCGATCCGCTCGGTCACCGTGCTGACCCGCGTCATCGCCTCCGCCGTCGCCGAGGGCCTCAAGGCCCGTTCGCAGGCCGGCAAGACCACCGGTGAAGAGGCCGAGCCGCTCGCCGAGTGGGAGGCCGAGCAGCTGGACCAGGTCACCGGGGCCGCCACGACCGAGGGTGCCGAGGCGCCTGCCGAGGTCACCGGCACCGAGTCCCCCGTCGCCGAAGCCCCCGCGGCCGACGCCCAGGAGACCGAGGCCGCCACCACCGAGGCGCCGGCCACCGAGGCCTGATCCTCGCCACCAGCTCGAGCACCGTCGGGCCCGGCCGCCCACGATCCCCACGGGGATCTTCCGGGGGCCGGGCCCGAGGTGTCGGAGGCGGTGGGCGGACGATCCACCGACGCCCCGGCGTCTAGGGTGGAGGCGATCGCGCCCGCCGACCGACTCAGAACACTTTTCCCGACACATCACGAACCCCTTTAAGGAGGGTCGCCCCACCATGGCGAACTACACCGCTGCCGACGTCAAGCGTCTGCGTGAGCTCACCGGCTCCGGGATGATGGACTGCAAGAAGGCTCTCGAGGAGACCGACGGCGACTTCGACAAGGCCGTCGAGGTCCTGCGTATCAAGGGAGCCAAGGACGTGGGCAAGCGCGCCGAGCGCACCACGGCCGAGGGCCTGGTCGCCATCAAGGACGGCGTCATGATCGAGCTCAACTCCGAGACCGACTTCGTCGCCAAGAGTGCCGAGTTCATCGCGCTGGCCGACAAGATCGTCGACGTCGCCGCGGCCAACGGCATCTCCGACCTGGACGCGCTCAACGCCGCCGAGCTCGACGGTTCCACCGTCGCCGACTCGGTCGTGTCCTTCTCCGCCAAGTCCGGCGAGAAGCTCGTCCTGCGTCGCGTGGGCAAGCTCGACGGCCCCGTCGCGGTCTACCTGCACAAGCGCTCCTCCGACCTGCCGCCCGCCGTCGGCGTCATGGTCGCGTACACCGGAGAGGGCGAGGCCGCCGAGGCGGCCGCCCGTTCCGCCGCGATGCAGATCGCCGCGCTCAAGGCGCAGTACGTCTCCCGCGAGGAGGTGCCTGCCGACATCGTCGCCAAGGAGCGCGAGATCGCCGAGGCCACCGCGCGCGAGGAGGGCAAGCCCGAGCAGGCGCTGCAGAAGATCGTCGAAGGCCGACTCAACGGCTTCTACAAGGACGTCTGTCTGCTCGACCAGGCGTCCGTCACGGACAGCAAGAAGACCGTCGGCGCCCTTCTGGACGAGGCCGGCGCCAAGGTCTCGGCCTTCCTGCGCTTCGAGGTCGGCCAGGCCTGACAGTGGCCGAACCCGCCGGCGCGGGTTCACTGACGACGGCGGCACCCGGATTCCCGGGTGCCGCCGTCCGCGTCCGTGCGGGCGGGTGCGCCCGTACCCGGCGGGCTGGAGTGTGGTGCGCGTGTCGATAGGGCAGAATGAACGCGGTCCCACCACGGACCACTCGCCACCGTCGACCACTCGACGGCGGGGGCGTGAACGCGCGCGACACGGGCTGGATCCGCCCGGGACGAGGAGAGGGATGACCGACCCGCGGGACGGCTACAAACGTGTGATGCTCAAGCTCGGCGGCGAGATGTTCGGCGGCGGCAGCGTGGGGATCGATCCCGACGTGGTGCAGTCCGTCGCGCGGCAGATCGCCGAGGTGTCCCGGACCGGCGCGCAGATCGCGATCGTCATCGGTGGCGGGAACTTCTTCCGCGGGGCGCAGCTCCAGCAGCGTGGCCTGGACCGCGCCCGGAGCGATTACATGGGCATGCTCGGCACGGTGATGAACTGCCTGGCGCTCCAGGACTTCCTCGAGCAGGAGGGGGTCTCGACCCGCGTCCAGACCGCCATCCACATGGGGCAGGTCGCGGAGCCGTACATCCCGCTGCGGGCCGAGCGCCACCTGGAGAAGGGCCGCGTCGTGATCTTCGGCGCCGGGATGGGCATGCCCTACTTCTCCACCGACACCACCGCCGCGCAGCGCGCGCTGGAGATCAAGGCTGACGTCCTGCTCATGGCCAAGGCCGTGGACGGCGTCTACTCGGACGACCCACGGACCAATCCCGAGGCGGAGCTCTTCACCCGGATCGAACACCGCGAATGCCTCGAGCGGGGCCTGAAGGTGGCCGATGCCACGGCGTTCAGCCTGTGCATGGACAACGACATGCCCATCCTGGTCTTCAATCTCCTCACCGAGGGGAACATCGCGCGCGCCGTCGCCGGTGAGCAGATCGGGACCCTGGTGAGCAGTACTTCCTGACCCGCCCTTCACCGGACGACAGCCACCGACCCCAACGAAAAGAGACAGACATGATCGACGACACTCTGCTCGAGGCCGAGGAGAAGATGGAGAAGGCGATCGAGCACGTCCGCGAGGAGCTCACCGCCATCCGCACCGGTCGCGCCAATCCCGGCATGTTCAACCGCGTGCTGTGCGAGTACTACGGCTCGCTGACGCCCATCACCCAGATGGCCACCATCACGGCACCCGAGCCGCGCATGCTCATCATCAAGCCGTACGAGATGTCGCAGATCGGTCCGATCGAGAACGCGATCCGCAACTCGGATCTCGGGGTCAACCCGACCAACGACGGTCAGGTCCTCCGGGTCACCGTTCCGCAGCTCACCGAGGAGCGGCGCCGCGACCTGGTCAAGCAGGCCAAGGGCAAGGCCGAGGACGGCCGTATCGCGGTCCGGGGCGTCCGGCGCAAGGCGATGGACGAGCTCAAGCGCATCGACAAGGACGGCGAGGCCGGGGAGGACGAGGTCAATGCCGCCGAGAAGGAGCTGGACAAGCTCACCCAGCGCTTCGTCGGCGAGGTGGACGAGCTCGTCAAGGCGAAGGAAGGCGACCTGATGGAGGTCTGACCTCCTCCAGTAACCACCACCCGAGAACCGAGGAGTACGCCGTGGACACCGCTCCCCAGGGCCCGCCCGGGCCCACCGCCGCGGCCGCCGCACCTCCGTCGCGCGCGGGCCGCGACCTGACCCGGGCCATCCCGGTCGGGGTCGGCCTGGGTGCGCTCGTGATCGCGAGCATCGCGTTCACCCCGCGAGCCTGGTACCTCGTCGCTGCGGGCGCGGTGGCCATCGGTACCTGGGAGGTGTTCAAGCGTCTGCGGCAGGCGCGGTTCAGTCTCCCCCTGATCCCGCTCCTGGCCGGTGGGCAGGCGATGGTCTGGGCGGGGTTCCTCACCGGGGCGGAGGGGGCGTTCGCGGCTTTCGCCGTCACCGCCGTGGTCGTCCTGGTCTGGCGACTGCTCATGGCCGGGTTGACCACCGCGCCGAAGAACTACATGCGGGACGTCTCGGTCGCGCTGTTCGTCCTGGCGTGGATCGCGGTGCCCGGATCCCTGGGCGCGATGCTCTCGGACGGGGACTTCGGCGCCCAGCGGGTGGTCGCACTCATCCTGTTGGTCGTGTGCTCCGATGTCGGGGGTTACGTGGCGGGGGTGCTGTTCGGCAAGCACCCCATGGCTCCCGCCATCAGCCCCAAGAAGTCCTGGGAGGGTTTCGCCGGATCGATCCTGTTCGCCACGGTCGGCGGCGCCCTGGTGGTGTCCCTGCTGTTCGACGACAGCATCTGGAAGGGCATCCTGCTCGGGGTACTGACGGTATTTACCGCGACGCTGGGTGATCTGGTGGAATCGCAGGTGAAGCGCGACCTGGGCATCAAGGACATGGGCACCCTACTTCCGGGGCACGGTGGCTTCATGGACCGTCTCGACTCGGTGCTGCCCACGGCTGTCGTGGTGTGGGTCATCTTCACCTACGTCGTCCCGACCTGACCGACACCCCACCCCGGCCGACCCGGGGTGGGATCCGGGCTGGGATCCGGCATCCACCGCCCCGGCCCGGGCGTCGTGCGTCAGTAGCGGGTGGTCAGCTTGCGCGCCTTACGTGCGCGCATCCGCAGCTGGAGGATCCGGAAACCGGCGAACAGGGCCATGATCAGGGCGCCGGCGATGGCGGCGAAGAGGATCAGCACCCCCAGGGGGAGGCTGAACTGCAGCCCCAGATAGCGGACATCGGTCGAGGCAGTGTTCTGGGCGATGAAGATCAGCAGCAGGATGGTGACGAGAGCACCCAGGACCAGACCCACCCACGCGGAGCCGAGGAGCCCTCCCGATGAATCGGGAAGTGCGTCCTGCTCGTGGGTGCGTGTCGTCTCGACTGCCCCGTCAGTGGGCACCGGGGTGGAGCTCGCATGGGTGTCCTCGACGGGGATCTCGTCGTGCCCCCCGACGGGGGCGGCCTGAGGGCGGTCGGTCGGGTCGTGTGAACGCTGTGCCATACCTGGACTGTATGCCCTTACCCGTCGCGACGGCACCGCTCGCGATGTGTTGCGGTCGTCCGTTTCTGACACAATGGCCGCATCATGGCTGAACCTCTCCCGCTCGTTTTCGACGCCCCCCGCCGAGGGCTGCCCCCTCGCCACTTCGCCGACCTGGATTCCGACGGACGCGCAGAGGCGATGGGCGAACTCGGCGTGCCCGCCTTCCGCGGCAAACAGCTGGCCAACCAGTACTTCGGGCGTCTCGAGGCGGATCCGCGTGAGATGACCGATCTCCCCGCGGATCTGCGCGAGAAGGTCGGTCAGGAGTTGTTCCCCTCGCTGACCTCGTCGCTGCGGCACGTCACCACTGATGAGGGCACCACCCGCAAGACCCTGTGGAAGTTGCACGACGGGTCCCTGGTGGAGAGCGTTCTCATGCGTTATCCCGACCGGGCCACCGTGTGCATCTCGAGCCAGGCCGGGTGCGGGATGGCGTGCCCGTTCTGTGCGACGGGACAGGGCGGTCTACAGCGGAACCTGTCGGCGGCCGAGATTCTCGAGCAGGTCAGGGTGGCCGCCCGGGCGATGCGCGACGGTGAGATCCCGGGCGGGCCCGGCCGGCTCTCGAACGTCGTGTTCATGGGCATGGGGGAGCCTCTCGCCAACTACAAGCGCGTCATGACCGCCGTGCGGGGGATCATCGCACCGCCGCCGTCCGGATTCGGTTTGTCGCAGCGCTCGGTCACCGTCTCGACGGTCGGACTCGTCCCCGCCATCCACCGCCTCGCCGAGGAGGGGCTCCAGGTCACGCTGGCGGTGTCCCTGCACACGCCGGACGACGAGCTCCGGGACACCCTGGTGCCGGTCAACAACCGCTGGCCGGTGTCCGAGGTCATGGACGCCGCACGTCACTACGCCGATGCCACAGGACGACGGGTGTCCATCGAGTACGCGCTGATCCGGGACGTCAACGATCAGACCTGGCGGGGCGAGATGCTCGGACGGCTCCTCGCCCAGCGCCTGGGACCGATGGCACACGTGAACCTCATCCCGCTCAACCCCACCCCGGGCAGCGAGTGGGACGCCAGTCCCCGCCATCAGCAGGATGCCTTCGTGGCGGCGGTGCGTTCGGCCGGCGTCTCGTGCACGGTGCGCGACACCCGTGGCCAGGAGATCGACGCGGCGTGCGGCCAGCTCGCAGCGGAGGGATGAACGGGGCCGGGGGTTGACCGCGGCCGGGGGATGACCGCGGGGGAGTGACCCCGGTGTGTCCCTCCGGCCGGGGTCGATGCACCCGACCGGCGAAGCCACGGACGACGAGAAGGGCCGCCACCACTCCACGGAGCGGTGGCGGCCCTTCTCGGGTCCACCGGGGTCAGTGCTTGGCCGGTGCCCGGCCCTGCGGGTTCCTCGCGGCCTCGGCACCCACATGGCCCGAGGCGGCGGCGCCGACCACGGCGTAGTGGTCCGGGGAGACCTCGAAGACCCTGGTCCGCTTGAGGGTGTTGTCCTTCTTGGGGCGCAGCGACAGGAACATCCAGATCGCGAGGAAGGCGGCGATCGACACCAGCCAGATGTTCTCCACTCGTCCGATGTGGTTGCCGAACAGCATGGCCAGCATGAAGAGGACGAAGAAACCGCCGGCGACGAGGCCGACCATCCTGCTGTGCTTGTGCCAGCCCCACTCGACCGAGGGCTCGTCGAGGGTGCTGATCCCGTCGACGACGATCTCCTTGCTGGTGTGGTGCCCGTCCGCGCTCATGCTCCCCGGTTCTCCTCACGGCTCGCTGGCAGCCCTGCGGGCCGCCGACATCGTGCCCAGTTTGTCACACGCAGTCCGGTGGTCGACGGGTAACCCGCCGGTCCCCGCCACACCGGGGGCCGGTGATGCGGCATCAGACGCCGCGGGCATGGACAATGGCGGGGTGACCACGCGTGTACTCGTCCTCGGCAGTACCGGCTCGATCGGTACGCAGGCTCTGGAGGTGACCTCCCAGGCCGGACCCGGCCGCTTCGAGGTCGTCGGTCTGGCCGCGGGCGGGGGCCGGGTCGATCTGCTGGCGGAGCAGATCCGCCGTACCGGCGTCGGGTTCGTCGCCGTCTCCGACCCGGCCGCGGCCGAGCGGATCCGGTCCTGGTTCCCGGAGGTCACGGTTCTCGCCGGTCCCGAGGCCGCCACCGAGCTGGTGGGGGCGGTGCAGGCCGACGTGGTGCTCAACGGAATCGACGGATCGATCGGCCTCGGGCCCACCCTGGCGGCGTTGCGCACGGGTGCGCGTCTGGCGCTCGCGAACAAGGAGTCCCTCGTCGCCGGAGGGGCCCTGGTGACCGGGGCCGCGGCGCCGGGGCAGCTCATCCCCGTCGACTCCGAGCACTCCGCGATGGCGCAGTGCCTCCGGGCGGGAACCGCCGACGAGGTGGCGTCGCTGGTGTTGACCGCGTCCGGTGGGCCCTTCCGGGGCCGCACCCGGGCTGAACTGGGGAACGTCACGGCCGACGAGGCGCTCCGGCACCCGACGTGGGCGATGGGCCGCATGATCACACTGAACTCCGCGACGCTGGTGAACAAGTCCCTGGAGCTCATCGAGGCGCACCTGCTGTTCGGGGTCCCCTACGAGAAGATCGACGTGACGGTCCACCCCCAGTCGGTGGTGCACTCGGCGGTGACCTTCGTCGACGGCGCGACCGTGGCCAAGGCCTCGCCACCGTCGATGAAGCTGCCGATCGCGTTGGCCCTCGGATGGCCGTCACGGATACCCGGCGCGTCGACCCCGTTGGACTTCTCGCAGGCCCACACCTGGACCTTCGAACCCGTCGACTCCGAGACCTTCCCGGCGATCTCGGTGGCCCGCGCGGCGGGCGAGGCGGGCGGCCTGCGGACGGCGGTGTTTAACGCGGCGAACGAGGAGGCCGCCCCGGCCTTCCTGGACGGCCGGATCGGATTCCTCGACATCGTCGACGTCGTGGCGGAGACCGTGGGGGCGGCGGATCAGTGGTCCTCCGACCCGCGGGACCCGGATGACGTCGCGGCGGCGGAGTCCTGGGCACGGCGGCACGCCGCGACCCTCGTCACGGGCCTGGAGGGCTGAGTCGTGCTGGTCTTCGGAGTCGTCCTGTTCGCGCTCGGGATCATGGTGTCGATCGTGTTGCACGAGTACGGCCACATGCGGGTCGCCCTGTGGTCGGGCATGAGGGTCCGTCGGTTCTTCGTCGGTTTCGGCCCCACCGTGTGGTCCGTCCGACGCGGCGGTATCGAGTACGGCCTCAAGGCGATCCCGCTCGGCGGGTTCTGTGACATCGCCGGGATGACCGCCTACGACCAGCTGTCGCCCGAGGACGAGCCGAAGGCCATGTGGCGCCAGGCCTGGTGGAAGCGCGTCGCGGTGCTCCTGGCCGGGCCTGTCATGAACATCGTCCTGGCGATCGCGCTGTTCTACACGGTCGCCCTGGGCTGGGGCCTGGTGAACCGGGACGTCCAGCCGATCCCCACGGACCGCGTCGCGGCCGTCGTGGGTGACACCTGCGCGGGCGCCGACCGGTGCGGGCCCGGGGTCGGCCCGGCCGGCGAGGCGGGGATCCTGCCGGGCGACCGGATCACGTCGGTCGACGGCGTCCCGGTGGCGAGTTGGGACGAGCTGTCCACCGTGGTCTCGGCACGGCCCGGTGAGACCGTGCCGGTGGCGGTGGAACGCGACGGGGCCACGATCACGACGACGACGACGTTGACCTCGTCGAGTGTCGACGGGCAGGAGCGGGGTGCGCTCGGGGTCCGGCTCTCGGAGGACGGTATCCCCCGGGAGATCCTCGACGATCCCGCCTACCAGACCGTCAACACCTACGACCCGCTGAGTGCGGTTCCCGCGACGTTCGTCTTCACCGGCGAGATGGTCGAGGCGACGATCGAGGGGCTCATCTCGTTCCCGGCCAAGATCCCCGCGGTGGCGGCGTCGATCTTCGGCGGCGAGCGGGCAGAGGATTCCCCGGTGTCCGTGGTGGGGGCCAGCTACATCGGCGGGCAGGCGGTCGAACAGGGCCTGTGGAGTCTGTTCCTGCTCTTCCTCGCCGGGCTCAACTTGTTCCTGGGCGCGTTCAACCTCGTGCCACTGACCCCGTTCGACGGCGGCCACATCGCCGTGGTCTTCTACGAGAAGATCCGTGACGCCCTCCGTCGACTGCGCGGCCTCGCGCCGGGCGGTCCCGCGGACTACGAGAAGCTGGCGCCCCTGACGATGGCGGTGTTCGTGCTCCTCATCGGAGTGTCCGCGATCGTCATCACCGCCGACTTCGTCAACCCGATCCTGCTGCCCGGTTGATCCGGGCGCACACCCACCTCGCACCCGCGCCCGGATACCCGGATAATGGGTCCCGGGACCTGCGAGCACCCGGCTGGCAACCCCTACGGAAGGCCTGAAGTGAACGACTCATCCTCGATCCCGGTCGGACTGGGCATGCCCGACGGCCCGCCGCCCGTCCTCGCGCCGCGGCGCAAGACCCGGCAGCTGTTCGTCGGCCAGGTGGGCGTGGGCAGCGATCATCCGGTCTCGGTCCAGTCCATGACCACCACCAAGACCCACGACATCAACTCGACCTTGCAGCAGATCGCCGAGCTCACGGCGTCGGGCTGCGACATCGTCCGCGTTGCCTGCCCGCGGCAGGAGGACGCCGACGCGCTGTCGACCATCGCGCGCAAGTCACCGATCCCGGTGATCGCCGACATCCACTTCCAGCCCAAGTACATCTTCGCGGCGATCGACGCCGGCTGTGCGGCGGTGCGGGTCAACCCGGGCAACATCAAGGAGTTCGACGGACGCGTCGCGGAGGTCGCCAGGGCCGCGGGAGATGCGGGCATCCCCATCCGCATCGGTGTGAACGCCGGCTCACTGGACCCCCGCCTGCTCGCCAAGTACGGAAAGGCCACCCCCGAGGCTCTCGTCGAATCGGCCATGTGGGAGGCGTCGTTGTTCGAGGAGCACGGGTTCGGCGACATCAAGATCTCGGTCAAGCACAACGATCCGGTGATCATGGTCGAGGCCTATCGCCAGCTCGCGGCGAGGACGGACTACCCGCTCCACCTCGGTGTGACGGAGGCCGGGCCGGCGTTCCAGGGCACGATCAAGTCCGCCGTGGCGTTCGGGGCCCTCCTGTCGGAGGGCATCGGTGACACGATCCGGGTCTCGCTGTCGGCGCCGCCGGCGGAGGAGATCAAGGTGGGCACGCAGATCCTGCAGTCGCTGAATCTCCGTCCCCGCAAGCTCGAGATCGTGTCCTGCCCGTCCTGCGGTCGTGCCCAGGTGGATGTCTACAAGCTCGCGGACGAGGTCACGGCCGGCCTCGAGGGGATGAGCGTGCCTCTCCGTGTTGCGGTCATGGGGTGCGTCGTCAACGGGCCCGGTGAGGCGCGTGAGGCCGATCTGGGCGTCGCGTCGGGCAACGGCAAGGGGCAGATCTTCGTCAAGGGCGAGGTCATCAAGACCGTTCCGGAAGCGATGATCGTCGAGACCCTCATCGAGGAGGCCATGCGGATCGCGGAGGAGATGGGCGAGCCCGTGGGGGAGGCCGCTGCCGGCCAGGGGCCGCAGGTCAAGGTCACGCGATAGTCCGATGACCGACACGGCTGCCCCGCGGACCGGGCTCGGCGCCTGCCGGTCGGTCGGCCCGGGTGAGTCGCGGGCGGTTCTCGAGGTTTTGGGCTCTGATCCTCTGGTGTCCGCACCTGCGGCGGAGAAGTTCGCGTCGACGGGCGTGGCGCCCGGCGTCGACGGGCGGTTCCTCACGGTCGGCGGTCCCGACCGGTCCCTGGTCTTCATCGGCACCTCGGTGTTGCCGCTGCGTGGTGACGCCGCGGATCAACGACTCCTCGGTGCGGCGGTCGCCGAGTTGGGGCTCGGGCCGATGTCCGTGCACGGCCGGCGGGACCGGGTCGCGGCCATGTGGACCGCACTGCGCGACCGGTGGGGCGATGCCCGGGAATACCGCGTGAACCAGTTCCTCATGGCACTCGACGGCCCGGTCGACCCGGTGCTCGTCATGGACGGGATCCGCCCGGCCACGTTGGACGAGTTCGAGCCGGTGCTCGCCGCCGCCGCGGCCATGTACCGCGAGGAGCTGCGCGCGGACCCGTTCGCGGTCGGGTCCGGCATCCCGTTCCGACGCCGCGTGGCACGATCGTTGGCCCGGGGGAGGACCTGGGTGGGGATCGACGCCGGCGAGGTGGTCTTCAAGGCGGATGTCGCCGCGATCTCCCCGGGCGTGGCACAGATCCAGGGCATCTGGGTCCACCGCGACCGGAGGGACGCGGGGCTCGGGTCCGGCGGGACGGCCGCCGTGTGCGCCGCCCTCCAGGCGCGAGGACTCAGGCCCTCCCTGGTGGTGAACGGGTCGAACGACGCCGCCCGTGCCGCCTATCGGCGGGTGGGCATGATCGACGCGGTCGACTACGCGACGGTCCTGCTGTGAACGCCCGCGCATGCGGCAGCACAGGGCGTCCGGCGACCCCGGGTGGGGTATCGCGTGCCCGGCGACTTCGGCATCGGTGTCGCCTGTGGGAAAGTGGAGTGCAGTCAGACCGTGAACCTCGGAAGGTGTAACCCGATGACAGTCACAGCGACAGGGCCCTCCGTGTACGGAGCCGTGCGGGGAAGGACCGCGTGAGTACCCCGATGACCGCTCCTGTCACCGCGGCCCCGGTGCCGGAGTCCAAGACGGGTCCGGAACGAGGCGCTGAGGCCCGACCGGCTTTCCGGTCTCGGCGGCCGGCGGACCGGGCGATGCGGCGCCTGCTGGGCGTGCGGCACATCGACAGAGGCGCCGGCTCCGGTGCCCACCGCGCGTTCCGGGTCTCCGTGGCGGTCTCGGCCGTGCGGTGCCTCATCACCTATCTCGCCATCCCGATCCTCGTCCCGCTGCTCAGCCTCTCCGGATGGGTTGCCGCACCGGTCGGTATCGCGTTGTGCGTCGTCGCCGTGGTGAACGGGGTGGTCAGTCTCCGCAGGTTCTGGGCGTCCGACCATGCGAAGCGCTGGACGTACACGGGGTTCATGGGGATCGTGTTCGTGATCCTCGCCGTGGCGATGGTCTCCGAGTTCCACCGGTGGGGGGCGATCTGATGGACCCGCGACAGGACCCCGAGTCCCGGGTGGACACCGGCGCGAACGACGACAGCGGGCCGGACGCGGTGACCGACGGCGCTGCTCGGTCGAACCAGGAGCCCGGCCAGTCCTCGGCGGACGTGATCACGATGTCCCTGTTCGGGGCGATGGTCGTCATCGCGTCGATCTGCTTCGTCATCTGGTGACCGGACCGGGGCGACCGGCCCCGCCGCGCGGGCCTATCCTGGGGGCATGACCACCTCCACCCGCCAGCCGCTCGTCCCCGGTGAACCCACCCCGATCCGGACAGTTCCGGAATCGATCCCCCGGCCGGAGTACGCGTGGCGTGACAGCGTCGACGAGGCCAACGGTGAGCCGTGGATCCAGCCCGCGGACGTCATCGACGCCATGCGGGTGGCCTCCCGGCTCGCCGCGGATGCACTCGTGCTCGCCGGGGAGGCGGTCGCCCCCGGTGTGACGACCGATGAGATCGACAGGGTCGTCCACGAATTCCTGTGCGACAACGGTGCCTACCCGTCGACCCTGGGCTACAAGGCGTTCCCCAAGTCCAGTTGCGTCTCCCTCAACGAGGTGATCTGTCACGGCATCCCCGACACCACGGTGATCCGGGACGGTGACATCGTCAACGTCGACGTCACCGCGTTCATCCACGGCGTCCACGGCGATACCAATGCCACGTTCCTCGCCGGGGACGTCAGCGAGGAGGCCCGGCTGTTGGTGGAGCGCACCAGGGAGGCGATGAACCGGGGGATCAAGGCCATCCGGCCCGGCCGGGAGGTCAACGTCATCGGTCGGGTCATCGAATCCTATGCCCGGCGCTTCGACTACACGGTCGTGCGGGAGTTCACCGGCCACGGTGTCGGTCCGACCTTCCACAACGGGCTCGTCGTCCTGCATTACGACGAGCCGTCCCGGACCGAGGTCCTCGAGCCCGGTATGACGCTGACCGTCGAGCCGATGATCTCCCTCGGCGGACCGGGTTTCGACGTCTGGGACGACGACTGGACCGTCACCACCGCGGACAAGGCGTGGACCGCCCAGTTCGAGCACACCGTCGTCGTCACCGAGGACGGGTACGAGATCCTCACCCTGCCGTCCGGGTCCTGACCGCCCGGCGGACACGACAGGGCGACCGCCCGGCAGACCGGAACGGGCGGGGGACGCTGATGGACGATCGTCCCGATGTGGCCCTCGTCCGTGGACAAGACGGGGCATACTGTCCAGCATGATCGAGACCCCCCGTGGACCCGTGGACCAGATCGACCTGTTGGTGGTGGGTGCCGGCTTCGGCGGCATCGCCATGGCCGACCGCCTCCTCAGGGAGGGGCGTGGTCGCGACTTCCTCGTCGTGGAGGCCGCCGAGTCGGTGGGGGGTACCTGGCGCGACAACACGTACCCGGGTTGTGCCTGCGACGTCCCCACCGCGCTGTATTCGCTGTCCCGGCACGCTCACCCGGGCTGGTCCCATTCGTTCGGCAGGCAGCCGGAGATCCGGGCGTACCTGGAATCGGTGACGGACCGAATCGGTCTCCGCGACAGGCTCGTGACCTCGTGTGAGGTGACCGCGGCGACGTGGGACGCGGAGATGGCGCACTGGGTGGTCGACACCAGCCGCGGACGGATCAGAGCCGGACACCTCGTGCTGGCCTCGGGAGCGCTGTCCGCCCCCTCTGTTCCGCGCCTACCCGGACTGGAGTCCTTCGAGGGCGACGTGTTCCATTCGGCGCGGTGGCGCCACGATATCCCGCTCGAGGGCCGGAGGGTCGCGGTCGTCGGGACGGGGGCCTCCGCGGTCCAGTTCGTTCCGGAGATCGCCGGCGCCGCCGAACACGTCACCGTCTTCCAACGGACCCCGGGATGGATCCTGCCCCGTCTGGACCGGTCGATCTCGGACCGACGTCAGAAGCTCTACCGTCGCTTCCCGCTCCTGCAGCGGCTCGTCCGCGGGCGGATCTACCTGGGACGGGAGCTCTACGTCGTGGTGTTCACCCGGGCCCAGTTCCTCCTGCGCTTCTTCGAGTGGTTCGCGAGGTTCTACCTGTTCCTCAAGGTGCGGGACCGCAGGATGCGGAGGGCACTCACCCCCGATTTCTCCATCGGGTGCAAGCGAGTGCTGCTCACCAGTCACTGGCTGCCCGCGCTCACCCGGCCCGATGTCTCGCTGGTGTCCGGTGCGGCGTCGTCCCTCACCCCCCGTGGGCTCGTGGCGGACGACGGCACCGAGCACCCGGCGGACGTCATCATCTTCGGCACCGGATTCCAGCCGACCGAGCCGCCGATCTCCCGCGTGGTCACCGGGGCGGACGGGCGGACCCTCGCGCAGCACTGGGACGGCAGCCCGCGGGCACACAACGGGATCACTGTCGCGGGGTTCCCCAACATGTTCCTGCTGTACGGGCCCAACACCAACCTGGGGCACTCATCGATCGTCTACATGCTCGAGTCCCAGGCCGATCACGTGCTGCGGCTCCTCGACCTCGCGGGGAGTGCGGGACGACGAACCATCGAGGTCCGTCCGGAGGTCCAGGAGTCCTATGCCGCGCGGATGGACCGCCAACTCGCGCACACCGTGTGGAACCAGGGCGGCTGCTCGAGCTGGTACATCGACTCCAGTGGACGGAACTCCCTGCAGTGGCCGACGTTCACGTTCCGGTACCGCGAGCAGGTCCGCACCGTCGAGCCCGAGGACTTCGTCCTCACGTGAGCCCGGTCGGGGAGGGGGCGGGTGCGGGCCGCCCCCGGCACCGACCCACCGGCACCGACCCACCGCCGCCGACCCCCGCTGTCAGAACCCGCGATCTGGGAAGTCCAGACCCAGCAATGCGTTCTCGACCACCTCGGCCATCGCCGGGTGGATCCAGTACTGCTTGCGTGCGAGGTCGGGAACGGTGATCCCGAATTCCATCGCCTGGATGAGGATCTGCACGAGGGACGGGGCGTGGGCGCCCATGAGGTGGGCGCCCAGCAGCAGCCCGGTGGCGCGGTCCGCGATGAGCTTGCAGCACCCGACCGAGTCCTCCATCGCCCAGCCGTACGCCACGTCGCCGTAGTCCTGGGTCTTGACGGTCACGTCGTATCCGGCTGCGCGGGCCTCGGCCTCCGTCATGCCGACCGAGGCGATCTGTGGCCAGCTGAACACGGCGTACGGGACGTGACTGTGGTGGAACGGCTGCAGGTCCTCCGGGTGGCGAAGGTTGTGCCCCAGCACCCGCTGTTCGTGGTTGGCGACGTGCTTGAGCTGGTACGGCGAGCTCACGTCGCCCAGCGCCCAGACGCCCTCCGCCGTGGTACGGCCGAACTCGTCCACTCGTACCCTCTCGCCGTCCATCTCGACCCCGGCCGCACCCAACCCCAGCAGGTCGCCGTTGGGCGTCCGGCCGATCGCCACGAGGAGCGCGTCGCCGGCGCACGTCGACCCGTCCTCGAAGGTGATCTCCACGCCCCGGCGATCCTCACCCGTCGCGGTCATCGTGGCGATCTGCTGCCCGAGGCGGACGTCCCACCGTCCCCGGGCGGCGTCGGTGAACCGCTCGGCCAGCTCGCGGTCGAGATGCTTGAGCAGCACGTCCGAGCGGCCGATGACGGTGACGTCGACGCCGAGGGAGGAGAACACGTGCGCGAACTCGCAGGCGATGAACCCGGAGCCCTGGATGACCATCGACTTCGGCAGTTCGGGGATACGCATGACGTCGTCGCTGGTGTGGAAGGCGACGCCCGCCTCGGTGACGATGTCCGGAATCGACGGGCGTGCGCCTGCGGCGATCACGACCGAGTCCGCGGTGATGATCTCCCCGGTACCCGTGTCGATGGTGCGCGGACCGACGAACGTCGCGTGACCGTCGTACACCGTGACGTTGTCACAACGGTTGCGCCGGTAGTCCTCACCGCTCGACGCGATCGGGTCGATGCGTCGATCGAAGACCCGCGAGACGATGTCCGGCCAGCGGACCCCGTCCAGTGTCGAGTCGATGCCGTAGGTGGACGAGTGCCGGACGGAGGTGGCCGTGTCGGCGGCGTAGACGAACATCTTCGTGGGGATGCAACCGACGTTGAGGCAGGTTCCGCCGAACGTCCCCTTCTCGCAGATCGCCACGGACTTGTCCGCGAACGACTCGTCGATCAACGAGTTGCCGCTGCCCGTGCCGATGACGACCAGGTCGAAGTGGCGGGAGGGGGTCTGGGTCATGGGGGTCAGGACTCCTTGATGTGTGAGGACAGGATCTGGTCCAGCCAGTGCCCGAGGTGGTCGAAAACCACCTCGAGGACGTCGGCGCGGGACAGGAAGACGTCGTGCCGGGCACCGGCGACGGGGACGTCGGTGACGTCGTCGGAGACCCGGTCGGCGAAACGCTGCATCGATCGGACGTCGAGGATCAGGTCGGTGTCCACATCGAGCGCGGAGCCGCGGGGCCGGGACCCGATCGACGACGCGGTGGAGCGGAGCAGGAGGACCGGCAGCGGCAGATCGACGCCGGCCTGCAGACGCTTCTGTGCACGTCGGACCGCTGCGAGCCACCCCGCCCGGACGCCGACACCGCCGGGGGGTTTGAGGGTGGTGTCGAAGTGGTATTCACCGTCGTGGTCCACGTGCGTGCTGATGACGTACCGGTCCGACGTGGGCAGCGGGAGGCGGTAGAAGGGCCGGACGGATCCGAGCGTGCGGATGACCGGGTCGAGCACGGGCCGGGCGCGCTCCGGGACGTCGAGCTGGAACCACGGCGAGTTCAGGATCACCCCCACGACGGGGGGCAGGGCGCCCCTGTCGCGCCGCCTGCCCAGCCACAGCGGCACCACCAACCCCCCGGTGGAGTGGGCGGCCACGAGCACCGGCGTGCGCGGGTGCTCGGAGACGATCACCTCGAGCGCCCGGTCCAACTCGTCGTCGTAACGCTCCAGGTCGGTCGTGAAGTGCGGTGTTACGCCGTCCCGCCGCGAACGGCCGCATTTGCGCAGGTCTATCCCAAACGTCGCGATACCGCGCGACGCGAGGAACTCGGCGAGGTGGGTGTGGAAGAAGTAGTCGGACAGGCCGTGGACGACGAGCACCACTGCGGTGGGGTCCGACGGCGCGTCCTCGTGGCGGACCAGGGTCGCGACGATCTCGCCCTCACCGTCGGGATCGTCGCCGAGCGGCAGTTCGCGCCGCCGGTACGACGGCCCCAGCAGGTCCGGGGTCCACTGCGGGTCGGTTCCGGCGGAGGCGTCGGGATCGGGAGAGGACGTCGGCACGACGACCACCCTAGTCCGGTGTGTCCCACGCCCGGTGCCGTGAGTAGTGTTGGAAGCCGGTCGACGCAGGGCCGTCGGGACTGCCCGCGTCGATGAGAGATTCGGGTCCACGACCAACGAGCGAGGGTAGCCGGTGACTTCAGACCAGGTGGCAAAGCACGGAACGACGGATGTGGCGCTCATCGGCGCGGGCACCATGAGCGCGACTCTGGGTGCACTGCTCCGGCGGCTCCAGCCGGACTGGGACATCCAGGTCTTCGAACGGCTCGAGGGGCCTGCACTGGAGTCGTCCGACGCCTGGAACAACGCCGGCACGGGCCATTCCGCACTCTGCGAGCTGAACTACTCGCCCAAGACCGCGGACGGCGACGTGGACATCACGAAGGCCGTCAGCGTCAACGAGAAGTTCCAGGTCTCGCGCCAGTTCTGGTCCTACGCCGTCGAGAACACCATCCTCGGTGACCCCACAGAGTGGATCCGACCCGTCCCGCACATGAGCTTCGTGGCGGGCAAGGACGGTCAGGACTACCTCCGGAAGCGGTACGACAAACTCGCCGGGCACCCCCTCTTCCCGGGGATGGGGCACACCACCGACTTCTCCGAGCTGGAACAACTGGTCCCCCTCATGGCCCGCGGGCGCTCTCCCGAGCAGCCGTTCGCCCTGAGCCACTTCTCCAACGGCACCGACGTCAACTTCGGCGCGCTCACCCGCCAGCTCATCAAGTACCTCACGCGCACCGGAGCCGAGGTGCACTACCAGAACCAGGTCAAGAACCTCGAGCGCAACAGCGACGGCAGCTGGCGACTGACCGTCACCAACCGCCACACCGGTGACGAGCGCACTGTCGACGCCAAGTTCGTGTTCGTCGGTGCGGGCGGCGGCGCCCTCCACCTGCTGCAGAAGTCCGGCATCCCCGAGATCAAGGGCATCGGCGGCTTCCCGGTGGGCGGCCAGTGGTTGCGCTGCACCAACCCGGAGCTCATCAAACAGCACCAGGCGAAGGTGTACAGCCAGGCCTCCGTGGGCGCGCCGCCGATGTCCGTGCCGCATCTGGACACCCGGGTCATCGACGGCAAGAAGGGGCTGTTGTTCGGCCCCTTCGCCGGCTGGACCCCCAAGTTCCTCAAGATGGGCAGCTTCCTCGACCTGCCGTCCAGCATCCGCGCCGGCAACCTGCTGCCCATGGCCAACATCGGGCTCACCGAGATGAGCCTGGTCAAGTACCTCATCACCGAGCTCGCCAAGAACCACGGCGCCCGGGTCGACGCACTGCGCGATTTCGTGCCGTCGGCACAGGACGGGGAGTGGGAGAAGGTCATCGCCGGCCAGCGTGTCCAGGTGATCAAGCCCAACGGCCGGGGCGGCACCCTGGAGTTCGGCACCGCCGTCGTGAACGCAGCTGACGGGTCCATCGCGGGTCTGCTCGGCGCCTCCCCGGGCGCCTCCACCGCGGTCGACGCCATGGTCGATGTGCTCAAGCGGTGCTTCCCGAGCCGGTTCGCCGACTGGACCCCCGCCCTCGAGGAGATGATCCCCTCGCTCGGCCGCGACCTGTCCGGGGAGCCGACCCTGTTCACCGAGCAGTTCGAGCGCTCGACCCGCACCCTCAAGCTCGACCAGAAGGCCTGACCCGCCGGCGCCGGGGACCCCCGGGCCGGGGCCGGGGGAGCAGTCGGGGGCGGATAGGATCGGAGCCATGATCCGGCCTGTGAATCCGTACCCCGTCGGCCTGGACCTCGAAGGTCGACGCGTCGTGGTCATCGGCGGAGGGTCTGTCGCGCAACGTCGCGTCCCCGTCTTGCTCGAGGCGGGCGCGGTGGTGCACCTGGTTAGCCCGGACGTCACACCGACGCTGCAGGGGCTGGTGGACGCCGGACGCATCTGGTGGGAGCCCCGCGAGTACGAATCCGGGGACCTCGAAGGTGCCTGGTATGTGGTCGCTGCGACCAAGGACTCGCTGGTCAATGCCCGTGTCGCGGCGGAGGCCGAGCAGAACCGCACCTTCTGCGTCCGGGCTGATGCCGTGACGTCGGGTTCCGCGGTGACCCCGGCGGTGGTCCGTCGGGGCGAGATGTTGGTCGCGGTGCTCACCGGCGACCGCGCGCGTACCGCCGAGGCCCGGGACGTGGTCGCGCGGGCCCTCAGCGACGCGGGGGCGGAGGCACCCGAGGTCGACGAGGCGCTCCGGGGCACGGTCGCGTTGGTCGGCGGCGGGCCGGGGGCCGACGATCTCATGACGGTGCGTGGTCGTCGACTGCTCGCCCGCGCCGACGTTGTCGTGGCCGACCGTCTCGCCCCCCAGCGCCCGCTGGCCGAGCTGCGGGCGGATGTCGAGATCGTCGACGCCGCCAAGATCCCCTACGGGCGGGCCATGGCACAGGACGCGATCAACGACGTGCTGGTGGACCGTGCGCGGGCGGGCAAGTTCGTGGTACGGCTCAAGGGCGGGGACCCGTTCCTCTACGGGCGCGGTTACGAGGAGGCGCAGGCATGCGCCGAGGCCGGTGTACCGTGCACCGTCGTTCCCGGCGTCTCCAGTGCGCTCGCCGTCCCGGCCCTCGCGGGAATTCCCGTGACCAACCGCGGGATGACGCACGAACTGACCGTGGTGTCCGGACACCTGCCGCCCGGACACCCGGGTTCCCTCATCGACTGGGACGCCCTCGCACGTATGCGCGGGACGCTCGTGGTGCTGATGGGGGTGAAGAACTCCCCGGCGATCGCCGAGTCACTCATGGCGGGGGGCCGCTCGCCCGGGACCCCGGCAGCGGTGGTGGTCGACGGGAGCCTCGACGGGCAGTCGACCCATCGATGCACCCTCGGAAGCCTGGCGGAGACCCTGGCGACCCACGACGTCAGACCCCCGGCCATCGTTGTGGTCGGCGCCGTCGCCGGGCTGCCGCAGTACATCACCGAAGGATGAGATCCCGCCCGGCGGCATCGCCGTCGGGCACGATGTGGACGTGACCACTCACAAGAAGATCGGTTTCCTCTCCTTCGGGCACTGGATGGACCACCCGGACTCCGCGGTGCGCTCCGCCTCCGACGCACTGATCCAGAGCGTCGAGCTCGCCGAGGCCGCCGAGGACCTCGGACTGGACGGCGCCTACTTCAGGGTTCACCACTTCGCGCGCCAGCTCGGTACGCCCGCGCCTCTCCTGGCGGCCGTCGGCGCCCGGACGAACCGGATCGACATCGGTACCGGGGTGGTGGACATGCGTTATACCAACCCCCTGGGCTTCGCCGAGGATGTCGCCGCCGCCGACCTCATCTCCGGTGGGCGGGTCCAACTGGGCGTGTCCCGGGGTTCTCCCGAGCAGGTGATCGACGGGTGGCGATACTTCGGATTCGAACCCGGAGACGGTGCCACCGACGCGGACATGGCGCGCCGGCATACCGAGGTATTCCTCCGGGCGGTGGAGGGGGTCGGGTTCGCTGAACCCAACCCACGGCCGATGTTCCCCAACCCTCCGGGTCTGCTGCGGCTCGAGCCGTACTCGGAGGGGCTGCGGGAGCGCATCTGGTGGGGCGCCGCGTCCGACGCGACCGCACGATGGGCGGCGGAGAAGGGCATGCACCTCATGTCGTCCACCTTGAAGGCCGACGAGTCCGGAGAACCACTGCACGTACAGCAGCGCCGTCAGATCGAGGCGTTCCGCGACGAGTGGTCCGCCCACGATCACGGCTTCGAACCGCGGGTGTCGGTATCCCGGTCGATCGTCGCCATCACCTCGGACACCGACCGGCGGTACTTCCTCGGGGGCGGTGACCGTGGTGACCAGTTCGGTCAGATCGAACCCGGTCTCCGGGCGGTCTTCGGACGGTCCTACGCCGCGGAGCCGGACCGGCTGGTGGAGCAACTCCGTGAGGACGAGGCGATCAGCGCTGCGGACACAGTGCTCATCACCGTGCCGACCCAGCTGGGGGTCGACTACAACGCGCACCTGTTGGAGTCGATCCTCACCCACGTGGCCCCGGAGCTCGGCTGGCGATGACGGCGGGGGCGGGACCCGGGAGCTGCCGTCAGGGCGTCGTGACCATGGTCAGGCCGTTCTGAGAGGTGTGCTCGACCGTATGACCGGCCCTGCGGGCCACCCGGAGCAGTGACGGCAGATCAGCCATCTCGGCGCGGGAGGTCGCGAGGGTCCGGGCGAGCAGACCCTTGTGGTGCTTGGAGAAGTGGGACACCACCTTGCGGCTGCCGTCCGGGTACTCGGTGACCACATCGACCGTCACCGCGCCCGGAACCGGGCCCAGGTGGTGGTACCCACCGGAACGCAGGTCCACCACCAGGTCCTCCTCCCAGCGGGCGGTGGCGGCGGTCAGGACGGGCCTCCACGCTGCCCGCAGCGTGCCCAGGCCCGGCAGTCGCGTCCCGGCCGACAGCCGGTAATGGGGGATCGGGTCATCGGCGGCGACGAGCCCGAACAGCGCGGACCCGATCCACAGTCGGGACTCCGCGCGCGCCCGGGTCGCGCCGGTCATCGACCCCTCGTCCAGAGCGTCGTAGAGCACGCCCGTGTACCGGGTGAGGGCCGGCGCGGTGGGGGAGGTCCACAACTGCGCGTCCAGCTGGACCTCCCCGGCGAGCTTCTCGCTCAGACCCAGTACCGCACGCGCGCCCCCGGGGTCGTCGGTACACATCGTCACCAGCGCATCCGCCACCGTCCGGCGGGTTTCGTTCAACGACGGCAGCGAGAGGGTGGCCAGTTCGAGGGGCTCACCCGCGCCGCCGATGGACTTGGTCTCGGAGGGCGAGAGGAGGATGCGCACCCGGCAGAGGCTACCGGCGGGCCGGGTGCCCACCCACGGGCGGCTACGCTTGACCACCGTGATCACGCGTCTGTCCCACCTTTTCCTCCGCACCCTCCGCGATGACCCGGCCGATGCCGAGGTCCTCAGCCACAAACTGCTGGTCCGCGCCGGATACGTCCGCCGCGTCGCTCCCGGCGTGTACTCCTGGCTCCCACTCGGTCTGCGCACCCTCCGCCGGGTCGAGCAGGTGGTCCGAGAGGAGATGGACGCCTTCGGCGCTCAGGAGATCAGCCTGCCTGCCCTGCTGCCGCGTGAACCGTACGAGACCACCGGCCGGTGGACCGAGTACGGTCCGGCACTGTTCCGGCTCAAGGACCGCAAGGGCAACGACATGATGCTGGGGCCCACCCACGAGGAGCTCTTCACGCTCACGGTCCAGGGTGAGTACTCGTCGTACAAGGATCTGCCCGTCACGCTGTACCAGATCCAGACCAAGTACCGGGACGAGGAACGGCCGCGTGCCGGGATCCTGCGCGGTCGCGAGTTCGTGATGAAGGACTCCTACTCCTTCGATGTCGACGACGCGGGGCTCGAGCGTTCGTACCAGGCGCACCGCGAGGCGTATCAGCGCATCTTCGACCGTCTCGGGATCGAGTACGTCATCTGCGCGGCCACCTCCGGAGCGATGGGCGGCTCCGCCTCCGAGGAGTTCCTCGCGGTCTCCGCGGCGGGCGAGGACACGTTCGTCCGGTCCACCGACGGAGATTACGCGGCCAATGTCGAGGCCGTCGTCACCCCCGCGCCCCCCGCACTCCCGGTGGAGGGGTCGCCCCGGGCGGTCGTGCACGAGACCCCGGATGCGCCGACGATCGAGACACTCGTCGCCTGGGCGAATTCCGCCGACCTCGGTCGGGACGTCACCGCCGCGGACACCCTCAAGAACGTCATGCTCAAGGTCCGTGAGCCCGGGCGGGACTGGGAACTGTTGGCGGTGGGGCTGCCGGGTGACCGTGAGGTCGACATGAAGCGAGTCGAGGCAGCGCTCGAGCCGGCGGAGGTCGAGATCCTCGAGGAGGCCGATTTCGCCGCCAACCCGTTCCTCGTCAAGGGGTACATCGGGCCGCGCGCGCTGCAGGAGAACGAGGTCCGCTACCTCGTCGACCCACGGGTCGTCACGGGTACCTCCTGGATCACGGGTGCCGACGAGGTCGGCAAGCATGTGGTGGACCTGGTGTGCGGACGTGACTTCACCCCGGACGGCACCATCGAGGTCGCCGAGGTGAGGGAGGGTGACCCTGCGCCGGACGGGCACGGGACCCTGACGCTGGCGCGCGGTATCGAGATCGGCCACATCTTCCAGCTCGGTCGGAAATACACCGACGCGTTCGGGTTCGACGTGCTGGGCGAGAACGGCAAGCCCGCCCGGGTGACCATGGGGTCCTACGGGATCGGGGTCTCGCGCCTCGTCGCTGTCCTCGCCGAGCAGTTCGCCGATGACAAGGGTCTGGTCTGGCCGGCCGAGGCCGCACCCGCGGACGTCCACGTGGTGATCGCGAACAAGGATGACGCCGCGATCGCCGGTGCCGGGACCCTCGTGGAGGCGTTCGACCGCGCCAGACTCGAGGTCCTCTTCGACGACCGCAAGGCCTCGCCGGGAGTGAAGTTCAAGGACGCCGAACTGATCGGCATCCCGTGGGTGGTCGTGGTGGGTCGCGGGTGGTCCGAGGGCACCGTCGAGTTGCGCGAGCGCGCCACCGGCGAGGTCACCCAGGTGCCGGTGGACGGCGCCGCCGAGGAGATCATCAGGCTGATCGGCGCGGGACGATAGAACACCTCACGCCGGCGGGGGGAACCCGGGCAGCGCCTCGAACGGCGCGCCCGGGACCAGCGTCCTCCACCGGGCCAGTTGGACCGCCGCCGCGGTGAGGGCGTCGCTGCAGAACCGTCGGGTCTCCGGTGCCTCGGCGCGGCCGAGTTCCACCCGCCAGGCCTCGCAACAATCCGATTCGATACGGATCGCCAGGAGGACCGCCGAGACGGGGGTGTCCGGTCCGGTGAGGTAACCGACCGGGGCGGGGGGCGACCCCGGCCACAACTTCTCCGCGGCGTCCCGACGGGCCCGGTGAGCGGCGAGCTCGCGACGGACCGCGGCCCGTATGGAGCCGTCCGCCCGGGCGAGCACCAGGCCGTATCCGTAGACCGCGGCGTCCTCGGCGGCCAGTCCGACGGGGGCGGTCACGCGAGCTCCACCTCGGCTGCGGCGGTGCATGCCGCGGCGATCGCCCCGGCGATCTCGGCCCGGGGACCCTCTTCCGCCGCGGCGGCGTCGGTGGCACCGGCGGCATCGACGCGGAGGCGGGCGCGCACCTCGTCGGCGGGCGGGCACACCGGGGCAGGGGTCGACGCGGGTGTCGGTCGCCCCTCGTCGGCCGGGAACTCCACGATCGTGGTCAGCCGTTCCGCGTGGAGCCTCCGCACGTCGGCGATCCGGCGCAGGGCACCGACCCGCTCTCCGTGGGAGGCGTCCGCGGCGGCGAGTTCGCGCGCATCGCGTTGCGCTGCGTCGAGCAGGCCGAGCAGCGGATCCGGGCGGTCGGAGACCGTGGGCAGGGCGCAGCCACCGGCGGCTGCGAGCCCGGCGACGCCGGCGGCTGCGACGACGAAGTGACGGCGCGTGAGGACGACGGGGGCGGAATGTGGCACTCCGACATCCTGCCAGGGGTCGGGGACGGCGGCGGCGAGGCGGTACAGTGATGCGGCCCGTCCGCGTCCCGGAACGGAATCCGCCAGCCCGCACTCCAGGAGCACAGTGATCGTCCCCGAGCCCGACAGGGCCCATATACGCAAGGCGGTCTCCGACCGCGGCCTCGACCTCGAGGACATCCGGGAGAACACCCGGTCGTCCACATGGCAGGTGACGGTGGTCGTGGACGGGGATTCCGGGGTGTCCCTCGACGATCTCGCCGAGCTGTCCGTCGATCTGGACCCGCTCGCCGAGCAGTGGGGTGGGTCAGTGCAGCCCGTCACGCTGGAGGTGACCAGCAGGGGAGTCGACGCGCCACTCGAGCAGCCGCGACACTGGCGCCGCGCCCGCGGACGCCAGGTGGACCTGGTCTACGTCGACGGTGCCGAGGGGCCGAGCAGGGGACGGGTGGGCGACCTCGACGAGGCGACGGGGGTGGTCCGCATCGTGTCGAGGGCGGGCCGGGGAACGACTGTGGAATCGGTAGCGTTGGAGCAGGTGGCCCGCGCCGTGATCCGGGTCGAGTTCCGGCCTGCACCGCAAGAGGAGCTGGACCTGTTGTCCGAGCCGGAGAACCCGGGGCGTGGCGTGCGAGAAGGAGAAAACCGTTGAACATCGATATGGCAGCGCTGAACATGCTGTCCCGGGAGCGCGAGATCCCGTTGGAAGACCTCGTGCACACCCTCGAGAACGCTCTGCTCACCGCGTACAAGCGGACCGAAGGTGCGCATCGGGTCGCCCGGATCGCGTTGGACCGTAAGGCCGGAACGGTCGCCGTCATGGCGGCCGAGGTGGATGAGGACGGCAACCGGATCGGGGAGTTCGACGCCACCCCCTCGGACTTCGGCCGGGTCGCGGCGGCGACCGCCCGGCAGATCATCCTCCAGCGTCTGAGGGAGGCGGAGACCGACCGCATCTACGGCGACCTCGTCACGAGGGAGGGCGAGGTGGTCAGTGGGGTCATCCAGTCGGACTCGCGGGCGAACGCCCGGGGGATCGTGGTGGTCCACATCGGACCCGAGAACGGGGGGACCGAGGGGACCATCGCCCCGGCGGAGCAGGTCCCGGGAGAGACCTACGAGCACGGCGACCGCATCAAGTGCCACGTGGTCGGCGTCCACAAGGGCCCCCACGGGGCCTCCGTCTCGCTGTCGCGCACCCACCCGGACCTGGTCCGGGGACTGTTCGCCCTGGAGGTCCCGGAGATCGGTGACGGCTCGGTGCGGATCGCGGCGATCGCGCGCGAGGCCGGGCACCGGACGAAGATCGCGGTGGAGTCCACCATCTCGGGACTCAACGCGAAAGGCGCGTGCATCGGTCCGAACGGCGCGCGTGTCCGCGCGGTCATGGCGGAGCTCAACGACGAGAAGATCGACATCGTCGACTACGACGAGGATCCCACCGTGTTCGTGGGCAACGCCCTGTCGCCGGCCAAGGTGATCTCGGTGTCGGTCGCCGACGCCGCGACGAGGGCGGCCAGGGTCGTCGTGCCCGATTACCAGCTGTCCCTGGCGATCGGTAAGGAGGGGCAGAACGCCCGGCTGGCGCACCGTCTCACCCAGTGGCGGATCGACATCCACAGCGATGCGGAGTGACGCCCGGGGCGACCTGTCGCCACGCGGTCGGGCGCGCCGTTAGTATCGACACCGCATCATCTGTAGACTGATCAGTTGTCACAGTGACTTCACGTCCACCCGTCCATTCGGGCCGGGCGGCGAGAGACCGAGGTGGCCGGATGCAGGGACGTGAGGACCAGCGGTCCGGTACCGCCGGGGGCGCGGGTCCGATCAGGACCTGCGTCGGCTGCCGGGGTCGGGATTCCGACTCCCGGCTCCTCCGGATCGTCCACGATCCGGAGACGGCCACACTCTCGCCCGATCCCCGTCGACGGGCGGTCGGACGAGGAGCCTGGGTGCACCGCGAACAGCGGTGCATCGCGACAGCACTCGACCGCAAGGCCTTCATCAGGTCACTGCGAGTCGCCGGGAACGTGTCCCAGGACGCGATCACGGAGGTGCTCGAGGCGTTACGCCCCGGGCACGACACCACCCGCCGGCCATTCGGTCCGGCAGGGGGAGCACAAGAAGAGGAACGGACCAGACACGATGAGCACACCGTGAAGCTCCAGCGATGAACGTCCATCGAATGTAGACCGAGGTCGCGCGGCCAGCCCTGCCGTGGAGACCTCGCAGTGAGGAGAGCAGTGGCAGGCAAGCCCCGGGTACACGAACTGGCAAAAGAGTTCGGTATCACCAGTAAAGAACTTCTGACGAAACTCCGCGATCAGGGAGAGTTCGTCAAGTCCGCGTCGTCGACGCTGGAGGCTCCGGTCGTCCGGCGCCTGCGCGAGGCACACGCACCGGCAGGCGGCGACTCCGCCGCCGCCCCGACCAAGTCCGGCAGCAGCGCCGCGCCCAAGCCGGGCGCGCCGTCCAAGCCGGCACCCGGTCCCCGCCCGGGTGCGGATCCGCGCTCGGCGGCCCCCAGGCCCGCGGCCGGCCCCACCCCGGGTGCCAAGCCCGCGGCCCCGGCTCCGGCTCCCAAGGCGCAGTCCGGACCGACCCCGGGTGCCAAGCCCGCGGCCCCCGCTCCGGCTCCGGCTCCCAAGGCGGAATCCGGATCGACCCCGGGTGCCAAGCCCGGCACCCAGCGGCCGACCCCGGGTGCGACGCCCGGTGCCGCCGCGGCCGCATCGCGTCCGGCTCCCGGACCGCGCCCGGCCGGGCCCAAGCCCGGCCCCAAGGCGCCGCGCGTCGGCAACAACCCGTACTCGAGCGGCACCACCCCCGCACCGCGTCCGCAGGGCGGTCCTCGCCCCGCGCCCGGTCAGGGTGGGCCCCGTCCCGGAGGTGCCCGTCCGGGCACGCCCGGCCAGGGTGGTCCCCGTCCCCCGCAGCGTCCCGGTGCGCCGGGACAGGGCGGTCCCCGTCCCACGCCCGGTAACATGCCGCCTCGTCCCAGCCCCGGTCAGATGCCGGGACAGGTCGCACGTCCCGCCCAGGGGCGCGGCCGACCGGGTGGCCCCGGTGGCCGACCGGGTGGCGGCGGTTTCCGCCCCGGTGGCGGCGGCGGTGCACCCGCGGCAGGCGGCGGTGGTTTCCGCGGTCGTCCCGGCGGCGGCAACCGTGGCCGTGGCGGCGCAGCGGGCGCGTTCGGTCGCCCCGGCGGCGCTCCGCGTCGTGGGCGCAAGTCGAAGCGGCAGAAGCGTCAGGAATACGATTCGATGCGGGCCCCGGAGGTCGGCGGCGTCCGGCTTCCCGACGGTCGTGGGCAGGTCCTGCGGCTGGCACAGGGTGCATCGCTGAGCGATTTCGCGGACAAGATCGACGTCAACCCCGCTCAGCTCGTCCAGGCTCTGTTCAACCTGGGTGAGATGGTCACGGCCACGCAGTCGGTGACTCCTGAGACGTTGCAGCTCCTCGGTGAGGAGATGGGCTTCAAGGTCCAGATCGTCAGCCCCGAGGACGAGGACCGCGAGCTGCTCGATTCGTTCGACCTCTCCTTCGGTGAGGACGAGGGAGACGAGAGTGATCTCGAGGTCCGTCCCGCGGTCGTCACGGTCATGGGTCACGTCGACCACGGCAAGACCCGACTGCTCGACAGCATCCGGTCGGCGAAGGTCGGCGAGGGCGAGGCCGGTGGCATCACCCAGCACATCGGCGCCTACCAGGTCACGGTGCCCGTCGAGGATGTGGATCGCACGATCACCTTCATCGATACGCCGGGTCACGAGGCGTTCACCGCCATGCGTGCCCGCGGCGCCAAGTCGACCGATATCGCGATCATCGTGGTCGCGGCCGACGACGGCGTGATGCCGCAGACGGTCGAGGCGATCAACCACGCACAGGCGGCCGACGTGCCGGTCGTGGTGGCGGTCAACAAGATCGACAAGGAAGGTGCGCAGCCGGACAAGATCCGTGGCCAGATGACCGAGTACGGTCTGGTCCCGGAGGAGTACGGCGGCGACACGATGTTCGTCGACATCTCCGCCAAGCAGGGTCTCAACATCGAGTCGCTGCTGGAGGCCGTCGTCCTCACCGCGGACGCGTCGCTCGATCTGCGCGCCAACCCGGAGATGTCCGCCCAGGGCGTGGCCATCGAGGCGCACCTGGACCGCGGTCGCGGTCCGGTCGCCACGGTGCTCGTCCAGCGCGGAACCCTGCGGGTCGGCGACTCGATCGTCGCCGGCGACGCCTACGGTCGCGTGCGTCGGATGGTCGACGAGCACGGCGAGGACGTCACCGAGGCGACCCCGTCGCGTCCGGTTCAGGTCATCGGCCTGACCAGCGTCTGTGGCGCCGGCGACACCCTGATGGTGGTCGACGAGGACCGGACCGCACGGCAGATCGCCGACCGTCGTAACGCGCGCAAGCGCAATGCGATGGCCGCCCGCAGCCGCCGTAGGGTCAGCCTCGAGGACCTGGATTCGCATCTCAAGGAGACGAGCCAGCTCAACCTCATCATCAAGGGCGACAACTCCGGTACGGTCGAGGCCCTCGAAGAGGCCCTCATGGGGATCGAGATCGACGACGAGGTGCAGTTGCGCGTCATCGACCGCGGTGTCGGTGCGGTGACCGAGACCAACGTCAACCTGGCTGATGCCTCCGACGCCGTGATCATCGGGTTCAACGTCCGCGCGGAGGGCAAGGCCACCGAGCTGGCCAATCGCGAGGGTGTCGACATCCGGTACTACTCGATCATCTACCAGGCGATCGACGAGATCGAGAGCGCGCTCAAGGGCATGCTCAAGCCGATCTACGAGGAGAAGAAGCTCGGCCAGGCGGAGATCCGCAACATGTTCCGCTCCTCCAAGGTGGGCAACATCGCGGGTTGCATGGTGCTCGACGGCATCATGCGCCGCAACGCCAAGGCCCGGCTCATCCGGGACGGCAACGTCGTGGCCGAGGAGATGACCATCTCCTCGCTGCGCCGAGAGAAGGACGACGCGACCGAGGTCCGCGAGGGCTTCGAATGTGGTCTGACGGTGACGTACTCCGACATCAAGATCGGTGACATCATCGAGACCTACGAGCTCGTCGAGAAGCCGCGCGACTGACGTCGCAGGGCGCACCGCGGGGGCGGGTTCCGTTGAAGACGGACCTGCCCCCGCGGCATGCTTGTCAACCCGTGGTCGCCGTGCGACCGCATCACGTCAAGGAGGACCGCCATGACCGGTAAGGGACGCGCGGGACGGCTCGGTAAGCGGATCGGCGAGATCGTCGCGATGGCCATCGAACACGAGATCAAGGACCCACGGCTGGAGTTCATCACGATCACCGATTCGCGGATCACCGCGGATCTGCGCGTGGCGACCCTCTACTACACGGTCCGGGGCGTGACGCTCGACGACGAGCCGGATCTCGAGGCCGCCGAGGCGGCGTTGACCGCGGCTCGTGGTCGTCTGCGCACGATGGTCGGTAAGCAGACCGGCGTGAAGTTCACCCCGGAGTTGGCCTTCGTCCTGGACTCGGTCCCGGACGCGGCACGGCAGATGGAAGAGCTGCTCGCCAAGGCCAGGGAGCAGGACGAGCAGGTCAGGCGCGTCGCCGAGCGCGCGCGGCCGGCCGGTGACGAGGACCCCTACCGCAAGCCGGAGGAGGCGGGCCGACCGGAGGACGACCCGCGGTGACCACCCCGGTCGACGCCGCGGGCGCGGCGGAGGTGTTGGCCCGTCACCGTGAGGTGACCGTGTTGTGCCATCTCCGCCCGGACGCGGACGCGCTGGGCAGCTCCTCCGGTCTCGCCCGGGCGCTTCGCGCGCGGGGCGTGACCGTCCACCACTCCTTTGATCCCGGCGTCGTCCCGGAGGCACTCGGGGTCATCCCCGGGACCGACCGTGTCGTACCGCTGGAGCAGGTGCCCGCACACGATGGGCTCGTCGTGACCCTGGACTGTGCCAGCCCGGACAGGGTGGGTCGGTGGGATCGGCTCGCGGCGGCGGCAACCGAGGTCCTCGTCGTGGATCATCACGGATCCAATCCGGGATTCGGTTCACACATCCTGCTCGATCCGTCCGCGGCGTCGACAGCGACGCTCGTGTTGGACGTGCTCGACGCGGGCGGATTCCCCCTGGACGAGGAGACGGCGACGAGCCTGTACGCCGGTCTGGTCACCGACACCGGGTCCTTCCGTTGGGGCGGCGCGGCCTCCCACGAGACGGCCCGGCGGCTACTCGCCGCAGGTGCCGAGTCCTCCGAGCTCACCCACGCACTACTCGACGCGCACTCGTTCGCCTGGCTCCGGGTGCTGGGCGACCTGTTGACCACGGTGCGGTTGGAACCCGACGCGGTGGGAGGCGGTGGCTCGGTGTGGCTCGCGGTCCCGCACGAGGTGATCTCCGCCGCGGACGAGGACGACGTGGAGTCCCTGGTGTCGCACCTACGCGGTGTACGTGAGGCGCGGGTGGCGGTGCTGCTGAAGGAGTACCTCCCGGGCGAGTGGGCCGTCTCGCTGCGCTCACGTCCCGGTGGCGCGGGCCCGGGCCTCGTGGACGTCTCGGCCATCGCCGCCGCACTCGGCGGCGGGGGTCACCCGTCGGCGGCCGGCTGCACGATGCGCGGGGATCTCCGGACCGTGAGTACGAGGCTCCGTGACCTCCTCGGCTGACACGTCCCGCACCGGCTCCGATCCGGTCGTCGGTCTGGGCGCGATCGGGCGACGACTGTGGTCCATCGCGCTCCCGGTCCTGCCGGTGTTGTCCGCCGAACCCGTCTACCTGTTGGTGGACGGGATCATCGTGGGTCGGCAGGGACCGGAGGACCTGGCTGCGCTCGGTGTGGGCGCCCTGGTTCTCTTGGTGCTGGGCACCCAGATGAACTTCCTGTCCTACGGGACCACCGCGCGGTCGGCACGGCTTCACGGTGCGGGCCGACGTGGCGACGCCGTGGCCGAAGGGGTGCAGGCCACCTGGATCGCCCTCGCCGTGGGCGCGCTCGTGGTGACCGTCGTACTCGCCCTCACCGGTCCGATCACCCGGGTACTCGCCGCGGATGCGGCTGTGGCCGCCGGGGCGGCCGAGTGGCTCCGGGTGGCCGTGTGGGGCATACCGTGCATCCTCGTCGCGTCGGCGGGTCACGGTTGGATGCGGGGCGTCCAACGGCTGCGGACCCCCCTCGTGCTCGTCGGTGTGGGCGTCGGGGTCTCGACCGTCGGCTGCGTGATGCTGGTGCCCGGTCTGGGGCCGGCGCCGGCTCTCGGGTTGGTCGGGAGTGCCTGGGCGAATCTCGCGGGGCAGCTGCTCATGGCCGGCGGCTTCCTCGCGGCGCTCGTGCTCGAACGTCCGGGATCACTGGCACCCCGCCGCGCGGTGATCGTCAGCCAGCTCCGCATGGGAGTGGATCTGGTGATCCGTACCGCCTCGTTCCAGGTCACCTTCGCCGTCGCCACCACCGCGGCAGCGGCCGCCGGGGTGAACTCGCTCGCGGCGCATCACCTGGCGCAACAACTGTGGGCGTTGTACTCACTCGTGTTGGACTCGGTCGCGATCGCCGCCCAGTCGCTCGTCGGTGCCGCGCTCGGCGCCGGGCTCGCCGCCCAGGGACGGGCGCTGGCCCGCGCGGTTGTCGTGTGGTCCCTGGGACTGGGTGCGGCTCTCGCCCTGCTCACGCTCGTGTTCAGGGTGCCCCTGGCAGCGCTGCTGTCCGGGGACCCAGGGGTGGCCGGTCGTCTGGTCGTCGCGCTCGTCGGGATGGCGGTGGTGGTGATCCCCGCCGCGGTCGTGTTCGGTCTCGACGGTGTCCTTCTCGGTGCGGGCGACGCGGCGTACCTGCGCACCAGCACGGTGGTGGCCGCGCTGCTGGGCTTCCTGCCCGTTCTCCTCGCGACCCGGCACTTCGGCTGGGGTCTGGCGGGGATCTGGGTGGGCATGGGGGTGTTCGTCGGACTCCGGCTGGTCGCCGTGGCGGCCCGGGTACGCGGCGACCGGTGGATGGTGCTGGGCGCACAGACCCCCGGCGCGCGGATGGCACAGGCCCGGACGTCCCGGGCCGGGACCCCGGGGAAGGTGGACGGATGACCGGCGGGGCGACGGGCGTACAACCGAGCCTGCGCGCGGTGTCCGACCTGCACGTGGGACACCGGGGCAACGCGGACGTCGTGGACGAGATCCACCCCGCGCACCCGGGCGACTGGCTCATCGTCGCCGGCGACGTCGCGGAGAGGGTCGACCGGGTGGTCGACGCGCTGGAGCGGCTCGCCGCGCGCTTCGAACGGGTGATCTGGGCACCGGGCAACCACGAGCTGTGGATCGGACGAGACGACGAGGGGATCACGTCGACCACCAAGTACGACAGGCTGGTGGAGGCGTGCCGCGCGATCGGGGTCGACACGCCGGAGGACGAGTTCCCCCTGTGGACCGGTCCGGGCGGCCCGGCGTGGGTCGTGCCGATGTTCCTGTTCTACGACTACAGCTGGACGCCGGTCGCGGGTCAGTCCCGCGCCGACGCCCTGGCCGGAGCGCGGGAGCGCCGGGTCGTGGCCTCGGACGAGTTCCTCATCGACCCCGCGCCCTACGGTGACGCGGTCGCCTGGTGCCGGGAGCGACTCGTGAGCACCACGACCCGGCTGGCGCGCCTGGAACCCGCGTACCCGACGGTGCTCGTGAACCACTGGCCGCTGCTCCGGGAACCCACCCGTGTCCTTCGCCACCCGGACTTCGCGCTGTGGTGCGGAACCGCCCAGACGGCGGACTGGCACCGCCGGTACCGCGCCACCGCGTGCGTCTACGGGCACCTGCACATCCCGCGCACGACGGTCCACGACGGCGTGCGTTTCGAGGAGGTGTCGCTGGGGTACCCGAGGGAGTGGAACGGGCGTGGGCGGCCGGATCCGCTCACCCGTCAGATCCTCCCGGCGCCGGACGGTCCGCAGGTCCGGTGGGTCCGCGACGAGGGTGGCCTGCCGAGGATCGCCCGGCCCGGTGACCCCGGCCCCTACCTGGAGGACGAGCAGTGATCGACGACCTCTTCCCGCCGGATGTGGCGGGGGTGACCGACGCCGAGCTCGGCCTGGACGACGCGGCCCTGTTGGCGTCGCTGTACCCGGTGGAGGTCGAGCAGATCGGGGCGGCCGTCGAGCGGCGCCGGATCGACTTCGCCGGTGCGCGTGCGTGTGCCCGGGTGGCGATGTCGAGACTCGGCGTCCCCGCTGGCCCCGTGCTGCGCGGGGGTCGGGGCATGCCGGTGTGGCCGCCGGGCCTGGTGGGCACGCTCACGCACACCGAGGGGCTGCGGGCCGCCGCGCTGGCGCCGACCGCCCGCGTCCGGTCGCTCGGGCTGGACGTGGAACGACACGCACCGCTGGCCGCGGGCGTCCTCGAGGCCGTCTCCCTTCCCGAGGAGGCGGCGTGGGTGCGTGCGGCACGCGCCGAGATGGGGACCGTCGCCTGGGACACGCTGCTGTTCACCGCGAAGGAGGCCACGTACAAGGCGTGGTTCCCGCTCACCCACCGGTGGCTGGGGTTCGGTGACGCACACATCACCCTGGTGCCGGACGGCGACGACGACGAGGTGGTCACCGGCACGCTGCGATCGCGGATCCTCATCGACGGCCAGGCCGTCGACGGGGGGCCCGATGTGCGAGAGTTCCGCGGCCGATGGGCCGTCCGGGACGGCTATGTGGCCTCGGCGATCGTGCTGCGACCCGCCGGGGTCGATAGCGTGGGGCCGTGACCCCGCGCAGACCCGATACCCGCCCCGCACCCGAACCCGGCCTGGTGGTCGTCGACAAACCCGGTGGGATGAGCAGCCACGACGTCGTCGGGCGTCTCCGTCGGTACTTCGGCACCCGCAAGGTCGGCCACGCCGGGACACTGGACCCCATGGCGACCGGAGTGCTCGTCGTGGGCATCGAACGGGCCACCAAGATGCTCGGGCTCCTGGCCCTGGAGACCAAGTCCTACGAGGCCACCATCCGTCTCGGCCAGACCACGACCACGGACGACGCCGAGGGGGAGACCACCTCGACGGCGGACGCCTCGGATGTGACCGATGAGGCGATGGACGCGGCCATCACCGCCCTGACCGGGGAGATCGACCAGGTCCCGTCCGCCGTCAGTGCGATCAAAGTGGACGGGAGGCGGGCCTACGACCGTGTGCGGGCGGGGGAGGAGGTCGAACTCGAGCCGCGGCGCGTCACCGTCTCCCGGTTCGACGTGCTCGAGCGGGTCCGCACCGGGGACGTGATCGACCTCGTCGTCGTCGTCGACTGTTCGACCGGCACCTACATCCGCGCCCTCGCCCGTGACCTCGGAACCGCGGTCGGCGTCGGGGGGCATCTCACCGCGCTGCGCCGCACCCACGTCGGGCCGTTCGGCCTCGACGTGGCACGGACCCTCGAACAGCTGGAGGCCGATCCGACGCTGTCGCTGGACCTCGACGCCGCCGCGCTGACCGCGTTCCCCCGACGCGACATCGACGCCGACGAGGCGGAGGGCCTGCGGCACGGACGGTGGCTCGAGGCCCGCGGTGACACCGGTGTCGTCGCGGCCGTGGGGCCCGACGGCCGGGTCGCGGCGCTGGTCTCGGAATCGGGGCGGCGCGCCGCTCCGGTCGTGGTCATGCGCCCGGCGGGCCTGTGAACGCCGCGCGTAAGGTGGTCGCCGTGCAATTGTGGCGGACGTTCGACGAGATCGTGATCCCCGACGGCGGGACCTCCGTCGCCCTCGGCGTGTTCGACGGACTCCACCGGGGCCACCGGAGCCTGGTGGACCGCGCCGTCGGCCACGGCCGGGAACTGGGTGCCAGCCCCGTCCTGGTGACGTTCGACCCCCACCCCGTGGAGGTCGTCAGGCCGGGAACCCACCCGTCGGTCCTCACCCCCCTGGAGCGGCGTGCCGAGCTCGCGGCCGGGTTCGGGATCGACGCGGTGTTCGCGCTGCCCTTCGACCGCGAGATGGCCGCGTGGGAGCCCGAGGAGTTCGTCGACCGGGTCCTCGTGCGCGGTCTGCGGGCCCGTGCGGTCACCGTGGGGCGCAACTTCACGTTCGGCCGACGCGCGGCCGGTACGCCGGAGACCCTGCGAGACCTGTGCGCGGAACGGGGCATCGTCTGCGAGATCGTGGACCTTCTCGAGGCCGGGGGCGAGACCGTCTCCTCCAGCCGGGTCCGCCGACTGCTCGGCGAGGCCGACGTGGCCGGTGCCGCCGAGGTCCTCGGCCGACCCCACCGCGTCTCCGGGGTCGTGGTCCACGGTGCCGGTCGCGGGGGGCGGGACCTCGGGTATCCGACCGCCAACCTCGACCTCCCCGAACACACTGCCGTGCCGGTCGACGGCGTGTACGCCGGGTGGTTCACAGTCCTCGACGACGGCCCGGTGGACGGCACGATCGTCCCGGGCCGCCGCTACCCGTGCGCGATCTCCGTCGGGACCAACCCGACGTTCGGGGACTCCGCCCGCAGCGTGGAGGCGTTCGTGCTGGACGAGTCCGCCGACCTGTACGGACGACTGGCCGCCGTCGACTTCGTCGACCATGTCCGCGAGATGGTCAAGTTCGCCTCCGTCGACGAGTTGCTCGTGGCCATGGACCGCGACGTCACCACCACCAGGGGCGTGCTGGGGGGCTGAGCCGGGGATTGGGGCCCGGGGCGGTCCGGCTGGTAACCTCGTCAGTCGGCTCAGCTGCGGTCCGCGGCGGCGGGGTCATACATATTCGCGGACTGGAACAACCAGGAGACACCATGGCGCTCAGCACCGAAGAGAAGAAGGCCGTACTGGCCGAGTACGGGATCCATGAGACCGACACCGGCTCACCCGAGGCCCAGATCGCCATGCTCACCAAGCGCATCCAGCAGCTCACCGAGCACCTCAAGACCCACAAGCACGACCACCACTCGCGGCGCGGCCTGCTCCTGATGGTCGGACGTCGGCGTCGTCTGCTCAAGTACATCGCCAAGACCGACATCGCGCGCTACCGCTCGCTCATCGAGCGACTCGGCCTGCGTCGCTGACGCCGGACCACCACCGCGTCACCGACCCCCGCCCGGTTCTCCCGGTCGGGGGTCGTCGCATTTCGGTCACCCGACCCGAACCCCCGGTCGCCGCGCGCCGGGGGCGTCAGGCCCGCGTGCCCCGGTGACCCGGACGGTTTTCCCTGATAGCCTCGGGGGAGCCGGTGCACACGTGCCGGGGTGGTCGACAGGTCCGATTGACGGTCCTCGGTAGTGGCCGCCGGAGCCCGACGCCCCCAGCAGAACCAATTTGCTGTGGGGCGCACGTTCCGGCCGCTTCGATCGAAGACCGAGGTCGAACCGGGACCCCCTGACGTGACGCCCGGTGGCCCCGGCGGGACGATTCCGCCGTGCGGCCCATGCACCCGACACGACAGGAAACACATGCCACAGATCACGGCCGTCGAGGTCGAAGACGGGGTCTTCGAGACCGTCGCGACCATCGACAACGGCGACTTCGGTCGCCGCGAGCTCCGCTTCGAGACCGGCCGGCTGGCCAAGCAGGCCGCCGGCTCGGTCGTCGCCTACCTGGACGACGACACGATGCTGCTGTCCGCCACCACGGCGGGCAAGCACCCCAAGGAGCACTTCGACTTCTTCCCCCTGACGGTGGACGTCGAGGAGCGGATGTACGCCGCGGGACGGATCCCCGGTTCGTTCTTCCGCCGCGAGGGACGTCCCAGCACGGACGCCATCCTCACCTGCCGGCTCATCGACCGGCCCCTGCGCCCGACCTTCGCGGACGGGGTCCGCAACGAGGTCCAGGTCGTCGTGACCGTCATGAGCCTCGATCCCAAGGATCTCTACGACGTGGTGGCCATCAACGCCGCCTCCGCCTCCACCCAGCTCTCCGGACTGCCGTTCTCGGGCCCGGTCGGCGGCGTGCGCGTCGCCCTCATCCCGACGGCCGCCGACCCGGCCGGTCAGTGGGTGGCGTTCCCCACCGTCGAGCAGCTCTCCGACGCCGTCTTCGACATGGTCGTCGCCGGTCGTGTCGTCGGCTCCGGTGACACCGCCGACGTCGCGATCATGATGGTCGAGGCCGAGGCCACCGACGACGTGATCGAGAAGGTCGCCGGGGGCGCGCAGGCGCCCACCGAGGACGTCGTCGCCCAGGGCCTCGAGGCCGCCAAGCCGTTCATCGCCGAGCTGTGCGCCGCGCAGCAGGCGTTGGCCGACGCCGCGCCCGGCACCCCGCGTGAGTTCCCGTTGTTCCCGCCGTACGCGGACGACGTCTACGCCGCGGTCGCCGAGATCGCCGAGACCAAGCTCGGCCAGATCATGCAGATCGCCGACAAGCAGGATCGTGACGGCGCGACCGACGAGCTCAAGGCGACCGTCCTCGAGCAGCTCACCGAGCAGTTCTCCGACCGCCTCGGCCAGGTCGGGGCCGCGTTCAAGTCCCTGACCAAGAAGGTCGTGCGCCAGCGCATCCTCACCGACCACTTCCGCATCGACGGCCGCGGCACGCGGGACATCCGTGCACTGTCCGCCGAGGTCGAGGTCATCCCGCGCGCTCACGGTTCGGCGCTGTTCGAGCGAGGCGAGACCCAGATCCTGGGCGTGACCACGCTGGACATGGTCAAGATGGCCCAGCAGATCGACTCGCTCGGGCCCGAGACCAGCAAGCGCTACATGCACCACTACAACTTCCCGCCGTACTCCACCGGCGAGACCGGTCGCGTGGGATCGCCCAAGCGCCGCGAGATCGGACACGGGGCGCTCGCCGAGCGTGCGCTCATGCCGGTCCTGCCGAGCGTCGAGGAGTTCCCGTACGCGATCCGCCAGGTCTCCGAGGCGCTCAGCTCCAACGGCTCCACCTCCATGGGGTCCGTCTGCGCCTCCACCCTGTCGCTGCTCAACGCCGGTGTGCCCCTCAAGGCGCCCGTCGCCGGCATCGCGATGGGCCTGGTCTCCGACGAGGTCGACGGCGAGACCCGCTACGTCGCGCTCACCGACATCCTCGGTGCCGAGGACGCGTTCGGCGACATGGACTTCAAGGTCGCCGGCACGGGCATGTTCGTCACCGCGCTCCAGCTGGACACCAAACTCGACGGCATCCCGTCCGAGGTCCTGGCCGGCGCGCTCACCCAGGCCCGCGAGGCCCGGCTCACCATCCTCGACGTGATGGCCGAGGCGATCGACGAGCCCGACGAGCTCAGCCCGTTCGCGCCGCGCATCATCGCCATCAAGGTCCCCGTCGACAAGATCGGTGAGGTCATCGGGCCCAAGGGCAAGATGATCAACTCGATCACCGAGGAGACCGGCGCGTCCGTCTCGATCGAGGACGACGGCACCGTGTACATCGGTGCGACCGACGGCGAGTCCGCCCAGGCCGCGATCGACAAGATCAACGCCATCGCCAACCCGCAGCTGCCCAAGGTCGGAGAGCGGTTCCTCGGTACGGTCGTCAAGACCGCTCCGTTCGGAGCATTCCTCTCCCTGCTGCCCGGTCGCGACGGTCTGGTCCACATCTCCAAGCTGGGCCAGGGCAAGCGCGTCGGCAAGGTCGAGGACGTGGTCAACGTCGGCGACAAGATGCAGGTCGAGATCGCCGACATCGACAACCGCGGCAAGATCAGCCTCATCCCGGTGGGCGAGGACACGACCTCCGGTTCCGACGCGGACGCCGGTAGCGACAACTGATACCCCGCCGGCCCGCCGACAGCGGCGCCGGCACCCGACGAGGCACGCACCCCGCGCGCGGGGTGCGTGCCTCGTTCGTCGACAGAAGGGAAGGGCCGTGAACCCGACGATCCGCGTGGACCGCACGATCCCCGGCGTGCGCGTGGTGACGGAGGACCTGCCCTGGTGCCACACCGCGGCGGTCGGCATCTGGATAGGGTCCGGCTCGGCGGACGAGGGTCCCGGCGAGCACGGGGCCGCACACTTCCTCGAGCACGTCCTGTTCAAACGGACCACCGGTGCCACGGGTCGCGAACTCTCCGAACGGATCGATCTGCTGGGCGGGGACCTCAACGCCTACACAGGGCGCGAACACACCTGCTACCACGTCCACGTTCCCGCCGAGGGGCTGGACACAGCGGTGGACGTGCTCGTGGACGTCGTCGCCAACGGCTCCTGCGACCCGGACGACGTGGAGATCGAGCGGGACGTCGTACTCGACGAGCTGGCCGGGCGGGCGGATGACCCCGAGGACCTGGCCTGCGAACTGGTCGCCACCGCCGTCCTCGGGCGAGACCCACTCGCCCGGCCGATCATCGGCACCGAGGACTCGGTCGAGGCTCTGGACGCCGAGACACTCCGGGCGTTCCACCGCCGTATGCTCGGCGCCTCCGACGTCGTGGTCGCCGCGGCCGGGCGGATCGATCACGACGCCCTGGTCCGCCGGATCGCCGACGGTCCGCTGGCCGAGGTGGTCTCCCGGCACGGTGCCGGGCAGCGCGGTTCCGAGCGGACCGACCGCGGCGGCGTCGCCCCCGAGCGGGACGCGGGGTGGTCGGAGACGGCCGTCCTCGCCGGCGAGGACAGTGACTCCGAGCAGGCGTTGATCGCCCTCGCCCGCCGGACCCCCGCCCGGGATCACCGGGACCGGGCTGCCGCCCAGGTCGGCACCGCGGTCCTCGGGGGTGGACTGAGTTCGCGGCTGTTCCAACGCATCCGCGAGGAGCTGGGGCTGGCGTACACGGTCTACGCCGGCATGGACCAGTTCCGATCCACCGGTCTGATCACGGTGGTGGCCGGGTCCCCGGTGGACCGGGTCGGCGCGCTGTGCGACGAGGTCGGCGACGTGGTGTCCGGGATGCTGACCGCGCCACCCGCCGTCGACGAGGTCGACCGCGCGATCGGCCACCTCACGGGTTCCATCAGGCTCGGTCTGGACGACCCGATGTCCAGGATGACCCGGATCGGTCGGCACCTGTTGGACAGGGACACGGTGATCCCCGTGGAGGAGTCCGTCGCCAGGCTCCTGCGTGTCACCCCCGACGAGGTCGCCGCCTACTGGACCGGCGAGTCCGCGCCGTGGTGCCTGGCCGCGGTCGGTCCCGGCATGCCGGGCGGCGGCGCGGCTGGGCTGTTGGGGCGCGTGGGCGGATAGTCTGACAGGGTTCGGCGACGACCAATCGAGGAGACGATGACGGTGACGAAGGTCGGGGTGCTCGGTGCACGCGGCAAGGTGGGGACGGCGATCTGCGAGGCCGTCCGCCGGGCGGAGGACCTCGAGCTGGTCGCCGAGGTGGACCAGGAGGATCCACTGGGCTCCCTCGTCGAATCCGGTGCCGAGGTCGTGGTCGACTTCACCCACCCCGACGTGGTGATGGACAACCTCGAGTACTGCATCTCCCACGGGATCCACGCGGTCGTCGGGACCACCGGGTTCACCGAGGACCGTCTCGCCACGCTCAGGGGGTGGCTCGAGGACGATCCCGGCACGGGCGTGCTCGTGGCACCGAACTTCGCGATCGGCGCCATTCTCATGATGCGGTTCGCCGTCCAGGCGGCCCGGTACTTCCCGTCCGCCGAGATCGTCGAACTCCACCACCCGAACAAGGCCGACGCGCCGTCGGGGACCGCTCACCGCACCGCCGCCATGATGGCGGAGGCCCGGTCCGCGGCCGGGATGGGACCGTCGCCCGACGCCACGTCGACCGGACTCGAGGGTGCCCGTGGCGCGGACGTCGACGGGGTTCGCGTCCACTCGGTGCGCCTGACCGGCCTCGTCGCCCATCAGGAGGTGCTGCTCGGCACTCAGGGTGAGACCCTCACCATCCGGCACGACTCTCTCGACCGCTCATCGTTCGCACCCGGTGTCCTGCTGGGGATCCGCTCGATCACCGGGGCCCCGGGCCTGACCGTGGGGCTCGACGCCTTCATGGACCTCTAGGACGCCTGCGGTGGATCGAATCGTCAAGCCCCTGGTCATGGCCCTCACGGCGCTGGGTCTCGTGGTGGCCTTCGGCTACCTGCTCTACCTCGGCTGGTCCATGATCAGGGCCTCCGATCACCTGGCGTTGCGAGGTCTCGGTGTGGGGATCATCCTGCTCACCGCTGTCGGCGCGTGGGCCACCTGGGCGATCGTCCGCAACGGCGTGGAACTCCAGAAGATCTCGGCCGCCGCCGCCGCGGAGGGCATCGAGGTGGATCTCACCGGGATGGAGCAGCGGCCTTCCGGCCGACTCCGACACGATGCGGCGGACGGTCTGTTCGACCGGATCAGCGCCGAGTACCGGGCGGCCCCCGACGACTGGCGGACCAACTACCGGTTGGCGCGGGCCTACGACCATGCCGGCGACCGCACCCGGGCACGGGAGGCCATGAAGGTCGCCATCGGGCTACGGGACGCCGAACTCGCCTCGGGGGAGAGTCGGCGATGAGCTCGGTACTGGTGGTGCACCACGCCCCGTCCCCGCGCCTGCGGAGGATCCTGGAGTCGCTCGTCACCGGTCTCGCGCATCCCGAGCTCGAGGAGATCGAGGTCGAGTCCGTCCCGGCGTTGGCCACCACCGACGACCACGTACTGCGCGCGGACGGTTACGTCCTGCTCACCCCCGCCAACTTCGGTTACATGTCCGGTGCGCTGAAGCACTTCTTCGACCGCACCTACTACACCTGCGAGGGAGCGGTGTCGGGTCGGCCGTACGCCTTGTGCGTACACGGGGACAACGACACCGCCGGGGCGGTCAACTCGGTCGAGAGGATCGCGACCGGATGGGGACTTCAGGCCGTCGCCCCCGCGGTCCAGTTGACCGGCGAACCCGGTCGCGAGGACCTCGACACCGCCGCCGAGGCCGCGGCCACCGTCGCCGCACACCTGCTCGGCTGAACCGCCGGGCACGACACCCAAGAGGAGTTCCACGATGTCCGAGCTCGTCCGGCGGCAGGTCCGCCTGGTCGCGCACACCGAGTTCATCCCACCCGACGAGATCGAGTGGGAGACCGACGCCGAGGGCGGATCCGCCCTGGCCGAGTTCGCGGGGCGCGCCTGTTACCAGAGCTGGGACAAACCCAACCCTCGCACCGCCACCAACGCCGGGTACCTCAGGCACATCCTCGAGGTGGGGCACCTGTCGGTGTTCGAGCACGCGAGCGTGTCCTTCTACATCACCGGGATCTCGCGCTCGTGCACGCATGAACTGATCCGCCACCGACACTTCTCCTACAGTCAGCTGTCCCAGCGGTTCGTCCCCGAGCACGACTCGAAGGTCGTTCCCCCACCCGCGATCGCGGATGATCCCGAGCTCGTCGAGATCTTCCGCCGGGCGACCGACGCCTCCCGGGACGCCTACGCCGAGATGTTGGCCAAGCTCGAGGACAGGTTCGCGGACGTGCCCAACCCCATGCTGCGGCACAAGCAGGCGAGGCAGGCCGCCCGATCCGTCCTGCCGAACGCCACCGAGACGCGGATCGTGGTGACGGGCAACTACCGCTCGTGGCGGCACTTCATCGGGATGCGCGCCACCGAACACGCCGACACCGAGATCAGGGGCCTGGCCATCGACGTCCTACGGCGTCTCCAGGAGGCCGCGCCGGCGGTGTTCTCCGACTTCGAGATCGCCACCCTGGAGGACGGTTCGGAGATCGCGGTCAGCCCGTACGTTCTCGAGGGATGACGACGCCCCCAGGGTGGGAATCGGGCTCCGTGGGGTCCTGCGGGTAGTCTGGGAGACCATGACACACGTGACCACCGGGGGCCCTGTCGGCTGGGAGACTCCGGCCGACACCGGCCGGACCCCCGCCGATACAGGGCGCCCTGCGCCGTTCGGCACGGTCGTCACGGCGATGGTCACCCCGTTCGGGGCCGACGGTTACGTCGATCTCAAGGCCGTCGCGCGTGTCTCGCGGCATCTCGTGGACTCGGGGTGCGACGGTCTCGTCGTCTCGGGAACCACGGGGGAATCGCCCACCACCACCGACGCGGAGAAGATCGCGGTTCTCGAGACCGTCCTCGCCGAGGTGGGGGACAGGGCGACGATCGTCGCTGGTGTCGGTACCTACGACACCGCGCACTCGGTACACGCGGCGAAGCAGGCCGCAGCCTCCGGGGCGCACGGGATGCTCGTGGTGACGCCGTACTATTCCAAGCCCACCCAGGCGGGCCTGGACGTCCACTTCCGGACGATCGCGGACGCGACCGACCGGCCTGTGATGCTCTACGACATCCCCCCGCGATCGGTGGTCCCCATCCAGGCGGACACCCTGATCGGGCTCGCCGACCACCCGAACATCGTGGCGGTCAAGGACGCGAAGGGCGACTTCCACGACGCCGTGACCGTCATGACCCACTGCGACCTCGTCTACTACTCGGGTGACGACCAACTCAACCTCCCCTGGCTGGCCGTGGGAGCGACGGGATTCGTCAGCGTGATCGGACACGTCGCCGCGTCGCGGCTGGTCGAGCTCCGCCGCGCCTACCTGAGTGGCGACGTCGAGACGGCACGACGGATAAACCTCGGACTCCTCCCGCTTTTCGACGCCCAGAGGGCGCTCGGAGGCGTGTCGATGTCCAAAGCAGCACTAGAGCTTCTCGGGGTCCCGGCCGGTGTGCCGCGACTCCCGCAGTTACCACCCACCGACGAGCAGCGGGACGCCCTCGCGGCGCTGCTGCACAGAGCAGGAGTCACCAGATGACGGAAAGTAATTCCACGGGCCGCGGACGCGGCCGCACCCGGCGCGCCGCCGGACGGCCCACGGGCGAGCCGGCACCCACGACAGCGGTGCAGTTCACCGAGCCGACCCCCGTGGCCGACGTGCCCGCCACAGACGCGGGGCAGAGCCGCTCCGGTCAGGGCAACGGAAACGGCAAGGGCAACGGCAAGCAGGATCAGGCCCAGCAGGACACTGGCCAGACGAGCCGGTCCCAGCAGGGCGACGCCGTCAAGGACGGCGGCAACAAGGACGGCGGCAACAAGGATTCGTCCAGGGGCGGTTCGCGCGGCCGCGGCAAGGGTTCGTCCGCGGGCGCCAAGGGCGGATCGTCGGGCAACGACCAGAACGGGGGCCAGAACTCCGGCGGTCAGGGCTCCGGCGGTCAGGGCTCCGGCGGTCAGGGCGGCGGACGTGGCCGCAGCGGCCGCGGCCGGGGTCGCGGTCGGGGGGAGACCTCGACCGCCGAGTTCGGCGGCGTCAAGACCATGCAGGGCGGGGACATGACGGTCCGGCTGTCCAGCCCGCCCAAGGCCCGCAAGGGTGCCCTGCGGGTGGTGGCACTGGGCGGCATCTCCGAGATCGGCCGCAACATGACCGTCTTCGAGTACGACTCGAAGCTGCTCATCGTGGACTGCGGCGTACTGTTCCCGAGCTCCACCGAGCCGGGCGTCGACCTAATCCTCCCCGACTTCGGGCACATCGAGGACCGCCTGGACCAGGTCGAGGCGCTCGTGCTGACCCACGCCCACGAGGACCACATCGGGGCGATCCCGTTCCTGCTCAAGCTGCGCCCGGACATCCCCGTGGTGGGCTCCAAGTTCACCCTCGCGCTGGTGGCGGCGAAGTGCCAGGAGCACCGCATCAAGCCGGTGTTCCGCACGGTCGACGAGTCCAGCGTCAGCGACTTCGGCAAGTTCCAGGTCCGCTACTTCGACGTCAACCACTCGATTCCCGAGTGCCTGGGTGTGGTCATCAAGGCCGGCGACAACACCGTGATGATGTCGGGCGACATCAAGCTCGACCAGCTCCCGACCGACAAGCGCCCCACCGACCTGCCCAAGATGTCGAGGTTCGGCGACGAGGGTGTCGACCTGTTGCTCCTGGACTCCACCAACGCCACCACTCCGGGCATCAGCCCGTCGGAGTCCGGCGTCCGGCCCGCCCTGCAGCGGCTCATCGCCGACGCGCGGCAGCTCGTGGTGGTGGCCTGCTTCGCCTCCAACGTCTACCGGGTCCAGTCCGTCGTCGACGCCGCCGCCGCCACCGGTCGCAAGGTCGCCCTGACCGGTCGGTCGATGCTCCGCAACATGGAGATCGCCCTCGAGATGGGCCTGCTCACGGATCCCGGCCGGGTCCTGGTGGACATGGACACCGCGGCGAAGCTCCCCTCCGAGAAGGTCCTCGTGATGACCACCGGTACACAGGGTGAGGCCATGGCCGGACTCTCCCGGATGGCCCGCCGCGAGCACCGGCAGATCAACCTCTCCGAGGGTGACACCGTCCTGTTCTCCTCGTCGATCGTCCCGGGCAACGAGGAATCCGTCTTCGGCGTCCAGAACGGCCTGTCGCAGATGGGCGTGAACGTCGTCACCAGTCGTGAGGCGGACATCCACGTGTCCGGCCACGGGTACTCCGGCGAACTGCTGTTCATCTACAACGCCGTGCGCCCGAAGAACGCCATGCCCGTGCACGGCGAGTGGCGGCATCTGCGGGCCAACAAGGCGCTCGCCGTGGCGACCGGGGTGCCCGAGGGGAACGTCGTGCTCGCCCAGAACGGCGTCGTCGTGGACCTCGTCGACGGCAAGGCCTCCGTGGTGGGCCAGGTGCCCGTCGGCAACCTGTACGTCGACGGCCTGTCCACCGGTGACGTGGGCGACACCGTCCTCGCCGACCGGACCGCCCTCAGCGAGGACGGGTTCATCGTCGCCACGGTCGTGGTCGATCCGCGTACGGGCCGCCCCGTGAGCCGGCCGCAGATCATCGCCAAGGGCTTCACCGACGAGCCGGGCGCGCTCGCGCCGGTCGTCGAGCTGGTGGAGAACGCCCTGTGGGACCTCGCTGGCGAGGGCGAGACGGATCCGTACCGCATCGCCCAGGCCGTGCGACGCACGGTGGGCCGCTGGGTGTCCGACAAGTGGCGCCGCAAGCCCATGATCGTCCCGACGGTCATCACCTCCGCCGTCGCGCAGGTCTGAGCTCGATGAGTCCCGGTCGTCCGACCCTCGCCCAGCGTGAGCGCCGCGCGCTCGTGGAGAGCATGCGCGCCTCGGGCCCTGACGCCCCGACGCTGTGCGAGGGCTGGACGACCAGGGACCTGGCGGCGCACCTCGTCGTCCGTGAGTTCCGACCGGACGCGGCGGCGGGGGTGGTCGTCCCCGCGCTCGCGGATCGGTTGGAGCAGCTGAGACTGCGTGAGGCAGAGCGCTCGTGGGACGACCTGCTCGATGCGATCGCCGGCGGGGCGCCCTGGTATTCGCCGCTGCGGTACGCGGATCGTGTCGCGAACCTCGCCGAATACCTCGTCCACCACGAGGATGTGCGTCGGGGGAGCGGGGAGTGGACACGTCGCGAGTTCGACGTGGAGGACCTCGAGCGGATCTGGTCGCTGGCCACCACGGTGGCCAAGACCTTCCTCCGCAAGGTGAACGCCCGCGTCGATCTGCGCACTCCGCCCCAGCCCGGATCGACCCGCATGGCGTCGGTCTCCACGGGCGCGGCTCTCGCCCCGCTCGTCAGCATCACCGCGGATCCTGTCGAGTTCCTGCTGTGGACGTTCGGTCGTGACGAGGTCGAGATGGACATCTCGGGGGCGCAGCGGGGGATCGATGCCCTCGAGGCGGTCCCGCGCGGCATCTGAACCACCCCGACCCCGTGTGGCTGCTGTTACCAGTGGTGCACGAGACGATAGAGTGACGACCATGGCATCCACCTCGAGCACGCGCTCCACCCGTGCCCCCGGCGGCCGACGTCCGGCTTCGACCTCGGGAGCGCAGCGATCGACCAAGTCCACCCCGGCCTCGGCGCGGGGTGGCGGTTCCCGTCGCGGTGCAGTCGTCTCGACCCCCAAGAAGGGGACCCGGGGCAGTTCCCGAGCCGCCGCTCCGGCGCCGGAACGCACCTCGGGCGCGTTCAGCGCCGTGGGCCGCGGTCTGCGCGGCAGCTGGTCGGCGGTCGCCAAGGGGGTGGGCCACGGCGTCCGTGGCCTCGGTGGCGGATCCGACGACGACGACAAGGTGGTCCCGCCGCATCGCCGGGACGGTCTCGGGCTGATCCTCATCGGCGTGGCGATCGTGTTCGCCGGCGCGGTGTGGTTCGGTGCGGCCGGCCCGGTCGGCCAGTGGATCGACTCCGGCATCCGGACGATCGTGGGGACCCCCGGCGCTCTGCTACCACTGCTGCTGGGCGGGTGGGGAGTGCTGGTCATGGCCCGCGAACCCCGTCCCGACGTGCATTCGCGATGGCTGGTCGGCACCACCGTCACGGCCCTCGGTGTGCTCGGACTGTGGCACCTGGGATCCGGGTCGCCGACGGGTCCCGAGGGCGTGCGTTCCGGTGCCGGTGTGCTCGGCCGGATCGTCGGGGGCACGCTCGAGGCCGGGCTGTCCGTCTTCGTCGCGGTGCCGCTTCTCGTGCTCCTCATCGCGTTCGGGATCCTGGTGATGGTGGGGCGTCCCGCGCGCGAGATCCCCGGCATCGTCCGTGGGTTCTTCGGGTGGGACGGCAACGGCGACATCGTCGACCACGACTACGTCGATTCCGACGAGGACTGGGACGACGAGGCGACCACGGCCTACCCGATCGCCGAGACCAACAGGGCGACGGAACCCGAGCGATCCGCGGCGCGTCGCGGTTCGCGTCGCCGGGTCGCCGCGTGGTCCGACACCCCCACCGCCGGTGAGACGGTGGAGATGCCCCGCGCGGCCCGAACCCCCGCCGAGCCAGGGCCGGACCCCGAGGACGCCGACACCGCGCAGCGCGCCACCGCGGCGGCCCCGGCACGCCCGAGGCGCGCCCCGCGCAGGACCGAGGTCCTCCCGGTGGACGACGAGGCGGGGACGGAGGACGCTGCCCCGGCCACCACCCCGTCCACACGGTCCACCCCGTCCCCGCGGGCCGCCGCGCCCGCGAGAGCGGCCGAGACCCCCGTCGTGGACACCTCCGCGGTCCCGCAGACCAACACCCCGTCGTCGCACACCGCGGCCGACAGCGGTGCCGAACGCCTCGACTCCCAGACCCAGCTCCTCAGCGGCGTGGACTACGCGCTGCCGCCCGTGAGCCTGTTGACCGCCGGCGATCCGCCCAAGGCCCGCAGCGAGTCCAACGACCAGATGATCGAGGCCATCCAGGGCGTCCTCGAGCAGTTCAAGATCGACGCGGCTGTCACCGGCTTCACCCGCGGCCCGACCGTCACCCGCTACGAGGTCGAACTGGGCCCCGGCGTCAAGGTCGAGAAGATCACGGCACTCCACCGCAATATCGCCTACGCGGTCGCCACGGACAACGTCCGTCTGCTCGCGCCGATCCCCGGAAAGTCCGCGGTGGGCATCGAGGTGCCCAACCTCGATCGCGAGCTGGTCCGCCTGGCGGACGTCCTGACCGATCCCAAGACCGCGGGCAAGCACAACCCGATGCTCATCGGCCTGGGCAAGGACATCGAGGGGGACTTCGTCACGGCCGACCTCGCCAAGATGCCGCACCTCCTGGTGGCGGGGTCGACCGGTTCCGGCAAGTCGAGCTTCGTCAACTCGATGCTGGTGTCGCTCCTGACACGCGCCACCCCGGACGAGGTCCGTCTCATCCTCATCGACCCGAAGATGGTCGAACTGACGCCGTACGAGGGCATCCCGCACCTCATCACGCCGATCATCACCCAGCCCAAGAAGGCGGCCGCGGCGCTGGCGTGGCTGGTGGAGGAGATGGAGCAGCGCTACCAGGACATGAAGTCCACCCGCGTGCGTCACATCACCGATTTCAACGAGCGTGTGAAGTCGGGCGCCATCACCACCCCGCCCGGTAGCGAACGCGTCTACCGGCCGTATCCGTACATCGTCGCGGTCGTCGACGAGCTGGCGGACCTCATGATGACCGCGCCCCGCGACATCGAGGACGCGATCGTCCGCATCACCCAGAAGGCGCGCGCGGCGGGAATCCACCTCGTCCTGGCCACGCAGCGTCCGTCCGTGGACGTGGTGACCGGTCTCATCAAGACCAACGTCCCGTCCAGGCTGGCGTTCGCCACGTCCTCACTCACCGACTCGCGGGTCATCCTCGACCAGGCCGGGGCCGAGAAGCTCATCGGCATGGGCGACGGGCTCTTCATCCCGATGGGCGCGTCGCGTCCCGTCCGTATGCAGGGCGCGTTCATCACCGACGAGGAGATCCACGAGGTCGTCGACTACGCCAAGAACCAGGCCGAGCCCGAGTACGACGAGTCCATCACCGCGGCGAAGGAGGACGGCAAGAAGGACATCGACGCCGACATCGGGGACGACCTCGACGATCTGCTCGCCGCCGTGGAGTTGGTGGTCTCCAGCCAGTTCGGCTCGACGTCCATGCTCCAACGCAAGCTACGGGTCGGATTCGCCAAGGCCGGCCGGCTCATGGACCTCATGGAGTCGCGCGACATCGTCGGACCCTCCGAGGGGTCCAAGGCCCGCGACGTCCTGGTGAAGCCGGAGGAGTTGGCCTCGGTGCTCTGGATGATCAAGGGCGGAGCCCCGCCGGAGGAGGAGCCGGGCGACGACCCGGCCGATCTGCAGGACCCCGCCGCGACCCCGGTGGGGTAGCGGGCGGTCAGGCGGCTCCGGCGGGCCTCCGGTCCGACGGAGCGCGCTCAGGTGAGGGCGCCGAAGACGGGCATCCACTCGCGGACCACGATCTCGGAGACCATTCCGCGGAGGCAGTGGGGGTCGTCGTTGACCAGTGATCGCGCCGCCTCGTCGTCGTCGGCCTCCACCAGCAGCAGCGCCCCGGACCCGTCGACGAACGGTCCCACGGACCGGATCGAGCCGTCGTCGACGCGGGCGGACAGCCACTCACGATGGGCGGGCTTGTTGGCCTCGCGTTCCTCGCTCTGGGCGGCCTCGTAACGGTAGGTCACGGCGAAGATCGGCATCGGGGTCCTCCTGGGGATGATGGCGGGGGTGCCTCACGACCAAGGGTATTACCGCCCGGCTCGCTAAGGTGAGGGGGTGACTGCTTCCACGCGCGAGGACGGGCTACCCACCGCCGAGGTCCCCGTACTCAACATCGCGAACGTGCTCACGGTGCTGCGGATCATCCTGGTCCCGGTCTTCGTGGTCCTGTTCTTCGTCGCCGACGCCCAGGAGCCGTGGTGGCGGGTTGGGGCGTTCGTCGTGTTCGCCGTCGCGATGTTCACCGACTACGTCGACGGTCACCTGGCCCGCAAACTGGGGTTGGTCACCGACTTCGGCAAGATCGCGGATCCGATCGCCGACAAGGCGCTCATCGCCGCCGCGCTCATCTCGCTCTCCCTGGTGGGCGAGCTGTTCTGGTGGGTGACCGTGGTGATCCTGGTCCGAGAAATCGGGATCACGCTGTGGCGGCTGTTCGGGGTGGATTACGTCGTGGCCGCCAGTAGGGGCGGCAAGCTCAAGACCGTCACCCAGACGGTGGGGATGGGGATGCTCATCCTCCCGCTGCCGCACTGGGTGTGGCCCGTGGAGTGGGTCGTGGTCGGGGCGGCCGTGGTGCTCACGGTCGTCACCGGCGTCGACTATCTGGTCAAGGCACGTCAGGCCGCCCGTGCCGGTGACTGACGGACCCGTTACTCCGACCGTCGCACCGCCGCCCGCGGCCCGGGCCGCCGTCACGGCCCTGCGGGACCGGGGCTGGACCCTGGCGACGGCCGAGTCCCTCACCGCCGGGCTGCTGGCAGCGACCATCGCAGACGTCCCGGGCGCCAGCGCGGTGTTGCGCGGTGGGCTCATCGTGTACGCCACCGAGCTCAAACACGACCTCGCCGGGGTTTCCCGCGAGATCCTCGACGAGTACGGGGCGGTCTCGGCGGAGACCGCTCGCGAGCTGGCCCGGGGCGCTGCCGCGCGCTGCGGTGCCGACGTCGGCGTGGGCCTGACCGGAGTGGCGGGACCGGACCCTCAGGAGGGCCGGCCGGTCGGCACCGTCTTCCTCGGCCTGGTCGTCCCCGGCCGGGGACCGTGGTCGGTGCCACTGAGGGTGGACGGTGACCGCAGCCGGATCCGCCGAGCAGCGTGCACGGCGGCATTGGAGCAGGTCGTCGCCGCAGCGACGGGGGAGATGGACCGGTGACGACGACGACGGGAACGAATCCGGCAGGTGGTGCGTTATACCCCGTGATGCCGAACATCCAGATGACCACCCTGCCCAGACCGGACCAGACCGGCGGTGCCCCTCTGCTACGCGAGACGCTAGGAACGGTCCTTCGTGGTCTGCGGGGGGAGTCCGGTCGGACATTGCGTGACGTGGCCGACGCCGCCCGTGTGAGTCCCGGTTACCTCTCGGAGATCGAGCGCGGCCGCAAGGAGGCCTCCAGCGAACTCCTCGCCTCCATCTCGGGCGCCCTCGACGTCTCGCTGGGGGAGATCCTCATCCGTGCGGCGCTCGAGGTGTCCCCTCCGGGCACTTTCACGGAGCCCGTGCTCGCGGCCTGACCCCGCACCCATCACGGTCGGTGGTCCCACACCGGCGTTGTTCGGTACCGTTGAACAGACCCGTCGTCCGAATCGGCAGAAGGACACTACGCAGCGATGGCCAATCCGTTTACCAAGGCATGGCGCTACCTCATGGCGTTGTTCGATTCGAAGATCGACGAGAATGCTGACCCCAAGGTCCAGATCCAGCAGGCGATCGCCGATGCGCAGCGCCAGCACCAGCAGCTCTCGCAGCAGGCCGCCGCGGTCATCGGGAACCAGCGGCAGCTGGAGATGAAGCTCAACCGGCAGCTCGCGGACATCGAGAAGCTGCAGGGCTCCACCCGCCAGGCCCTCCAGATGTCGGAGCAGGCACGCCAGAACGGCGACTCGGTGAAGGCGACGGAGTACGAGAACGCAGCGGAGGCCTTCGCCGCGCAGCTCGTCACCGCCGAGCAGAGCGTCGAGGACCTCAAGGGGCTGCACGACCAGTCCCTCCAGGCCGCGGCCCAGGCGAAGAAGGCCGTCGAGCAGAACGCGATGGTCCTGCAGCAGCGGGTGGCCGAGCGCACCAAGCTGCTCAGCCAGCTGGAGCAGGCCAAGATGCAGGAGCAGGTGAGCGCCTCCCTGCAGTCGATGTCGGAGCTCTCCTCGGGCGGCAACACCCCAAACCTCGACCAGGTCCGCGACAAGATCGAGCGGCGCTACGCCAACGCGTTGGGTTCCGCGGAACTCGCGCAGAACTCCGTGCAGGGTCGGATGCTCGAGGTCGAACAGGCCTCCACCCAGATGGCCGGCCACAGCCGTCTGGAGCAGATCCGCGCGTCGATGACCGAGGGCGGCCAGCTCGGCTCCGGCACCGGCGCCGCCGGCCAGCTCGGCCAGGGGCAGTCCCAGCCGGCCGCGTCGCCGCAGCAGCAGGCGCAGACCGAACAGCAGTGATCTCGCGGCAACGGGCCGTCGGCGACCACGCCGGCGGCCCGTCGTCGTCCGCAGGGGAGGGCGGAACGTGACTCAGACCGAGTTCCGGGCGCGCACGGCGGAGGCCTTCGGAGCACTCCGCGCCGACAGCCTCATCAGGTCGCACCATCTCGCGGAGTGCGGCGGGAGGACCGCGGACGAGGCGATCGACGCCGGACTGCCCGTCAAGCGCGTCTGGTTGGCGCTGTGCGCCGAGTTCGACGTGCCCGAACAGCTGCGCTAGCGGATGACGCACGGCGTGTCTGTCGACCTCGAACACCCGTTCGGCTACACTGGGGGACACGTGATGACGGGACGACCCGTCCACAGGGCGCCCTCCCTCCACAGGAGAGCGGTCGCCGGTTTCGCGCGAGACGTTCGTGTCGTACCCGGCCCGTAACGTCCGCAACTGAATCACCACCCAGACCGATCGGCCGGACGCCGGGGGTCGCGCAGGAACGGAGAGCACCATGGCACCCAAGACCACCGCGAAGTCGGGGACCAAGACGGGCGTGGCCCAGAATCGCGAGCAGGCCCTGGAACTGGCCCTCGCGCAGATCGACAAGGCGTACGGCAAGGGCTCCGTCATGCGGCTGGGCGACGACACCCGGCCGCCGGTCCAGGTGATCCCGACCGGTGCACTGTCCCTGGACGTGGCGCTGGGCGTGGGCGGTTTCCCCCGCGGCCGCGTCGTCGAGATCTACGGACCCGAGTCCTCGGGTAAGACCACGGTCGCGCTGCACGCCGTGGCCAACGCCCAGGCCGCCGGGGGAATCGCGGCGTTCATCGACGCCGAACACGCGCTGGATCCGGAGTACGCCCGCAAACTGGGCGTGGACACGGACAACCTCATCGTCTCCCAGCCGGACACCGGCGAGCAGGCGCTGGAGATCGCCGACATGCTGGTGCGCTCCGGGTCGATCGACATCCTGGTCATCGACTCCGTGGCGGCGCTGGTGCCGCGGGCGGAGATCGAGGGCGAGATGGGTGACAGCCACGTCGGCCTGCAGGCGCGACTCATGAGTCAGGCCCTGCGGAAGATGACCGGTGCGCTGCACAACACCGGCACCACCGCCATCTTCATCAACCAGCTACGCGAGAAGATCGGCGTCATGTTCGGCTCGCCGGAGACCACCACCGGTGGTAAGGCGCTGAAGTTCTATGCGTCGGTGCGGCTGGACGTGCGTCGGATCGAGACGCTCAAGGACGGTGCCGACGCGGTCGGTAACCGCACCAAGTGCAAGGTCGTCAAGAACAAGGTCGCACCGCCGTTCAAGATCGCGGAGTTCGACATCCTCTACGGCGAGGGGATCAGCCGCGAGGGGTCGCTCATCGACATGGGCGTGGACAACGGCTTCATCAAGAAGTCGGGTTCCTGGTTCACCTACGGACAGGACCAGCTCGGCCAGGGCAAGGAGAACGCCCGTCGTTACCTGAAGGACAACCCGTCGGTGCGAGACGAGATCGAGCGCAAGATCCTCGACAAGCTCAAGATCGGCGCGGGCGCGGAGATCGCCGAGATCGAGGCGGAGTCCGACGAGGACGCGCCGATCGACGTGGTGCCCGTCGAATTCTGATGCCTGAACGGGACACCCGCGCCGGACGCCCCGGCGGAGCGCTGGGAGCGGAGGAGCTCCGCACGGCGATCGCCGCGGTGGAGGCCCGGCCTTCCAGTTCCTCGGACCTGCCCCCGCTGGCGCCCGAGGCACACGAGGCTGCCTCCTCCGCTCTGAGATTGCTCCGACACCGGCCACGCAGCGAGCACGAGCTCCGTGGGCGGTTGCTCGAGAAGGAGCACTCCGCGGATGCGGTCGACGAGGCACTCGACCGGGTCAGGGCGTGGGGTCTGCTCAACGACGCTGACTTCGCGGAGGAATGGGTCCGGGGTCGCAGGAAACGCCGCGGCCGCTCTCGGGGCGCACTCGAACGCGAGCTGCGGGACAAGGGCGTGGCGGAGTCGCACATCGCCCGGGCGGTCGGCGGAATCGACGAGTCCGATGACCGCCGGCAGGCTGCTGAACTGGTTCGCGGTCGGTTGGATCGCCGGCCCGCCGAGGCCTTATCCGGCCCCGATGTACAGGGGGAGCGACGGAGGCTCATCGCCTTCCTCGCTCGTCGGGGTTATCCGACGGGGTTGGCGATGAAAGTCGTGGACGCCGAATTGGCGGCCCACGCGTCGCCCTGAGTACCCTGGCCTGCGTGGATACTCTCGTGACCGACCTGCAGACGGCGGCGCAGGACGCACACGTCAAGGGCGTTGACCGCCGGACGTACCAGGTGCGTACCTTCGGCTGCCAGATGAACGTCCATGACTCCGAGCGGCTCTCCGGGGTGCTCGACGCCGCGGGGTACATCCCCTTCGTGGGCGAGGCCGACCCGGCCGAGGGCCACCTCCCCGACCTCGTGGTGTTCAACACCTGCGCGGTCCGCGAGAACGCCGACAACCGGCTCTACGGCACTCTCGGTCACCTTCGCCCGTGGAAGGACGCCAACCCCCGTCTGCAGATCGCGGTCGGCGGCTGCCTCGCCCAGAAGGACAAGGACGTCGTCGTCTCCCGCGCGCCGTGGGTCGACGTGGTGTTCGGTACGCACAACCTCGGCCACCTCCCGACCCTCCTCGACCGGTCGCGCCACAACGAGCGGGCCGAGGTGGAGATCGCCGACTCCCTGCAGCACTTCCCCTCGACCCTGCCCGCCACCCGCGAGTCCGCCTACGCGGGCTGGGTCTCGGTGTCCGTGGGATGCAACAACACCTGCACCTTCTGCATCGTTCCCTCCCTGCGCGGCAAGGAGGTCGACCGGCGGCCCGGAGAGGTCCTGGCCGAGATTCAGGCGCTCGCCGACGAGGGTGTTCTCGAGGTCACGCTGCTCGGCCAGAACGTCAACGCCTACGGCCGGTCGTTCCACGATCCCGACGAGCCCTCGGACAAGGGGGCGTTCGCCAAACTGCTCCGTGCGGCCGGTCGTGTCGAGGGGATCGAACGCATCCGCTTCACGTCGCCGCACCCGGCGGAGTTCACCGACGACGTGATCGAGGCCATGGCCGCCACGCCCACCGTGTGTCCCCAGCTGCACATGCCCCTGCAGTCCGGTTCCGACCGCGTGCTCCGGGCCATGCGCAGGTCCTACAGGTCCGAGCGCTTCCTCGGGATCATCGACCGCGTCCGCGCGGCCATGCCGCACGCCGCCATCACCACCGACATCATCGTCGGGTTCCCCGGTGAGACCGAAGAGGACTTCCAGGCCACCCTCGATGTGGTCGAGAAGGCCCGTTTCTCCAGCGCGTTCACCTTCCAGTACTCGCCCCGTCCGGGAACCCCCGCGGCCACCATGGCGGAGCAGATCCCCAAGGCGGTGGTCCAGGAACGCTACGAACGCCTGATCCTCCTCCAGGAGCGGATCACCCTGGAGGAGAACCAGAAGCAGGTCGGGCAGATCGTCGAGCTACTCGTCACCGCCGACGAAGGGCGTAAGGACGCGGCGACCGCCCGGATGACGGGCCGAGCCCGCGACGGGCGGCTGGTGCACTTCGCGCCGGTCGGCGAGCATGCCGAGCGGGTGCGGCCGGGGGACATCGTGACGACCCGGATCACCGCGGCGGCCCCGCACCACCTGCTCGCGGACGACGGGGTGCTCACCTACCGGGCCACCCGTGCCGGAGATCGTCACGAAGCCGGTCGCAAGCCCGAGACCCCGCCCATCGGGGTCGGGCTCGGACTGCCCACTCTGCGGCGCGACACCGTCGTCGCCTCCGTCACCACCGAGAAGGGATGCCCCACGTGAGCACCGACGACCGACCCGATCCGATCGCGGGGATCATGGAAGTCACCCGGAACGCGGAATCGGCGATGCGCGAGCGGGACAGGGTTCTCGGGCGCACCCTCGTGATCGGGCGTGCCTACCTGGCCTCCGCCGTCCTCATCGTCCTGCTGGCCGTCGCTCTCGCCCTCCCGCACAGCGCGGGAGTACGTGGGCTCGACGTCCTGTTCTTCACCGACGTCGCGAGCGAGCAGCAAACGACGCTGCCGTCCCACCTGTTCGTGCTCCTGTACTCGGTCGGGACCATCGCGTTCGGCGCCGCGATGATCATGACCCAGAAGTGGTGGGCCGCCGGGATCGCCTGGGGCGCGACGTGTGTCGCCGCCGTCTACGGCGTACTGGCGATCTGGCTTCGCCAGTCCGGCCGGGGACCCAACCCCGACGTGCAGGACTTCGGAGCCCCCGGGATCGGCCTCTACATCAGCGAGCTCATCGTGTTCGCACTGGCGATCACCCTTGCGAGCGTGTTGTGGGCACGGACCCCCGAGCAGCTCGCGCTCGAGGACGACGCCCGGCACGGGGACCGGGGCTGACCGAACCCCGAACCCCATAGTCCGCCCGGACGAGGAAGAGCCCGACCCGTCGATCCGGGTCGGGCTCTTCTGATCCGGGGGCGCTCCCCGTCAACCAGGAGTCAGCGGGTGTCAACCGCCCTCTCGGCGGCCTCCGCCCACTCCCTCCACTGCGAGGCCTGGGCGCGGGCACCCTCGGCTTCGTTGCTCCTGCCTGCAGCCTCCGCCTTCGCGGCCTGCTCCTCGAAGTCGCGCACCCGGTCCCAGAACTGGCCGGCGCGTGCCTTCGCTTCCGGATCGGTACGACGCCACTCGGTGTCCGCGGCGTCCGCGACCCGCTTCTCCAGAGCCCGGATACGACCCTCGAGCTGACCCATCCGCTCCCTGGGAACCTTGCCGATCTCCTCCCACCGGGACTGCAACGACCGCAGAGCGGACCGTGCGGCACCCAGGTCCGCCGCAGGGTCGATCCTGCCCTCGTACTCGGCGAGCAGCGCCTCCTTGGCCTGGGCGTTGGACTCGAACTCGGCGTCCCGTTCCGCTGACGCCGCGTGGCGGGCGTCGAAGAACGTGTCCTGGGCGGCCTTGAACCGCTTCCACAGCGCATCATCGGCGTCACGGGGAGCCCTGCCGGCCGCCTTCCACTCGTCCATGAGACGACGGAACGCCGTTGCCGTGTCGTTCCACTCGGTGGATGCCGAGAGCGCCTCGGCCCGCTCCACGAGCTCCTCCTTGACCCGCTTGACCGAGGCCCGGGTGCGGTCCAGTTCGGCGAAGTGCGAGCCACGGCGCCGGTTGAACGCCTCCCGAGCCTTGGAGAAGCGCTTCCACAGGGCGTCGTCGGTCTTGCGGTCGATACCCCGGATCGTCTTCCACTCCTCGAGGATCTCGCGGAGTCGATCGCCGGCGGACTTCCACTGCGTCGACGACGCGCCGATCTCCTCGGCCTCCGCCGCCAGGGCCTCCTTGCGCGCGATCGCCGCCGCCCGCTGCTCGTCCTTGCGCTGCCTGGCCGCGGCCTCGACCTCGCCGGAACGCTCGATCACCGCTGCCACCCGTGCCGCGAGTGAGTCCAGATCCCCCACTGCTGCGGCGGCGGGGATCTGCGCTGCGAGCGTCTCCGCCGAGGCGCGGGTCTTGCGGGCGTCCTGCGGGTGGGAATCGAGGCGGGTCTCCAGCAGGGCGACCTCGGCCGCGAGGTCGTCGAACCGGAGCCCGAAGTGCGCCAGCCCCTCTTCCGGGGCACCGGCCTGCCACGACCCGACCTGGCGCTCGCCGTCAGCCGTCCGGACGAACACCGCCCCCGACTCGTCGACGCGACCCCACTTGGACGGATCCGAACCGCGCTCGACCCGGGGCGCGACGGCGGGGGTCGGCCGCGGAGCCACCTTGCGGGCCAGTGCGGCGGGGGAGGGCGCTCCCGGCCTCGGACCGGGGTTCGGGGTCGCGCCGTCCGAACTCGATCCGCCCGGACCTGATCCGCTCTGGGCGGCGGGTGACTGCTCGGTCATGTCGTCCTCGTTTCCTTCTGCCGCGTGTCACGGCACCGTCACCGGGTTCGCACCGGTCATCGCCTCGCCGACCCGCGTCGCGGAGACGGCATCCTCCTAGTGTGTACCAACCGCCGCCCGGGTGTCCGCCGTATCCCCGCCGTGTCCCCGTACGGGTCTGTTCCCCGGCGTCGGAGGCGGTCAGTAGGGTTTCGGGATGTGAGCCCCTCAGTCGTCCTGGTCCCCGGAGCCCCGGTCCTCGTGCCGGAGCTGTCCGGATCGGCGGTCGCGGACACCGGCGGCGGGGTGGACACGATCTGTGAGGTGCTCCGGCGGGCCCGGATCGGCGCGGCACGGGTCGTCGTACTGGGGTCCGACCCCGGGGGCCGAGGCCTCGGCGACATGCGTTCCACTCTCGCGAGGTGGGGGGTCGACGTCCCGGTGGGTCGGCCCGATGCCCCGCCGGCACCGCACGGGGCGGTCCCCGACGCGGCACTGATCGGTTGGTGGCTGCTCGACCGTGCGGGAACCGACCTTCCGAGGTCCTTCAGGGGCATCCCCGTGAGTCCGCGGTCCGCCCCCACTCCGGAGCCGGACGACCTCGTCGTCGTCGTCGCGGACGGCCCCGCCTCCCTCACACCGCGCGCCCCCGTCCCCGAGGACCCGCGCGGTGTCTCACTGGACGGCCACCTCGGCCGGTGGCTGCGTACCGGGGGTGTGCTTCCCGACCCGGGCGCGCGCGTGGCGGACGAGGTCGGGTGGTGGAGTCGGCCCGCGTGGCTCGCACTGGCCTCTCTGGTCGCGGGCCGCCCTGCTCGGGAGTCGCTGTCCTGGGCGCCGTTCGGGGTGGGGTATCACTGCGCGTGGTGGCCCCCGGAATCCCCCACGGACCTTGCAGTGGAGGGCGCCGTCCGCGACCCCCACGCCCGCGATGCGATCGTGCCCGGGGAGCCGTCATGACGGGGACCGCTCCCGTCGCCGTGGTGGGGCCGACCGGGACCGGGAAGTCGGACCTGGCCCTCGGACTGGCCGAACGACTCGGCGGGGAGGTGGTCAACTGCGATGCCATGCAGCAGTACCGCGGAATGGACATCGGTACCGCCAAGCTCACGCCGGAACAGCGGCGGGGGATCCCTCACCACCGACTCGACGTCCTGGACGTGACCCAGACCGCCAGCGTGGCCGACTTCCGCACAGCGGCCGAGCGGGAGATCGACGAGATCCGCGAGCGCGGCCATGTGCCCATCCTGTGCGGCGGATCGATGATGTACGTCCAGGCCCTCGTGGACGGATGGATGATCCCGGACACCGACCCTCAGGTGCGGGCCCACTACGAGCGTCGACTCGAGCAGATCGGGGTGGAGGCGCTGCACGCCGAGCTCGCGGCGGTGGACCCCGAGGCCGCCCGGACCATCCTGCCCAGCGATCCCAGGCGTACCGTTCGCGCCCTCGAGGTCGTCGAACTCACCGGGAAGCCCTTCTCGGCCTCCCGGCCGACGATCGGGGAGCCCCGGTGGGGCACCCGTCTGCTGGGGGTGCGATGCGACCTGGCCGAACTCGATGAACGGTTGGCCACACGAGCGGCGACGATGTTCGCGACCGGCCTCGTCGACGAGGTCCGTCGACTCGTGGGCGTCGGGTTGCTCGAGGGCGTCACGGCGCGGCGGGCGATCGGGTACGCACAGGTGCTCGATGAGATGGACGCGCACCAGCGGATCGACGACGAGGGCACGGGACGCGCCGAGGAGCGGACCGTGATCGGTACCCGTCGCTACGTCCGGCGGCAGCGGTCGTGGTTCGGCCGTGACCACCGGATCCGGTGGATCGACACCGACACCCGTGGCCGCGCCGACGACGCGCCCGACCCGCTCGAGGTCGCGCTCCGGATTCTGGGGGCGGACCGGCGGTGAGTTCTCCTCGTGGCGGGCGCTCGCGGGTCCAGTCCGTCGACCGTGCCTTCGATCTGCTCGACGCGCTGAGCAGCCGAGGCGGCCGGGCGAGTCTCGGAGACCTCGTCGCCGACACCGGGCTGGCGGCCGCCACCGTCCACCGTCTGTGCGGCACTCTCGCCGAGAGCGGACATCTCCGGCGTGACGCCGGCCGTGACTACCTGCTGGGTCCGCGACTGCAGCGGATCGGTGACGTCGCCGGGCGCGCGACCGCCTCCTGGGCCGTGCCGGTTCTCACCGCCGTGGTCGAGGGCACCGGCGAGACCGCCAATCTCGCTGTCCGGGAGGGAGACGGGGTGGTCTACCTGGCCCAGGTGCCCTCGCCGCACTCGATGCGGATGTTCACCGAGGTGGGCCGACGGGTGGACGTGCACTGCACCGCGGTGGGTAAGGCTCTGGTCGCGGGGGACGACGACGACGAGGTCCGCAGCATGCTCGACCGGGCCGGCATGCGCCGCTTCACCGACTCGACGATCGTCGATCCGGACAGTCTGATCGACGAACTGCGGTTGGTCCGCCGGGTCGGGTTCGCCACCGACGAGTCCGAGCAGGAGGAGGGTGTCCGGTGCGTGGCCATCGCGGTCGGCACCGGTGACGCCGCCTTCGCGGTGTCGGCATCCGGGCCCGAGGCCAGGTTCACCCGCGACCGTAGGGATGCCGCCGTGGCGATCCTCCGCGCGGCGGTGGCCGGTCTCGTCCCCTGACACCGCGGCGTCGGGAGCCCGTCGATCCCGGCAGCGCGGACCCTGGCCGGAATGACGGAATCCGCTGCCCTCCGTCCCGATCCGCTCCCCGGTGAGGGGCGGGTATCGGGCGGGGCAGCGGATTCCGGTGCGCGGGCGCCGGTCACCGTGCGCCGTGTCCAACCGTGCGCCGTGTCCTACCGGGCGTTGGCCGCCTTGAACTCGCGACGACGGCGGTGGAGGATCGGCTCGGTGTAGCCCGACGGCTGCGTGGTGCCCTCGAGGATCAGCTCCCGGGCGGCCTGCCACGCGATCGACGAATCGAAGTCCGGTGCCATGTTCCGGTACGCCTCGTCACCGGCGTTCTGCTTGTCGACGATCTCTGCCATCCGGCGCAGCGAATCCTCGACATCGTCGGCGGTGATGATGCCGTGGCGGATCCAGTTGGCCAGCATCTGCGACGAGATCCGCAGGGTGGCGCGATCCTCCATGAGGTTGACGTCGTGGATGTCCGGCACCTTCGACACACCGATTCCCTGCTCGACCCACCGGACGACGTAACCCAGGATGGTCTGGCAGGAGTTGTCGACCTCCTCTTTTTTCTCGGCATCCGACCACTCGGTGTTCGGGGCGAGCGGCACGGAGAGGATGTCGTCGACACTCGCGCGGGCGCCACCGGCGAGCAGCTCCTCCTGCCGGGTCATGACGTTGACCCGGTGGTAGTGCGTGGCGTGCAGGGTGGCTCCGGTCGGGGAGGGGACCCATGCGGTGTTCGCACCGGCCTCGGGCTGTCCGATCTTCTCCGCGAGCATCTCCGCCATGAGGTCGGTCTTGGCCCACATACCCTTGCCGATCTGGGCCCGGCCACGCAGACCGCACGCGAGTCCGGTGTCGACGTTGAAGTCCTCGTAGGCCGTCATCCACCGGGCGGACTTCATCTCGCCCTTGCGGATCATCGGCCCGGCCTCCATGGAGGTGTGGATCTCGTCGCCCGTCCGGTCGAGGAAACCGGTGTTGATGAACACCACCCGCTCGGTCGCCTCGGCGATGCAGGCCGCGAGGTTGACCGAGGTACGACGCTCCTCGTCCATGATGCCCACCTTGAGGGTGTTCTCGGGCAGGCCGAGGAGCTTCTCGACACGGCCGAACAGCTCGGTCGTGAAGGCGACCTCCTCCGGCCCGTGCTGCTTGGGCTTGACGATGTAGATCGAACCGTGACGGCTGTTCCCCCGCTCGTTGCCCTCGGCGATGCCGTGCATACCCGCGAGCGAGGTGATCAGCGCGTCCAGGATGCCCTCCGGCATCTCGTTGCCCTCGGCGTCGAGAACAGCCGGGTTGGTCATCAGGTGGCCGACGTTCCGCACGAAGAGCATCGAACGGCCGTGCAGACGGACCTCGCCCGAGCCGTCGGGCACGGTGAAGACCCGGTCGTCGTTGAGGACGCGGGTGAAGGTCTTGTCGCCCTTGGTGATCTCCTCGGACAGGTCACCCTTCATGAGGCCCAGCCAGTTGCTGTAGCCCTGGGTCTTGTCCTCGGCGTCGACGGCGGCGACGGAGTCCTCGAAGTCCATGATGGTGGAGACGGCGGATTCGAGGACGACGTCCTTGACGCCGGCGGCGTCGGTCGAGCCGATCGGGGAGTCCGGGTCGATCTGGATCTCGATGTGCAGTCCGTTGTTGCGGAGCAGGACCGACGACGGGCTCGAGGCCTCGCCGAGGAAGCCCACGAACTTCTCCGGGTCCGCCAACCGGGTGGTCGAGCCGTCGGCGACGGTCACCTGCAGGCCGCCGTCGACGACGGCGTAACCGGTGCTCCCGACGTGACTGCCGGCCTCCAGCGGCGCGGCGTCGTCCAGGAACTCACGCGCCCAGGCGATGACCTTGTCCCCGCGGACCTTGTTGTAGGAGGAACCCTGCTCCGCGCCGTCCGACTCCGGGATCGCATCGGTCCCGTAGAGGGCGTCGTAGAGCGATCCCCACCGGGCGTTGCCGGCGTTGATCGCGAACCGGGCGTTCATGATCGGCACGACGAGCTGCGGACCGGCGACCGTCGCGATCTCCGCGTCGACGTTCTCCGTAGTGACGGAGACCGACTCCGGCTCCGGAACCAGGTACCCGATCTCCTGCAGGAAGGCCTTGTAGGCGCTCGGGTCGATCGGCGCCGGGTTCTCGTGGTGCCAGGCGTTGATCCTGGACTGCAACTCCTCGCGGGTGGCGAGCAGCTCGCGGTTGCGCGGGGCCAGCTCGGTGAAGATCTCTGAGGCACCCGCCCAGAACGCGTCGGGGTCGACCCCGGTCCCCGGAATGGCCTTGGTGTTGACGAAGTCGTAGAGGACCTCGTCGACCTGGATACCGCCGACGGTGATGCGTTCGGACATCGATGCTCTCCTAGAGGTAGGGGACCGTTCTCCTGTCCGACTCTAGTGGGCGCCCCGTCCGGGTTCATCCGGCCTTTCCGCACTGCGGAACGATTACCGGAGCCGAGTACGATTTCGCCATGACTTCGACTCGCCCGGCTTCGCAGCCCGACGGTATCGCCTTCCTCAAGGGCCACGGGACCCTCAACGATTTCGTCATCCTCCCGGACGACGACGCCGACCTCGAACTGGATGAGGCCCTCGTGCGTGCGCTGTGCGACCGGCGCGGTGGTATCGGCGCGGACGGCGTGCTCAGGATCGCCACCGCCGGCGCCCTCGTCGACCGGGGGGTGCTGGCTTCCCTGCCCGACGGTGTCGACCGGGCGGACTGGTTCATGGACTACCGCAACGCGGACGGCTCGATCGCGGAGATGTGCGGGAACGGGGTCCGGGTCTTCGCCCACGCGCTCGTCGGGACCGGACGGGCGGAGGCGGGTTCGATCCCCGTGGGCACGCGGGCCGGCGCTCGCCCAGCCGAGGTCATCTCCTACTCGGGCGATGATGCCGTGGTGCGGGTGGACATGGGGGAGCCGCGACTGCTCGGGCTGTCCTCGGCGGAGATCGCGGGCCGCACCTTCGCGGGACTGGCCGTCGACATGGGCAATCCGCATCTGGCCTGCGTGGTCCCGGGTCTGGGAGCGGCGGACCTCGCCGCGTTGCGGGTGGAGCAGAGCCCGGTGTTCGACAGGGACTTCTTCCCCGACGGGGTCAACGTGGAGATCGCCACCCCGATGGTGGACGGCCGGGTCTCGATGCGTGTCCATGAGCGCGGTGCCGGGGAGACCATGTCCTGCGGCACCGGGATCGTGGCGACCGCGGTGGCCGCACTGGCCGACGCGGGGGAGGCGTCGGGAGACGTCGTCGTCGCGGTCCCGGGCGGCGAACTCGCGGTCGCTCTACGAGAGGGTGGATCCTCCCTCATCGGACCGTCGGCCCTCGTCGCCCACGGCCGATATCGTCGTAGGCATTAGCACACCGCTCCACACAGGACACCAGGGGCCCGGGTGTGAGAAGATGAACGCGAATGACTACTGATTACACGGCCGCTGATCGGCCGACACGCGACCTCGATCCATCCATCGGTGAGTTCCAGCTCGAGGAGAGATCCTCGATGCGCCGGGTGGCGGGGCTGTCCACCGAACTCCAGGACGTCAACGACGCCGAGTACCGCCAGCTCAGACTCGAACGGGTCGTGCTCGTGGGTGTCTGGACGGAGGGCTCCGCCGCCCAGGCCGACGCCGCGATGGCCGAACTCGCCCAGCTGGCCGAGACCGCGGGATCAGAGGTGTGCGATGCGCTCATCCAGCGACGCGACAAGCCCGACGCCGCGACGTACATCGGGTCGGGCAAGGTCAGTGTCCTCAAGGACGTGATCGCCGCGACCGGCGCCGACACCGTCATCTGCGACGGTGAACTCACCCCGGGACAGTTGCTCGCGCTGGAGAAGGCGGTCAACGTCAAGGTCATCGACCGCACCGCCCTGATCCTCGACATCTTCGCGCAGCACGCCACCAGCCGCGAGGGCAAGGCCCAGGTGACTCTCGCCCAGATGGAGTACATGCTTCCCCGCCTCCGCGGCTGGGGCGAGTCGTTGTCCCGTCAGGCCGGCGGGCGTGCCGGCAGCAACGGCGGCGTGGGTCTCCGAGGTCCGGGTGAGACCAAGATCGAGACCGACCGGCGTCGGATCCGCGAACGGATGGCACGTCTGCGGCGCGACATCAAGGGGATGAAACAGGCCCGCGACACCAAACGGCACCGTCGCCGTGCCACGCCCGTGCCCTCGATAGCGATCGCCGGATACACCAACGCCGGAAAGTCCAGTCTTCTCAATCGGATAACCGGTGCCGGGGTACTGGTCCAGAACGCCTTGTTCGCCACGCTCGACCCGACCACCCGGAAGGCCGAGCTGCCTGACGGCCGCGCGGTCGTCTTCACCGACACCGTGGGGTTCGTTCGTCATCTTCCGACCCAGTTGGTCGAGGCCTTCCGTTCCACACTGGAGGAGGTCGTCGACTCCGAACTTCTCCTCCATGTGGTGGACGGCTCGGATGCCTTTCCGCTCCGCCAGATCGAGGCGGTGCGCAAGGTGATCAACGAGGTGGTGGAGGAGCAGAACGCCGAGCGACCTCGTGAGCTGCTGGTGATCAACAAGGTGGACGCCGCGGATCCCGTCGTACTCACCGAGTTGCACCACGCGCTACCCGACGCCGTGTTCGTCTCGGCCGTCACCGGTCAGGGCGTCGACGAGCTGCTCGAGCGGATCACCCAGATCGTCGCTTCCGGGGACACCGAGGTCACCCTGGAGATCCCGTACTCCCGTGGGGACGTGGTGTCACGGGTCCACGCCGAGGGCGCGGTGGTCGAGGAGGAGCACACCGAAAACGGAACCCGGGTCATCGTCCGACTGCCCGCCTCAGTGGCGGGTGAACTCGACGAGTTCGCCGCCGACGGCTCACACGACGGCGCCGCCTGACCCCCACCGGGGACGGGCGGCGCGCCGTTCGAGTCCGGAGTTCAGAGCTTCCGGAACACCGTCACCACCTTGCCGAGGATCGTCGCGTGCTCTCCCGGGATGGGACTGAACGACGGATTGTGAGGTAGCAGCCAGACTCCGCTCGCGTCGTTGCGGAAGGTCTTGACCGTCGCCTCCCCGTCGATCATCGCCGCGACGATCTCACCGTTGTCCGCGACGTTCTGCCGCCGGACCACCACGAAGTCGCCGTCGCAGATCGCCGCGTCGATCATCGATTCCCCGACGACCTTGAGCATGAACAGGTCGCCGGATCCCACGAGGTCCGCGGGCAGCGGGAAGATCTCCTCGACGGCCTGTTCGGCGAGGATCGGACCGCCGGCGGCGATCCGGCCGAGCACGGGGACGTAGACGGGCTCGGAGGCGCCGCCGGGCCGCTGGGGCTCGGGCGTCGGCGAACGACGCCCGCGCGACTTCTGCCCGGGAACCCCGTGCACGTCCACCGCGCGCGGCTTGTGCGGGTCCCGGGTCAGGAAACCCTTCTTCTCGAGAGTCCGCAACTGATGAGCCACCGACGAGGTGGACTGCAACCCGACCGCGTCGCCGATCTCCCGGATGCTCGGCGGATAGCCGCGCTCCTTGACGGTGTCGTGGATGTGGAGGAGAACGCTCTTCTGTCGGTCCGTCAGCGACTCGAAGTCGGGCTTCGGCATCTCGTGTGGTCCCTTCGGCGAATGGATGTTCGACGTCTGTATCTGTGTACACCCTATCGCCCATGCGAACGTCGCGCCACACAGGTGTTCGAAATAATCGGGCCCGGAATGGTGACTGTGTCGGAGTCGCGTGATACAACTCTAGGAGAGTTCGGATTCGAACAGATGTACTGACACATACATACGGGTGTGCGAACACCACTCGCACACCGTATCGAGTAGGGAGTCACCATGACCGTTACGGAGTTGCAGTCACACGCACGTCCGACCGTGCGGTGGAGCGAGGTCTGCCCCGGCGACCATCGCGGGCGGTCCGCGGGCGTCGATCGTCCCGGCACCCCACAGAGTTCCCCGGGTAAGGGCAGCGCACAGCCCGGTCGCGTCCACCGTCGCCCCGCGGTTCGACCGGAGGGCAGCCGTCCCGCGGCGGCGTCGGCACGTGTCGACACCGTCGTCCGGCCGAGGGTGCCCGGCCGCCCCCTCGGCGTCACGTCTGTGGCACCGGGTCGCCGCGTGCTCGTCCGCCCGGCGTCGGCCGAGGGCGTGCGCGCCTGCCATATCGAGGCTCCTGTGGCCAGCGGCGTCGTCGACGACGTTCCTACGTGGGCGCTCCTGGCCTGCGGGATCGCGTTCGGAGTGATCCTGCTCTTCGCCGTGGCGTATCTCGGCGGGCCCGCCTACGCATGACCGGTCGTCGGGCCTCCTAGAATGAGTCGGGGACGGTGTACTGCCATCCCCGCATCCCGTCAGGCACGAGCCGGGACGCGTGAAGTCCGGTCGACGAAGGGCCCCACGGGAATGTACTGCCCGACATGCCACCACGAGGACTCCCGCGTGATCGATTCACGATCGGTCGACGAGGGGCAGGCGATCCGGCGTCGCCGGGAATGTCCGAGGTGCGGCCACCGGTTCACGACTCTCGAGACGCCGCTTCTGACTGTTCTCAAACGCAACGGGGTCACGGAGGCGTTCAGCCGGGACAAGGTGGTGCGCGGAGTCCGGCGTGCGTGCCAGGGACGAGCGGTCGACGAGGACGCCCTGCGCCGCCTCGCCCAACAGGTCGAGGACGCCGTCCGCGCCGGTGGCGTGTCCGAAGTCCCCGCCCATCAGATCGGTCTTGCCATCCTGGGCCCGCTACAGGACCTGGACGAGGTCGCCTACCTCCGCTTCGCCTCGGTGTACAAGCAGTTCAGTTCCGCCGATGACTTCGAACGCGAGATCATCGCCCTCCGGGAACGCCGGACGAGTCGCTAGACGCGCGCCATAGGCGGGTGATCGGCCGACGGCCGGCTCCAGGGGACGGCCTGCCTCAGCGGGACGACCGGGGGGCCAGCGCCGCTGCCACTGCCTTCTCGATGCGCTCCGCCGACACCGATCTGGCGGTCCCGAGCGTCTGCGCGAACAGCCCCACGCGGTATTCGGCCAGCATCCAGCGCAGGTCGCGAACGGCCCGGGCCCCACCCGGGCGCTTTCGCAACGCGGCGCACGCCTCGTCGACCCTCGCCTCGGACCGGGACAGCCTCACCGTGAGTTCCCGGTGGCGGGACGGAGACTTCTCCGCCAGCTCCAGGCGGAGCCCCACAGCCCTCACGTGTCGTTCCAGATGCGGGAGTGCGTCGGCCGGGTGTCGGGCGAGGAAACCCCGGCCGATGAGGAAGTCGAGAGACGGCCGGACGGCATCGGCGATGTCCGCCGGTGCCGCGGCCAGCGAGCCCCACACCGACTGGGCCGCCACGAGAGCGGGCACCGCCGTCGAGATCGCGGACGCCACGGCGCCGGGCACCTCCGCTCTCGCGGTGGCCTGCAGCTCGTCGAAATCAGCGACGGTGAGGACCGGAGCGCCCTTTCTCCGGGCGATGATCCGGCCGCACGCCGCGAGTGAGGCATCCGAGACGAGCCCCTCGATCCCGCCGTGCGGGTACTGCGAGAGAGCGAGCCGCTGCTGTACCGGGCGCCCACGCAGGATCGACGACGCCGACACGAGACCAGACGAGATCAGCGTCAGCACCGCGGCCGCCTGGGTCGATCGGCGCTCGTCCTCGGTGGCACACGCCACCACGTGGATGCCGTCCGCGCCGACACGCAGTGCTGGATAGACCGTGACCTCGACCCCGTCCACCGAGCCGGTCACCGCCGGCGGGAGATCGCCGATGGTGCCGGCGGTCCACTCCCGGTACGGACCCTTGTCCGGGACCAGGCGGGCGTTGAGAGTCGCACGAACCCTGTCCACCAAGCGGGTCCTCAACTGCGCTAGATCCGTCCCGGAGGCCACGACCTCGTCACCGTCGACCACCTCGAAGCGCATCCGGAGGTGGCCCGGTAGCTGGGTCGGGTCGAAGTCACGGGGATCGACTGTCGAACCTATCCGGGCCGAGAGCGCCCGGGCGAGCGCCACGGGAAGCGGGGCGGAGCGGGGCGAGACGTCGCCGGCGAGCAGCGACGCGAACTCCGCCGGCGGTGAGCACTGACGGCGGAGGTACTTGGGGAGTGTGCGGAGCATCTCGGTGTAGAGCTCCTCCCGCAGCCCCGGAACCAACCACTCGAAACCGGCGGCCGTGACCGAGGACAGCTGGGGCAGGGGGATACGGACCGTGATGCCGTCCGACGTCACGCCCGGGTCGAAGGCGTAGCGCAGTTCGAAACTCCGGTCGCCCTGGCGCCAGAGCGGCGGGAAATCCGCCGCGTCGGGCGCAGCCTCGGAGGTACGTATGTCCTCGGGCGTGAGGCGAAGGACGTCAGGGTCGCGGTGGCCTCGTTTCTTCCACCACGATTCGAGATGACGGCCGGACGTGACGTCTTCCGGCAGTCGCTCGAGGTAGAAGGCCACGAGGGCCTCGTCATCGATCACCAGGTCACGGCGACGGCTCCGTGTCTCCAGTTCACGGGCCTGTTCCACGGCGCGGGCGTTCTCCCGGATGACCGGGACGCGGGTGTCCAGGCGTCCCTCGACGATTCCGTGGCGGACGAGCATCTCCCGGGCGAGCGGCGCGTCGACGCGCGACAGCAGTATCCTCCGCGCCTCCACCACCGTCAGGCCCAACAGGAGGACCTTCTCGTAGGCCATCGCCGCACCCTGCGCGTCCGACCAGTGCGGTTCGGAGTACTGGGTACGGGTGAGGTGGCCCCCGAGCTGCTCGATCCAACCGGGATCGATCCGGGCGACGTCGCGGGCCCACAGCCGGGAGGTCTCGACCAGTTCCGAGGCCATCACCCAGCGGGGTGGCTTCCTGGACAGGTCCGACCCGGGGAACACCTGGAACCGGATACCACGTGTCCCGCGGAACTCCCGGGTCTCCTCGTCGCGCATACCGACATTGGTCAACAGACCGGTGAGGACCGCCTTGTGGAGATCGTCCTCCGCCGCATGCCCGGACGCGGGATGCCATCCGCGTTCGCGGCACATGCTCCGCAGCTGCGAGTTGAGGTCCTGCCATTCCCGGATGCGCAGCCAGTGCAGGTACTCGGCCTTGCACATCTTGCGGAAAGCGCTGCCGGAGAGCTCGCGACGCTGCTCGGTGATGTACCGCCACAGGTTGAGGTAGCCGAGAAAATCGGAGGTCTTGTCCGCGAACCGACGGTGCAGCAGGTCGGCTTTGTCGCGCTCCTCGGCGGGCCGCTCGCGGACGTCCTGAACGGTCAGAGCCGCGACGACCACCAACACGTCGGAGAGCGAACCGTTGCGATGGCCCTCGACCACCATCCGGGCGAGTCGGGGATCGAGGGGGAGTGCCGCCATGTCGCGGCCCACCTCGGTCAGATGCGGACGCTCGTCCTCGTCGACCGTCAACGCCCCGAGCTCGGAGAGCAGGGTCATCCCGTCGCGGACCGCCTTGCGGTCCGGCGGCTCCACGAACGGGAAGTCGTCCACAGGTCCCAGGTCCAGATCCGCCATGGACAGGATCACCGACGCGAGATTCGTCCGGAGGATCTCCGGATCGGTGAACTCGGGCCGGGAGTCGAAGTCCTCCTCTGAGTAGAGGCGGATGCAGATCCCGTCGGCGACGCGGCCGCAGCGACCGGCGCGCTGGGCTGCGGAGGCCTGCGACACCGGTTCGATGGGAAGGCGTTGGACCTTGGTCCGGGTCGAGTAGCGGGAGATCCTCGCCAGACCGGTGTCGACGACGTAGCGGATGCCGGGAACGGTCACGGACGTCTCGGCGATGTTGGTCGAGAGCACCACCCGTCGGGTCGAATGGGCACGGAACGCGCGCTGCTGCTCGGCGGCCGTGAGGCGGGCGAACAGCGGGAAGATCTCCGTATTGCGGAACTTCCGCCCCCGCAGCACCTCCTCGGCGTCGCGGATCTCGCGCTCGCCGGAGAGGAACACGAGCACGTCGCCGTCATCCTCGCGCAGGAGTTCGGCGACGGCGTCGGCGAGCGCATCGAGCGGATCCACGTCGACGAGACGGCCCGCGTGTTCGACCTCGAGGGGCCTGTACCGGATCTCCACCGGATAGGTGCGTCCCGAGACCTCGATGACGGGCGCGGGGCGTCCCTCGGCGTCCGCGAAGTGGCGGGCGAAACGCTCCGGGTCGATCGTGGCGGAGGTGATGACGAGTTTCAGATCCGGGCGACGGGGCAGGATCTGCCGGAGGTAACCCAACAGGAAGTCGATGTTGAGACTGCGCTCGTGGGCCTCGTCGATGATGATCGTGTCGTACGCACGCAGCAGCCGGTCGCGCCGGATCTCGGCGAGCAGGACACCGTCGGTCATGAGCTTGACCGCGGTCTCCGGGCTGGTGCGGTCGTCGAAGCGGACAGCGGAACCGACCGGCCCGCCGATCTCCACACCGAGCTCGTCCGCGATGCGCTCGGCCACCGAGCGGGCGGCCAACCGTCGCGGCTGGGTGTGCCCGATCATGCCCCTGACCCCGCGACCGAGCTCGAGGCAGATCTTGGGGATCTGGGTGGTCTTACCCGACCCGGTCTCGCCGGCGATCACCACCACCTGGTTGTCCCGGATCGCCTCGGCGATCTCGTCCTTGCGGGAGCTGACCGGCAGCTGCTCGGGATAGCGGGGCGTGGGGATGGACCCGGATCGACGCCGGACGAGCTCGGCGGCCACGTCGATCCGCCGGCCGAGCTCCTCGAGTTGGTCGACGCGGGCACGCCGGATCCGGGGCCGGAGCCGGTGCGCATCGAGGATGCCGACGTCGTCGAGTCGGGCCTGCAGCTCGTGGCGGGCCCGACGGAGGTCGGGGGAAGGCGGGGAGGACGACGGCATGGTGCCGCCAGGATATCCAGTCCCCCTCCGGTCTCCGACGCGCGCGGGGTCTACCCGTCCGCGCCGTGCCTGCGGGCCTGGATCCTGGCATAACGCTCGTGCAGGCGCTCCCGCACCTCATCGGGCTCGTACGACCGTCGACGCCGCTCCGACCGGGTCGCCAGGATCCCCGTGGCGGCCACCCCCGCCACTCCCGCCGCGCCGATCACCTTGAGCCACTGCCGTCCCCTGGGAGCCATGCCGCCGAGACTAGGCGGAACGGGCGGTCCGTCCTGGCAGGATCGCGGTATGACCGTCGACACCGTCCCTCTAGCCGCCGCCGCACACCGCACCCGCACCGGGGATCTGTGGGTGTTCCGGGGGCGTACCCCGGCGGACCGGTTGATCCAGACACTCACCAATGCGCCGGTCAATCACGTGGGCGTCGCGGTGGTGCTGGACGACATGCCGCCGTTGCTGTGGCACGCGGAGATGGGGCGGGCATTGCCGGACGTGTGGACCGGTCGGCGCCAACGCGGGGTGCAGCTCCACGACCTCGAGGCCGCCGTGCGGCAGTGGGCCGGCCCGTACGGGCAACGGGCGTGGTTCCGCCAGATCGCCCCGGAGATCGGCCGAGAAGGTGAGGACGCGCTCCTGGAGACCATCGCCCGGTTGAACGGCGTGTCGTTCCCGTCTGCGGGACGCCTCACCGCGAGGTGGGCTCGGGGGCGGTGGGCTGCTCGCGGTAAGCGGTCGGCCGGTAGCCCGCGCGTGACCGCTACCGGATCCGCGACCGGGACCGGGGCGGGGGCGGGGGCGGCACTGCGCATGGAGGCGGCGTACTGCGCGGAGGTCGTGGGTGTCACCCTCGAGGCGATGGGCGTGCTCCTCCCGGCGGGGGACCCGAGCTGGTATGACCCCGGTCGGTTCTGGAGCGGGGACGACCTCCCGCTGGCCCCCGGGTGGGATTACGGCCGGGAGATCGCCGTGACGGTCACCCGCCCCTGACCACCTCGCTGATCTCCGCCTCGACCTCCTCCGGAGCCACCACCAGCAGCTCGTCACCGGGCTCGAAGGGGACGTCTGGCTCGGGGACGATCACCCGCCCGCCCCGCAGGATGGCGACGAGGGCGGCATCGCGGGGAAGTCGCACGCGCGACACCGACCGCCCCGCCAGCGGGGTCTGATCCGGCAGCGTCACGCTCACCAGGTTCGCGCCACCGCGGCGCAGGGTCATCAGGCGCACCACGTCCCCGACGGAGACCGCCTCCTCGACGACCGAGACGATCAGGCGCGGCGTCGACACGGCCACATCGACCCCCCAACGCTCGTCGAAGAGCCATTCGTTGCGCGGATCGTTGACGCGGGCGACCACCCGGGACACGGCGAACTCCGTCTTGGCCAGCAGGCTCACGACCAGGTTGGCCTTGTCGTCGCCGGTCGCGGCCACGACGACGTCCGCGTCCTGCAGGTGCAACCGTTCGAGGACGCTGAGCTCGCAGGCGTCGCCGACCTGCTGGTCGGCCCCGTCGACGGGATCGGCCGAGAACACGATCGATCGCCTGTCGATCAGGGTGACCTCGTGACCACTCGTCACGAGCTCCCGCGCGATCGACCGCCCCACGACACCGGCTCCGGCGACCACCACCCTCATGGTCGCGGAGTACACGGTCCTGGCAGGTGCACCGGCGAGCAGTCCGGACCCGTCGGCGTAGTCGGGAACAACATCGTCAGCCATCAGAGGGTCCTTCCCGGAGCAGGTCGTCCAGGTCCGGGACCGCCTGCGAGGGCACAACGAGGTGAACCACGTCGTCGGCCTGGACGAGCGTGCGGGCGTCCGGGAGTCGGCAGTCGCCGAAGCGGGTGACCGCGGCGACCCGTCCCCCGACCGCCACGGCGAGCCGGTCGACCGGGATCCCTACCCACGCTGCGGGCGGGTCGAGCGCGACGAGTGACACCGAGTCCGTCTGGTCCCGCCACTCGACGGGACTCGATCCGGCGGTGATGTACCGCACGAGACGACCGGTGGCCCACGGCACGGTCGCGATGGTGGAGATCCCCAGTCGCTCGTAGACCTCGGCCCGGCCGGCGTCGTAGATCCGCGCGATCACCCGCTCGACGCCGAAGGTCTCCCGGGCGACCCGGGCGGCGATGATGTTCGAGTTGTCGCCCGAGGACACGGCGGCGAACGCGTCCGCACCCTCGATTCCGGCCTCGGTGAGCACCGTCCTGTCGAAACCCTGTCCCGTGACCGTGCGTCCCGAGAACCCCTCCGACAACCTGGAGAACGCGGCCGCCTCCCGATCGATCACCACGACATCGTGACCGGCTGCGTCGAGTTCGACGGACAACCCTGCCCCGACACGACCGCATCCCATGACGACGACTCTCATGATGAGTCCCACTCCTCACGGCCCACCCGCGTGCGCCAGTGATGATCACGCTACTCACACCCTCGGTTGCTGCCCGTCCGGGCGCGCGGGCCCTAGGATATGTCGGTGTCCACGATCTCGAAGGTCTCCGTGGGAGCCAAGCGCCTCCTCGTGGGTCGCCCCTTCCGTAGCGACACCGTCGGGGCCAGGAGTCTGCGCAAACGGGTCGCGCTCCCGGTGTTCGCCTCCGACGCGCTGTCCTCGGTGGCCTACGCCCCGCAGGAGATCTTCCTCGTCCTCTCGATCGCCGGGATGTCCGCCCTCACGTTCACCCCGTGGGTGGGTCTGGCGGTGACTGCGGTCCTCGTCGTCGTCATCGCCTGTTACCGGCTGAACGTCCGCGCCTACCCCTCGGGAGGGGGCGACTACGAGGTCGCGACGGTCAACCTGGGCCCCGGCGCCGGCCTCGCGGTCGGCGCGGCCCTGCTCGTCGACTACGTCCTCACGGTCGCCGTGTCGATATCGGCCGCCGCCGCCACCATCGGCTCCGCCATCCCGTTCGTCCAGTCCCGGGAGGTCGCGTTCGGCGTCCTGGCGATCGCCCTGCTGGCGGCACTCAACATGCGCGGCATCCGCGAGACCGGGGCGATGTTCGCCTTCCCCGTCTACGCGTTCCTCGCGTCCATGACGGGGCTCATCCTCTGGGGACTGTTCCAGGTCGAGATCCTGGGCCGCGACCTCCGGGCCGAATCATCCGGCTTCGAACTCGTCCCCGCCGAGGGGGCGGAACTGGCCGGACTCGCGCTCGCCTTCGTCGTCGCCAAATCGTTCGCCTCGGGCTGTGCGGCGCTGACCGGGATCGAGGCGATCCACAACGGCGTCCCCGCCTTCCGCAAACCCCGGGCCCGCAACGCCGCCGTGACACTCACTGTTCTCGGGACGCTGGCGGTCTCGTTCCTGCTCGGGCTCATCGCCCTGGCCGGTCGGCTCGGCGTCAGGATCGCCGAGCAACCGGCGACCCAGTTGATCGGGGCTCCCGAGGGGTATCGACAGAAGACGATGATCGCCCAGCTGGCCCAGCCGGTGTTCGCCGGGCTGCCGCCGGCCTTCTACGCCGTCATCGTCATCACCGCGCTCATCCTGGTGCTCGCCGCCAACACGGCGTTCAACGGATTCCCGGTGCTGGCCTCGGTGCTCGCGCGGGACAAGTACCTGCCCCGACAACTCGCCACCCGCGGCGACAGGCTGGCGTTCTCCAACGGGATCGTCCTCCTCGCGATCGCGGCGATAGCGTTGGTCGTCGCCTTCGACGCGCAGGTGTCGGTCCTCATCCAGCTCTACATCGTCGGCGTCTTCGTCGCCTTCACCCTCGGCCAGCTCGGCATGGTCCGGCACTGGAGCCGGCTGCTGGGGGAGGAGCGCGCCCCGGTCGTGCGTCGCCGGATCCGCCGGTCCCGGGTGGTCAACGCCGTCGGCTTCGTCCTCACCGCCGGCGTCCTGGTGATCGTCATGGCGACGAAGTTCCTCTCCGGCGCGTACGTCGCGGTCCTGGCGATGCTCGGGGCGTTCGGGGTGATGCGACTCATCCACCGCCACTACGTCTCCGTCGCCCGCGAACTCGACGAGTCCTCGTGGGAGGTCGTCCTGCCCAGCCGGACACACTGCGTGGTGCTCGTGTCCAAGCTGCACCTGCCCACCCTGCGGGCTCTCGCGTATGCACGGGCGGCCCGCCCGGACACGATCGAGGCCCTGACGGTGAACATCGACACCGCCGAGACCCGGGCCCTGGCACGGGAGTGGGAGCGCCGCGGGATCTCGGTCCCGCTCAAGGTCGTCGAGTCCCCGTACCGTGAGATCAACCGACCCGTGGTGGACTACGTGAAGCGGATCCGCGATCAGGCACCGCGCGACGTGGTGACCGTGTACATCCCCGAGTACGTGGTGGGCCACTGGTGGGAACAGCTGCTGCACAACCAGAGTGCGCTGCGGCTCAAGACCCGCCTGCTCTACGAGAGGGGTGTCATGGTGACCAGCGTCCCGTGGCAGCTGTCGTCCTCGCACGGCCGCGCGGAGCAGGCCCGCGACGAACCGATCGTCGGACGCTGGGGTGGACCGGAGGAACGATGACCCAGGACCGAGCAACCGACTGGACGGGCCGAGTGCTGCGCCTCCGTGTGGGGGGCCCCGCGCACGGCGGCGAGTTCGTGGCGCGTCACGAAGGCCGGGTGGTGTTCTGCCGCGGCGGGATCACCGGGGAGCTGGTGGACGTCCTCGTCGACGACGACCCGGGCCGCGCTTTCTGTCGGGGCACCGTGCAGAGCGTGCTCGAGCCGTCCCCGGACCGGGTCGCACCGGCCTGCCCGGCGGCGGCCGCCGGTGCGGGCTGTTGCGACTGGAGCCACATCGCCCCCGGTGCGGCCCGCGACCTCGCGGGGCGGATCCTGGCCGAGCAGGTGTCCCGGATAGGCCGCATCGACCTCCACGACGGACCGGTCCACGTGGAGGTCCCGGCCGCGGATCCGGTCACCTCGGGTTGGCGTACCGTCGCCCGCTGGGTCACCGGCGCCGACGGGGTGCCCGGCGTACGCAGGGCCCGTTCCCGGGAGCTGGTGACCGAGCCCTGCATCCAGCCCGATCCCCGTCTCCGGGACGCCGTGTCCTCCGCCTCGTTCGGCGCGGACCGCGAGGTCCTGGGTGTGCTCGGGGACGACGGAGTCGTCCACCTCGCCCACCGTCCGGTCGTCGACGACGCGCCGCGCGGACGGGGTGGCCGGTCCCGTCGGTCCGCCGCGACGCGCGCTCGTGCGCGTCACTCACGAGCCACTGACTGGGAGGTCGTCGCCGGGGGGCCCACCGTCGTGCGGTGCGTGGGCGACCGGCAGTGGCGCCTACCGTCAGAGGCCTTCTGGCAGGCGCACCGCTCCGCGGCGACCCACTACAGCGACGGGGTACGCACCGCGGTGACGAACACCCCGGGTCTGTCCGACGCGCCCGTGGTCTGGGACCTCTACGGCGGCGCCGGGTTGTTCGCCGCCGGGGTGCACGACGCGATCCCGGGGTCACGCGTGACGATCGTCGAATCCGCGACGGCGTCGGTGCACGCCGCGACGGACGCCTTCGGCGACGGATCTGGCGGGGGAGTGCGAACCGTGAGGGCCCGCGTCGAGACCTTTCTCGAGGGCCGTGACGACCGCCCGGGAGACCACCCCTATCCCGAGGTCGTCATCCTCGATCCGCCACGTGGTGGGGCCGGGATCCCGGTGATGCAACGCCTGGCCGCCACGGGGGCGTCCAGGATCATCCATGTGGGCTGTGATCCGGCGAGTCTGGCGCGCGACATCGGGGTACTCGTGGGCGCCGGGTGGACGCTCGCGGACCTCCGCGGAGTGGCCGCCTTCCCGGGCACCCACCACGTCGAGGGGATCGCTGTACTGGACTCGCCGCAGGGCTCCTGAGGCAGCGCCGCAGGTGGGGGCCCGAACGCCCGCCCGTGGGCGAGGTCGCGCGGCGTCAGCCCGTAGACTGACGATTCGACCCAGCGGGGTGTCGGTCACGGAAGGGGCAGTCGACAGCAATGAGCGTGCTCGAACAGGTGGACGGCCCCTCCGATCTCCGCAGGCTCGACTCCGACGAGTTGGGCCGACTGTGCGGGGAGATCCGGGAGTTCCTCATCCGTAAGGTCGCCGCCACGGGCGGGCACCTCGGCCCGAATCTCGGCGTCGTCGAACTGACCGTCGCGCTGCACCGGGTCTTCGACTCACCGCGCGATCCGATCATCTTCGACACCGGGCACCAGTCGTACGTGCACAAGATCCTCACCGGCCGTCGCGACCAGTTCGACGGTCTCCGCACCAGAGGGGGGCTTTCCGGCTACCCGTGCCGTGCGGAGAGTGAACACGACGTGATCGAGTCCTCCCACGCCACGGCGTCCCTGTCGTACGCGGACGGCCTCGCCAAGGCGTTCTCCCTGCGGGGGGAGTCCGATCGCACCGTCGTCACCGTGATCGGGGACGGTGCGATGACCGGCGGCATGGCATGGGAGGCGCTCAACAACATCGCCGCCGCCAAGGACCGCCCCATGGTGATCGTCGTCAACGACAACGGCCGGTCCTACTCGCCGACCATCGGGGGGATCGCAGAGCGTCTCGGCGCGCTCCGGCTCCAGCCGGCGTACGAGAAGGCGATGGACCGGACGAAGAACGCGCTCACGGCCCGCAAGGACGTCGTGGGCAAGGCCCTCTACTCCGTGCTCCACGGCATCAAGACCGGCGTCAAGGACGTCGTGTCCCCGCAGGAACTGTTCGCCGATCTCGGCCTCAAATACATGGGTCCGGTCGATGGCCACAACCTCGCGGCGACCGAGGCGGCGCTGCGCCTCGCGAAGGACTTCGGCGGTCCGGTGGTGGTCCACGTCGTGACCCGTAAGGGGATGGGCTACGTCCACGCCGAGAACAACGAGGCGGACCAGATGCACGCCACCGGGGTCATCGATCCCGAGACCGGCAAGCCGCTGGCGACCTCGTCATCCGTGGACTGGACCTCCGTGTTCTCCGAGGAACTGTGCGCGATCGGCACCGAACGCGACGATGTCGTCGCCATCACCGCGGCGATGGCCGGGCCGACCGGCCTGGCCGCGTTCGGGGAGCGGTTCCCGGAACGGATGTACGACGTGGGCATCGCCGAGCAGCACGCCGTGGCCTCGGCCGCCGGGCTCGCGCTCGGCGGGTTGCACCCCGTCGTGGCCGTCTACTCGACCTTCCTCAACCGCGCCTTCGATCAACTGCTGATGGATGTCGCACTCCTCCGGCAGCCGGTCACCCTGGTGTTGGACCGCTCCGGGGTCACCGGTCCGGACGGTGCCAGCCACAACGGGATGTGGGACCTGTCGTTGACCGGCATCATCCCCGGGGTGCGAGTGGCCGCCCCGCGGGACGCGGTGACCCTCCGGCAGGAACTCCGCGAGGCGGTGGCCGTCGACGACGGCCCGACCGTCGTCCGGTTCCCGAAGGGGTCCGTGGGGGACGCGGTACCGGCCCTCGCCACATCCGAGGACGGGGTGGACCGCGTGTACGGCCCCGGTGAGGCCGAGGTCCTGGTGGTGGCGGTCGGGTCGATGGTCGCCCCCGCCGTCGCCGCCGCCCGCGCACTCGAGGCAGAGGGACTCACCGTGGACGTCGTCGACCCGCGGTGGGTCTACCCCGTGCCGGCATCGATCGTGGAGAGCGCCCGCGGACGCGGACTCGTGGTGACGGTGGAGGACAACGGACTTCACGGAGGGGTCGGCTCGGCGGTGTCGGCGTGCCTGGATGCCGCATCGGTGCTGGTCGATCGCCTCTCGCTGGCGATCCCCCAGCAGTTCCTCGACCACGGCTCGCGCGGGGAGATCCTCGCGGACGCCGGCCTGACGCCCGAGGGGATCGCGGCCAGCATCCGTACCCGCCTGAACTGACGGACCGGATCCGCGGTCCCCGTCTCCGCGTCGGGCGCCCGACGCGGAGACGGTTCAGGAGTCCGCTCGGAAGCGCCGCACCGCCTCCAGCAGCGGGTCGGCGGTCAGTTCGATCTGCCAGGCGCGGGCATTCTCCGCGGTCAGCACGTCGTGGAGCAGCGCACCGTCGTCGGTGGGCCGGGTGGTGGCCGCGCGCCACACCCACAGTCTCAGGGTCGAGGGTTTGAGCAGCAGCCCGGGCTCGAGTCCCAGTTCGTCGGCGAGCGCGCCGATCTCGTCGCGGGCGATCTCGAGCAGTTCCGCGGCCTCGGGCTCGTTGCGCTTCCACGACGCGTGCGGGGGATGCTCGGCGGGTGGCCCCTGGCGGGAGGGGAGGTCCCCGCGCCCGAGTCCTTCGGCCCACTCGAGTGCGGCCAGCCACTCCCCGGCCAGACGCCGGCGGTGCGGCCCGTCGAACCCGTCGATCGCCAACAGGGCCGCCGCGTTCGACGGCCCCACCCTGGCGGCCTCGACGATCGCCGCGTCGCCGAGGAGCCGTTTGGGTGCGATGTCGCGCTCGGCGGCGACCCGGTCCCGGGCCATCCACAGCTCCCGTGCCCGGGCGAGCTGACGCCCGTCACGCAGGGTCGACAAGCGAGACAGTCGACGCCAGGGGTCCGGCGCGGCAGGTGCCGGGCCGGACTCCACCAGGTACCGACACTCGGCCTCGAACCATTCGCGGCGGCCGAGCTCGTCGAGCCGCGGGAGGACCTCGTCCGCCAGTTCGTGGAGGAAAAGCACGTCGTAGGCGGCGTAGTCCAACCACGCCGCCGGCAACGGGCGACGGGACCAGTCGGCGGCGGAGTGCGCCTTGGCCAGGCCGATCCCGAGGTGTTCGGAGATCATCGCCCCGAGGTTGACCCGCTCGGTGCCGAGGAAGCGTCCGGCCAGTTCGGTGTCGACGAGCGAGGTCGGGGAGACCCCCAGTTCACGCAGCGACGGGAGGTCCTGACTCGCGGCGTGGAGCAGCAGGGGCCGGGTCGACAGGACGTCGGCGACGGAGCCGATGGTCCGACCCGGGGTCTCCGGGTCCACGAGCAGGGCGGGGCCGGTCGGGGCGCGGAGCTGCAGGAGGAAGGCCCGCTCGGAGTAGCGGATCCCCGAGGCGCGTTCGACGTCGACCGCGACGGGGCCGGGCGAGGATCGCAGGGCCTCGGCGACCGCCTCGATGGAGGCCGGGTCGTCGGTGAACTCGTACTCGGCCGGGGGAGGCGGTGACCCGGGCGGGGTCTCGCCGCGGCGACGCCCGCTCACGACCGCCGGTGCAGGGAGGTCACGCCGACGGGCGGGAGGCCGGCGGCCAGTGCCAGGGTGGAGCAGAACGCGGACGCGTGCCCCGTCAGGTCGGACTCGAGGGCGGTCCAGGACGCGCGCAGTTCGAGTTGATGCGACTGGGGAGGACCGGCGATGTCGCCGTAACGGACGGACGCGGTGCTGGTCACGGTGCCACCCAGTGAGGTGTAGGGCCCGGCCTGCTCATCGAGGGCCTCGGTGAGCCAGCTCCACGCCACCTGGGGCAGGAGCGGGTCGGCCGCCAGGGACGCCTCCATGTCCGCCTGGATGTAGGCCACCAGGCGCAGGGTGCCGTTCCATGCATCGTCCCCCGAGGGGTCGTGCAGCAGGATGAGGCGGCCGAAGGCGTCGCCGTCGGAGAACTCCGGGACGTCGTCCCCGGACGGCGGGATGATCTCGACGCCGAGGGCGTGACTGTAGGGTGCCAGTCGCTGCGGCGGGCGGATCGGGCCGACCGAGATCTCGGGGCGTACCTCGAGTCGCGACAGCGACTCGACCGCCTCCCGGAAGACCTCGGGTGCGCCGTCATTGACCGATGTGCTCACGGGTCGTCACGCTAGCGACCGCACGCTCCCGCCCCGAGGAGGCGCGCCGTCACCTGCCCGGGTGGGCTGACCGGCCCCGGTCGCCGCTTCATGGGACGATGGGGGGCGTGTTGAACTCTGATGCGTCCTCGACCTCCCGTTCCGTCGACCCCACCGCGGGTGCCGCGACCACCGGCCGCCGCGCCGGGACCGGCCCCTACCTCGACGAGGTGACCGGCGTCGGCGGTGCACACACCCCGGTGTGGTTCATGCGCCAGGCGGGACGCTCGCTTCCCGAGTACAAGGAGGTGCGTGCCGGCTCCACCATGCTGGAGGCCTGCTTCGATCCCGCGATGACGTGTGAGATCACCCTGCAGCCGGTCCGCCGCCACGGGGTGGACGCCGCGATCTTCTTCTCCGACATCGTGATCCCGCTGGCCGCCGCCGGTGTGGACATCGACATCGTCCCCGGGACCGGGCCCGTGGTGGCCGAGCCGATCCGCGACGAGGCGGGCGTCGCGGCACTGCCGGAGCTCACCCCGGACCGGCTCGACAAGATCGAGGAGGCCGTGCGCCTGGTCGTGGCCGAACTCGACCCGGAGGTGGCGCTCATCGGCTTCGCCGGCGCCCCCTTCACCATGGCCTCCTACCTCATCGAGGGCGGCCCGAGCCGCAACCACGAGCACACCAAGTCGCTGATGTACTCGCGGCCCGACGTGTGGAACGCGCTCATGGCCAAACTGGCCGACCTGACCACGGTGTTCCTGCGGGCGCAGATCGACGCCGGGGTGGACGCCGTCCAGCTCTTCGACTCGTGGGCCGGCGCGCTCAGCCTGCGGGACTACCGCGCGCTGGTTCTGCCGCACTCCACCCGCATCTTCGCCGACGAGGTCATCTCGACTGTCCCTCGCACCCACTTCGGCGTGGGCACCGGTGAACTGCTCGGCGCGATGGGCGATGCCGGTCCGGAGGTCGTCGGTGTGGACTGGAGGATCCCACTCGACGACGCCGCCGGGCGGGTACCGGGCAAGGTCCTGCAGGGCAACCTCGACCCCGCCATGCTCTTCGCCGATCGGTCCGCACTGGACGGCGAGGTCCGACGGATAGTCGAGGAGGGCAGCCGGGCCCGCGACCTCGGCGCACGCGGCCACGTGTTCAACCTCGGCCACGGTGTCCTGCCGAGCACCGACCCGGGCGCGGTGACCCACGTGGTGGAGCTCGTCCACGAGCTGACCGGGAAGTAGCGGTGGGCCCACGCGTCGCCGTCGTGGGGGGCGGCCTCAGTGGACTGACCGCCGCCTACCAGCTCTCCCGGGAGCTCCCGGACGCGCACATCACCGTCCTCGAGGCCTCGGACAGGCCGGGCGGGGCGCTGCACACCGCGGACTTCCCGTCCGGCCCGATGGAGCTCGGTGCCGAGGCCTTCATCGGCCGCCGGCCCGAGGCGAGCGACCTCGTCTCCGAGCTCGGCCTCACCGGCGCGCTCCGCCATCCCGGCCCCCTCGGGCCGGCCATCCTCACCGGGGGCCGGATGGTCCCCATGCCCTCCGGCACGCTGATGGGGCTCCCGTCCGACGTGGCGGCGCTGTCCGACGTGCTGGGACCACGCGAACTCGCCGTCGCCGCGCGCGAGGTCGACCTGCCGCTGGACTGGGAACCGGGAGGCGACGTCTCGCTCGGGTCGCTCGTCTCCGAGCGATTCGGTCACGCCGTCGTCACGCGGCTCGTCGACCCCATGCTCGGGGGCGTGTACGCCGCTCCCAGCACAGGACTGGGGCTGCGGCAGGTGATCCCGGGGCTGGCACAGGCCCTCGACCGGGGCGCGCCCAGCCTCACCGCCGCCGCCGGGGAACTCGTCGGCCACCGCGTGCCGGGCCCGGTGTTCGCCACCCTCGACGGCGGCTACCGGCTCCTCGTGGACGCACTCGTCCGGTCCTCGGGGGCCGTCATCCGCACACACGCCACCTGCACCGCCCTCCACCGGGACGGTCCCCGTTACTCGTTGGCGGTGGTCGGCGACCGCGGGTCGTGGGCGTGTGAGGCGGACCTCGTCGTCGTCGCCGTCCCCGTCCCCCACGCCGCCCCGCTCCTCGTGGCCGCCGGTGGGCTCGACTCCGACGACCGGGGCCTGTCCGGGATCCGGACGGCCTCCTCGGCCGTCGTCGCGTTGGAGGTCGACCGCTCCCTCGACCTGCCCGGGCGTTCCGGCGTCCTGGTGGCGACCGACGAACCGGTGCCGTTCAAGGCGATGACCTTCACCAGCCGCAAGTGGCCGCACCTCGACACCCGACCCGGTCACCTGGTGCGGGTGTCGTTCGGGAGACTGGACGACGACGAGGTCCTCGCCGCCGACGACGCCACCCTCTCCCGCATGGCCGAATCCGCACTGGGAGGACTGTGCGGCTCCGCTCCGACGGTCCTGCACTCGCGGGTGCGCCGCTGGTCCGACGCCCTCGCCGAGATCGGCCCCGGACACGACGCGCGGATCGCGGGCGTGCGCGACGAACTGGCCGAGCGCCTGCCCGGGGTGGAACTCGTCGGGGGGGCGACCGAGGGCGTGGGGGTGCCCGCCTGTATCGGCTCGGCACGGGCCGCGGCCCGGCGACTGGCGGCGAAGTGGCAGGATTGAGCCATGGCACGCCTTGATTACAAGAAGCTCAACTCGACCCTGCGGTACCTGATGTTCTCCGTCTTCACGGTGACCCCGGGTCAGCTCGGGGAGGACCGGGACACGGTCGCCGCGGACCTGGAGACGTTCCTCGCCCGCTACGACGGCACGGATGTGGTGGTGCGGGGCCTGTACGACATCTCGGGCCTGCGCGCCGAGGCCGACTTCATGATCTGGACCCACTGCGAGCACATCGAGGAGCTCCAGCGGTTCTACAACGAGTTCCGACGCACCACGATCCTGGGCCGGGCGAGCACCGCCTACTGGTCCAACACCGCACTGCACCGTCCCGCGGAGTTCAACAAGAGCCACATCCCGGCGTTCCTCGCCGAGGAGGAGCCGGGTGCCTACGTCTCCGTGTACCCGTTCGTGCGCTCCTACGAGTGGTACCTGCTCCCGGACGAGGAGCGGCGCCAGATCCTCGCCCAGCACGGCCGCGCCGCCCGCGAGTACCCGGACGTCCGCGCCAACACCGTGCCGTCCTTCACACTCGGGGACTACGAATGGATCCTGGCGTTCGAGGCCCCGCAGCTCGACCGCATCGTCGACCTCATGCGTGAGATGCGGGCGACCGAGGCCCGGCGTCACGTGCGCGAGGAGATCCCGTTCTTCACCGGGCCGCGCGTCACGGCTCGGCAGTTGGCCGCTTCTATGCCCTGACGTCGATCCGACACGAGAGAGGGCCGACCGGGACAGTCCCGGTCGGCCCTCTCTCGTCGGGACCGCACGGGTCCCGAGGTGTTCAGTCCTCCGCCGGCTCCAGGGTCATGCTCAGCGAGTTGATGCAGTACCGCAGATCGGTGGGGGTGCCGTACCCCTCGCCGGCGAACACGTGGCCCAGGTGGCCGTGGCAGCGCGCACAGATCACCTCGGTGCGGGTCATACCGAGTGAGGTGTCCTCGCGCTCGATGACACTCCCACCGGCCAGGGGGGTGAAGAACGAGGGCCACCCGCAGTTGGACTCGAACTTGGCGTCACTGCGGAACAGTTCGGCACCGCAGCCACGGCAGCGGTACACGCCCTCGGTCTTGGTGTCGTTGTACTCACCGGTGAAGGGCCGCTCGGTGCCGGCCTGCCGCAGCACCTGGTACTCCTCGGGGCTGAGACGGCGACGCCACTCGGTGTCGTCCAGCGTGAAATCCGGCTGGGGTGTGTGGGTATCGGTGGGCTTGCTCATGACCGCAGGCTACGCCGACACGGCGGCAGGTGCGATCCGCTCGTGCCGGTGGGGATCGGTGCGACGCCACAGCAGCACCACCAGGATGGTGGCCAGCAACAGCGACCACCCCAGGGTCGGGTGCGCGAACTCCAGCAGGCGCCCGTAGTACGGCCAGCGCGCCGACTCCCAGAAGTCGAGCGTGAAGAAGCCGTACGCGGCGAGCCAGGCCGGCCAGTTCCGGACCAGGGACTTGTCGAGCACCACCGTGAGCATGAGCGGGATGAGCATCATGGAGTAGTACATCTGCCCCAGGGTGGACACGAGGAAGACGCCGGTGAGCACGACCCCGGAGGTCGTCGCGAGCCACAGCACCTCGTGGTTGTGGCGGTAGTCCAACAGGAGCCACACGGCGAGCAGGGTGGCCACCACGACCAGGATCCGGGCCACCAGGACGATCGGCTCGGGCACCCCGTAGTACAGGCCCAGCCCGGCGATCGAACTGTTGTAGTAGTCGCGTACCTCGCCCATGTACGTGAGGGTGGTGTCGACGTAGCTGCGGGCATCGACGGTCAGGGCCCAGCCGGCGGCCATGGTGACCGCGGGAATCGCGGCCGCGGTGACGAAGGGCTGCCACTGCTTCCGGATCAGGGGCAGCACGAGCAGTGGCGCGAGCATCGGTTTGATGGCCAGGGACATGCCGATGGCCGCGCCCGCCCACCACAGGCGCCGTCGGTGGAGCAGGTAGAGGAACGCCACCTGGCACAGGAAGACCACGCCGTTGACGTTGGTGAAGACCAGGGTGTTGGTGACGGCCTCGGTGCAGAACGCCGCGAGCAGGATGGCGGGGGCGGCGAACGACCGGACGTCGAGGTCGAACAGCCGCATGAGCAGCCACAACGCGGCGATGATCGCGGCCGTGTTGACGCCGATGAACAGCCACCGCGCCAGCGTGTAGTTGTCGATCATCCCGAACGGGGCCAGGACGAAGGTGCCGCTGGGGGCGTAGAGGTAGTGCGGCTGCACCGTCAGCAGACTCTCGGCGTACACCGGCTCGCCGGCCAGGAAACGCCTGGTGGCGGCGTAGACGGTGCCGAAGTCGTTCGTGATGGATCCGTTGACGGCCTTGATCACGACGCGGTGGATCACGGTCATGATCGCCAGCGGCCACAACACATGGGTCAGGACACGGGGCACGGTCGTCGTGCTTCGGGAGGGCAGCGGCACGACTCGCAGGCTACCGCCTGACCTCCCCGCCCCCGGTGAGGCACCCCGGCCGGTCAGGACGGGCAGGCGGCGGATTCCCCTGCGGCGTCGGGGTCGTCGAGGAACCCGGTGACGGCGCTCCGGACGCATCCGGAGTGCAGGATCACCTGCGACCCCGGTGCGCCCCAGGTGACGATCCGCACGTCGGAGGCCCCGGCGGCGGTGAGCGCGCCGGCGGTCGGTTCGAGCGCGGCGGCCCCGGCCTGTGGATCGGCGATGCCGCCGACCAGCAGCACCGGGGTGTCCGCGGGCAGGGTCACGGGGGAGGGCCCGGGGACGGGCCAGGTGGAGCACGCGGACAGCTGTGCGGCGACGATCTCCCCGAACGGAGGGGTCTGCTCCCACTCTGCCCGTAGTTCCTCCACCCGGTTGACCGGGACGCGACGTGTCAGGTCGGAACATCCGGCCACGTACGGCAACGACGTGCCGGCCAGTGCGGCGGCACGGCCGCGGACACTGTCCGGGGTCTCGCCGGGGGCGGCGGCGACGAGGTCGCCCAGGAGGACGTCTCCCGGCGACGGGGCCGGGGCGGACGCGCCGGACAGGTCTGCGAGAGCCGACCGGATCACGTCGGACAGCAATGCCGCGGGGACCGCCGCACCGGGGTCGCGGGCGCGATCCAGGGCGCGGTCCAGGGCCGCGACCTTCTCGTCGGCGTCCCCGGGCCCGCACTCGACGCGGGTGCACGCCGCGGCCCACAGCCGCAGCGCCGCGTCTGAGCCGTCGATCCCGGCGCGGGCCGCGGCCTCCTGGTCACCGTCCGCCGGGGCGGGGGAGTCGAGCACCAGCAGGGACAGCCGGCCGGGGTGCGCGCCGGCGTAGGCCAGCGCGGTCCGGGCCCCGGTGCCGATCCCCATCACGGCGAGCCCGGGCACATCCCACTGCTGGCGTAGACGTTCGAGGTCCTCGGCGGCGCCGGCGGAGCCGAAGTCCAGTTCGCGGCCCTGGAGCTGGTCCGTGCAGGACTGGGAGGTGTCGGCGAGGTTCGCTCGCAGTTCCGGCGAGCCGGGATCGGTGCCCCGATCCGCCAGTGCGTCGAGCGTGCGGCGCGCCGGAAACGACAGGCAGGTGCCGGCCGGCCCGGTCCGCCCGCGGTGGTCCACGACGACCAGCGGTCTGGAGCGGCCGAGCTCGGGGCCGGCGGAGGCGAGCCTCGCGACGAGTGAATCGGCCGGTGTCTCGGGACCGGCGACGACGACGAGCGGAGCCGCGTCGTCCGGTGTGTCCGTCGCGGTGAGTCGCAACACCGGCGTGTCCCCGACCAGCGAACACTCAATGGTCGCGTCCTCGGGGATCCCGCCGACCCGGCTGTTGGGACACGGGACCCAGCTCAGGTCGGCCCGCGGCGCGAGCCAGTCGGGCGGGGCCTCGGGCTCCTCGGCGACGCCGCCCCCCGAGGTCCTCCCGGGTCCGTCCCCGGTCGCCAGCCGTGGACCCGTCGCGGGCAGTGGCGCGCACGCCGCGACCGACAATGCCAGCACCGTCACGCCCGCACCGATCGCCCGGATGCCCCGGTGTCGCGTCACCGCACGCCCTCCCGTCCGTCAGTTCCGGTGACGACCCAGCGTGTGTAGAGGCCGCCGCGGGGGCACGTGAAGGCCGCCGCGACGCGCAGGGGGACCCGGGTGGTGGCGGTGGCCTCCGCCAGTCGGGAGTCGTCACCGCCGAGGATGATCTCCGGGGACATCGACAGGATCAGTTCGTCGACCGCGCCCTCACGCAGGAAGGTCCCGAGCAGCCGCGGGCCGCCTTCGAAGGTCACCTCCGAGGCCCCGAAATGAGTGGCCAGCGATCGCACGGTGTTCCGCAGCGGGCCCGGGTCGAGGACGTGGACCGTGATCCCGCGCGCCCGGGCGGCGGTGAGTCGGTCACCGGTCACACCGTGGGTGGCGACCACCTGCAATCCGTCGCCGGCACTGGCGCAGTGGTCGATGAGGTCGTCGCCCAGGGTGCGGGTGAACACCAGGACCACGGGCGGGGGGCCGGGACGTCTGTCGGCCCACACGGCGGCGGTGCGGGCGGGGCCGTAACCCTCGGCGAGGACGGTGCCCGAGCCCACCAGGACCAGGTCGGACCGTGCCCTCATGGCGTCGTAGACCAGCCGGTCCGTCGGGGTGCCCAGCCCGCCGCTGCGCCCGTCCACGGTGGTCGTGCCGTCGACCGAGGAGATCATCACCGCGCGGATGCACGGCACGGGCAGGCCCGGTTCGGGGTCCAGTGCCGCCCACAGGGCCTCGAGGGCCGCGGGGTCGTCGTCGAGCACGGTGGGCCGTGTCATGTGCACCGGGGACTCCTTCCGTTCTGACGCCGGGTGTCCCCACGATAGGCTCTGCCCATGGTCTCTCGCCTCGTTGACGTCACCCCGGTGGTCCCCGCCGACCAGCTCGTGGCACAGATGGTCCCCCCGTCGATGTTCGACGACGTCAGTTTCGACTCCTACATCCCCGACCCGGCGCAGCCCTCCCAGGCCGCTGCGGTCACGGCGTGTCGGTCGTTCGCCGAGTCGGTGGTGGCCCGTCGCGCGCCCAAGAAGGGGATCTTCGGCCGACGTCCGAAGGCGGTGCAGGGCACCGGCATCTACCTGGACGGCGGCTTCGGTGTGGGCAAGACCCACCTGCTGACATCGATTTACCACAACTGCCCCGAGCCCAAGGCGTTCGGGACGTTCGTCGAGTTGACCCACGTCGTCGGTGCCCTCGGGTTCAACCGGGCCGTCGACGAGCTCTCCGGGCACTCCGTCCTGTGCATCGACGAGTTCGAGCTCGACGACCCGGGGGACACCATGCTGGTGTCCCGCCTGCTCGCGGAGCTCACCACGGCCGGGGTGAGTGTCGCGGCCACGTCAAACACGCTGCCCGAGCAGCTGGGGGAGGGCCGGTTCGCGGCCAAGGACTTCATGCGCGAGATCCGGAAGATGTCCGGCATCTTCGAGTCGATCCGGGTCGATGGCCCGGACTATCGGCACCGTAACCTGCCCCCCGCTCCGGACCCGATGAACGACGCCGACCTCGAGGCCGACGCTGAGGCGGTCTCGGGTGCGACTCTCGACGACTTCGACGCACTGTGCGAGCACCTGTCGACCCTGCACCCGTCCAAGTACAACCGTCTCGTCGACGGCGTCACCCGAGTCTGCCTCAGCGGGGTCAAGCCGCTGCCGGACCAGTCGATCGCGCTGCGCCTGGTCGTGCTCGCCGATCGTCTCTACGACGCGGGCATCCCCGTGCGTAACTCCGGTGAGAAGCTGGACGCGATCTTCACCGAGGAGATGGTCGCCGGCGGCTACCGCAAGAAGTACCTCCGGGCGACCTCGCGTCTACTGGCGTTGTCCCGGTTCGAGACCGTCGGGGGCTGACCGGGGGCCGACCGTGGACCTACGGGGCCTCGCCCGGTCTCTATAGGGGCAGTTCGTAGACGACGTCGGTGTTGAGCACACCACCGACGTCGAAGGTCCGTTGTCCCCGCTCCAGGAATCCGTGCTTGCCGTAGAAGCGCCGTGCCCTCGTGTTGGCGAGGTTGGTGGCCAGCCACACACTCCGGGCGCCGCCCGCTCTGCTCCGCCGCGAGACGTCGTCGAGCATCACCGCGGCCAGGCCTGCTCCGTGGTGGGCGGGATCAACGTAGAACTTGCTGATTCCGATAGTCGGGTGGTGCACGATCTGGGCCGCACAGTCCGGGTCCATCTCCGTCCCCGCCACGAGTAGGACGTAACCGACGGCCTCGCCTCCGGTCCCACTCGCGACCAGCAGCTCGTGACCCGGAGTATCGAGGTGGGCCCGCAGGGCCTCCGGGGTCAGGTTCTCGGCGATGAACGCCTCGATCGCCGGAGCATCCAACTCGGGCGGGCACGCCAGGGGGAAGGTGCGTGCGGCGAGCGACGCCACGGCGTCGATGTCGGCCCCTGAAGCATGCTGCAATCGCGGTGTCACGCCCAGAGACTATCGGGGTCCGATTCAGGCCTCGTGCAGGTGCAGGCTCTCGCCCCCGCGGACACCGCGGATCGTGAGCTTCTCGATGTCGTCGCCTCCACCGAGGACGAGGGTGAGTTCGAACGAGTCGGTCCCGGTGCGTCGGAGGTCCGCCAGGATCCCGGTGCTGTGCCGGAAGTCGACGACGCGGCCACGCAGGGTCGCGACATCGGCCAGGTCGACGGTCGTCGAGTGGTGTAGGTACGGCATCACGGACATACCCCGATCATCCGCCTACGAGATCACGGGGCGACTACGCCGCGGTACCGGATCGGGAGCGACGACGACGAACGCCCCGGCCGACGGCCGGGGCGTTCGTGATGGTGCGCGATACTGGGATTGAACCAGTGACCTCTTCCGTGTCAGGGAAGCGCTCTCCCGCTGAGCTAATCGCGCGGGCTTCCCGTCCGGACAAGTCCGGACGTGGAGGTGGAGACGGGAATCGAACCCGTGTTGACGGCTTTGCAGGCCGCTGCCTCACCACTCGGCCACTCCACCGCAAAGGTATCGAGCCTGGTGAGGACGTCCTGGCTCCTCGATCCCTCCGAGCGGATGACGGGATTCGAACCCGCGACCCTCACCTTGGCAAGGTGATGCGCTACCAGCTGCGCCACATCCGCATCGCTTCGCGGCTCGCTCTCGCTCACCTCGTTGCGAGAAGGAACATTAGCCGACGGTCTTCGGGGAACACAAATCGGGGGGCGGAAACCAGGTCTGAGCTGTATGGACCGGGCGACGGCACGGTGCTCTACCGTGCAGCCCCGGCGAGCTCGCCTCGACGTCGAGCGCCCCGTACGGCCCACGGGTCGCCACGGCGAGGTGCAAAGGGTCTGTGCTGATGGCCGGGGCGATTGGTCGGGGCGAATGGTCGAGGGCCCACGGCACAGTGGGCGACCCGGGCGAGGGCCACTACCCACCGAGACCCTCACGGCCTACGCCCCGGACGGCCCGTCAGCGATCCGCCCGCCCCTCGAGGGGGCCGAATTGGGGCCCGGCCCGGGTCTTGATACAGTGTTCCGGTGCCGAGGCGAGACCGCCCGGAACGCGAGGTCCTATAGCTCAGCGGAAGAGCGCTCCGTTCACACCGGAGAGGTCACTGGTTCGAACCCAGTTAGGACCACCCTTGAAGCGGGCCAGAGCCCACAACGACCCCCGGACTCCACCACGGAGACCGGGGGTCGTCCGCATTTCAGTGATTCCGGTCCCGTACCCGCAGAGCAACGACGCCGCAGGTCACATCCGAGATGGCCTCTACATCTGTCACCCAGTCCAGGGTCTGAGTAGCCCGCGTGACCGAGATCTCAACGGTTGTGGAGGGTATGAAACAACTGAGGACCACTGCCGTCACACATCTGTAACACAACCTCCATAGCGTTCCGGACGTGCTGAAGTACACGCCCCGACCGGGGCATCGCCGCTGGAAGGAGCGCTAATGACGGGCATGTTCGTCACATCCGTCGTCGGGATCGGGCTCGTCGTCGCGGGGGTGAGCAAACTCCGAGATCTGGATGCTCACGGCCGCGTGGTGGTCGGTTACAAGATCCTCCCGGACCGCCTGGCATTCCGTGTCGGCCGAGTTCTCCCGTTCCTCGAGGTGGCCCTCGGCGCCGCGTTCATCGCCCGCGTGGCCCTGCAGTCGACCAGCTGGGCCATCGCCGCCCTCTTTCTCGCCTACGCGGCCGGCCTCTCCGTCAACCTGTTGCGGGGGAGGACCGAGCTCGACTGCGGTTGCTTCGCGTTCGGCAGCCACGAGGCCCCGCGGATCACCTGGTGGCACGCCGCCCGCGCACTCGCGTTCGCCGGCGCCGCCGCCTTGGCTCCCGTGTTGCCCGGCCCGGCCACGCTGACGGAGGCGATGACCGCTCTCGCCCTGGCGGGTCTCGCCGTCGTCCTGGCCTTCGGGGTCGGTTCGGTGTTCTCCACCCTCACGCTCGGACGCTCGCGGGTGGACACCTATCTGCAACCCGCCCGGGCCGAACTCCACCGCCGGCAGGCCGGCTCGGTCTGACCCGACCTCCCTGTCCGGTCCGGCCCCGGCCGAGCCGAACAGACCCTTCCCGACCATCGGTTCCGATCGGCCCCGCCGTCCGGGAGCCGCTCCCATCCCCACGTGCGCCGCACCTGGGGCCGGCACCCCCTGCCCGAATCACCCCAGAGGAGTCCCCATGTCCGTTCTCGTCTACACCGTCCTCGCGGTCCTCGTCGCCGTCGACGTCGTCCTCGTCCTGATGATCCTCGGCCTGGCCCGTGAGCTGGGTCGGGTCCAGGTCCGGCTCGGCCCCCTCGGCGCCCGCGTCCAGGACTCCGGGCCTGCGATAGGCGACACCGGCCCGGCCTTCGACGGCCTCACGGACCACCTCGGTCGCGACGCATCGGTGGCAGGGGAGCGGCCCCGGCCGCAGCTGCTGATGTTCACCGGCCCGAAGTGCTCGACCTGCAAGGCGCTCCTGCCCGGGATCAAGACTATGGCCAGGGCCGAGAAGGACCTCGACGTCGTGCTGATCTCGGACGGCACCGAGCAGGAACACCGTGAGTTCCTGTCCGGAGCGGGCATCGGCGGCGAACTGCAGTACCTCGACGCCCGCGAGGTCGGAATCGCCTACCAGGTCGGCACCACTCCCTACGGGATCCTGATCGACTCCGACGGATCCATCGCCGCCAAGGGTCTGTGCAACAACATGCAGCACGTCGAGAGCCTGCTCAACGCACTCGAGACCGCAACCCCGACCATCCAGCACCTGTACGCCGGCCTGAAGGTCCCCAACGCGTCGTGAGCCCACCGGGACGCAGGTCGCGTCCGGGCCCACGAGATCACCCCCCACCCGAAACGAAAGGAATGAACCGTGGTCCACATCGAAGACTCCGACCAACAACGGTTGAGCGAACACGCCGAATGGCTGGCCGGCGGCGGCGGCTCCGCGATCAGCAAGGTCTCCCGGAGGCTGTCCGAGAGGACGTCCCGCCGGTCCGTGTTGTCCCGGATGGCCACGTGGACGATGGGCGTCTCCGGCGTCGCACTCGTCGGGGCCCTGCCCGTCACCCGCGACCCCAAGGCGATGGCACAGGAACCCCCCGCGGCGACGCCGTCGGCCGGTGCCACCAAGATGACGCCGTTCGGTGCGGGCGATGACCTGCTGCCCACGTACGACGGCAAGGATCCCACCGAGTGCAACTACTGGCGCTGGTGCAACATGGACGGCCGCCCGTGTCCGTCTTGCGCCGGTGGCGGAGTGTCCACCTGCGCCCCCGGCTCCAAGCCGGGCGCCGAGTACTGGGTCGGATGCTGCACGCATCCCGAGAACGGCAAGACCTACCTCATCGCCTACTACGACTGCTGTGGAGCGCCTCGCTGCTCGACCACGTACTGCGGAGAGCCGGATGCCCAGGCGGTCATGTACAACCCCGTCTCCGGCAGCTTCGACCAGGAGATCATCTGGTGCGTCTCGGATGAGTCCCAGTCCTACACCTGCACCCTCGCGCCGATCATCGGCGAGGACTGCCAGACCAACAACGCGACCCGGCCCCGCGTCGGCGCCGGCGCCCGTTGACCGGCCGGAAAGGACACCCCATGAAGATGTTCACGACCACCCGGCTGGCGGGTATGTCGCTCGCCACCGCCACGGCGCTGATGCTCGTCGGATGTTCGTCCGGCAGCGATTCCACCGAGTCGGGCGAGGAGTTCGACGTAGCCAACGGCGTCGCCACCACGTATGGGTTCCCCAACGTGCCCGAGGTCACCCTGCCGCCGTCCAACGCGGCGCTCGGGGACGACGACCAGGAACTCGGCGAGGTCGGCGCCGACCCCAACAAGCCGTACACCGCGGAGGTCACCCCGATCGGGGAGGACTGGATGGTCGCGACCGAATCCCGCGACAACGAGACGGTGTACGCCGCGTTCGATCCGGCCGACGGCGTGGTCAAGACCCGGATCACCACCGGGCACGCCATCTGGGACGACGTGGTCCACGTCTTCACCTCCGACGACGCGTCCGAACCCCAGGCGGTGGCGTTCGAGGTGTGGGCGCCCCGTGGGTCGCGCGGACAGGCCGACTACACGGTCTCGACGTACTCCGGGAACCTCCTCGAGCCCGCCGAGGTACTGCTTCCCCGACACGTGCGTTTCCACTCCCGGGAGGGCTCACACACCGTCAGTGTCGGTGGCCGCTACATGACGTCGTGGGACGACCAGCTCTTCGGACCGCGTGTCGTCGATCTCGACCGGGGCGTGCTCTCCGGGGAACAGCAGATCCTCGGGTGCGGGCCGTTCACCTGGCCGGTGGGCGACAAGATCTACTCGGTCTGTGAGAACTCCCGCGAGCTCATCGAGCTGACGATCGACTCCGACGGGAAGATCAGCGAGACCGGGCGGTCGGAGGTACTCCCGGAGGACTTCACGTCCGCTCGCGAGGGGCACTTCGCCGAGGAGATCGCCTCCGGTTTCCTCATCAACGAAGCGGGCGACGTGTACCTGTTCGACTTCTCCGACGGTCTGCCCACCGAGGAGGTCACGCCCGTCGGCAATGTCGGTCGCGAGGACGGCCGTTTCCACAAGAACGGCGTCCGCCCGGACGGGCGACAGTTCTTCGTCGAGTACACCGACACGGAGATCCACCCGCACTCCGCCAACGGGGGAGACCTGGTGAGGATCCGGTTGTTCGACGTCGACGGGGCGCGGGAGACCCAGAACCTCGACCTCGAGAAGCTGGGGCTGGCCTCCATCGATTCGGTGTCCTACAACCTCGACGGGTCGGTCCTCTACGTCCTGGGGACCGCCCCGGGTGAGGGTGACGACGAGGGCAAGGACCTGCCGACGGTCGTCGGCATCGACCCCGCGACCGGACAGGTCGTGTCGACCGTGACCGTCACGGGCCACGCCGGCGGCTCCGACGGCGTGAGCGGACTCCGGGCCCCGGAACGGCGGGCCGGCTGATGGGGCGCACCACGGGTGTCCTGCCCACCCTGGCCCCTGACGTCAACCGCCGGGCATTCCTCGCCGCCCTGGGTCTGGGCGGCGTGGGGTTGGCCATGGCCGCCTGTGGTGCGGAGGCGGCGGTCACGTCCGCGATCCGGGCATCGGACCGCATCGGCTACTCCGATCCGGAGGTCGGGGAGGCGGAAGCCGCCCGGTTCAGCTCCGGTCGGGTCGTGGACGTGGCCGTGCCGGCGGTCGCTGCCACCTTCGGCCTGGCAGGCCGACAGGTGACGGCGAAGGCCTACGGCGAGGGCCCTGTGGGTCCGGAGATCCGGGCGTCGCTCGGGGACCGACTCCGGGTCCGCCACACCAATCTCCTCGACGAGGAGACGATCATCCACTGGCACGGCATCCAGCTCCGAAACGACATGGACGGGGCGCCTCCGCTCACCGGTGAGACGGTGGCCCCGGGCGGGGAATTCGAGTACTCGTTCACCCTTCCGCACCCGGGAACGTACTGGTATCACTCCCACTCCGGTCTCCAGGCGGACGAGGCAATGCTCGGGGCCCTCGTCGTCGAGGACCCGCAGGACCAGTATGGCGCCGATGTCGACCACGTCCTGGTGATCGACGACTGGACCGTGGGTTTCGGCCCGTCACCCGACGAACTGCTCCGGGCGCTCAACCCCGCGCTCGGGGGTCACTCCGGTCACGGCGGACACTCCGGACACGGTTCGAGCACCACGGCCGCCGCCCGTGCGGTCGATCCGGATGCGCTCGCCCGAACCGCCGGACCCCATCCCGAGTCCGCGGCGCTCGGGGGGATGACCCAGCACATCGCCTACCCGTTGCACCTCCTCAACGGGCGTCCCTCGGAGGACGCCGACCCGCTGACGGTGCCGCCGCGCTCCACCGTCCGTCTGCGCATCATCAACGCGGCGGCGGAGACCCCCTACCGGGTGGCGGTCGGCGGTCGGACGATACGTGTCGTCGAGACCGACGGGTTCCCGTGTCGACCGGTGGAGGCCCGGTCCGTTCTCGTGGGGATGGCGCAGCGGGTCGATGTCCTCGTGGACGTGGACTCCGGGACATGGCCGATCGTCGCCCGTGTGGAGGGGTCGGAGGACTTCGTGGCCACGACCCTTCGGACGAGGGACTCGGTCACGACGATCGATCCCTCGCGGTCGGGGGATATCGACGAACTCGGCACTACACCTGTGCAGGATGCCGACCTCGCCGCAACGGAGGCCTCGAAGCTCCCGGAGCGACCTGTGGACAGGACGTTCCGGTTGGAACTGATCCAGTCGCCGGCGGACTACGTCTGGGGGATCGCCGGGCCCGACGTGGGGAAGGTGTCCATGAAGACCGGTGAGCGGATCCGCGTGGAGATGACCAACAAGACGACCATGTGGCACCCCATGCACCTACACGGGCACACCTTCGGGGTGCCGGCGTACGGCGGGCTGCGGCGGGACACGGTCATCATCCACCCCGGCCAGGACCTCGCCTTCGAGTTCGACGCCGACAACCCGGGTGCGTGGATGTTCCACTGCCACAACGCCTACCACCTGGACGCCGGTATGACGACCAACTTCTACTACGAGAGGTGACAACTGATGTTGCATCGCACCACCAAGATCGCCGCGCTGGCCTTGTCCGCGGTTCTGTTCGCCACCGGCTGCTCGTCGGACGGGGGATCCGGATCGACAGCGTCGGGTGAGACCGTCCGGGTCCACGTGAAGGACATGAGCTTCGAGCCCCCCGTGGTGACGATCCAACCCGGCGATTCGGTCGAGTGGGTCTGGGAGGCCTCCCTACCCCACGATGTGGCCTCCGACGACGACTCCGGGATCGAGTTCGTCTCGGAACTGCAGACGGAGGGCAGCTACACCCAGACCTTCGACACGCCGGGGGAGTACGGCTACCACTGCACCCCCCATCCGCAGATGACCGGGCAGGTCATCGTCGAGGGATGAGCCCCGCCGAACGGACGCGTCGTCCGGGCCGGTCGGCAGCGGTCGGGCTCCTCGTCCTGGCCGGGGTCCTGACGGCGGGCGCCGGCTGCTCCACGCAGACAGAGCCCACCAGGGTCACGGTCCGCAACGTCGCCTTCGAACCCCGGGAGATCCATCTCACCGCCGGAGACGAGGTCGCATGGTTCTACGACGACGGCGGGACCTTCCACGACGTGGTCGTGGAAGGCGTCGACGGCAACGCCGGCTTCCGCGCCGAGGGCGAGCACCGGATCACGTTCGCCGACCCGGGTGTCTACCGGGTCACCTGCTCGATCCACCCCCAGATGGTCGGGACCGTGGTCGTCGAACCGCGGGCCTGATCGGACGGGACCACCCCCGCCGGGCTCCTGCCCCTGAATCCACCAACCCCCGATACCGGGTCGATATCCACCATCACCGAGGAGGAACACCATGACAAGTATCCAGACCACGGCACCGCACCTCGCGGCGCCGTCATCCGTGGAGGGCGTCGCCACAGCCAGCGTGCCCGACATCTCCGATCTCGACCTGGGCGACCGCCCGGGCATCCGGCCACGTATGGGCCGGGCGATCAGCCTGGGCAAGCGCGTGGGCGTCGCCGCGGCCTCCCTGGCGGCCGGCGTGGGCGCCGCGGTCGCCGTCGGTGCCGTCGGTGGCCTCTCGGCGCCGGTCGCACTCACGGTCGGCGTCGTCGGCGCCGCCGCTCTCACCGCCGTCGCGGCGAACTGGTCCACCTGCGGCATGTCCGTGGCAGGGGTCGTCGCCGCCCCCAAGCAGGCGGACCGGCCCGGTGACGGCTCCGCCCTGAGCCGTCTCGGTGCCCACCTCGCGGGCTCGTTGCTCACCGCTCTGCCGGTCGGTGCGGGCCTGGGCCTCGTGGGAATGGCCGTCCAGTCCGTGGTCGGGCCGGCCCCGGTGGCCCCGCTGCTGGCGGGATGGGCCTCGCTGGCGTTCCTGTACGGCCTCCACGAGACCGGTCTGCTGCGGATGCCGACGCCGATGCGACGTCAGCAGCTGCCCCGCCATCTGCGCCGGGTCGGTCGTCCGATGCGGGTGTCGTTCTACTTCGGCACGCTCATCGGGCCCGGGTTCATGATCTTCATCCGCTCCAGCGCCTACTACCTGCTGTTCCTGGGCGCGATCGCCCTCGCCAACCCCGTTCTCGGCGCGGCTCTGTTCGCGGCGGTCTCGATCGGCAGGTGCGGGCCGTCCGCCCTCGCGATCGCGCACCAGCGGCAGGGCGGCACGATGGGCGACTTCCTGCTCAAGTGCATGGCCGCGGACCGCATGGTCCAGCTCGCCGCGGGCTCGGGCCTCGTGGCCCTCGCCGGTTTCGGCGCGGCGGCGTTGGCGATGTGACATAGCGGCACCCCGCACGACCGGGCGCCCGATCCGCGGACAGCGGGACGGGCGCCCGGCGGTGCGTGCGGGCTCAGTGGTGGGTACGGGCCCGGTGGTGTGTACGAGCTCGGCGAGGACTCAGATCTCCGCAGCCGCCGCTTGCTCCAGTGCCCGGTCGAACACCTCGACCGGCTGGGCCCCGCTGACGGCGAGTCGGTGGTCGAACACGAAGAACGGCACCCCCCGGACCCCGAGACCGCGGGCCGTCTCGACGTCGCGGTGCACCCGGTCGGCGTACGCGTCCCCACGGAGCACCCGGTCGACCTCCTCTGCGGGTAACCCGGCCCCGACCCCGATCTGATGGAGCACCGCCGGGTCCGAGATCGCCCGTCCCTCGGTGAAGTGGGCGCGTCGCAGGGCCTCGTCCACCGCGTCCGCCCGTCCGTGCTCGGCGGACAGGGCGGCCAGGCGGTGGGCGTCGAAGGTCGAACAGATTCGCGCGGACCGCCAGTCGAAGTCCAGACCGAGTTCGGTGAACCGGGCGGCCATCTGCTCCTGCCCGGCCTCCGCCTCGGCGAGAGACATCCCGTACTTGCGCGAGAGCATCTGTGCGCTCGTCTCTGTCGGCTCGTCCCCTTCGACGCGGGGAGCGGACGGGTCGAGTTCGTAGGCCCGCCACACCACCTCCACCCTGATCTCGGGGTGTCGCGCACGGAACTTCTCCAGTGCCGCCTCGAGGTGCCGCTTGCCGATCCAACAGAACGGACAGACGACGTCGGACCAGATGTCAATGCGCATGACGGGTGCAACGTCGCGCCGCGGTCCGGGATTCCGTGAGGGCCCCGGGTAGCATGGACCGGCCCGGTCCCTGTCGTGGACCGGTGTCAGCCCGGGTGGCCCACCGGCACCCGACGTCCACTGCCCGAGGAGATCTCCCCCCGTGTCCGAGAACCGCATTCCGGAAACCGATGTCGACGCGACGGGTGCGGCCCCTGTGACGACCGTCGTCCCGGCCGGTGAGCCCGCGGGCAAGATCCTCGCCGAGCGGGAGCTGCAGTCGCGCAGCGGCCCGGAGACGATCGTCGTGGTGCGGGATCCGGAGGGGACCCTCCGGGACCTGTCCTGGGCGCCCGCCGAGGACACCGAGGTCGAACTGGTCCGCGCCGATTCGGAGGACGGCCGGTCGGTGATCCGGCATTCGTGCGCGCACGTGCTCGCCCAGGCGGTGCAGGACAAGTTTCCCGAGGCCAAGCTGGGGATCGGTCCGCCGATCGAGAACGGCTTCTACTACGACTTCGACGTGGCCGAGCCCTTCACGCCCGAGGACCTCAAGGACCTCGAGAAGCGGATGAAGAAGATCATCAAGGCCGGCCAGCGCTTCTCGCGGCGGGAGTACGCCTCGCTCGACGAGGCGCGCACCGAGCTGGCGGGCGAGCCGTACAAGCTCGAGCTGGTCGAGGACAAGGGCCGGGCGGACGCCGGTGACGCCGACGGTGCGGTGGCGCTCGAGGACTCCGAGATCATGGAGGTCGGCGCGGGTGCACTGACCGCCTACGACAACCTCAACCCCCGCACGGGCGAGGTCATCTGGTCGGATCTGTGCCGCGGCCCGCACACGCCCACCACCAAGTTCATCCCCGCGTTCACACTCACGCGCTCGTCCGCTGCCTACTGGCGGGGCGATCAGAACAACGCCGGTCTCCAGCGGATCTACGGCACGGCCTGGGAGAGCACCGAGGCCATGGACGCCTACCTCGACAGGCTCGCCGAGGCGGAGAAGCGCGACCACCGTCGGCTCGGGACCGAGCTGGACCTGTTCAGCTTCCCCGACGAGATCGGGTCCGGGTTCCCGGTGTTCCACCCCCGTGGCGGGATCATCCGCAATGAGATGGAGCAGCACTCCCTCCGGCGCCACCTGTCCGCGGGGTACTCACTCGTCAACACCCCGCACGTGACCAAGGGCGACCTGTTCCGCAAGTCGCAGCACCTCAGCTGGTACTCGGAGGGGATGTTCCCCCCCATGGTCCTGGACGCCGAATACGACGCGGACGGCAAGGAGACCAAGCCGGGGCAGGACTACTACGTCAAGCCCATGAACTGCCCCATGCACAACCTGGTCTTCGATTCCCGCGGCCGCTCGTACCGCGAACTGCCACTGCGGATGTTCGAGTTCGGCACGGTCTACCGGTACGAGAAGTCCGGCGTGATCCACGGCCTGACCCGCGCCCGCGGCTTCACCCAGGACGACGCCCACATCTACTGCACCGAGGAGCAGATGGAGGGCGAGATCGCCTCCGTGCTGTCCTTCATCATCTCGCTCCTGCGCGACTACGGCCTCGAGGACTTCTACCTCGAGCTGTCGACCAAGGACCCGGAGAAGTACGTCGGCGGCGACGAAATCTGGGAGCGCGCGACGGACACGCTGCGTCGGGTGGCGACGAACTCCGGCCTCGAGCTGGTCCCGGACCCGGGCGGGGCCGCCTTCTACGGCCCCAAGATCTCCGTCCAGGCGCGTGACGCGATCGGGCGTACGTGGCAGATGTCGACGGTCCAGTTGGACTTCAACCTGCCCGAGCTGTTCGACCTGACCTACAACGCCGCGGACGGCACCAAGAAGCGGCCGGTGATGATCCACCGCGCGCTCTTCGGCTCGATCGAGCGGTTCTTCGCGGTCCTGCTCGAGCACTACGCCGGGCTGTTCCCCGCGTGGCTCGCGCCGGTGCAGGTGGTGGGTATCCCCGTGGCGGAGGCGCACGAGAAGCACCTCGAGGACGTGATCGACGAGCTCCGCGGGCGCGGTATCCGGGCCGAGCTCGACGTCTCCGACGAGCGGATGCAGAAGAAGATCCGCAACCACACCACCGGCAAGGTCCCGTTCATGCTCCTGGCCGGTGACCGCGACGTCGAGGCGGGCGCGGTGAGCTTCCGGTTCCCCGACGGGACGCAGCTCAACGGGGTCTCGCGGAACGCCGCGATGGACAAGATCTCGTACTGGGTCAACTCACGCCGCAACGACGTCCCGACCGCGGAGCGAGTGTGACGACCGGAGATCCGTCCTCCACGGACGTCTACCGCCAGTTCGGGGTGGGGGAGGACCACCTCCAGTTGCTGTGGGCGCCCTACCGGATGTCGTACATCGCCGAGACGCGTCCCGAACCCGCGGAGGGGATGACGGGGGAGCCGTTCCTCGACATCCCGAGGATGAGCGACGAGGACGGGCTGGTGGTCGCCCGCGGCGAGCACGTCTACGTCGTGCTCAACCTGTTCCCCTACAACCCGGGTCACTCGATGGTGGTCCCGTACCGCAGGGTGGCGGACCTGGAGGACCTGGACGACGACGAGTCCCGCGAACTCATGTCGTACACGCAACACCTGATCCGGGTCATCAAGGCCGTCTCCAACCCGGACTCGTTCAACGTGGGGCTCAATCTGGGGGGCGCGGCCGGCGGGTCCCTGTCCGAGCATCTGCACCAACACGTCGTGCCGCGCTGGATCGGCGACGCCAACTTCATTACCGTGACCGGCGGAACCAAGGTGCTTCCGCAGCTCCTCCGCGAGACGCGGCGGCTGCTCTCCGAGGCGTGGTCCGCCACGGTGTCCCCGAACGGCGTCTCCGGACCAGACCACACCTCGAGGTAGGCAGGGAGACGAATGCTCAGCGAGTACGGAAGGTCGGGGGTCGCCAGGGTGGCCCACCCCCTGGCGGCGTTCCTCGTCCGCACCGGTGTCACCGCCAACGGGATCACCCTCACAGGTCTCCTGCTGACCTGCGCCGCGGCGATCACGTTGTTCGGGCCCGGCCATCTCGTCGCCGGCGCGATCGTGATCGCCCTGTGCACCCTGTTCGACCTGGTCGACGGTGCCGTCGCCCGCGCGAGCGGGGGCGGGTCACCGTACGGGGCCCTGGTCGACGCGGTCTCCGACCGGGTCGCGGACGGGGTGATCCTGGCGTCCTTGCTGTGGTGGCTGGTCCACGCCGAGCCCGACAACAGCGTCGCGCTGATCATGGTGTTGGCGTGTCTGATCCTGTCCCAGGTGGTGTCCTACTCCAAGGCCCGCGCCGACGCCGGAGGGCTCCGCACGCCGGGCGGACTCATGGAGCGCGCAGATCGCCTGGTCCTCGTCCTGCTCGGTGCCGGTCTGGAAGGACTGGGGGTGCCGTGGGCGCTCGAGGTGGGCCTGACCGCGGTCGCCGTGGGCAGCTTCGTCACGGTGATCCAGCGCGTGTGGGGCGGGCGTACCGACTACCTCAGCCGGGTGGCACGAGCCGACGCCCCTGCGGTGGGGGACCGATGAGCGCACTGGGCGAGCGCCTGTCGGATCTGGGTTACGCCGCCGGGTGGGCCGTCGTGCGCGCGCTTCCCGAGCCGGCCGCCCGCGCGCTCTTCCGGGCGGGCGCCGATCTCGCCGCCCGCAGACAGGGCCCGGACTCGCAACTGCGCCGGAACCTGGCCCGTGTCCTGGGGGTCGCCCCGGCAGAGGTCCCCGACCAACTGATCCGGGATTCCTTCCGGTCCTACGCCCGTTACTGGCGGGAGGCCTTCCGCCTGCCGTCGATGGACCGCGAGGCGGTGGCGCGCGAGATGGACCGGACGATCGCCGGGGTCGAGCACCTCGACGCGGCGCTGGCACAGGGACGCGGGGTGGTGGTGGCGCTGCCGCACTCCGCCAACTGGGACCTCGGCGGCACCTGGCTCGCGCGACGCTACGGCGGGTTCGCGACCGTCGCGGAGAGGTTGAAGCCGGAATCGCTGTACCAGCGCTTCCTGGATTTCCGGGAGGGGCTCGGGTTCACCATCTACCCCCACACGGGCGGCCCCACCCCGCCGCTCGACGCGCTGCGCGAGTTCCTCGCCGGGGGCGGGATCGTCTGTCTGCCGGGGGAGCGAGACCTCCGCCGGACCGGGGTGCCGGTGACGTTCTTCGGCGAGCAGACGCGCATGCCCGCAGGGGCCGCGAGGCTCGCGGTGGAGACCGGGGCACCGCTGCTGGTGGCCCAGTTCTGGTACTCCGACGAGGACACGATGCGCGTTCGGATCACCCCTCCCATCGATGTCTCCGGCGGGATCGAGTCGGCGGTCCAGGCGATGGCGGACCTCTTCGCGGAGGGGATCGCCCGACACCCCGCGGACTGGCACATGCTCCAGCCCCTCTGGCTGGACGACCTGCCGGCCGAGCGGCGCGCGCGGATCGAGGGCTGAGCCCGCCGTGCGCATCGGCATGATCTGCCCCTACTCCTTCGACGCCCCGGGAGGCGTCCAGGCCCACGTGGTGGACCTGACCGAGGAACTGCGGCGCCGGGGGCACACGGTCCGGGTCCTCGCTCCGGGCAGTCCGGGCAGCGCGCCCGTCTCCGGGATGACACTGACCGGGCCGGGCGTCCCGATCCCGTACAACGGATCGGTTGCCCGCCTCAGCTTCGGTCCGGCGACCTGGCGGGCCACCAGACAGTGGCTCCGCGAACAGCCACTGGACATCCTCCACATCCACGAACCCAACGCCCCGGGAGTGGGCATGTTCGCCCTGGCCATGTCCTCCGGCCCCATCACGGCCACGTTCCACACGTCGACGACCGGGTCGCTGATACTCGGCGCCGCCGACGGGGTCCTGGCCCCGTTGCTCGAGAAGATCCGCGGGAGGATCGCGGTCTCGACCCTGGCGCGCCGCTGGCAGATGGAGGCCCTCGGTTCCGACGCCGTGGAGATCCCCAACGGTGTGGACGTGTCCGCGTTCACGGATGTCGACACCTCGGCCGAGCCGACCGGTGCACCCACCGTGGCGTTCCTCGGCCGCTACGACGAACCGCGCAAGGGCATGGGGGTGCTCGCCGCGGCGCTCCCGGCAGTCCTGCGAGAGGTGCCGGGCCTGCGGCTGCGGATCATGGGTGACGGCGACGAGCGGGCCCTGCGCGCCCGACTGCCCCGGGGGATGGACGTGGAGTTCCTCGGGCGCGTCGACGACACCCGCAAGGCCGCCGTCCTCGCCGCCGCCGACGTGTACTGCGCCCCCAACACCGGCGGGGAGAGTTTCGGCATCGTGCTCGTGGAGGCCATGGCCGCCGGGACCGCGGTGGTGGCATCCGATCTCGACGCGTTCCGCCGGGTCCTGCGGGACGGCGAGTGCGGCGAACTCGCCGCGGTCGGCGACGCCGACTCCCTCGCCACCGCTCTCACGAGGGTGTTGACCGACCCCGGGCGCCGGGACGGCCTCCGCGCGCGGAGTCGTGAGGCGGTCCGCGACTACGACTGGTCGGTCGTCGCCGACAGGGTGGTCCGCGTGTACGAGACCATCCGCGGCCCGGGGGAGACGCTCCGTGTCCGGTGAACTGATCGTCCTCGTCGTCGTCGTCGTCTTCGTCGTCGCGCTCGCGTCACTGGTCCTGGCCTACCTCACGGCCCACCGCCTGGACAGGCTCCACATCCGCACCGACCTGGCCCGCGCCGCCCTGGCCGGGGCCCTGGAACGGCGCCACACGGTCGCCACCGCCGTGATCCGGGACCTCAGGGAACGAGACCCGGTGGGCGCCGACCGCCTGGCGCGGGCCCTCGCACGCGCCCGGGCCCACCCGCCGGGGGCGATCACCGGACCGGACCCCGCCCCCCACCCGGAGCACCGGCGGCACCGAGACGCCGACGACCACTCCGATGACTCCACCGGGCCCGACGCCGAGATCGCCGAGAACACCCTCGGCGTGGTGCTCTCCGGCGTCGACACGAGCGGGTTGCCCGCTGACCTCGCCGCAGAACTGGAGGACGCGACCGACCGCGTCTCCATGGCGCGTCGCTTCTACAACGATGCCGTGCGCGACACCCGTACCCTGCGCGAACAGACCCCCGTCCGGGTCCTGCGACTGGCCGGCCGGGCCCCCATGCCCGGGTATGTCGAGCTCGTGGACGCCCCGCCGCCACAGGCCTGACCAACCCCGGCGGGGCGGCGGTTGGGGCGGCGGGGTGAGGGCGACCTACACTGGACCCCTGTTACACGTCGTCTGAGCCAGGAAAGGCCTATTTCGTGAGCGAGCCGCAGTCCAGCGAGAACACCACCGGAACCGCACGCGTCAAGCGAGGTATGGCCGAGATGCTCAAGGGTGGCGTCATCATGGACGTCGTCACCGCCGAGCAGGCGAAGATCGCCGAGGACGCCGGCGCCGTGGCCGTCATGGCCCTCGAGCGTGTCCCCGCCGACATCCGCGCCCAGGGCGGCGTCGCCCGCATGAGCGACCCGGACCTCATCGACGGGATCATCGAGGCCGTCTCCATCCCCGTGATGGCCAAGGCCCGGATCGGTCACTTCGTCGAGGCCCAGATCCTCCAGGCCCTCGGCGTGGACTACGTCGACGAGTCCGAGGTCCTCACCCCGGCCGACTACGCCAACCACATCGACAAGTTCGGCTTCACCGTGCCGTTCGTCTGTGGCGCCACCAACCTCGGCGAGGCCCTGCGCCGGATCACCGAGGGCGCGGCCATGATCCGTTCCAAGGGTGAGGCCGGCACCGGCGACGTCTCCAACGCCACCACCCACATGCGCCAGATCCGCCAGCAGATCCGCAAGCTCCAGAGCCTGCCGTCCGACGAGCTGTACGTGGCCGCCAAGGAGCTGCAGGCGCCGTACGAGCTGGTCAAGGAGGTCGCTGAGACCGGCAAGCTCCCCGTGGTCCTGTTCACCGCGGGCGGCATCGCCACCCCGGCCGACGCCGCGATGATGATGCAGCTCGGTGCCGAGGGTGTGTTCGTCGGTTCCGGCATCTTCAAGTCCGGCAACCCCTCCGAGCGGGCCAAGGCGATCGTCAAGGCGACGACCTTCCACGACGATCCGGAGATGCTCGCGACCATCTCCCGCGGCCTCGGCGAGGCCATGGTCGGCATCAACGTCGACGACATCCCCGAGCCCCACCGGCTCGCCGAGCGGGGCTGGTGACCCGCCGGTGGCGAAGATCGAGGACATCCTCGAGATCGAGCGGATAGACCGCGACCTCTACCGAGGACCGGCCATCCGCACGCACCTGCAGCGGACCTTCGGCGGCCAGGTCGCCGGTCAGACCCTCGTCGCCGCGGTCCGGACCGTGGACTCCGACAAGCACGTCCACTCCCTGCATGGGTACTTCATCCGGCCGGGCATCCCCGACGTGCCGACCGTCTTCCAGGTCGACCGCCTCCGGGACGGTCGCAGCTTCGCCACCCGCCGTGTCACGGCCATCCAGGAGGGGGAGCCGATCTTCTCCATGTCGGCCTCCTTCCACCTGGTCGACCAGGAGGGCATCGAGCACCAGGACTCGATGCCCCGGGTCGTGGGGCCCGAGGAGATCGACGTCCCGAGAATCGAGGACCTCGACGAGGCCCACCGCGTCTTCGTGGAGGAATGGGCCCAGTGGGACATCCGGATCGTCCCCCGGGACCGCCTGGAGACGAGTTCGGTGCTGGCCTCGCAGCAGCGGGTGTGGTTCCGGAGCGTCGACGCGCTGCCGGACGACCCCAATTTCCACGTGTGCACACTCGCGTACATGTCGGACATGACGTTGTTGGGCTCGGCCAAGGTCCCGCACCCCGACGAGCCCACCCAGGACGCCTCTCTCGACCACGCCATGTGGTTCATGCGCCCCTTCCGGGCCGATGACTGGTTGCTGTACGACCAGACCTCGCCGTCGGCGTTCGGGGGGCGCGCCCTCACCCAGGGGCGGATCTTCGACCGCTCCGGTCGACTCGTGGCCGCCGTCACCCAGGAGGGTCTGTCCCGGCGCCTGCGCCCGGGTGCGCAGCCGTTCCCGGTGAGCACCACCGACGACCCGTCGAAGAAGTGAGCGCGGTAGCCCCGACCGTCGGCGTCCTCGCCCTGCAGGGCGACGTCGCCGAACACCTCCGCCATCTCGAGTCCGTCGGCGCCCGCGCTGTGCCGGTCCGTCGGCGTTCGGAGCTCGACACCGTGGACGGTCTCATCCTTCCCGGCGGTGAGTCGACCGCGATGAGCCGACTCCTCGATGTGTACGACATGTACGAGCCGGTGGCCGAGAGGATCTCCGGCGGCATGCCGGTCTACGGCTCCTGCGCGGGCATGATCCTGCTGGCGTCGGTCGTCCTGGACACCCGGGCGGACGCCACCTGGTTCTCCGCGATCGACATGACCGTCCGTCGGAACGCCTTCGGACGGCAGGTCGACTCGTTCGAGGCCGACCTCGTCGTCGACGCCCTCGGCGCCGACCCGGTCCGGACCGTGTTCATCCGCGCACCCTGGGTCGAGACGGTGGGCCCGGACGTGGAGGTGCTCGCCCGGGTCCGCGCCTCGGACGGCGACGATCACGTGGTCGCGGTGCGCCAGGGCAACGCCCTGGCGACCTCCTTCCACCCCGAGGTGACCGACGATGTGCGCGTCCACGGGTACTTCCTCGACATGGTGCGGCAGGCGACCTCGTAGACTGATCAGTCAGCGACACGTCGCACCGGACCCACCATACGGCGGGCCGGTCTGAGAACCCCCGGAGGGCGGAACATCACATGGCAGGCCATTCCAAGTGGGCCACCACCAAGCACAAGAAGGCCGCGATCGACGCCAAGCGCGGCAAGCTCTTCGCCAAGCTCGTCAAGAACATCGAGGTGGCGGCCCGTACGGGCGGCGGTGACCCAGCCGGCAACCCGACGCTCTACGACGCCATCCAGAAGGCCAAGAAGAACTCGGTCCCGGGCGACAACGTCGAGCGGGCGCGTAGACGTGGCGCCGGTGAGGAGGCGGGCGGCGCCGAGTGGGAGACCATCATGTACGAGGGCTACGGCCCGAACGGCGTGGCCCTGCTCATCGAGTGTCTGACCGACAACCGCAACCGTGCCGCCGGCGAGGTGCGCACCGCGATGACCCGCAACGGCGGCAACCTCGCCGACCCGGGCTCGGTGGCGTACCTGTTCACCCGCAAGGGCGAGATCGTCCTGGACAAGGGTGAGCTCGAGGAGGACGACATCCTCATGGCCGTTCTCGAGGCCGGCGCCGAGGAGGTCAACGACCTCGGTGAACAGTTCGAGGTGGTCTGCGAGCCGACCGACCTCGTCCGGGTGCGCACCGCGCTCCAGGAGGCCGGCATCGACTACGAGTCGGCCGAGTCCGGGTTCCGCGCCTCCGTCGAGGTGACGGTCGACGCGGACGGCGCCATGAAGGTCTTCAAGCTGATCGACGCGCTCGAGGACTCCGACGACGTGCAGAACGTCTACTCCAACCTGGACGTGCCGGACGACGTGCTGGCGGCGCTGAACGCCTGACGGGCGGGCCACTGGTAGGGTCTCGAACGTAGGTTCTACCAGTGGTCGGCGAAAGGTCGCTATGCGCGTGATGGGTGTGGACCCGGGGCTGACCCGGTGCGGGCTCGCGCTGATCGAAACCGAGCCGGGCCGCGCCGTCACGGCCCTGGACGTGGACGTCGTCCGCACCGCGGCCCAGGACCCCCTCGAGAAGCGCCTGCGGGCGGTCCACGCAGTGGCGGACGAGTGGATGGAGATCCACCGACCGGACGTCGTCGCGATCGAGCGGGTCTTCGCGCAGAACCAGGTCTCCACCGCCATGGGCACGGCCCAGGCCGCGGGCGTGGTGGCGCTGGCGGCCGCCTACCGCGACATCCCGGTGGCCTTCCACACCCCCTCGGAGGTCAAGGCCGCCATCACCGGCAGCGGGCGCGCGGACAAGAAACAGATGACTCTGATGATCACCCGCATCCTCGGTCTGCAGAAGCCGCCCAGCCCGGCGGACGCGGCCGACGCCCTCGCACTGGCCGTGTGCCACAGCTGGCGCGCGCCCATGCAGGGTCGGGTGGCAGCCCTCGACGGTCGGGTCGCCCGGACCCGCGCCGGGTTCGAGTCGAAGGTGGCGGCGGCACGCGAGGCCGCCGCGTCGAACGTCACCGGAGGCCGCAGCGCGGCCGCCGATCAGGAGCGCGCCCGGGCCGCCGCCCGGGGTATGGCGCGGACGAAGGGAGTGCGCTGGTGATCGCCTCAATACGGGGAACAGTGGCCGAGATCGGTCTCGACCGCTGCGTGGTGGAGACCGGAGGTGTCGGCGTACTCGTGCACGCGACACCGGCCGCGCTCGCGGGTCTGAGGCGCGGTGCCGAGGGGATGCTCCACACGGAGCTGGTGGTGCGCGAGGACTCGCTCACCCTGTACGGCTTCGACTCGGTGGACGCCCGACAGCTGTTCCTCACCGTGCAGACCGTCTCCGGGGTCGGCCCGCGTCTGGCCCTGGCGATCGTCGCCACGCTCGAACCGGAGGACCTCGTCCGCGCGCTGGGCGCCGGGGACGTCAAGGCGTTGACCCGGGTGCCCGGGGTGGGGAAGCGGACGGCCGAGCGCATGGTGCTCGAGCTCAAGGACAAGGTCGGGCCCGTGTCGGCCGGCGGGTCGGCGGGAACCCCCGGCGGTGTCGGCGGTGCGCCGGCGGCGACCGAGGTGGCAGAGGCACTCGAGGGCCTTGGTTTCTCCGCGGCCGAGGCGGAGAAGGCCGCCACCGCTGTCCTCGCGGCCGAGCCGGACCTGGACCCGGCGCAGGCCCTGCGGCTGGCGCTCAAGTCCCTCGGTAAGCGCTGATGACGGGACGGTCCGACGCGCTCGGTGACGGGTTCACCCCCGGGGACGGGCTCAGCGCGGGGCAGGAGGGCGAACTGTCCGCGTCCGTGACCCCGTTCGACTCGGACGTCGAGGGCGCCCTCCGACCGCGCAGTCTGGGCGAGTTCATCGGTCAGGAGACCGTCCGGGAACAACTCGACCTCGTCCTGACCGCCGCCACCCGCCGGGGCGTCGTCCCCGACCACCTGCTCTTCTCCGGTCCGCCCGGGCTGGGCAAGACCAGTCTCGCGATGATCGTCGCGGCCGAACTCGGTGGATCACTGAGGATCACCTCCGGGCCCGCCCTCGAACGGCCCGGCGACCTGGCCGCGATGCTGTCCAACCTCATCGAGGGCGACGTGCTGTTCATCGACGAGATCCACCGCATCGCCCGGCCGGCCGAGGAGATGCTCTACCTCGCCATGGAGGACTTCCGGATCGACATCATGGTGGGCAAGGGGCCCGGCGCCACCTCGATTCCTCTGGAGATCGCCCCGTTCACCCTCGTCGGCGCCACCACGCGATCCGGTGCGCTCACCGGACCCCTGCGCGACCGGTTCGGATTCACCGCGCACATGGACTTCTACACCGACGCCGATCTCGCGAGGATCGTCACCCGCGCCGCGGACATCCTCGCCATCCCCGTGGAGGCCGACGCGGCGTTGGAGATCGCCGGCCGGTCCCGGGGCACACCGCGGATCGCCAACCGTCTCCTGCGGCGGGTACGTGATTTCGCCGAGGTCCGCGCTGACGGGCGCATCACGGTGCCCGTCGCGCGGGCCGCGCTCGAGGTGTACGAGGTGGACGAACTGGGACTCGACCGTCTCGACCGGGCGGTCTTGAGGGCGCTCCTCGTCCAGCACGAGGGCGGGCCGGTCGGGCTGAGCACCCTGGCGGTGGCCGTGGGGGAGGAGTCCACCACCCTGGAGGAGGTCTGCGAACCCTTTCTCGTCCGCGCGGGCCTGCTCGCGCGTACTCCACGCGGGCGAATCGCCACCACCGCGGCGTGGGACCACCTGGGCCTCACCCGATCCGACGGGGCGGCCGGTCAGCCGATGCTGCCTGTCGAGGTCGACCGGGGACCCGGCGCACGCGGTTGAGTCCCCGACTGGCATCCTCGGACGAGACCGTCCGTAGCCCGGACCCGCCCCGCTGACCCGGAACCGGCGGGTCCACGTCAGGAGGACCCGCATGGGACTAAAACTGCTGCTTCCGTTGATGATCGTCGTGCTGATCGTGCTGATGGTCCTGCAGAGCACAAGGCAGCGCAGGGCGATGAAGGACATGCGTGAGATGCAGGCGTCCCTGTCCGCGGGGGATCGCGTGCTCACCACCTCCGGTCTGCACGCGACGATCGTCTCCGTCAGCGAGGAGACGGTGGAACTGGAGATCGCCTCGGGCGTCCGGACCCGGTGGGACCGGCGGGTGATCCGCGAGAAGCTCGAGACCGGTACGACCCCTGGAAGCGACCCCGGTACCGACTCCGGTACCGGCGCCGCGGATTCCCGGTAGGCCGCAACCGGCGAGTAGTGTAATGGGGCCGTCCAGCCGGAGGCCACAGACGAATACCGAGAGAGATCACCTGTGTCACCAGTTCGTCCTCGAGGCACCGACGCCCGCCCCAGACCGTGGGCACTGCTGTCCGCCTTCTTCCTGGTGCTGTTCATCCTCCTCCTCGGCGCCTTCGCCGTGGCGGACCGCGGACTGACGCCGAAGCTGGGCATCGACCTGCAGGGCGGAACGCGCGTCACGCTGATCCCCAAGGGAGACCCCGACGAGGCGGACCTACGACTGGCGCAGGACATCATCCGGGACCGTGTCGACGGGCTCGGCGTCGCCGGGACCTCGGTCGTCATCGAGGGCAGCAACATCGTCCTCACCGTTCCCGGTGAGGACTCCAGCCAGGCCCGCGATCTCGGCACCACCTCGCAGCTGACGATCCGCCCCGTCCTGCAGGTCCAGCCCGTCGCCGAGGGCGACCTCGAGCCCGTGCCCGCCGCCAAGGGGGACCGGGAGGCCGTCGCCAGGGAGGTCGAGGAGGCCCGCGAGGTCCGCCAGGGCGATCCGCAGGAACTCACCGAGACGCTCGCGACATTCCGCTGCCCGGAGCGCGATGTGCTCGCCGGCTTCGACGACCCGTCCCGGGCCCTCATCGCCTGTGGTGACGGTGCGAAGTACGTCCTCGGTCCCGTCCCGTTGCTCATCGGCGAACCCGAGGACGGCCGACGTCTCGACGGCCAGCAGATCGTCAAGGACTCCGTCAGTTCGGGGTTCAACCAGCAGGCCGCCAAGAACGAGGTCTCCTTCCGGTTCAACGCCGGCCCCGGCGAGCAGGGCAGCGCCACCTGGTCACGCCTGACCCAGGAGAACCTCCAGCGGCAGATCGCCATCGTCCTCGACGGCGAGGTCATCAGTGCGCCGGTCGTCCAGGGCGCTACGCCCGTCGGTTCGGCGACCTCCATCACCGGTGACTTCACCACGGACGAGGCGGCGTCCCTCGCCGCGAACCTGCGCTACGGCGCCCTGCCCATCTCCTTCGAGGACCCCAACGTCGACAACGTGCCGGCATCCCTCGGTCTGGCGTCGCTCGAGGCCGGCCTGCTCGCCGGTGCGATCGGTTTCCTCCTGGTCCTGGCCTACTCGGCCTTCTTCTACCGCCTGCTGGGAGTCCTGGCGTTCATCTCGCTGGCCCTGTCGTTCCTGCTGACCTACGTCATGCTCGTGTTCCTGGGTTACACGGTGGACTACAGCCTCGACCTCGCCGGCATCGCGGGCCTGGTCATCGGCATCGGAATGACCGCCGACTCCTATGTCGTGTTCTTTGAGCGCATCAAGGACGAACTACGGGACGGCCACCGGTTCCGATCCGCCGTACCCAGGGCCTGGAAGAGCGCCGGCCGCACGATCGTGACCGGCAACATGGTCAGCCTCATCGGTGCCGTCGTCCTCTACCTGTTGGCCAGTGGCGAGGTGCGCGGCTTCGCGTTCACCCTCGGTCTGACGACCGTCATGGACGTGTTCGTCGCGTTCACCGTGACGTGGCCGCTCGTCTACCTGGCCTCCACCCGACCCACCTTCGCCAAGACCTGGGCGAACGGGATGGGACGCATGGAGAATCTCCAGGCGGCCGCAGCAGAACAGCGTCGACTCGACCGGAAGGCCGAGAAGGACGCGGACCGGGACGGTGGCCGCGGGGTCACCGCGACCATCCGGGGACCGGGCGGCGACACGATGACCGACACGCCGACCACGCGCCCCGCCACCGATGAGGAGGAGGGCCGATGAGCACTCCCGTCACCACCGCAACCGACAGCGGCGCCACGGCGCCCACCGGCCGGACCGACAGCCTGTTCACCCGGCTCTACACGGGAACCGGGGCGTTCGGCATCGTTCCGAACCGCCGGAAGTTCTACGTCCTCACCCTCGTGATCGTCGCGATCTGCCTGGCGAGCATCCTCTTCCGCGGTTTCAGCTTCGGGATCGACTTCACCGGCGGCACCAAACTCACGATGCCGGCCGGCGACATCGACAAGGACCGCGTGGCCGCGGTGGTCGAGGAATCCGTCGGCGAGGAACCGCAGATGGTGCAGATCGTCGGCGCCGGGAACGCCCGGATCGTGGAGGTCGAGACCCGGTTCCTCACCAGCGACGAGATCCTCGCCGCCAAGAACTCCCTGTACGAGGAGTTCCAGCCGGTGACCGCGGACGGGGTCTCGTCGGTGGAAGCCATCGGTGACTCCGCCCGATCCGAGAGCTGGGGAGGGCAGGTCACCAAGAACGCCCTGATCGCACTCGGGGTCTTCCTCGTGATCGTCTTCGGCTACATCGCCTTCCGATTCGAGTGGCAGATGGCCACCGCCGCCATCGTGGCACTGTTGTTCGACGTCGTGACCACCGCCGGGATCTACTCGATCGTCGGCTTCGAGGTGTCGCCGGCCACGGTGATCGGTCTGTTGACCATCCTCGGCTTCTCGCTGTACGACACGGTGATCGTGTTCGACAAGGTCGAGGAGAACACCCGCGGCATCAGACACACGACGAGCCGCACCTACGCCGAAGAGGCGAACCTGGGTGTCAACCAGACCCTCATGCGATCCATCCACACCACGATCATCGGCGTGCTGCCACTGCTGGCGCTGGTGGTCATCGCGGTGTGGATCCTCGGAGTGGGCACCCTGATGGATCTCGCTCTGGTGCAGATGGTCGGCATCGTCACCGGTACGTTCTCCTCGGTGTTCCTCGCGACGCCACTGCTGGTGAGCCTGAAGAACCGCGATCCCCAGATCAGCCGCCAGACCGCCAAGGTGCTGGCCCGACGCGAGAAGTCCGAGGCCACCGCATGACCGAGCCCGCCCTGACCCACGTCTCACCAGCGATCAGCTCCGCCGTGGAGCGCCTGATGCGCCGCGTCGAGGACTTCCCGTCCGCCGGGGTCCAGTTCTGCGACCTGACCCCGGTCCTCGCCGACGCCGACGGCTTCGATGCCGTCGTCGCCGGGCTCATCGCCGGACACGAGATCGGCAGCGTGGACTACGTCGCCGGACTCGACGCCCGCGGCTTCCTGCTGGCCGGGGCAGCTGCCGTGCGCCTGCACACCGGCATCCTCGCGATCCGCAAGGCCGGCAAGCTCCCGCCACCGGTGCACTCGCGCTCCTACGAGCTCGAGTACGGCGCTGCCACGTTGGAACTCCCCGCGGACGGTCTCGACCTCAGCGGGAAGCGCGTCCTCGTCGTCGACGACGTCCTCGCCACCGGGGGGACCCTCACCGCCGCGGTGGGACTGCTGGAGGACTGTGGCGCGATAGTCGCCGGGTTGTCCGTGGTGCTCGAGGTCCCCGGTCTCGGGGGTCGGGATAGACTGGCCGGCACACCGCTGGCCTGCCTCACGGTCGCGTGACCGCCGGCCGTATCTGACGGCCCGGAACTGGAGGGAGGAGCCGGACATGACGCAACGGCAGGACCCCGCCGGGCAGCCGGACCGGGGCGCACCCCTCGGACAGAAGGCCCAACCCCAGCCCTCGACCCAACCGCTCCCGGTGATCCCGGGCAACCGCCCGTCCGCCGGACGGCGGGTGCGGGCCCGGTGGGCACGACGCCTCACCTCCGGGCTGACCGTGACCTCCACACCGGCCGTCCTCGAACCGCTGGTCCGCGTCCACCGCATCCACCACGCCAAAGCCGACGTCGGCCTGCTGGCGCGTGCCTACACCCTCGCCGAGAAGCAACACGAGGGCGTCTTCCGCAAGTCCGGTGACCCCTACATCACCCACCCGCTCGCCGTGGCCACCATCTGCGCCGAGATGGGCATGGACACCACCACCCTCGTGGCGGCACTGCTGCACGACACGGTGGAGGACACCGCGTACTCACTAGACCAGCTGGAAGCGGACTTCGGCGGTGAGGTCGCCCACCTCGTGGACGGCGTCACCAAGTTGGACAAGGTCGAGTTCGGCGAGGCCGCCGAGGCGGAGACCATCCGGAAGATGATCATCGCGATGGCTCACGACCCGCGCGTCCTGGTGATCAAGGTGGCCGACCGCCTGCACAACATGCGCACGATGCGCTTCCTGCCACCCGAGAAGCAGGTCAAGAAGGCGCGCGAGACCCTCGAGGTGATCGCCCCGCTCGCACACCGGCTGGGTATGGCGACCATCAAGTGGGAGCTCGAGGACCTCGCCTTCGCGATCCTCGAGCCGAAGAAGTACCAGGAGATCGTCCGGCTCGTGGCCGACCGGGCCCCCAGCCGCGACGTCTACCTGGGCACCGTGACCAACCGGGTGCGGACGGACCTCGAGAAGGCCCACATCCAGGCGCGGGTCGAGGGTCGTCCGAAGCACTACTGGTCGATCTATCAGAAGATGATCGTCCGGGGCCGGGAGTTCGACGAGATCCACGACCTCGTCGGTATCCGCGTCCTCTGCGAGGACGTACGTGACTGCTATGCCGCGATCGGAGTGGTGCACTCGACGTGGAAGCCGATGCCCGGTCGGTTCAAGGACTACATCGCCCAGCCGCGCTTCGGCGTGTACCGGTCGCTGCACACCACCGTGATCGGACCCGACGGCAAGCCGCTGGAGATCCAGATCCGTACCCACGAGATGCACCGCAACGCGGAATACGGCATCGCGGCGCACTGGCGCTACAAGGAGACCCGCGGCAAGCACAACGGCGACCCCGCCGAGGTCGACGAGATGGCATGGATGCGCCAGCTGCTCAGCTGGCAGCGTGAGGCCGCGGATCCCGGCGAGTTCCTGGACTCCCTGCGTTTCGAGATGACCAGCAAAGAGATCTTCGTCTTCACCCCCAAGGGAGACGTCATCAACCTGCCGGTCGGTGCCACACCCGTGGACTTCGCCTACGCGGTGCACACCGAGGTCGGCCACCGGTGCATCGGGGCGCGGGTCAACGGCAAGCTCGTCGCCCTCGAGCGCCCGCTCGAGAACGGCGAGGTGGTGGAGGTCTTCACCTCCAAGGACCTCAACGCCGGCCCCAGCCTGGACTGGCAGAAGTTCGTTGTCTCGGGCCGTGCCAAGAGCTCGATCCGGCAGTGGTTCGCCAAGGAACGCCGTGAGGAGGCCCTGGAGCGGGGCAAGGATCTCATCACCCGGGAGGTCCGCCGCGGCGGGGTCCCGGTTCACCGCATCTTCTCCAACGAGTCGATCGCCGGGGTGTCCCGCGAGCTCGGGTTCGCGGACGTCACCGCGCTCTACACGGCGATCGGTGAGAACCATGTCTCGGCGAAGACCGTGGTGGGCCGTCTGGTCGCCGCCCACGGCGGAGTGGACGAGGTCACGGAGGAACTGGCCGACCGCTCCCGCGACAAGACCATCACCCCGCCGCGGACCACCACCTCGGGTGCAGGAGTCCTGGTCGGCGGCGTGGAGGACGTCCACGCCAAGCTCGCCCGTTGTTGTACCCCTGTCCCTGGTGACCAGGTCCTGGGCTTCATCACGCGCGGCGGCTCGGTCAGCGTGCACCGGACCGACTGCACCAATGCCTCCGACCTGCACAGGGAACCGGAGCGACTGGTGAAGGTCGAGTGGGCGCCCCAGCCCGGCGCGGTGTTCCTCGTGGCCATCCAGGTGGAAGCCCTCGACCGCCATCGCCTCCTGTCGGACATCACGAAGGTCCTAGCCGACGAGAAGGTCAACATCCTGTCCGCCTCGGTGCAGACCGCGGGCGACGACAGGGTGGCGATCTCCCGATTCACGTTCGAGATGGCCGACCCCAAGCATCTGGGCCACGTCCTCGGTGCGGTCCGGAAGGTCGAGGGCGTCTTCGACGTCTACCGCATGACCTCGAACTAGGGGAGCGGACCCGGACCAGGTGTGCTGGTCGCACCGAGGACGGGGTCGGGAGCAGGACCGGGTGGCACCGGAGACGACACCGGCCCCGGCCTGGAGGCCGGGGCCGGTGATCCGGTGACGTGGGGTCACTCCTCGGGCAGGCCCTCCTGGGCGCCGACAGTGACCTTCTCGATGACGACGGGCCGACGCGGGGTCTCGTAGTCCGGTTTCGTCTGGTCGTCGCTCTTCGTACCCGCCTCGGCGATCTCGTCGAGGACCTCCAGACCCGCCTCACCGATCGTCCCCATGACGGTGTACTCGGGCGGCAGCATGGAGTCCTCGTACACGAGGAAGAACTGACTGCCGGCACTATTCGGTGCCTGCGACTTGGCCATGGCGACGGTTCCCCGGGGATAGATCGACATCCCCGAACCGCTCTCGTCCACGGCCAGGTCGGTGGGCGGCTCGTCCGTGATCATGTAGCCGGGGCCCGAGAGCCCGGTCCCCGTCGGGTCACCACACTGCAGCACCGAGAGCTGCGAGCCCTCCCCGCCCACGGTCAGACGATGACATTCGGTGTCGTCGAAGTACTCCTGCTGCGCCAGGTGCACGAAGCTCGCGACGTTGCACGGAGCACCCTCACGGTCGAGGACGAGAGGGATCTCCCCCTTACCGGTGGTGATGGTGATCTCGGCAGTACCGCGCCGGGGCTGATCTCCGGTCGGGGGGTCGACCTCGCGCTTGGACTTCTCCACCTCGTCGATCTGCTCGTTGAAGCGTCGCGCCTCGGCGACGATCTCCGGCCCCTGATCCTCGAACTCCGCCGGGTCGACCTTCTCCCTGGGGGCGTTGTCCTCCGCGTACTCGCAGGTGACCCAGTTGGCGGCGTACTCCTCGGCCCGGGCCTGCTCCGCCTTGTTCCAGACCACCACGCCCACGATGCCGAGGAGGACCACCACCACGATCGCGGCCCCCGCGATCTTCAGCTGCTTCTCGCGGCGGGCCTGCGCCTCCATCTGCTCGCGCAGGCGTTGGCGCGCCTCGGCTCGGCGTTCCTGGTTGGTGGACACTGACCCTCCTGGGGACCTGGACTAGGCTGGAACGGTCGGGCGGACCCACGGTGGGCTCCTCGACGGAGTCACCAGGGCGGTCCAGCCCAGGGTCCTTGTCTACCAGGTCGGGCGATGACGGCTGAAAGCCACTCCGGTGTCGGGCCCCGTTGACCCGCCACGGGACGCCGGACGGCGTCGACCATCATCAGAAAGGGAGTTCGGGACGTGCAGATCGTCGGTTTCCCCGCCGGAATGTTCCAGACCAACTGCTACATCGTCGGTGACGACGCCGGTGACTGTGTGATCGTCGACCCGGGGCAGGACTCGGAGGCGCAGGTCCGTCGACAGATCTCCGAGTCCGGGTTCAGGCCTCGAGCGGTTCTCCTCACCCACGGGCACCTCGACCACATCTGGAACGCACAACAGGTGGCGGACCACTACGGGGTCCCCGCCTACATCCACCCCGAGGACCGGGCGATGCTCGCCGACCCGGGCAAGGGGCTGTCCCTCGACCTGTCGGCGATGCTCAAGGGCGTCACGTTCACCGAACCGGCCGAGGTCGTCGAGGTGTTCGACGGCGACACCCTGCGATTCGGATCGATGACCTTCGACGTGGACCACGTTCCGGGCCACAGTCCCGGTTCCGTGTCCTTCCGGATCACGGTCGAGACCGAGGAGGGACCCCGGATGGTCGTCCTCGGCGGGGACGTACTGTTCCAGGACGGCGTTGGTCGCACCGACCTCCCGGCGGGCGACACCGAGGTGTTGATGCAGTCCATCGCCAAGAAGTTCCTCGTCCTGGACGACGACGCCGTGGTCCTGCCGGGACACGGGCCCTCCACGACCATCGGTCGCGAGCGGCGCTCGAATCCGTTCCTGCGCGACCTCTAGACCGACCAGCTTCCCCACCCTCGAGACCCAAGGACCACTCACCAGTGACCGGCACCGAGAAGAAGACCGCGCTCAAGGCTCCCAAGGGCGTTCCCGACTACGTCCCCCCGGCGTCCGCCGGGTTCGTGGCGGTGCGGGAGGCCATCACCTCCTCCGCGCGGCGCGCCGGGTACGGGCACATCGAGTTGCCGGTCTTCGAGGACACGGCCTTGTTCGCACGGGGGGTCGGGGAGTCGACCGATGTGGTGTCCAAGGAGATGTACACGTTCTCCGACAGGGGCGGCAGGAGCGTCACCCTGCGCCCGGAGGGCACCGCCGGGGTCATGCGTGCCGTGATCGAGCACGGACTCGACCGCGGCCAGCTCCCGGTCAAGCTCTGCTACGCGGGCCCGTTCTTCCGATACGAGCGCCCCCAGGCCGGCCGGTATCGCCAGCTCCAGCAGGTCGGCATCGAGGCGATCGGCGTCGACGACCCGGCGCTGGACGCCGAGGTCATCGCGGTGGCGGACGAGGCGTTCCGTTCGCTCGGCCTCACCGGATTCCGCCTCGAGCTCACGTCGCTGGGTGACGAGACCTGTCGCCCCGCCTACCGGGACCGCCTCCAGGACTTCCTCTTCGGTCTCGACCTCGACGAGGCCACCCGGGAGCGCGCGCGGATCAACCCGCTGCGTGTGCTCGACGACAAGCGCCCGGACGTCCGCGCCCAGCTCGAGGACGCGCCGCTGATGATCGATCACCTGTCGGACGCCAGCGCCGAGCACTTCGGGACCGTGCGGGCGCACCTGGACGCGCTGGGCGTCGCGTACGAGGTCAATCCCCGCATGGTCCGGGGTCTGGACTACTACACCAAGACGACTTTCGAGTTCGTCCACGACGGCCTGGGCGCGCAGTCCGGGATCGGCGGCGGCGGCCGGTACGACGGTCTGATGGAGCAGCTCGGCGGCCAGGCGTTGTCGGGGATCGGATTCGGCATCGGCGTGGACCGGACGGTGCTCGCGTTGCAGGCCGAGGGAATCGACCCCGCGGCGCAGGGGCGCGTGGACGTGTACGGCGTGGCGCTCGGCGCCCGGGCCAAGGCGGTGCTCGTACCCCTGCTCGCCGAACTCCGTCGCAGCGGACTCCGGGCGGACATGGCCTATGGGGACCGCGGTATGAAGGGGGCCTTCAAGGCGGCGGACCGTTCCGGGGCGGCGGTCACCGTCGTCGTCGGGGAGGACGAGCTCGCCACCTCCACGGCCGTCGTCAAGACGATGGCCACCGGCGACCAGGAGCCCGTGCCCCTGGAGGCCGTCGTCGACCACGTGACCAGGGCCGTCGCGCGCTGACCCCGAGCGGCCGGTGACCCCGACCGCGGCTCAGAGCTGCGCGCGGAACGTGTCGCAGGCCTGCATCGAGCCCTGCTCGTAGCCCGTGAGGAACCATTGCCGGCGCATCTCGGACGAGCCGTGGGTCCACGAGCCCGGGTCGACGCGCGCTCCGCCGGACTTCTGGATGTGATCGTCGCCGATCGCCTCCGCGGTCCGGATGATCGCGTCCACGTCGCTCCCGGTGAGGCTCTCCAGCAGCGGAGGGCCGCCGTCGGGCGCCGGGGTCGAGGTGGCGTAGTGGGCCCACAGCCCGGCGTAGCAGTCGGCCTGGAGTTCGACCCGGACCGCACCCGAGGAGGGGCCCTGCGGGTCCTGCTGCGACCGGCGGATGTCGCCGAGCATGGTCTGCAGGTGGTGCCCGAACTCGTGGGCGACGACGTACATCTGCGCCGCACCGGAGGGTGACCCACCGAGCTGGCCCACGAGAACCCGGTCGAAGAACGCGGGGTCTATGTACACGTTCTCGTCGGCCGGGCAGTAGAACGGCCCGATGTCGGAGGAGGCCGCACCACATCCGGTGTCGATGGCGCCGGTGAAGATGTTGGTGTGGGGCTGGACCCAGCGCATCCCGATCTGGTCGGGCAACTGGGCCGTCCAGACGTCCTCCAGACTCTCCGTGGTGGCGACGATGCGGCAGATGGTGTCGGTGTTGGCCTGCTGCAGGTCGCACTGGTCGATGTGGGCCTGGAACCGCTGCGCCGAGTCCGTGGACTGTCCCTGGCCGCCCCCGGTTCCGGAGTCCAGGCCGAGCTGGCCCGGGTCCACGCCCAGGAACAGCGCGATGACGACGACGACGAGGCCTCCGACACCGCCGCCGACCGCCATCCCCCGACGTCCCCCCCGGCCTCCGCGTCCCCCGCCGGAGACCCCGCTGGTGTCCAGCCGCCCACCCTGCCGGAACGTCATGTCGCCGCCTCTCGTCCGCGGGGCCGCCGGTCCACCCGGGCATGCCGCACCACCGCGATGCTCCGGGATCACTGTATGGGGCGCCGAGCCGCGGCCGCATCCGACACGGGGAACGGCCGAGGGGGGACGTAGACTGTGCCTCGTCCGAACCCGGGGCCGACCGCTCACGACGCGGTGGGTCCGCTCTGGCGTTCGCCGACCGCACACCTTTTCCCGACGAGAGGACAACCGCAGTGCTGCGCACCCATTCCGCCGGCCAGCTCCGAGCCGCCGATGCAGGGGAGACCATCACCCTGGCCGGCTGGGTCGCGCGCCGCCGGGATCACGGCGGGGTCATCTTCGTCGACCTCCGCGACGCGACCGGCGTATGCCAGGTGGTGTTCCGTTCCGAGGAGGTCGCCGAGCGCGCACACCGCCTCCGCAACGAGTACTGCGTCGCCGTCACCGGCGTGGTGGACCGCCGCCCGGAGGGGTCGGAGAACCCCAACCTCGCCTCGGGTGAGGTCGAGATCGACGTGACCTCGTTCGAGGTCCTCGGCGAGGCCGCGGCCCTGCCGTTCCAGTTGGACGACGAGGTCGGTGAGGAGGCGCGTCTGCGCCATCGCTACCTCGACCTGCGGCGCGAGGGCCCGGGCGCCGCACTGCGCCTGCGGTCGAAGGTCAACGCCGCCGCCCGCAACGTCATGGCGCGCCACGACTTCGTGGAGATCGAGACGCCCACGCTGACCCGCTCGACCCCCGAGGGGGCGCGTGACTTCCTCGTGCCCGCGCGCCTGCAGCCGGGCACGTTCTACGCCCTCCCGCAGTCACCGCAGCTGTTCAAGCAGTTGCTCATGGTGGCCGGGATGGAGAAGTACTACCAGCTCGCACGCTGCTACCGCGACGAGGACTTCCGGGCCGACCGCCAGCCCGAGTTCACCCAGCTCGACGTGGAGATGAGCTTCGTCGACCAGGACGATGTCATCTCACTCGCCGAGGAGATCCTCACCGACGTGTGGGCCACCGCCGGCTACCGGATCACCACGCCGATCCCGCGGATGACCTACGACGAGGCGATGCGGCGCTACGGCTCGGACAAGCCGGATCTCCGCTTCGACATCGAACTGGTCGAGTGCACCGAGTTCTTCGCCGACACCCCGTTCCGCGTGTTCAAGGCGCCCTACGTCGGGGCGGTCGTCATGAAGGGCGGGGCGTCTCAGCCGCGTCGCCAGCTCGACGCCTGGCAGGAGTGGGCCAAGCAGCGCGGCGCCAAGGGCCTGGCGTACATCCTCGTCGGTGAGGGCGGCGAGCTCGGCGGTCCCGTCGCCAAGAACCTCTCGGACACCGAGCGTGCCGGCATCGCCGCGCACGTCGGTGCCGAGCCGGGGGACTGCATCTTCTTCGGCGCCGGGGCCGTCAAGTCCACCCGCGCACTCCTCGGCGCGGCCCGCGGTGAGATCGCGTCCAAGCTCGGCCTGATCGACCCCGAGAAGTGGGCGTTCACCTGGGTCGTCGACGCCCCGATGTTCGAGCCGGCCGACGACGCCACCGCCGCCGGTGACGTCGCGGTGGGCTCGGGTGCGTGGACCGCCGTGCACCACGCGTTCACCTCGCCAAAGCCCGAGCACCTCGACACCTTCGACACCGATCCGGGCTCGGCCCTGGCCTACGCGTACGACATCGTGTGCAACGGCAACGAGATCGGTGGCGGGTCCATCCGTATCCACCGCAAGGACGTCCAGGAGCGCGTGTTCGGCGTGATGGGGATCTCGCAGGACGAGGCGCAGGAGAAGTTCGGGTTCCTCCTCGACGCCTTCTCCTACGGCGCCCCGCCGCACGGTGGGATCGCCTTCGGCTGGGACCGGATCTGCGCGTTGCTCGCCGGCACCGACTCGATCCGGGACGTCATCGCGTTCCCGAAGTCCGGCGGCGGGGTCGACCCGCTCACCGACGCCCCCGCGGCCATCACCCCCCAGCAGCGCAAGGAGTCCGGCATCGACGCCAAGCCGATCCAGCGCGGACAGGCCACCCAGGCCCAGCCGGCCGCGGCCGAGTAGGTCCCGGCGCAGGGCGGGGCCCGCACCGGGCCCGGACCGGGCCCGGACCGGGGCGGTCTGGTCAGAGGTGGAACGCCTCGAGCGCCGGGCGCCCGTCCATACCGGAGTGCTCGAGGCCGAACAGGCGCGCGACGGTCGGCGCCACGTCGAGGGTGCGCACCGGCCGGTCGACGACGCCACCGCGTCGGACGATCCGGTGCCCGCCGCCGATGAAGAATGGGATCGGAAGGGTCACCTCGTGGCCGTGGTTACCGGGGATCGGGTTGGAGAACGGGGTGGGGTCGGAGAACCGCCAACCCGGGTGACAGGTGGCCACGAGGTCGCCGCCCCGGTCGCCCAGGTCGAGCTCGGCCGGGTCGTAGAGGCGGTTGACCCCCGGGAGTGCTCCGACCACCTCCCGCAGCCGTGCCAGCGTCGCGTCCCGGTCCCCGGCGGGCCCGAGGTGGGCGAACGTGTCCGCACCCCCGTTCTGGGCGATCCCGACGCGGCCGCGCAGCGCCGGGTCGGCGTCGATCGCGCCGGCGGCGCTGATGAGGCGCAGTGGCTCGGACCAGTCCATACCGTGGTCGGCGAGCACGATGAGCACCGACCGTTCCCAGCGGCCGGTGGCCCGGAGGAACTGCTCGAGGTCCCACAGTTTGTGGTCGGAGTTGTACACCGCCTGGTTGCGGGCCAGGCGCAGTGAGGTCCCCGACAGGTCCATGTGCCCGAAGCGGTCCATGTCCCCGAGATTGACGAAGGTCATCCGCGGAGCGTGATCGGTGATGGTCTGCTTGAGCGCCTCGACGGTGAACCAGTCGAGCGAATGGTCCGTGATCGGGACCAGCGGGAAGGGCGCCCACTGCACGCTCGCGCGGCCACCGAACAGACCGTGGAGGTAGTCCTTGCTGAGCACGCTCGCGGTGGTCAGGCCCGCCTCGGTACGGATGCGGTCCAGCACGGTGGGCGCCCGCAGGTCGTCGGGGCGGTCGAGGGTCCGTTCGTCGCCGAGTGCGTGGTCCCAGACGGTGTTGGCGGGCACCCCGTTGCGCGCGGGCAGGACCCCTGTGACCATGGCGGCGTGGTTGGGCAGGGTCTCGGCGATCATCACCGAGGAGGCGGCGGTGAACCGTGTCCCCTCGGTGGCCCACCGGTGCAGGGTGGGGGACTGGGCGGGGTTGAGTTCGTCGGGCCGCATCCCGTCGGTGACGATCACGTAGACGTCGAGGTCGTCGGCGACCGGGCGGGCCGGGGTGGCCCACACGGGAGCCGGGTCGGCGAGCAGGGTCACCCCGATCGCGCCGGCGGCGGCGACCATGCCGGCGCCGGCGAGCGCCTCGCGCCGCGTGAACGTGGAGCCGTGGATGGGGTGGTCGTCGCGGCACATGGGGTGGGGGTCCTCCGGGGATCGTGGTCGGCGGGGGTGGTGTTCCCGGCGGGGACCGTGACACACCTGGTGACAAGAGAACCCGACGACGACGAGGCCTGCCGGGACTTGGGGTGATTGGTCCCCGAATGTTCACCCGGGGTCCAGTCATGGCGCGCCGGTAGCCTGGTCGGCGTGACAGATGATGCTGGGTTGTTCGCCGCGGGGGACGCGAGCGGCGACGGGCCCGTCCCGCCCGCGTCGGGCACCGTGGACCCCTCGGCTCCGCTGGCCGTGCGGATGCGGCCACGCACGCTCGACGAGGTGATAGGCCAGGAGCACCTGCTCCGGCCCAACTCCCCGCTCCGGCGGTTGGTGGAGGGGCGGGGTGGCTCCTCGGTGATCCTCTACGGTCCGCCGGGAACCGGGAAGACCACGCTCGCGAACCTGGTCGCGAGCACCTCGGGACGACACTTCGTGGCCTTGTCGGCCCTGAGCGCCGGGGTCAAGGACGTCCGGGCGGTGATCGACGACGCCCGCACCCGCCAGGTCCACGGCCAGCGCACGGTCCTGTTCATCGATGAGGTGCACCGGTTCTCCAAGAGTCAGCAGGACGCGCTGCTCGCCGCGGTGGAGAACGGGATCGTCCTGCTGGTCGCCGCGACCACCGAGAACCCCCACTTCTCCGTGATCGCCCCGTTGCTGAGTCGATCTCTCATCGCCGAGCTCCAGGGCCTGGACGACCGGGGGGTCGCGGCCGTCCTGAACCGCGCGGTGGACGATGAACGGGGTCTGGCCGGCGGGGTCGAGCTGACCGACGCGGCGCTGGAGGACATCGTCAGGCTCTCGGGAGGCGACGCCAGGCGGAGTCTCACCATCCTCGAGGCGGCGGCGGGGGCGGCCGAGGACGGTGTGGTGACGCCGGAGGTCGTCGAGCTCAGCCTGGACGCGGCCCCGGTGCGCTACGACCGCGACGGTGACCAGCACTACGACGTCACCAGTGCGTTCATCAAATCCATCCGCGGTTCCGACGTGGACGCGGCGTTGCACTACCTGGCGCGGATGCTGGTGGCGGGGGAGGACCCGCGGTTCATCGCGCGCCGCCTCATGGTCCACGCCAGCGAGGACATCGGGATGGCCGATCCCACGGCGTTGCTGGCGGCGAGTGCGGCCGCAGAGATCGTGCAAAAGGTCGGAATGCCGGAGTGTCGGCTCGCGCTCGCCCAGGCCACCATCCACCTCGCGACCGCCCCCAAGTCCAAGGCTGTCATCGCGGCCGTCGACGCCGCCATGTCCGACGTACGCGCCGGCGGGGTGGGCGAGGTGCCCAAGCACCTCCGGGACGGGCACTACGCCGGGGCGAAGGGCCTGGGCAACGGAGTGGGCTACCGGTACGCCCACAACGCGCCCGCCGGTGTCGTGGCACAGCAGTACCCGCCCGACGAGCTGGTGGGCCGCGACTACTACGAACCGAGCTCCCACGGACACGAGAGGGAGCTCGCGTCGCGGGTGGACAAGCTACGCAAGATCATCCGAACGAAGACGTAGCCAGTCCTTGAGAAATATGTGAGTATCGTTAATAAGTGCTCGACCAGGCACTTTTACAACGCCGCTCACTCTGGAGGAAACATGGCCTATCTCTTGTCCACACTCGTCAGCGTCGCGACCTCGATCGGGGTCTGGGGCACGGGGGCGCACAGCATGGGGCTCCTGCCCCAGGAGGCGTTCATCACCGCCGCGAACTTCGGCATCATCCTGCCCCCGATGCCGCGCTGATCCCACGTCACGCACGGCACGTCCGGCACCGGGCGCCCATCCACCGGTTCGGCCGGATGGGCGCCCGCGGTCGTGTCCGGGCCGCCGACCCCGTCGTCGTCGTACCCGCGTGCCCCACCCACCTCGTTCCCGGTCCCGTCCGGACGCGGCGGTAGGCTGGGACCTCGCCCGAGACCACCAGTAGACGACCAGTGAGGCCCCCAGTGCAGACCCATGAGATCCGGCGCCGCTTCCTCGACCACTTCGTCAGGGCCGGTCACACCGAGGTCCCCAGTGCGTCGCTGGTGTTGGACGATCCCAACCTGCTGTTCGTCAACGCCGGGATGGTGCCGTTCAAGCCCTACTTCCTCGGCCAGGAGACCCCGCCGTACGCCACGGCGACCTCCATCCAGAAGTGCGTGCGCACCCTCGACATCGAGGAGGTGGGCATCACCACCCGCCACAACACCTTCTTCCAGATGGCCGGGAACTTCTCCTTCGGCGACTACTTCAAGGAAGGCGCCATCCGGCACGCGTGGTCGCTGCTGACCTCGTCGGTCGACGACGGCGGGTTCGGGATCGACCCGGCGCTGCTGTGGGTCACCGTCTATCTCGACGACGACGAGGCCCACGGCATCTGGCGGGACGTGATCGGGGTGCCCGAGGAGCGGATCCAGCGGCGCGGCATGGCGGACAACTACTGGTCCATGGGCGTGCCCGGACCGTGCGGACCGTGCTCGGAGATCTTCTACGACCGGGGCCCCGCCTACGGGGTCGAGGGCGGGCCCGAGGCGGACGAGGACCGGTACATCGAGATCTGGAACCTCGTGTTCATGCAGAACGAGCGGGGCGAGGGCAGCGGCAAGGACGCCTTCGAGATCCTCGGCCCACTGCCCAAGCAGAACATCGACACCGGCATGGGCGTCGAGCGTGTCGCGTTCCTGCTCCAGGGCGTGGAGAACGTCTACGAGACCGACCTGCTGCGTCCGGTCATCGACACCGCCGAGCGGCTGTCCGGCGCGAGGTACGGGGCGGACAGCGCCGCCGACGTGCGCTTCCGGGTCATCGCCGACCACGCTCGCACCGCCTACATTCTCATCTCCGACGGCGTGACACCCGGCAACGAGGGCCGCGGCTACATCCTGCGACGCCTGCTGCGTCGCATCGTCCGGTCCGTGAGACTCCTCGGCGCGACCGGCGAGACGATGGCCGAGTTCATGGCCACCGTCCGCGAGGCGATCGGCCCGTCCTTCCCCGAGACGGTCGCAGGGTACGACCGGATCGAGCGGATCGCGGTGGCCGAGGAGGTGGCGTTCCTCAAGACCCTCGAGTCCGGGACGCAGCTGTTCGAGCGCGCCGCCTCCGACGCCCGGGCCTCCGGCGCGGCGGTGCTCACCGGCCGCCAGGCGTTCGCCCTGCACGACACCCACGGCTTCCCGATCGACCTCACCCTCGAGATGGCGTCCGAGGCCGGACTGCAGGTCGACGAGGAGGGCTTCCGCTCCCTGATGTCGGAGCAGCGGGCCCGCGCCAAGGCCGATTCCCGGGCCAAGAAGCACGCCCATGCCGACCTGTCCGTCTACCGTGACTTCCTCGACGCCGGGGAGACCGTCTTCACCGGCTTCACCGACCTCACCGACGAGTCGCGGCTGCTGGGCATCGTCTCCGGCGGAGCGGCCGTCCACGTCGCCCGCGAGGGAGACGCGGTGGAGTTCGTGCTCGACCGCACCCCGTTCTACGCCGAGTCCGGTGGCCAGCTGGGCGACCGGGGCATGATCTCCACCGCCGGGTTCCAGATGCGGGTCGACGACGTCCAGAAGATCGGCAAGAAGCTCTGGGTGCACAAGGGCGTCCTCACCGGCGGCGAGGCCGAGGCGGGTCAGCTCGTCACCTCCGCCGTCGACCCCGAGTGGCGCAAGGGCGCCACCCAGGGCCACTCCGCCACCCACCTCGTCCACGCCGCACTGCGGCAGATCCTCGGCCCGGAGGCCGTCCAGGCAGGGTCGCTCAACAAGCCCGGATACATGCGGTTCGACTTCAACTGGTCGGGCTCGATCCCCTCCGACGTCCTCGCCCAGGTCGAGGAGATCACCAACGCGGCGGTCGACGCCGACTACGGGGTCAACACCGTCGAGACCACCCTCGAGGAGGCCAAGCGCATGGGCGCCATGGCCCTGTTCGGCGAGAACTACGGCTCGCGGGTCCGCGTGGTGGAGATCGGCGGACCCTTCTCGATGGAGCTGTGCGGCGGTACCCACGTCGCCAGCTCCGCGCAGATCGGACCCGTCAGCCTGCTGGGGGAGGCCTCCGTCGGCTCCGGCATCCGGCGCGTCGAGGCCTACGTCGGCATGGACGCCTACCGCCACCAGGCCCGCGAGCGCGCGCTCGTGTCCGGCCTGGCGGCCTCGCTCAAGGCGCCCACCGACGAGCTGCCCGACCGCGTCGCCGCCCTCACCGCCAAGCTGCGCGAAGCCGAGAAGGCACTCGAGTCCCTGCGGACCTCCCAGCTCGCGGCCCAGGCCGGCGACCTGCTGAACTCGGCGGAGGACCTCGGTGGCATCCGGTTCCTGGCGCACAGCACGCCCGGCGGCGCCGCGGGTGACCTGCGCACCCTCGCCTCCGATCTCAAGGGACGGCTCGGCTCGGACGCCGGGGTCGTGTTCCTCACCGCCCCCGGCCAGGACAAGGTGCCGTTCGTCATCGCCGTCAGCTCCGCCGCACAGGACCGTGGGCTCAAGGCCGGCGATCTCGTGAAGGCCATCGCGCCGGCACTGGGTGCCCGCGGCGGCGGCAAGCCGGACATGGCGCAGGGCGCGGGATCCGACCCGGCCGGCATCGACGCGGCCGTGACGGCACTGCGCGACGCCGTGCGGGACGCCGGATGACCGACGCCCCGGGCGCACCGGCCGATCCGGCCGGGCCCGCCACGCCCGGCGGCGGATGGACCCGCGGTCGGCGGCTCGGCCTGGACGTGGGCACGGCCCGCATCGGCGTGGCATCCTGCGACCCCGACGGGATCCTCGCCACGCCCGTCGAGACCATCCGGGTCACCGACGGCGACCCCGGCTGGGCCGCCGAACTCCGACGGCTCACCACACTCGTCGAGGAGTACGACGCCGTGGGCGTGGTGGTCGGGCTGCCCACCTCGCTCAAGGGCCGGGAGACCGCGTCCACCGCGATGGCCCGCTCGTTCGCCGCCGCGTTGACGGCCGGGGCGCCGGACCTGACCGTGGATCTCGTCGACGAGCGCCTCACCACCGTGACCGCGAGCAACGCGCTCCACGGCGCCGGCCGCAACACCCGCAGACAACGCGACGTGATCGACCAGGCGGCCGCGGTGGTCCTGCTCCAGGCCTGGATCGACTCGCGGCACGCCCGGCGATGAACGACCCCCTGGGCGGCCAACCTGGATAAACTCGCCGACGAGCACGATGCTGTCCGCAGGACAGCTCCCCTGACACCATCACCGAGGAGCACGATGTCTGCGGCACGAGGACGCTCACGAACCGGAGCCACCACGAGGTTCATCCTCCTGGCGGCCGTGATCGGGGTGGTCCTCGCCTTTGGCGTGATGGTCTACCGCAATCTGAACACCGAGGTCGCGGCGGCGCCGGACTTCGAGGGGCAGGGCAGCGGGAACGCGCTCCTGCACGTCGAACCGGGGGACACCCTGGGTGTCGTCGGGGACCGCCTGTACGAGATCGGCACCGTCGCCAGCACGCGAGCCTTCACCGGCGCCGCGGCGGGCACACCCGTCGAGGGCATCCAGCCCGGCTACTACCAGGTCCGGCAGGAGATGAGCGCCGACGCGGCCGTGGAGGCGCTCTCGGACCCGCAGAACCGCGTCGGCTTCATCGAGGTCAAGCCGGGCGGCAGGCTGCTCGACACCGTCGTGGTGGGCGGCGGCAGGGAGAAGGGCATCTTCACCCTGATCGCCGACGCCACATGCCTGCGTGACCTGGACGATCCCGGGGCCCCGACGTCGTGTCGGCAGCCCCAGGAGATCGTGGACGCGGCCGTACAGGCCGATCCGGTGGAGCTCGGCGTCCCCGACTGGGCCATCAACGAGGTCCGGGGCGCCCCGGACCCGGTCCGTCGGCTCGAGGGCCTGATCGCCCCGGGCGTCCACAACATCAACCCGCAGTCCGAGCCCGTCGAGATCCTGCGCCAGCTCATCGACGCCTCGACCGCCGCCTACGACGAGACGGGGCTCGTCCCGGCCGCGGGTCGGATCGGCCTCACCCCCTACGAGGTGGTCACGGCGGCGTCCCTGGTGGAGAAGGAGGGCATGCTGCAGGACTTCGACAAGGTCGCCAGGGTCATCCTCAACCGCCTCGCCGAGCCCATGCAACTGCAGTTCGACTCCACGGTGAACTACGCCCTCGCCGACCAGGAGATCGCCACCACCGACGCCGACCGGGCCGCGGTCACCCCCTGGAACACCTACGCGATGGACGGCCTGCCCTACGGGCCCATCGGTTCGCCCGGCCTCGACGCACTGCGCGCGATGGAGAACCCGGCCGAGGGCCGGTGGAAGTACTTCGTGACCGTCGACATGCAGGGCACCACCCGCTTCGCCGACGACTACCCTGAGCACGAGCGGTACCAGAGCGAGGCCATCGCCAACGGGGTCCTGGCCAGTGGGCGCTGACCCCGGGGGTCCGCCACGGTCGGCCGCCGTCCTGGGCCACCCGGTGGACCACTCGCTGTCCCCGGTCCTGCACGGCGCCGCGTACCGGGCCCTCGGGCTCGACGGATGGACCTACGAGCGCATCGACTGTGACGCCGAGCGTCTGTCGTCGGTGGTCGCCTCGTCGCCCGCGGACCGCATCGGGTACTCGGTCACGATGCCCGGCAAGTTCGCCGCCCTCGCCTCGGCCGACGATGTGAGTGAGCGCGCCCGGATCGTCGGGAGCGCCAACACCCTCGTCCGGCGGGCCGGCGGTTGGTTCGCCGACTGCACCGACGTCGACGGGGTGACCGGGGCTCTCGCCGCGTTCGGGGATCTGCCCCCGGCGCCCACCGCGGTCGTCCTCGGCGTGGGCGGGACCGCACGCCCCGTCCTGGCGGGCCTCGCCGAGGCCGGCGCCACACGCGTGGTCCTGGCGTCCCGGCGCGACAACGCCGGTCCCGCGGCCGAGTGTGGCCGGGCCCTTGGGTTGGACGTCCACACCGTCCTGCTGACCGACCCCTCGCTGCCCGGGGAGATCTCCCGCGCCGACGTGCTGGTCAACACCGTGCCCGAGCCGGGGGTCCGCGACCTCACCGATCTGGTGGCACACGCCCGGCGACTGTTCGACGTGCTCTACGACCCCTGGCCCACCGTTGCCGGCGCGGTCGCCTCGCGGGCCGGGGTGCCGGTCGTGGGCGGGGACGTCATGCTGCTCAACCAGGCTTTCGGCCAGGTCGAACTGTTCACCGGGATGCCGGCGCCGCGCGAGGCCATGGCGGCGGCCCTGTCGGGAGTCCTCGGCCGGTGACGGGCCCGCGGCGGGCCTGATGTTCCCGCACCCGCGGGGGCGTGGGATGATCAGCGACGTGCTGAAGTGGACCACTGCCGGAGAATCGCATGGCCAGGCCCTCGTGACGATCGTCGAGGGCGTCATCGCGGGCGTCGAGGTGACGAGCGACGAGATCGCCTCGCAGCTCGCCCGCCGCCGCCTGGGCTACGGCCGCGGGGCGCGGATGAAGTTCGAGGCCGACGCCGTCCGGGTCCTGGGCGGGGTCCGCCACGGCCGGACCATGGGATCGCCCGTGGCGATCGAGGTCGGCAACTCCGAGTGGCCCAAGTGGGAACAGATCATGTCGGCGGACCCCGTCGACCCCGAGGCGATCGACGACAAGGCCCGCGCGGCCCGTCTGACCCGCCCGCGGCCCGGTCACGCCGACTTCTCCGGGATGCTCAAGTACGACTTCGACGACGCCCGTATGGTGCTCGAGCGCGCCAGCGCCCGGGAGACAGCCGCCCGGGTGGCGGCCGGAACGGTGGCCCGCGCGGTCCTGCGGGACGTCCTCGGGGTCGAGGTGCTCTCCCACGTCATCTCCATCGGCGCCTCCGAGCCCTACGTCGGTCCCGAACCGACCTACGCCGACCTCGAGGCGATCGACGCCAGCCCGGTCCGGGCCTTCGACACCGCGGCCGCCGAGTCGATGATCTCGGAGATCGAGGCCGCGAAGAAGGCCGGCGACACCCTCGGCGGCGTCGTCGAGGTGGTCGTCCACGGACTCCCGATCGGCCTCGGCTCCCACGTCTCCGGCGACGATCGGCTGGACGCCCAGCTGGCCGGCGCCCTCATGGGGATCCAGGCGATCAAGGGTGTCGAGGTCGGAGACGGGTTCGAGACCGCGCGCCGCCGTGGCAGCGTGGCCCATGACGAGATGGTCCGCGGGGACGACGGAGTCGAGCGCCGCAGCAACCGTGCCGGGGGCCTCGAGGGCGGCATGACCAACGGTCAGCCCCTGCGTATCCGGGCGGCGATGAAGCCGATCTCCACCGTCCCCCGCGCGCTGAGCACGGTGGACATGGAGGACGGTTCCGCCGCCACGGCCATCCACCAGCGCTCGGACGTGTGTGCGGTGCCGGCGGCCGGCGTCGTCGCGGAGTCGATGGTCGCCCTCGTGCTGGCCCGCGCCGTCCTGCAGAAGTTCGGTGGTGACTCGCTTGCGGAGACCCGTCGCAACGTCGGGGGCTACCTCGACGCGGTCGCCGAGCGGCTGGACTGGGCGACGGACGAGGCATGAGCGATCCGGCACGACCGGTCGCCGTCCTCGTGGGGCCGCCCGGTGCCGGCAAGACGACCATCGGCCGCAAGCTCGCCCGGCGACTGGACGTACCGTTCCGGGACGCCGACCTCCTGATCGAGGAGGCCGAGGGCCGGTCGATCCCCGAGATCTTCGCCTCCGACGGCGAGCCGTACTTCCGTGGGATCGAGGAGCGGATCATCGGTGACGCCCTCGCCTCGTTCGACGGCGTCCTGTCCCTCGGGGGCGGGGCGGTCCTGTCGGCGGCGACCCGGGAACGCCTACGGGGCCACCGCGTCGTCCACCTGACGATCGGGGTGGCTGAGGGGGTGCGCCGGTCGCGGGGGCCCGGTCGTCCCCTGCTCGCCGGAGGCGACGCCACGGCCCGGTACCAGGCACTGTTGACCGAACGGTCCCCGCTGTACCGGGAGGTCGCCTGGACCACGGTGAGCACCGAGCGACGCAGTTCGGGCAAGGTGGTGACGGACATCGTCGACAGGCTCGAATCCGGCGACCCGCACCTGCGGAGCGCCGGCCGGACGTGACCGATGACCAGACGCGTAGGAACACCAGCGATGAGCGGGAGCAGCAGATGAACCAGGACGAGAACACCACCGAGCCCGTCATCGTGGAGGTGCGCGCCGCGGACCCGTACCAAGTGGTCATCGGCCGGGGCCTGCTCCCGGAGATCCTCGAGGCGTGCTCGTCCTCGCGAACCGTGGCGATCTTCTACCAGCCCCCGCTGGCCCAGACCGCCGAGGCGCTGCGTGAGAAACTCGCCGACGCCGGCATCGACGCCCACAGGATCGAGATCCCGGACGCGGAGGCCGGCAAGGACCTCGCCGTGGCCGGCTACTGCTGGGACGTCCTGGGCCAGATCGGACTGAACCGCAAGGACACCATCGTGAGCCTCGGCGGCGGTGCGGCCACCGACCTCGCGGGCTTCGTCGCCGCCACCTGGATGCGGGGAGTGCGGGTGGTGCACATCCCCACCACGTTGCTCGCGATGGTCGACGCCGCGGTGGGGGGCAAGACCGGGATCAACACCGACGCCGGGAAGAACCTCGTCGGCAGCTTCCACGAGCCGGCCGCCGTGTTCATCGACACCGCGACCCTCGAGACCGTCCCGCGCAACGAACTGGTCTCCGGGATGGCCGAGGTGGTCAAGTGCGGCTTCATCGCCGATCCACGGATCCTCGACCTCATCGAGGCGGATCCGGAGGCCGCCCTCGACCCGGGCGGCGACACGATCGTCGAACTCATCCGCCGCAGCGTGCAGGTCAAGGCCGACGTGGTCGGCCAGGACCTCAAGGAGTCCGGCCTGCGGGAGATCCTCAACTACGGCCACACCCTCGGCCACGCCGTGGAGCGGCGGGAGCAGTACCGCTGGCGGCACGGCGCGGCGATCAGCGTGGGCATGTGCTTCGTCGCCGAGCTCGCCAGGCTGGCCGGTCGTCTCGATGACGTGACGGCGGACCGGCACGCCGCCGTCCTGGCCTCTCTGGGTCTGCCCACCGGGTACGACGAGGACGCCTTCCCGCGGTTGCTCGAGCTGATGGCCGGCGACAAGAAGAACCACTCGGGTTTCCTGCGCCTGGTGGTCCTGGACGGACTGGCCCGCCCCTCGCGGATGGAGGCCCCGGACCCGTCGCTGATGACCGCGGCCTACGCGACCATCTCGGAGGGTCGCAAGCCCAGCGGGGGAGGGATCCTGCTGTGATCGAGCGTCTCGCCCCCCGGCGTCGCGCCGTCGCCTCCGCCCTCCCGGGTGTCGGTGCCGACGCACTGTTGGTGACCGATCCCCGCAACATCGCCTATCTGACGGGGTTCTCGGGGTCGGGTGGGGCCGTGCTCGTCGAGGGCGACGGCGAGGCGGTCCTCTGCACGGATTCCCGGTACGAACTCCAGGTCGTCGAGCAGGCCCCGGACGTGGGTCACGTGATCTCACGCGAGTACGTCGCCGGGGTCCTCGGCCGTCGCCGCGGACCCGCCGACGCCCCGCTCGCCGTCGAGGCGGATCAGCTGACCCTCTCCGCTGCGGCGGCGCTGCGCCGGGTGCTCGCGGCAACCGGGGGAGCGGGCGCGCGGATCGTGGAGACGAGCGGCCTGGTCGAGCAGGTGCGCCGCGCCAAGGACCCTGACGAACTCGCGCTCATCGAACGAGCGTGCACCGTGGTCGACGAGGCGTGGACCCATGTGCTGGAGCAGCACCTGGTGATCGCCGGCCGGACCGAACGGGACATCGCGGCCGATCTCGAGCACGCGATGCGGCGGGCCGGATCGGACGGGGTCGCCTTCGAGACGATCGTGGCCTCCGGCCCCAACGGCGCGCACCCGCACCACGTTCCCGGCGACCGGGTCCTGGCCGACGGCGACCTCGTGGTGGTGGACTTCGGCGCCACTGTGTCGGGATACGCCTCCGACTGCACCCGCACCGTCGCTCTCGGAACCGCCCCGGACCGCCTGCTCGATGCCTATGAGATCGTCCGCCGTGCACAGGTGGCGGGCGTCGAGGCCGTCCGCCCGGGCGTCCCGTGCGCGGATCTCGACGCCGTGAGTCGGGACCTCATCGCCGACGCCGGGTTCGGCGACCACTTCGGACATTCGCTCGGGCACGGGGTGGGGTTGGACGTACACGAAGCGCCCGCGGTGTCCACCCGGTCCACGAGTACACTGTCCGACGGCGATGTGATCACCATCGAGCCGGGGATCTACCTCCCGGGCCTCGGCGGGATCCGAATCGAGGACACCGTAGCCGTCACCGGCGGAGGCGGAAGGTCCCTGACCACCACGTCGAAGGCTCTCAGGGTGCTCTGAGGGACCGACCCACGACCATTCGCGCGGCGCCGGCACACGGCGTCGGCGCGGACGACTTCCCGAAGGAGTACCGACCATGGCGTCCACCGCCGACTTCAAGAACGGCCTCGTCCTCAAGGAGGAGGGTCAGCTCTGGCAGATCGTCGAGTTCCAGCACGTCAAGCCCGGAAAGGGTCCCGCCTTCGTGCGGACCAAGATGAAGAACGTCGTCACCGGGAAGAACATCGACAAGACGTTCAGCGCCGGTGTGAAGGTCGAGATCGCGACGGTCGACCGCCGCGACATGACCTTCCTGTACCGCGATGGCGAGGACTACGTCCTCATGGACGAGCAGGACTACGAGCAGATCAACGTCAGCCCCGCCGTGATGGGCGACGGCGCGCGGTTCCTGCTCGAGAACACCTCGGTCCAGGTCTCCATGCACGAGGGCGCGCCGCTGTTCGCCGAGATGCCGGTCGCCGTCGACTTGGTGGTGCAGCACACCGACCCGGGTCTGCAGGGCGACCGCTCCACCGGTGGAACGAAGCCGGCCACCCTGGAGACGGGTGCCGAGGTCCAGGTGCCGCTGTTCATCAGCACCGGCGACAAGCTGCGTATCGACACCCGCGACGGTCACTACCTCAGCCGGGTGAACGACTGATCATGGCGGACGAGGCCGATCACCGGAGTCGCGGATCGCGCTACCGGGCGCGTAGACGTGCCGTCTCCCTGCTCTTCGAGGCGGAGCTCCGCGATGCGGACGTGGTGGCGCTCGCCGAGGAACGCCGACAGATGGGCGAGGACTCCCAGGAGTTCCACGACGTCGCGCCGTACACCATGGAGATCGTCACCGGCGTCGCCGAGCGACTCGACCGGCTGGACTCCACCATCTCCGAGCACCTCCGCGAGTGGACTCTGGAGCGCCTGCCCGCCGTCGACCGCGCGGTCCTGCGCGCCGGGGCCTGGGAACTGCTCTTCGGCACGGACGAGGTGGATGCGGCGGTCGTGATCGACCAGGCGGTCCTGCTGGTGTCCGACCTGTCCGCGGAGAAGTCGGTCCCGTACGTCAACGCGGTGCTCGACCGGGTGGCCGGACTGGCCCAGCACATCAGGGCCGCCGAGCGGGCCGTGTCGGGCCTGGGTGCCGAGCCCGCCGCGGACGAGTCCGGGTCCACGCCCGACGTCGCCGGGGACGTGTCCGAGACCACGTCCGCCGATCCCGGAACGCACCCCGGGGACTGATAGAGTCCAGGACCGAAAGCTATCCCTTTAACGAGCCGTCCAGCGAGGCGGACAAGGAGGTGGTGATCGGTGAGCGCTGACGGTTCGGAGACGAACTCGGTGTCACTCTTCACGTCCGACGACGTCGCCAGGACGGTGTCCCGCCTGGCACATCAGATCATCGAACGCACCGCAGCGGATGCACCCGACTCGGGCCCCGTGGTGTTGCTGGGGATCCCCACCCGGGGTGTACCGCTCGCGGCCCGCCTCGCGGAGAGGATCCGTGAGTTCAGCGGGGCCGACGTCCACGCGGGATCACTCGACGTCACGCTCTACCGAGACGATCTCGCCGGTGGCCCCCACCGGCCGATGGGTCCCACCCGGGTCCCGACCGCCGGGATCGACGGCGCGACGGTGATCCTCGTCGACGACGTCCTGTTCTCGGGCCGGACCATCCGGGCGGCGTTCGACGCGCTGCGCGATCTGGGCAGACCGGCCCGCGTCCAGCTGGCCGTGCTGGTCGACCGCGGCCATCGCGAACTGCCGATCCGCGCCGACTACGTGGGCAAGAACGTCCCCACCTCCCGCGACGAGGGTGTGTCGGTCCGGCTCACCGAGATCGACGGTGTCGACGCGGTGGTACTGCGGCGCCCGGACTCGGAGGAGACCCGATGAAGCACCTGCTCTCCGCGGCCGACCTCGACCGCGACGCGGCCCTGTCGATCCTCGACGAGGCGGAGCGACTCAAGGAGATGCTCCTCGGGCGTGAGGTCCGCAAGCTCCCGACGCTGCGGGGCAAGACCGTCCTGACCGTGTTCTACGAGAACTCCACCCGCACGCGTGTGTCCTTCGAGACCGCCGGCAAGTGGATGAGCGCGGACGTCATCAACGTCTCCGCCAGCGCCTCCTCGGTCCAGAAGGGCGAGTCGTTGCGCGACACGGCGCTGACGCTCACCGCGATCGGCGCGGACGCCCTCATCGTGAGGCACCCCGCCTCGGGATCGGCGCAACAGATCGCCGGATGGGTCGCGCCGGGCGGGGCGGGCCCGTCGGTCATCAACGCCGGTGACGGGATGCACGAGCACCCCACCCAGGCCCTGCTCGACGCGATGACCCTGCGTGAGCGGCTGGGCGGGTTCGACGGACGCCGGGTGGTGATCGTCGGGGACATCCTGCACTCGCGCGTCGCCCGGTCCAACGCCCTGCTGCTGTCCACGCTGGGTGCCGAGGTCGTCCTCGTCGCCCCGCCCACGCTGCTCCCGGTGGGCGTGGACAGCTGGCCGGTCCGCGCCTCGACCGACCTCGACGCCGAACTCGACGGCGCGGACGCCGTCATGATGCTGCGTGTCCAGGCCGAACGGATGAACGGCGGGTTCTTCCCGTCGGCCCGTGAGTACGCGGTGCGCTACGGGCTCGGCCCGGCGCGCGCCGCGCGGCTCGGCGAGGACATGGTGGTCCTCCACCCGGGGCCGATGGTGCGGGGGATGGAGATCGGCTTCGACGCCGCCGACGCGCCGTCCTCGGCGATCCTCCAGCAGGTCACCAACGGCGTGCACGTCCGCATGTCCGTCCTACTCCACACCCTCGTCGGCACGGAAGGAACACCCGAGTGAGCGCCCCCCACGCACCCACCCTGTTGATCCGGCGGGCGCGCCCGTACGGAGAGGGCGACCCGGTCGACGTCGTCGTGCGCGACGGCGTCATCGCCGCGATCGGCCCGGACGCCGCCGACTCCGTCGATCCGTCCTCCACGGACACCGAGACCCTCGACGCCGCCGGCGCCGTCCTGCTGCCGGGATTCGTCGACCTGCACACCCACCTGCGGGAGCCCGGGCGCGAGGACACCGAGACCATCCACTCGGGTTCCGCCGCGGCGGCTCGCGGCGGGTACACGGCCGTGTTCGCCATGGCCAACACCCAGCCGCCGCAGGACAACCAGACGGTCGCCGACTCGGTCTGGCGCATCGGGCGCGAGGTCGGACTGTGCGACGTCCACCCCGTCGGCGCCGTCACCGTGGGCCTCAAGGGCGAGCAGCTCACCGAGATGGGTCAGATGGCCACGGGGGAGGCCCGCGTCCGGGTCTTCTCCGATGACGGGATGTGCGTCCACGACCCCCTCGTGATGCGTCGCGCCCTGGAGTACTCGGCCGGGCTCGGCGTGCTCATCGCCCAGCACGCCGAGGAGCCCCGGTTGACCGGCGGCGCGGTGGCCCACGAAGGGCCCAACGCCGCCCGCCTGGGCCTGACCGGGTGGCCGCGATCGGCGGAGGAGTCGATCGTGGCCCGCGACGCGATCCTGGCCCGTGACGCCGGTGCCCGCGTGCACATCTGCCACGCGTCCACGACCGGCACCGTCGAACTGCTCCGGTGGGCCAAGGCCCAGGGGATCTCGATCACCGCGGAGGTCACCCCGCATCACCTGCTGCTCGACGACTCCCGTCTCGAGACCTACGACGGCGTCTACCGCGTCAACCCGCCCCTCCGCGAGGCACACGACACCCTCGCCCTGCGGGAGGCGCTGAGGTCCGGCGTGATCGACTGCGTGGCCACCGACCACGCCCCCCACGCCGCACAGGAGAAGTGCTGCGAGTTCGCCGCCGCCCGGCCGGGGATGCTCGGGCTCGAGACCGCCCTGCCCATCGTGGCCGCCCTGCTCGTCGAGACCGGGGACATGACCTGGCGGGACCTCGCCCGCGTCATGAGCACCCGGCCCGCCGAGATCGCCGGCCTGTCGGACCAGGGTCGACCGATCGCCGTGGGGGAGCCCGCGAACCTCGCCGTCGTCGACCCCGACTCGCCGTGGACCGTCGTCGGCGACGCGCTCGCAAGTCTGTCCGCCAACACCCCCTACGAGGGAATGACATTCGCGGCGAGGGTCATCGGCACCGTGTACCGGGGCCGCCTGACCACCCGCGACGGAGAGGTACTCGCATGACCCAGGACTACTGGACCGTCATCATCGTCGTCGCCGTCCTGCTGACGCTGATCGGGCTGATGACGCTGGGATGGCGGAACCGTAGCCGCTCCCAGGCCGGTCTCTTCGATGATCTCCCGGCCCGGCCCTCGGACCCGGGCGACATCGTCCTGGGGCCGCTGACCGGTGTCTACATCGGCAGTACCATCGCGGGGGACTGGCAGGCCCGGATCGCCCGCCCGCCGCTCGGCCACCGCTCGGCCGCCACCCTGACCGCCCACACCGGCGGCGTGCACCTCGAACTCGCCGACGCCGACGTGTGGATCCCCCGCGCGGACCTCGTCGACGTGCGCCGCGCCTCGGCGCTGGCCAACAAGACCGTGCCCGGCGGCGGCATCCTGGTCGCACGCTGGCAGGTGACGGGCACCGACGGCCGAACACTCATCGACTCCGGTTTCCGGGCCGACGACAAGGACACCTATCCCCGCTGGGAGGCCCTACGCGGAGACGCCGCCCCCTCCGACACGACCCCCAGCCCCAGCGCCACCACCGAGGAGAACCAGTGACACCGCACAGCACCACGCCCGCGCCGCAGGGGGCCCCGCAGCCCGCCGCGCTCGTCCTCGAGGACGGACGCATCCACCGCGGTACCTCCTTCGGCGCGACCGGCACCACCCTCGGGGAAGCCGTGTTCACCACCGCCATGTCGGGATACCAGGAGACGCTCACCGATCCCTCCTACTGCCGCCAGATCGTCGTCACCACCGCCCCCCAGATAGGCAACACCGGATGGAACGACGAGGACGGGGAATCGCTCCTCGACGGACAGGTCGGCGGTGGCCGGATCTGGGTCTCCGGACTGGTCATCCGCGACCTCTCCCGGCGGGCGTCCAACTACCGGTCGCAGCGCAGCCTCTCCGACGAGATGATCGCGCAGGGCATCGTCGGGATCGCCGGGATCGACACCCGTGCCGTCGTCCGCCACATCCGCGAGCGCGGGGCGATGAAAGCCGGCATCTTCTCGGGCGCGGATCTCACCGACGACGAGTCGATGCTGGCCACCGTCCGGGCGCAGGAGTCCATGGCCGGTGCCTCCCTGTCCGAGGAGGTGACCACCGAGACCCCCTACGTGGTCGAGCCCGAGGGTGAGACCCGCTTCTCGGTGGCCGCCCTGGACCTGGGCATCAAGTCCAACACGCCCCGCATGCTCGCCGCGCGCGGCGTCCGGGTCCACGTGATCCCGGCGGGGTCGACCCTCCAGGACGTCCTCGACCTCGACGTCGACGGGGTGTTCCTGTCCAACGGGCCGGGTGACCCCGCCACCGCCGACGCCGCGGTCCACCTCACCAAGGAAGTGCTCGGTCAGGGCATCCCGTTCTTCGGCATCTGCTTCGGCAACCAGATCCTCGGCCGTGCGCTGGGGCTGGAAACCTACAAGATGCAGTTCGGTCACCGCGGCACCAACATCCCGGTGATCGAGAAGGCCACCGGCGCGGTGGCCATCACCTCACAGAACCACGGGTTCGCGCTCCGCGCTCCCGAGACCGAGACCTGGGAGACCCCGTGGGGTACCGCCACGGTCACCCACACCTGCGCCAACGACGGCACCGTCGAGGGCGTCGCCCTGACCGACGGGAGCGCGTTCTCCGTCCAGTACCACCCCGAGGCCGCAGCCGGCCCCCGCGACGCGGCCGACCTCTTCGACCGCTTCGTCAGCCTCCTCGACTCCTCCGACCTCGGCTCCGCAGACTCCAGAAAGGGCTCGAACTGATGCCCCGGCGCACTGACATCAACCACGTCCTCGTCATCGGCTCCGGGCCGATCGTCATCGGCCAGGCCTGCGAGTTCGACTACTCGGGGACCCAGGCGTGCCGCGTCCTGCGGTCGGAGGGTCTGCGCGTGACGCTGGTCAACTCCAACCCGGCCACGATCATGACCGACCCGGAGTTCGCCGACGCCACCTATGTCGAGCCGATCACGCCGGAGTACATCGACAAGATCTTCGCCAAGGAGGCCGCGGAGGGCCATCCCGTCGACGCGGTCCTGGCGACGCTCGGTGGGCAGACCGCCCTCAACGCCGCGATGCAGCTGGACGCCCAGGGCATCCTCACCAAGTACGACGTCGAGCTCATCGGCGCCGACATCCCCGCCATCAACCGTGGTGAGGACCGCCAGACCTTCAAGGACATCGTCGCCAGCGTGGGCGGCGACTCGGCCCGCAGCGCCGTGTGCCACACGATGGAGGAGGTCCACGCGACGGTCGCCGAGCTCGGGCTGCCCGTCGTGGTCCGGCCCTCGTTCACCATGGGCGGGCTCGGCTCCGGCCTGGCGTACACCACCGAGGACCTCGAGCGGATCGCCGGCGGCGGGCTGTCGGCCTCGCCCACCGCGAACGTCCTCATCGAGGAGTCCATCCTCGGGTGGAAGGAGTTCGAACTCGAGCTCATGCGCGACAACAAGGACAACGTCGTCGTCGTGTGTTCGATCGAGAACGTCGACGCGCTCGGCGTGCACACCGGCGACTCCGTCACCGTCGCGCCCTCGATGACCCTGACCGACCGCGAGTTCCAGAACATGCGCGACCTCGGCATCGCGATCATCCGCGAGGTCGGCGTGGACACCGGCGGGTGCAACATCCAGTTCGCCATCAACCCCGTCGACGGGCGCCTCGTGGTGATCGAGATGAACCCCCGCGTGTCCCGGTCCTCGGCCCTGGCCTCCAAGGCGACCGGGTTCCCGATCGCCAAGATCGCCGCCCGCCTCGCCATCGGTTACTCGCTCGACGAGATCACCAACGACATCACCGGCGAGACCCCGGCCTGTTTCGAGCCGACGCTGGACTACGTCGTGGTCAAGGCCCCCCGGTTCGCGTTCGAGAAGTTCCCCGAGGCCGACGACACCCTCACCACCACGATGAAGTCGGTGGGCGAGGCGATGAGCCTGGGCCGCAACTACCGCGAGGCCCTGGGCAAGGTCATGCGGTCGCTGGAGACCAAGTCCGCCGGTTTCTGGACCCTGTCCGACGAGGTGATCGCACCGGGCCGCTCGACCGACCTGTCCGCGGTCCTGGACGACCTGCGTCGCCCCACCGAGGGACGGATGTACGACGTCGAGCTCGCGCTGCGCCTGGGCGCGACGGTCGAGCAGGTGCACGAGGCCTCCGGGATCGACCCGTGGTTCGTCGAGGAGGTCGCCGCGCTCGTCGAGTTGCGCCAGCAGATCATCGACGCGCCCGTGGTCGACGAGGCGCTGTTACGCCTCGCCAAGCACAACGGGCTCTCCGACGCCCAGATCGCGGCCCTGCGCCCGGAGTACGCCGGAGCCGAGGGAGTACAGCGGCTCCGCCACCGCCTCGGTGTGCGACCCGTGTACAAGACCGTCGACACCTGCGCCGCGGAGTTCGAGGCCAAGACGCCGTACCACTACTCGACCTACGAGCTCGACCCGTCCGCGGAGTCCGAGGTGACCCCACAGACCGAGCGCGAGAAGGTCATCATCCTGGGCTCCGGGCCCAACCGGATCGGCCAGGGCATCGAGTTCGACTACTCGTGCGTCCACGCCGCGCTGACCCTGTCGGAGGCCGGGTACGAGACCGTCATGGTCAACTGCAACCCGGAGACCGTGTCCACCGACTACGACACCGCGGACCGTCTGTACTTCGAACCGCTGACGTTCGAGGACGTCATGGAGGTCTACCACGCCGAGTCCGAGTCGGGCACCGTCGCGGGTGTCCTCGTGCAGCTGGGTGGACAGACGCCGCTCGGGTTGGCCGCCCAGCTCGAGGACGCCGGCGTGCCGATCGTGGGCACGAGCCCGTCCGCCATCGACCTCGCCGAGAACCGTCGCGAGTTCGGCGAGGTGCTGGCCAGGGCCGGCCTGCCCGCTCCGGCCTTCGGCACGGCCATCAACGCCGAGGAGGCCACGACGATCGCAGCCGACATCGGGTACCCGGTCCTCGTGCGCCCGTCCTACGTTCTCGGCGGGCGGGGTATGGAGATCGTCTACGACGAGGCCTCCCTGCGTTCGTACATCGGCCGCGCGACCGAGATCAGCCCGGACCGCCCCGTGCTGGTCGACCGGTTCCTCGATGACGCCGTGGAGATCGACGTCGACGTCCTGTGCGACGGCACCGAGGTCTACCTGGGCGGCGTCATGGAACACATCGAGGAGGCCGGCGTCCACTCGGGCGATTCGGCGTGCGCGCTGCCGCCCATCACCCTCGGCCAGGACGACATCGACCGGGTGCGCCGCTCGAGCGAGGCCCTCGCGTTCGGTATCGGCGTCAAGGGCCTGATGAACGTGCAGTACGCCATCAAGGACGACATCCTCTACGTCCTCGAGGCGAACCCGCGTGCGAGCCGCACCGTGCCGTTCGTCTCGAAGGCCACCGGCGTCCACCTGGCCAAGGCCTGCGCGCGGATCATGATGGGCGAGTCGATCGCCGACCTGCGGGCCGACGGCCTGCTGCCGTCCGACCGCGACGGCGGCTCCCTGCCGGCGGACGCACCGGTCGCGGTCAAGGAGGCCGTGCTGCCGTTCAACCGCTTCCGCACCCCGGCCGGCGACACCGTCGACTCGCTGCTCAGCCCCGAGATGAAGTCCACCGGTGAGGTCATGGGCATCGGCCCGGACTTCGCCGTCGCCTTCGCCAAGGCGCAGCTCGCGGCCGAGGGAGTCCTGCCCACGTCCGGGACGGTGTTCGTGTCGGTCGCCAACCGCGACAAGCGCTCGATGGTGTTCCCCGCACAGCGCCTGGCCGCGCTCGGTTTCACCGTGTTGGCCACGGAGGGCACAGCGCTGATGCTCCGCCGGTACGGGATCGCCTGCGAGACGGTCGCCAAGCTCTCCGAGTCGGGCCCCCGCCCGGTGGACGCCGACGGCAACCCGGTCCAGACCATCGTCGACCGGATCAACGCCGACGAGGTGGATCTCATCCTCAACATCGCCTCGTCCACCGGCGGCACCCGGGCCGACGGGCACGAGATCCGGTCCTCCGCGATCTCGCGCCGTGTCCCGTGCATCACCACTGTGCAGGGTGCCACGGCGGCGGTACACGGCATCGAGGCGATGCGCCGCGGTGACGTCGGGGTGAGCCCGCTGCAGCAGCTGCACTCGGGGCTCGCCGCGCGATGACCGGAACCGCCTCCCGGGCCCCTTTCGGAACGCGCCTGCGGTCCGCCATCGACGACCGGGGCAATCTGTGCGTCGGGATCGATCCGCACCCCGCGCTGCTCCGGTCCTGGGGGCTCGGGACGGACCCGGCCGGGCTCGCCGAGTTCTCCCGCCGGTCGCTGGAGGCTTTCGCAGACCTGGTGCCCGCGGTCAAACCGCAGGTCGCGTTCTTCGAGGAGTACGGATCCGCGGGCCTCGCGGTCCTCGAGGAGGTCCTGGGCGGTATCGGTGAGGCCGGGGCACTGTCGGTGGCCGACGCCAAGCGGGGGGACATCGGGTCCACGATGGCGGGGTACGCGAGGGCGTGGCTCCGCGACGGCTCACCGCTGGCGTGTGACGCGCTCACGGTGTCGCCCTACCTCGGGGTGGGATCGCTCGAGCCCGCCTTCGACATGGCCGGCGAGACCGGTCGCGGTCTCTTCGTCCTCGCCCGGACCTCCAATCCGGAGGCCGGGGCGCTCCAGGGTTCGACCGGCCCCGCCGGCACGGTCGCCCAGTCCGTGGTCGACCAGGTGGGCCTGAGGAACACCCGTGACGGGGACGGCACCCCGGGGTCGTTCGGAGTGGTCGTCGGTGCGACGGTCGCCGACCCCCCGCGGCTGGACGCGCTCTCCGGCCCGGTCCTCATGCCCGGGGTGGGGGAGCAGGGGGGCACCCTCGCGGACGTCCGGAGGATCGCCGGCCCCGCGCTCGGCGACACCCTGGTCAACGTCTCCCGGCACGTGCTCCGGGCGGGTCCGGACGTCGGAGCGATGCGTGCGACCGTGGTCGAACTGGCCTCGCAGTACAGGTTCTCCGGCGACTCCCCAGTCGCCTGATTCCCCTCGCGTGAACCGGCGTCCCACCCGACACGCCCCTGGCCGCCCGAACCGGGGGATCGCGCGGTTCACATCGCGCGCCCCGGCCGGCGGCGCTAGGGTGCCATACAACCTCGAACCGTCAAAGCGCAGATCAGACGGGGTGCCACTGTGGGACCCCGTCTGGTACACGGCCGGCCGGCCGCGTACTGTTGCTGAGGTCATCAGGCCCGGAGCCGCGGAAGTCCCCTCGGGGGCGGCGGAACCGCCCGGGTACGGTGAGCACGAGGGAGCGCCCGCTCCCGGAGGTGTTCCGCAGCCCGCGGACGCGCCGGGGACGGTCACCGCACACCAGGCGGGGGTGTCCTACGGTGGACATCCGCGTGAGTCATGAGACACACACGAACGAGACGGAGGAATTGTGGCCCTTCCCCAGTTGACCGATGAGCAGCGCGCTGCTGCTCTGGAGAAGGCGGCTGCCGCCCGTCGCGCCCGGGCTGAGCTCAAGGAGCGCCTGAAGCGTGGCGGCACCGACCTCAAGCAGGTGCTCAAGGATGCCGAGAGCGACGAGATCCTTGGCAAGATGAAGGTCTCCGCGCTGCTCGAGGCCCTGCCCAAGGTCGGCAAGGTCAAGGCTCAGGAGATCATGACCGAGCTTGAGATCGCGCCGACGCGCCGCCTGCGTGGTCTCGGTGACCGCCAGCGCCGCGCACTGCTCGAGCGGTTCGACTTCACGGTCGACTGATCGACGAATGAACACACCGTCATCCGGGGTCACCCCGGAGTCGACGGCGAAGAGGGGCCGGCTGATCGTCTTGGCCGGCCCCTCCGCCGTCGGGAAGTCAACCGTCGTCGCCCGCCTCCGCGAGCGCCTCCCGGACCTCTACTTCAGCGTGTCGATGACCACGCGGGCCCCGCGGCCCGGTGAGGTCGACGGCCGCGACTACTACTTCGTGTCCACCGAGGACTTCCGGGAAGCCGTCTCCGAGGGCCGGATGCTGGAGTGGGCGGAGATCCACCGGGGGCTGCAGCTGTCGGGCACCCCCGCCGAGCCGGTGCGACAGGCTCTCGAGGAGGGGCACCCGGTCCTCATCGAGGTGGACCTCGCGGGTGTCCGTCAGATCCGCGAGTCGATCCCCGAGGGCAGGACCGTGTTCCTGGCCCCACCGTCGTGGGAGGAACTCGAGGTCCGACTGCGTGGTCGCGGCACCGAACCACACGACGTGGTGACCCGCCGGCTCGAGACCGCGAAGGTCGAGATGGAGGCCCGCGACGAGTTCGACGTCGTGGTCGTCAACGACGAACTCGAAAAGGCCGTCGACGAGTTGGTATCATTGCTGGTCGGCCGCGACTAGCGGCGGAACCGGCATCACCCGGCATCACCCCGGTGTCACCCGAGACACCATCCCAGGCTGTACCCAGAGGAGAACCCATAGTGGCCACCACCGAAGCCGCAGCGGCCACCCCGCTGTACGACACCCCGATCGGCATCACCAACCCCCCGATCGATGAGCTGCTCGAGCGGGCGTCCTCCAAGTACGCACTCGTGATCTTCGCGGCCAAGCGTGCACGTCAGATCAACTCGTACTACAACCAGATCGAGGAGGGCATCCTCGAATACGTCGGCCCGCTGGTCGACCCGGGTCTTCACGAGAAGCCCCTGACCATCGCGCTGCGCGAGCTGCACTCCGACCTGCTCGATTGCGCCGAGGGCGAGTGAGCCCCTCCGGGGACGACAAGCGCGGCCCGCGCGTCGTCGTCGGAGTCGGCGGCGGGATCGCCGCCTACAAGGCCTGTGGCCTGATCCGGCTCCTCACCGAGTCCGGATGCCACGTCGACGTCGTCCCCACAGAGGCGGCCCTGCGATTCGTCGGGTCCGCCACGTTCGAGGCGCTGTCCGGCAACCCGGTGTCCACCGGGGTCTTCTCGGACGTACCCTCGGTCCGCCACGTCGCCCTCGGGCAACGGGCGGACCTCGTCGTCGTCGCCCCCGCCACCGCGGACCTGCTCGCCCGCGCGGCGAGCGGTCGGGCCGACGACCTCCTCACCTCCACGCTCCTCACCGCTCGCTGCCCGGTGCTCCTCGCCCCGGCCATGCACACCGAGATGTGGGAGCACCCCGCGACCCGACGCAACGTCGACACCCTCCGGGGGGACGGCATCCACGTCATGCCGCCGGCGTGGGGTCGGCTCACGGGGGCGGACACCGGCGCCGGGCGGCTTCCGGAGCCCGCCGATATCGCGCGGCTGGCCCGACTCCTGCTCGACGGGGGATCACTGCCGTGGGACCTCGCCGGGAAGAACGTCGTCGTCACCTCGGGCGGCACGCGCGAGGAGATCGACCCCGTTCGCTTCCTCGGCAACCGCAGTTCGGGCAAACAGGGCCACGCGATCGCCGCGGTGGCCGCCGCCCGGGGGGCCCACGTGACACTGGTGACGTCCTCCGATCTGCCGACCCCACCCGCGGTCGAGGCCGTGCACATCGAGTCGGCGCTGGAACTGCGCGAGCAGACGCTGCGCGCAGCGGCCCACGCGGACGTCGTGATCAAGGCCGCCGCCGTCGCCGATTTCCGGCCGGCCGACGTCTCCGACTCCAAACTCAAGAAGGGGAGCGAGTCCGAGCCGGCGGAGATCCGCCTCCGGCGGAATCCGGACATCCTGGCCGAGCTGGTCTCCGCGCGCTCGGCAGGGGACGTCCCGGCAGATTGCGTCCTGGTGGGTTTCGCCGCCGAGACCGGGGACGCATCGGGGTCCGTCCTCGAGCACGGCCGCGCCAAGCTCGCCCGCAAGGGGTGCGATCTCCTCGTCGTCAACGAGGTCGGCCGTGACACCACCTTCGGCAAGGACGTCAACGGTGGCTGGATCCTGGACTCGGGCGGCGGCGAGACGGCTGTCGAGCACGCGAGCAAGGACCTCCTGGCCGACCGCCTCCTCGACGCGGTCGTGGGGATCGCGGACGGGCGGACCGCGCGGAGTGACGCGGACCGCACCGACTAGTCTGTTCCCACGCGATCAGCAACGATCACACGCGATCCCACCATGGAAGAGAGAACCACTGTGACGCAGGCACGTCGGCTGTTCACCAGCGAGTCCGTGACCGAGGGGCATCCGGACAAGATCTGTGACGCGATCTCAGATTCGATCCTGGACGCGATGCTGGAGCAGGACCCGGCGGCCCGGGTGGCCGTGGAGACGATGGTCACCACCGGCATGGTGCACGTGGCCGGCGAGGTCAAGACCACCGGTTACGTGGAGATCCCGCAGCTCATCCGCGACAAGATCGTCGAGATCGGTTACGACTCCTCGGACAAGGGCTTCGACGGCGTCTCCTGCGGCGTGTCGATCTCCATCGGCCAGCAGTCGCCGGAGATCGCCCAGGGCGTGGACACCTCCCACGAGGCTCGTACGTCCACCGACTCGGTCGAGGACGCGATCGCCCGTCAGGGCGCCGGCGACCAGGGCCTGATGTTTGGCTACGCCTGCTCGGACACCCCCGAGCTGATGCCGCTGCCCATCGCGCTGGCCCACCGCCTCTCGCGGCGGCTGACCGAGGTGCGCAAGGACGGCACGCTGGCCTATCTGCGCCCGGACGGCAAGACCCAGGTCACCATCGAGTACGACGGTGACCGCGCTGTCCGGCTGGACACCATCGTCATCTCCACCCAGCACGCCGACGGCGTCGACCTGGAGACCACCCTGCGGGACGACCTCACGCAGCACGTGATCGACCCGGTCCTGGCCGAGGCCGCCGGTGGGATCGACACCGCCGACTTCCGACTGCTGGTCAACCCGACCGGCCGGTTCGTGCTCGGCGGCCCGATGGGCGACGCCGGCCTCACCGGACGCAAGATCATCGTCGACACCTACGGCGGCATGGCCCGCCACGGCGGCGGCGCGTTCTCGGGCAAGGACCCGTCCAAGGTGGACCGCTCGGCCGCCTACGCCATGCGCTGGGTCGCCAAGAACATCGTCGCCGCCGGCCTGGCCGAGCGCGTCGAGGTCCAGGTCGCCTACGCCATCGGCAAGGCCGCCCCCGTCGGGCTGTTCGTGGAGGCGTTCGGCACCGAGACGGTCGACATCGACCGCCTGCAGCAGGCCGTCACCGAGGTGTTCGACCTGCGGCCCGGCGCGATCATCCGCGACCTGGACCTCAAGCGCCCGATCTACGCCCCCACGGCCGCCTACGGTCACTTCGGTCGCACCGACATCGACCTGCCCTGGGAGCGCACCGACCGCGTCGACGAGCTCAAGCAGGCCGCCGGACTCTGACGCCGCCGCCCCGTGTGTCGGAGCGGGGTGCGAGTATTTCGGACGTGACCACCACGCGCCCAGCGACCCGGGTCGCGGCGGCAGAAGCCCCCGTGGCCCGGGTCCTGCCGTTGCTCGGGGTCCCTCACCTCGACCGGGAGTTCGACTACCTGGTCCCCGAATCCCTCTCCGCCGAGGCGGCCCCGGGCGTGCGGGTGCGGGTGAGGTTCGCCGGCCGCTTGGTCGACGGGTTCCTCGTCGAGCGGCGCGCGCAGACCGATCACCAGGGGGATCTGGCCTGGCTCGAACGCGTCGTGTCGCCCGAGCCCGTCCTCACCCCGGCCCTGCTCCGGTTGGTCGACCTCGTCGCCCGCAGGTGGGTGGGGATGCGCTCGGACGTGATCCGGTTGGCGATCCCGCCGCGCCACGCCGCCGCCGAGAAGTCCGTCCCGGAGCCGGAGCCGCCCCTCGGGGTGTCGGTGGGGCCGGTCGAGGTACCGGAAGGGTGGGGCGACCACCCGATGGTCGCCAGGTTCCTCGAGGCCGCGACCGGCGCCGTCCCCGCCCGCGGGGTGTGGACGGTCCCACCGGGACGGGACTGGGCCCGGGCCCTGGCGACCCTCGCCGACTCCCTGCGACGTCGTGGGCTCCAGGTCCTCCTGATCGTCCCGGACCAGCGGGACGTCGACCGCCTCGCCGCGGCGTGTCGCGAGGTCGTCGGGGGCGGCGCGGCCGGTCGGGAACTCGTCACGGATCTGTCCGCCGGTGTCGGGCCCTCCGCCCGCTACCGCCGCTGGCTGCGCGCGGTCCGCGGCCACGCCCGGATCGTCGTCGGCACCAGGAGCGCGGTCTTCGCGCCGCTGCCCGAACTGGGACTGATCGTGCTGCACGACGACGGCGACGACTCGTTCGTCGAACCGCGCGCGCCCTATCCGCACACGCGGGACGTCGCCGCGCAACGCTCGGCGCTCGAGGCGGTGCCCCTGTTGCTGTCGTCGGTGGACCGGACCCCCGAGGTGGCCGAGTACGTGCGCTCCGGCTGGGCGCACGAGATCCGTCCGCGGCCCGGGCTGGTCCGCGAGCTCGCGCCCCGCGTGGTCGCCGTGACCGATGCCGACCCGGTCCAGGCCCGCGATGTCGCGGGGGGCCGGACCCGGTTGCCCGCCGTCGCCCTGACGATGGCCCGCGAGGCGATCGACGTGGACGCCCCGGTCCTGGTGCAGGTGCCGAGGAAGGGGTACATCCCGACCCTGCTGTGCGGCTCCTGCCGGACCCCGGCACGGTGCCGCCGGTGCAACGGCCCGCTCCGAGCCGGTCGGATGGACGAGGTCTACGGCCCCGTGGAGCTGGCGTGTGGGTGGTGCGGGGTCCCGGAACCGGGGTTCCGGTGCGTGGCGTGCGGGTCCCGGGCGCTGCGGGCCGGGGTCGTGGGGGCCGGCCGCACCGCGGAGGAACTGGGGAGGATGTTCCCCGGTATCCGGATCCGCACCAGCGGGGGAGGGGACATCCTCGACACGGTGCCCGCCGGCCCCGCGATCATCGTGTCGACCCCGGGTGCGGAACCGGTCGCCGAGGGCGGGTACGGCGCGGCCCTGCTCCTGGATTCGTGGGCCCTCCTCGGCCGTCCCGATCTCCGTGCCGTGCAGAACGCCCTGCGCCTGTGGATCGGCGCCGCCGGCCTCGTGCGTCCCGCCGACGAGGGCGGCAGGGTCTTCCTGTCCGCCGAGTCGGAGTCCGCGGTCGCCCAGGCGTTGGTCCGCTGGGACCCCCAGGGCTGGGCGGAGCGCGAACTCGCCGACCGCGCCGAGGTGGGCTTCCCGCCGGCGGTGCACATGATCGCGGTCGACGGTCCGGCCGCCGCGCTCGCCGAGGTCCTCGAGGACTTCCGGCTGATGGACAGCGTGGAGGTCCTGGGGCCGGTGGATCTGCCCGCCGGCGAGGAACTCCCGGGCCATGACGAGGTGGAGGACCCGGAGCGGGTGTTGTTCCGGGTTCCTCCGCCCGTCCTGGCGGAGGTCGCCGCGGAGATCCGCGCGCTCGTCCTCCGACGGTCCGGGCGCCGCCACAGCCACCCCGTCCGGGTGCGGCTGGATCCCGTCCACATCGGCTGACGGCCGCGCGCGCCCGGCGTCACGAACCGCCGCCGCGGGCGCCCGCCGACGGAGGGCCTAGAATGGCCGTTCAGCATCGACGCCCGCGAGGAGACCCGATACGCATGACCGTCCACCCCGTCCGTCTCTTCGGCGACCCGGTCCTGCGGACCGCCGCCGACCCCGTCACCTCCTTCGACGACAGGCTGGCGCGCACGGTGGCGGACCTCATGGACACCGTCGCGCACGAGGAGGGTGCCGGACTCGCGGCGCCCCAGATCGGAGTATCCACCCGGGTGTTCGTCTACAGCTGCGGCGGCAGTGAGGGGCACCTGGTCAATCCCGAGTGGGAACCGATCGGCGACGAGAGGACCCACGTCAACGAGGGGTGCCTGTCGATCCCGGGTGTGTCCGTGCCCACCGAGCGCTTCGCCCGCGTCCGCGCCCGCGGGTTCGACGTGCACGGTGAGCCCGTCGGATTCGAGGCCGAGGGCATCCTCGCCCGCGCCGTGCAACACGAGACCGATCACCTCGACGGGGTGCTGTTCCTCCAGCGACTCACCCCGGAGCGTCGCCGCGCGGCGATGGCCGAGATCCGCTCGGCCAGCTGGTTCGGTAGCGCGGCGGTCAGCGGCGGCGTCATCTACGACCAGCTCTCCGACGCCCTGGCGGTGAGGTGACCATGCGTCTCGTCTTTGCCGGCACACCCGAGGTCGCCGTTCCCTCCCTCCGGGCACTGCTCGACAGCGACCACGAGGTGGTGGCCGTGATCTCGCGCCCCGACGCCCGCACCGGCCGTGGCCGGGGACTGTCCCGTAGCCCTGTGGCGGCCGCCGCCGACGCCGCGGGGCTCGACGTCCTCACGCCGCCGAACGCCCGCGACCCGGAATTCGCCGAGCGCCTGCTCGAGCTGGCGCCCGACGCGGTGCCCGTGGTCGCCTACGGACACCTCGTCCCCCGCCCCGTGCTCGACATCCCCGCGCAGGGATGGATCAACCTGCACTTCTCCCTGCTCCCGGCATGGCGGGGCGCGGCCCCGGTGAACGCCGCCATCGCCGCCGGAGACGAGGTGACCGGAGCCACCACGTTCCTGCTGGACGAGGGGATGGACACGGGCCCGGTCCTGGGGACGATGACCGAGACCGTCAGGCCCCGCGACACGGCCGGGGACCTCCTCGGTCGTCTGGCCGTGTCGGGTGCGGGCCTGCTGACGGCGACCCTCGACGGTCTCGAGGCGGGAGAGCTGCGCGCGGTTCCCCAGCCGGCGGACGGTGCGTCCCACGCGCCGAAGCTCACGGTCGACGACGCCCGCGTGCGGTGGTCTGATCCCGCACTGGCCGTCGACCGTCATATCCGGTCGGTCACCCCGGCACCGGGCGCGTGGACGACCCTGGGCGGTGAACGCGTGAAGATCGGCTCCGCTCGCCCCGCCGAGGACGCTCCCGCGGACCTCGGGCCCGGCCGAATCGCGTGGGACAAGCGGTCCTTCCTCGTGGGCACCGCGACCACACCGCTCGCCCTGGGCACCATCCAGCCACCGGGGAAGAAGATGATGAACGCGCTCGACTGGGTGCGCGGCGCCCGACTCGACGAGGGTGCGGTGTTCGAGTGAGCGCCGACGATCGACAGGGCCGTGGGCAGGGTCCCGACGCCCGCCGCGGCGGAGGACAGGGACGCCCGGGAAGCGGTGGCGAGGGCCGCCCGCGCGGCAGTGGGCAGGGGCGCCCCGGGAGTGGCGGGGGAGGCCGGCCGCGATCGGACCGCCGTCGGCGGCCCGACGCCCGGGCGGAGAAGCAGGGTTCGTCGCGAAAGCAGCCCCGCCCCGACGCCAGAACCGTCGCCCTGGCGGTGATGGCGGCCGTCCGGGAACGCTCGGCCTACGCGAACCTGTCCCTGCCGGCCGAACTGCGCCGCGCGAAGCTGGACACCCGGGACGCCGCCCTGGCCACGGAGCTGACCTACGGCACCCTCCGGGCGCAGGGGCTGCTCGACCGGGTGATCGCGCTCGCGGCGTCCCGGCCGGTCGAGGAGATCGACCCGCCGGTCCTCGACCTCGTGCGGCTGGGCTCGTATCAGCTGTTGTTCACCCGCATCGGTGCGCACGCCGCGGTCGACACCGCGGTCGAGGCCGCCCGCACCGCGGGCCTGGGCAAGGCGGGCGGATTCGTCAACGCGGTTCTCCGGAAGGTCTCCGCCCGGGGTCTCGACTCGTGGGTCGACGCGCTCCGTGACGGCGTCACCGACCCGGTGGCCCGGATGGCGATCGGAACCGCCCATCCCGAGTGGATCGCCCGTGCGTTCGCGGAATCCCTCGGTGCCGCCGCCGCGGAGTTGCCGGAACTGCTCGCCGCCGACGACGCCCGGCCGAAGGTCCACCTCGCCGCCCGCCCAGGGGCGATCACGGGTGAGGAACTGGCGCTGATCACCGGGGGGACGGAGGGCGAGCTGTCCCCTTATGCGGTGCACCTGGACTCCGGGGACCCCGGTGCCCTCGACGCCGTCCGCGACGGGCTCGCCACGGTCCAGGACGAGGGCAGCCAACTCGTCGCGTTGGCCGCCGCCCGCGCACCGCTGACCGGTCCGGATTCCGGGAGGTGGCTCGATCTGGCCGCCGGACCCGGCGGCAAGGCGGTCATGCTGGGTGCTCTCGCGGAGATCGACCAGGCGACGCTCACCGGGGTGGAGATCTCCGAGCACCGCGCCGACCTCGTCCGCGGCGCGACGAAGGATCTGCCGGTCACCGTGCACACCGCCGACGGTCGCGACCCGGGTCTGGAGCCGGGGTTCGACCGGGTGCTCCTCGACGCCCCGTGTTCCGGCCTCGGCGCACTTCGTCGTCGACCCGAGGCGCGGTGGCGCAAGACCGCCGCCGACATCCCGGGCCTGGTCACGCTCCAGCGCGAACTCCTCGAGTCGGCTCTGCGTCTGGTCCGGCCCGGAGGGGTGGTGCTGTACGCCACCTGCTCGCCGCACCTGTCGGAGACCGTGTCGGTGGTGCGCGAGGCTGATCGGCGCGACGACGTCGAGCTCCTCGATGTGCGTGAGATCCTCGCCGAGGTGGTCGGCCGTCCGGTCGACGGCCTGGGCGACGGCCCGTGGGTGCAGCTGTGGCCGCACCGGCACGGCACCGACGCGATGTTCATGGCGGCGCTACGAAGGGGCAACGATGCGTGAGGACGCGCAGTTCACCTCACACGGGGTGCGGTGCTCTGCGTGGGTCTACCGCCCGGACGGGTCGGCCGGTGGCCCCGCCACCCCGGCACGTGACACCCCGGCACGTGACACCCCGGCACCGGCCGCGCCCGCACCGGCGATCGTCATGGCACACGGCTTCGGGTGCATCCGGGACCTGCGGTTGCCCGCCTACGCGGAGCGGTTCCGGGACGCGGGCTTCGTCGTGGTGGTCTTCGACTACCGGCACTTCGGTGCCAGCGACGGACAGCCCCGGCAGCTCCTCGACATCGGCCGCCAACTGGACGACTGGCGGTCCGCCCTCGCCTTCACCCGGTCACTGCCCGGGGTCGACCCGGACCGCGTCATCGCCTGGGGCACGTCGTTCTCGGGTGGACACGTCCTCACCCTCGCCGGCACGGGGGAGCGGCTGGCAGGTGTCGTCGCCCAGGTCCCCCACGTGAGCGGTCCGGCGGCGGTCCGGGCGACGGGGCTCGCCGCGGCGCTCCGACTCGGCCCGGCCATCCTCGACGACCTGTGGCGCTCGCTCCGGCGTCGGGAACCCCGGTACGTGCGTCTCGTCGGACGACCGGGCGACACGGCGGTCATGACGAGTCCGGACGCCGATCCCGCTGTGGACCGATTGGCGGCCGACTCGGGACTGCGCCGCAGCGACTTCCGCGACGACGTCGCGGCACGGATCCTGGCACGGATCGGCTTCTACTCGCCGATTCGGCACACGCGGCGGATCACCTGCCCGACGCTGGTGCAGATCGCGACGGGGGACGCCATCACCCCCGCGGCGACCGCGCGTCGGGCCGCGGAGCGGATTCCGGACGGCCGGTACCTGGAGTACCCGTGCGAACACTTCGACCCCTACGTCGACCCGCACTTCGAGCGCATCGTCGCCGACCAGCTGGAATTCTGCGTCTCCCTGGTGTCTCCGGACGCCTGATCGTCGGGGACCGGTCGCGGTCCGCGCCCTCGGGGGGCCGCCCGGGCCGGCCCGCCTAGACTGGACGACATGTCGTACCAGCCGCTCATCGCGCCGTCGATCCTGTCCGCCGACTTCGCCCGCCTGGACCGCGAGATCGAGCGCATCCCGTCCGCCGACTGGATCCATGTGGACGTCATGGACGGTCACTTCGTGCCCAACCTGTCCTTCGGCGCCCCTGTCGCCAAGGCGGTCGGGAGGGTCACCGACAAGCCGATGGACTGTCATCTGATGATCGAGGACCCCGCGCGCTGGGTCGGTGACTACGTGGACGCCGGGGCGTTCAACGTCACCTTCCACGTCGAGGCGACCGACGACCCGAGGGCGGTCGCCGAGCAGCTGCACTCCAGGGGGTGCAGGGCGGGCATCTCCATCAAGCCCGGGACCGCGGTCGAGCCGTACCTCGATCTGCTCGACCATGTGGACCTGGTCCTGGTGATGAGCGTCGAGCCCGGTTTCGGCGGCCAGAAGTTCATGCCCGAGGTGCTGGACAAGGTCCGCACGCTGCGCGCGGAGATCGACCGCCGCGGTCTCGCCGTCCTGATCCAGATCGACGGGGGCATCGATGCGGGCACCATCGCCGAGTGCGCTGCCGCGGGATGCGACGTGTTCGTGGCCGGCTCGGCCGTCTACGGTGCTCCGGACCCCGACGCGATGATCGGGACCCTGCGCTCCGGGGCGCTCGACGCGCGGGCGTGACGGTGCCTCACGTGCCGGAGGTGCCGGGCGTGCCCGGCGGGCCGGGGGCCGATGGTGACGGACGCCGCCGTCGCGAACGGGACGCCCTCGCCGCGGCGATCACCGTCTCCGCCTCCGCGTTGGGGGTTTGCACCCCCAACCCCCCGGTCGGTGCGGTCGTCCTCGACGAGAGCGGTGAGGTCGTGGGGACGGGCGCGACCGAGGCCCCCGGCGGTCGGCACGCCGAGGTGGTGGCGCTGGACGCCGCCGGGGACCGCGCGCGTGGCGGGACGATCGTGGTGACCCTGGAGCCGTGTGACCACCACGGGCGCACCGGACCGTGCACCGGTCGGATCCGCGAGGCGGGGCTCGCCCGTGTGGTGTACGCGGTATCCGACCCGAACCCCGTGGCGTCCGGCGGCGCCGGGACCCTGCGGCGGGAGGGGATCGGGGTCGTCCGGGCCGACGACGACGAGGTGCGCGCCGCCCGCAGCGGCCCGCTGAGGGCGTGGCTCCACCGCCAGGACCACGGCCGGCCCCTCGTCACCTGGAAGTACGCGGCCAGCCTGGACGGCAGGGTGGCGGCGGCGGACGGATCGAGCAAGTGGATCACCGGGCCCGTGTCGCGCCGCCACGCCCACGCCAGACGGCAGGAGATCGACGCCCTCGTCGTCGGAACCGGGACGTTGCGCGCCGACGACCCCGCCCTGACCGCCCGCACCGACGACGGCCGGCCCGCCCCCCGCCAACCGCTGCGGGTGGTGATGGGGCTGAGCCCCGTGCCCGCGGACGCGAGGGTGCGGGGCGCCGACGACCGGTTCCGGCACCTGGCCACCCGCGACCCCGCCGAGGCGCTGGCCCTGCTCGGTGACGTCTCGCACGTCCTCGTCGAGGGAGGCCCACGACTCGCGGGAGCGTTCCTCGCCGCCGGTCTCGTCGACGAGATCGACGCCTACCTCGCGCCCCTGGTACTCGGCGCCGGACTGTCGGCGGTGTCCGGCGCAGGGGTCGACACGCTCGCCGCCGCCCACGGATTCGAGATCCGAGAGACCACCATCCTGGGCGACGACCTCCACCTGCGCCTGACTCTTACTGCTGACACGACCCCACTGACGAGAGGACCCCGCTGATGTTCACCGGAATCGTGGAGGAACTCGGAACCCTCGACTCGATCGAGACGACGGGGGACTCCGCGCGCCTGCGCATACGAGGGCCGCTGGTCACCTCGGACGCCCACCACGGCGACTCGATCGCCGTCAACGGGGTGTGCCTGACGGTCACCCGGTGGGAGCCGGGGGAGTACTTCGACGTGGACGTGATGGCCGAGACGCTCGACCGCACCGCCCTCGGAGCACTGGCGCCCGGTGACCCGGTCAACCTCGAGCGCGCCATGCGCGCGGACGCCCGGTTCGGTGGCCACATCGTCCAGGGCCACGTCGACGGCACCGGCCACGTCCTCAGCCGGGTCGAGCACGATCACTGGCACGTCGTGCGCGTCTCGTTGCCCGTCGACCTCTCCCGGTACGTGGTGGAGAAGGGGTCGATCACCGTCTCGGGGACCTCGCTGACGGTGTCGGCGGTCAGCCCCGGAGGCGAGCCGGAGGCGTGGTTCGAGGTCTCCCTCATCCCGACCACCCTCGAGGCCACGATCCTCGGCGGACTCGGCGAGGGCGACCCGGTCAACCTCGAGGTGGACGTGCTGGCCAAGTACGTCGAGCGGCTGCTCGGCGGACGCGGTGGGGGGTCGCACTGACCGGATGCGCCATACTTGAGCCCGCGCCCGCGGCCCCCGCCCGGGCCCGCCTGATTGAGGAGAACCCGCAGCAGTGACCACCTTCGACGGCATCGATCGAGCCATCGCCGACATCGCGGCGGGACGGGCCGTGGTGGTGGTGGACAGTGAGGACCGCGAGAACGAGGGCGATCTGATCTTCGCCGCCGAACTCGCCACACCCGAACTCATGGGTTTCCTCGTCCGGTACTCGTCCGGATACGTGTGCGTCGCGCTCGAGGCCGAGGACTGCCTCCGACTGGACCTGCCGCCCATGCGCGCCATCAACGAGGACCGCCACGACACCGCCTACACCGTGACCGTCGACGCGCGCACCGGCGTCTCCACGGGGATCTCGGCCGCCGACCGCGCCCGGACCGCACGTCTGCTCGCCGCCGACGACACCGTGCCCGGTGACTTCACCCGCCCCGGCCACGTGGTGCCCCTGCGCGCCCGTCCCGGCGGCGTGCTCACCCGGCCCGGCCACACCGAATCCGCGGTCGACCTCGCCCGGTTGGCGGGGCTGCGCCCCGCCGGCGTCATCTGCGAGATCGTCTCCGAGGACGACCCCACCACCATGGCGCGCACCCCCGAGCTCCGGCGGTTCGCCGACGAGCACGGGTTGGCGATGATCACCATCGAGGCACTCCAGGCGTGGCGTCGCGCGAACGAGGTCCAGGTGGTGCACGAGGCCGCCGCGCGGATCCCCACCCCGGCCGGCACCATGACCGCCCACGGGTACCGCGACACCCTGCAGGGGGTCGAGCACGTGGCGATGGTCGCGGGTGACATCTCGGGCGACGACCCCGTCTCGGTCCGCATCCACTCCGAGTGCCTGACCGGCGACGTGTTCCATTCGCTGCGCTGCGACTGCGGACCCCAGCTCGACGCCGCGGTCGCCGCGGTCTGCGAGGAGGGTCGCGGGATCGTGCTCTACATGCGTGGACACGAGGGCCGGGGGATCGGCCTGGTGCAGAAGCTGCGCGCCTACCAACTGCAGGACGACGGGCGCGACACGGTGGACGCCAACCTCGACCTGGGGTTGCCCGCGGATGCCCGCGACTTCAGTCTCGCCGCGCAGATGCTCAGGGACCTCGGCGTGACCCGGGTGCGGCTGATGACCAACAATCCCGCCAAGGCGGACGCGCTGCGTGCCGGTGGGGTCGAGGTCGTGGCCCGGGTGCCCATGCCGACGGCGGTCACTCCCGAGAACCTGCGATACCTGCGTACCAAGCGAGACCGGATGGGTCACCTGCTCGAGGGACTCGACGAGGGGCCCGCCGGCCCGGCCGGCGCCGACGTGGACGGAGAAGATCAGCGATGAGCGGCAGCGGTAGACCCGAGCTCGTGATCCCCGACGCCCGCGGGCTGCGGCTCGGGGTGGTGGCCTCCACCTGGCACCAGGAGATCTGTACCCAGCTGATGGACCGGGCCCTGTCCGTCGCCGAGGCCTCCGGTGCGGTGGTCACCGTGGCGCGCGTGACCGGCGCCGTGGAGCTGCCCGTGGTGGCGCAGGAGCTCGCACGGTCCCATGACGCCGTGGTGGCGTTGGGCGTGGTGATCCGGGGCTCCACCCCGCACTTCGACTACGTCTGCCGGTCGGTGACCGACGGTCTCACCCGCATCGCACTGGACGAGGCCACCCCCGTCGCCCACGGGGTGCTCACCACCGAGAACGAGGGCCAGGCCCGCGACCGCGACGGCCACGAGGGCGCCGCAGAGGACAAGGGGGGAGAGGCCGTGGCCGCCGCGCTCGGCGCCGCGATCGCCCTCCGCAGCCTGAGGACCGGTCGATGAACGAGAGCTGGGATTTCGAACACCGGCCCCGGCGGATGCGCACCACCGCGATCGCGGTGGCGGTGCTCATCGTCATCGTCCACGTGGTGTGGGCGGTCATCCTCGTCCGCGGTGACACCGGGGTGACGATCGGGGTCGCCGACCAGCTGGCCTTCGTCGTGATCGGCTTCATCTTCGCCGGCGTCCTGCTCACCCTCCTGCGGATCCGGGTGCGGGTCGGACAGCAGGGCGTGGAGCTCCGCGGGCCACTGCGCGTCCGGACCTGGGGGTGGGACGACGTCGTGGGGCTGACGTTCCCGCGCTCCAGCTACTGGCCCCGGCTCGAGCTCCCGGCCTACGAACACGCCGGGATCTGGGCCATCCAGACCATCGACGGCCAACACGGGATCGACGGCATGGCGCGCCTGCGCGAGGCCGTGCGAGCCCGCAAGCCCTCGGCCGCCGACCCCGAGACCGTCGCCGACCGCTGACCCGCTGTGGCCGATCCACGTACCTACCGCCCGGCCCCCGGCTCGATTCCGACCGAGCCGGGGGTCTACCGCTTCCGTGACGAGCACGGGCGTGTCATCTACGTCGGCAAGGCCAAGAACCTCCGAAGCCGACTGAGCTCGTACTTCGCCGACCTGTCGCTCCTCCACCCCCGTACCCGACGGATGGTCCTCGCCGCGGCCGGGGTGCAGTGGACGGTCGTGTCCACCGAGGTCGAGGCGCTGCAGCTCGAGTACACCTGGATCAAGAAATACGATCCGCGGTTCAACGTCCGCTACCGCGACGACAAGACCTACCCGATGCTGGCGGTCACCGTGGGCGAGGAGTTCCCCAGGGCGTTCGTCTACCGGGGGCCCCGGCGACCGGGTACCCGCTACTTCGGCCCCTACTCACACGCGTGGGCCATCCGCGACACCCTCGACACGCTGCAGCGGGTGTTCCCCGTGCGCTCCTGTTCGGCCGGCGTGTTCAAGCGTCAGGCCCAGCTCGGCAGGCCCTGCCTGCTGGGGTACATCGACAAGTGCGCCGCCCCCTGCATAGGCCGGGTGACCCCGGACGAACACCGTGTGATCGTGGGCGAGCTCATCGACTTCCTGGCCGGGCGCACCGATGCGATCATGCGCCGCATCGAGAAGCGGATGCTCGAGGCCTCCGCGGACCTCGACTTCGAGCGCGCCGCGCGCCTCCGGGACGACCTCGGTGCCATGCGGCGTGCGATGGAGAAGCAGGCGGTCGTGCTGGGCGACGGCACCGACGCCGACGTGGTGGGCGTCGAGGTCGACGAACTCCAGGTCTCCGTCCAGGTGTTCCACGTCCGCGGAGGGCGGATCCGCGGCCAGCGCGGATGGGTCGTCGAGCACGCCCACGGGGTGGACGAGGACGGCGAGTTCGACGCGACCCGGGCCGTCCCCGGGGTCGTCTCCGACTACCTCGCCCAGTTCTACGGGGGAGAGGCCGATCTGGCCGAAGCCGCCGAATCCGGGGACATCGCAGCCGCGGTGCCACGGGAGGTCTTGGTCCCCGCCCTGCCCGAGGACTCGGACGAGCTCGCGGACTGGCTCTCGGGCCTCCGCGGCTCCCGTGTCTCGCTGCGGGTGCCCCAGCGCGGCGACAAGCGGGCCCTGGCCGAGACGGTCCACCGCAACGCCGTCGAGGCCCTGACCCAGCACAAACTCCGGCGCAGCGGCGACCTCACCGCCCGCTCCGCCGCACTCCAGGAGATCCAGGAGACTCTCGAGCTGGACTCGGCACCCCTGCGCATCGAGTGCGTGGACATCTCCCACACCCAGGGCACCGACGTCATGGCCTCCCTCGTGGTGTTCGAGGACGGGATCCCGCGCAAGAGCGACTACCGGCTCTACCGCATCCGGGACGCCGCCGGCGACGGCCACTCCGACGACGTCGGCAGCATCGCCGAGGTCACCCGCCGTCGCTTCCGACGCCACCACGAGGACCCGGCCGTCACGCCGGACGAGACCGACGGCCCGGTCGACGACGTCGGAGCCCGGGACACGGCGCCCGCCACCCGCCGGTTCGCCTACCCACCGCAGCTCTTCGTGGTCGACGGTGGCCGACCGCAGGTCGAGGCCGCCGCCGAGGTCCTGTCCGAGCTCGGTGTGACCGACGTGCCGGTGATCGGGATCGCCAAACGACTCGAGGAGATCTGGCTGCCCGGGGAGGAGTACCCCGTGATCTTCCCGCGCCACGGTGAGGGGCTGTTCCTGCTCCAGCGGTTGCGCGACGAGGCCCACAGGTTCGCCATCCGGGCCCACCGGGGCGCCCGGTCCAAGCGGATGACGGCGTCGGTGCTCGACGATGTCCCGGGCCTCGGCCCGTCCCGACGGGCCGCGCTGGTGGAGAAGTTCCCGACCGTGTCCGCACTGCGCGCCGCGAGCATCGACGACCTGTGCGCGGTACCCGGGATCGGTCCGGGGGTCGCGGCCGCGATCCACTCGACGCTCGGCACCGACACCGGGCCCGGGGACGCGGCCGCCACCGACGTGGAAGACTCGGACGGGCAAGCCGACCGGGCACAGACCGACGACACGAGGTGACACGATGGACGCAGGTGACGACGACGGCCACGGCGAGCGAGGGCGCGAGCTCCTGCTGATCAGCGGTATGTCCGGGGCGGGGAAGGGCACCGCATCCAAGGTCCTCGAGGAGTTCGGCTGGTACGTCGTCGACAACCTCCCGCTGGCGTTCGTGGGAGAACTGCTCGCCCGGTTCGGGGAATCCGACGACGAGCCCCTCCGCCTCGCCATCGTCACCGATACCCGCAGCCTCGGGTTCGACGAGCACCTCGGGGACCTCCTCGCGCTGATCGACGACCGTCCGCAGGCGCGGATCCTCTTCCTCGAGGCCTCGGACGAGGCACTGGTCAGCAGGTTCAACAACGTGCGCCGCTCCCACCCCCTGCAATCCGGTGGCGGGTTGATCGACGGCATCACCCGTGAACGCAAGATCCTCGAGGGACTACGCGGGCGTGCCGACGTCGTGGTGGACACCTCATCCCTGAGCGTGCACGACCTGCGCCACCGACTGGAGACCCCCTTCGGCGACCTCGGGTTCGACTTCCACCTCACCGTGGAGTCGTTCGGGTTCAAGTACGGCGTCCCCGTGGACGTCGACATGCTGCTGGACATGCGGTTCCTCCCCAACCCGCACTGGATACCCGAGCTCCAGCCGCACACGGGGCGGGACAAGCCCGTCCAGGACTACGTCCTCGCCGACGAGTCGATCGAGGAATACCTCCGCGCCGCGGTCTCGATGATCCGGCTGGCGATGACCGGGTACCGACGCGAGGGCAAGCGGTACATGACGATCGCGGTCGGATGCACCGGGGGCAAACACCGGAGCGTGGCGATCTCCGAGTCGCTCGCCGGCCGACTGACCGGCCTCGACGCGGTCGAGGTCCACGTCCGTCACCGCGACCTCGGGCGGGAGTGAGGCCGGACATGACCGACAACACCGACAGCACCGACACCGCCGACACCGCCGACACCGGCAGCATCCCGTCCGTCGTCGCCCTCGGCGGCGGTCACGGCCTGTCCGCGACCCTCCGCGCAGCCCGCCTCGTCGCCGACCACGTCACGGCGGTCGTGACGGTCGCGGACGACGGCGGTTCCTCCGGTCGGCTACGTCGCGAGCTGGGGATCCTCCCACCGGGGGACCTGCGGATGGCCTTGTGCGCCCTCGCCTCCGAGGAGGACGACAACGCGCTCCTGACGAGGCTCTTCCAACACCGCTACGGGGGCACGGGCGCACTGGCCGGGCACGCGGTGGGCAACCTCGTCTTCGCCGGCCTGTGGGAGCTGCTGGGTGACCCCATCGAGGCGCTCGACGCCGTCGGATCGATGCTCGGCGTCACCGGCCGCGTGCTCCCGATGTCCCCGGTCGCCCTCGACATCGCGGCCGAGGTCGTCGGACTGGAGGCGGACCCCCGTGTGGTCCGGACGATCATCGGACAGGTCGCCGTCGCGACGACCCCGGGCAGCGTCCGCCGGGTCACCCTCATCCCGGACGGTCCGCCCGCCGCGGAGGGCGTGGTCGGCGCGATCACCGGGGCCGACCTCGTGGTGCTCGGCCCCGGGTCGTGGTTCACCAGCGTGATCCCCAACGTGCTCGTGCCCGAGATCGCGTCCGCCCTCAAGCGGACGACGGCGACGAAGGCTCTCGTGCTCAACCTCGCGCCGCAGCCGGGGGAGACCGCCGGCTTCTCCGCCGAGCAGCATCTCCACGTGCTGCGTCAGCATGCGCCCGAAGTTGACTTCGACGTCCTGCTCGTGGACCCCAGGATGCCGCTGAGCGCCACCGAACGCGCGCATCTCGACCGGGCGGCGGCGGGACTCGGGGCACGGGTGATGACCGCGGAGATCGCCAGGACCGCTGCGGATGGGACCATGAGGCCTGTCCACGACCCCGCACTGCTCGCCTCGGCACTCGCCGACTCGGTGCGATGAGGAACGGGACGATGAGCCGAGAACGAAGGAGCAGGGCGTGTCACTGACCGCACAGGTCAAGTCCGAACTGGTGAGGGTTCCCGTGGGGAACACCGAGACCAGGAAGGCCGAGGTGGCCGCGCTGCTGAGGTTCGCCGGCACCCTCCAGGTCCTGTCCAACCGACTCGTGATCGAGGCCGAGGTGGACTCGGGGGAGATCGCGGATCGTCTCGCCGGGGAACTCGACGCACTGTTCTCCGTCCCGTGCGAGATCCACCCGATCGGGGGCTCGGGCGGGCGACCGGCCCGAAAGTTCGTCCTGCGGGTCATCGACCGGGGTGCGGATCTGGCCCGCCAACTCGGGTTGGTCGACAACTCGGGCCGGACGGTCCGCGGGCTCCCCGCCGCGGTCGTCGGCGGCTCCGTCGCCGCCGCCGAGGCTGCGTGGCGGGGCGCGTTCCTCGCCCACGGGTCGCTGACCAAGCCCGGTCGATCGTCCGCGCTGGAGGTCACCGCGCCGGGGGCGGAGGCCGCGATGGCGCTCGTGGGCGCCGCACGGCGTCTCGGTGTGACCGCCAAGGCCCGCGAGGTCCGCGGCGGGGACCGGGTCGTGATCCGCGACGGCGAGGCGATCGGGGTCCTCCTCGCCCGACTGGGCGCCACCTCCACCAGGGACATCTGGGAGGAGCGCCGATCCCGGGGGGAGGTCCGCGCCACGGCCAACCGGCTCGCCAACTTCGACGACGCGAACCTGCGCAGGTCGGCCCGGGCCGCCGTGGCAGCGGCCGCCCGCGTCCAGCGCGCCCTGGAGATCCTCGCCGAGGACGTCCCCGATCACCTGCTCGCTGCGGGTGAACTCCGCGTCCAGCACCGCCAGTCCTCGCTCGAGGAGCTCGGCCAGCTCGCGGACCCGCCCATGACCAAGGACGCGGTCGCCGGCCGGATCAGGAGGCTCCTGTCCATGGCGGACCGGAAGGCCGCCGATCTCGGAATCCCCGACACCGAGTCCGTCGTCACCGAGGACATGCTCGACGAAGGCTGATCCACCCCCGAGCACCCTGCACGGGCGCGGTCCGCGGCGGGTAGTCTGGATCACGTCCCGGGCTCCACCCGGCCCTGGTGACGTAAAGCGTTCTCGCACCACCAATAAGGAGACAACACGTGACCGTGCGCGTAGGCATCAACGGATTCGGACGTATCGGCCGCAACTTCTACCGCGCGGTGGAGGCTCTCAAGGCCGAGGGCAAGACGGACATCGAGATCGTGGCCGTCAATGACCTGACCACGAACGACATGCTCGCTCACCTGCTCAAGTACGACTCGATCCTGGGTCGTCTGGGCAAGGACGTCACGTTCGACGACTCGTCGATCACCGTCGGTGGTGTGAAGATCGGCGCCCTCGCCGTCAAGGAGGGTCCCGCGTCCGTGCCGTGGGGCGACTACGGGGTCGACGTCGTCGTCGAGTCCACCGGCATCTTCACCGATGCGGAGAAGGCCAAGGGCCACCTCGAGGGCGGCGCCAAGAAGGTCATCATCTCGGCGCCGGCCAAGAACGAGGACATCACCGTCGTCATGGGCGTCAACGACCACGAGTACGACGGTTCGCAGACGATCATCTCCAACGCCTCCTGCACCACCAACTGCCTCGCCCCGGTCGCCAAGGTGCTCTCGGACGAGTTCGGGATCGTCAAGGGCCTCATGACCACGATCCACGCCTACACGCAGGACCAGAACCTCCAGGACGCGCCCCACAGCGACATGCGTCGTGCCCGCGCCGCCGGCATCAACATGGTGCCCACCTCGACCGGTGCCGCCAAGGCCGTCGCGCTCGTCCTCCCGGAGCTCAAGGGCAAGTTCGACGGGTACGCCGTGCGCGTCCCGCTGCCCACCGGTTCGCTCACCGACCTCACGGTCGAGCTCGAGAAGAAGGCCTCGGTCGACGAGGTCAACGCCGCGATCAAGGCCGCCGCCGAGGGTCCGATGAAGGGAATCCTGAAGTACACCGAGGACCCGATCGTCTCCTCCGACATCGTCGGTGACCCGCACTCGTCCATCTTCGACGCGCCGCTGACCAAGGCGATCGACGGCCAGATCAAGATCGCCTCCTGGTACGACAACGAGTGGGGTTACTCCAACCGCCTCGCCGACATCATCGGCCTGGTCGGCAAGTCCCTCTGAGAACTCTCGGGACTTTCATCCCCAGTACGACGATCCGGGCCCGGTCCGGGAACGCCCACAGCGTCCCGACCGGGCCCGGAGCACATAGTCCGGTACCGCGTACCACCCACCATCACCACCGTTCTTCCGACAGGAGTCCCACCACATGGCCGTGAGCACGCTCAACGACCTGCTCGACGCCGGCGTAGAGGGCCGCAAGATCCTCGTCCGCTGCGACCTCAACGTCCCGCTCGACGGCACGACCATCACCGATGCGGGCCGTATCACGGCCTCGCTGCCCACGCTCAACGCCCTGCTGGACGCCGGCGCGGCGCTGGTGATCACGGCGCATCTCGGCCGTCCGAAGGGGCAGGCCGATCCCGAGTTCTCACTCGCCCCTGTGGCCGAGAAGCTGGGTGACGAGCTCGGACGCTACGTCCAGCTCGCCGGAGACGTGGTGGGTCCGGATGCCCGCGAGCGCGCCAACGGTCTGACCGACGGCGACGTCCTCCTCGTGGAGAACGTGCGGTTCGACGCACGCGAGACGAGCAAGGACGAGGCGGAGCGGGCCGAGTTCGCCGCCGAACTGGCGAGCCTCGTGGGCGAGGACGGGGCCTTCGTGTCGAACGGCTTCGGGGTGGTCCACCGTGCCCAGGCGTCCGTGTACGACGTCGCCAAGGTCCTCCCGGCCTACGCCGGGGACCTCGTCCGGAGCGAGGTCGAGGTCCTCGCGAACCTCAGCGGTGACCCCGAGCACCCCTATGCGGTCGTGTTGGGCGGGTCCAAGGTGTCCGACAAGCTCGCCGTGATCGAAGCCCTGGCGCCCAAGGTCGACAGCCTCGTCATCGGTGGCGGTATGTGCTTCACCTTCCTCGCCGCCCAGGGTCACGGGGTCGGCTCCTCCCTGCTGCAGGAGGAGATGATCGACACCTGTAAGGATCTGCTCGCCAAGTTCGGGGACGTCATCAGCCTGCCCGTGGACGTGGTGGCCGCCGATGGTTTCGCCGCCGACGCGCCGCACACCACGGTCGCCGCCGACGCCATCCCCGAGGGGAAGATGGGCCTGGACATCGGTCCCGAGTCGGTGAAGGCATTCAGCGAGACGCTCTCCACCGCCAAGACCGTCTTCTGGAACGGCCCCATGGGCGTGTTCGAGTTCGAGGCGTTCTCCGCCGGGACACGAGGGGTCGCGGAGGCCATCATCACCGCGACGAAGAACGGCGCGTTCTCGGTCGTCGGCGGCGGCGATTCCGCCGCGGCCGTCCGCACTCTGGGTCTGGGCGAGGAGAACTTCTCGCACATCTCCACCGGTGGCGGGGCCTCGCTGGAGTACCTGGAGGGCAAGGAGCTGCCCGGCGTCACCGCCCTCGAGCGCAGCAACTGATCCGGACCCCGAGACCACAGGAGAGAACATGGCACGCACCCCGCTCATCGCCGGCAACTGGAAGATGAACCTCAACCACCTCGAGGCCATCGCACTCGTGCAGAAGGTCGCCTTCGCACTCCCGGACAAGTACCTGGAGAAGGTGGACGTGGCCTTCATCGCCCCGTTCACGGACATCCGCGGTGTCCAGATCGTCATCGAGGGCGACAAGCTCGGTTTCGCCTACGGCGCCCAGGACGTCTCCGTCCACGAGTCCGGTGCCTACACCGGCGAGATCTCGGCGGCGATGCTGGCCAAGCTCGGCTGCACCTATGTCGTCGTGGGCCATTCCGAGCGGCGGGACTACCACTCGGAGACCGACGAGCTCGTGGCCGCCAAGGCCGCCGCCTGCCACAAGCACGGGTTGACGCCGATCGTCTGCGTCGGTGAGAAGCTTGAGGTGCGCGAGGCCGGGGACCACGTCGACTTCGTCGTGAACCAGCTCAAGGGTTCCCTGGCGGGTCTGACCAGGGACCAGCTGGCCTCGACCGTGATCGCCTACGAGCCCGTGTGGGCGATCGGGACCGGCAAGACCGCCTCCGCGGCCGACGCCCAGGAGGTCTGTGCCGCCATCCGTTCGGCGCTCGCCGATCTCGCGGACGACGCGACCGCCGAGCAGATGCGGGTCCTGTACGGCGGCAGCGTCAACGCCGGCACCATCGGCGAACTACTCGAGCAGTCCGACGTCGACGGCGGTCTGGTGGGCGGAGCCTCGCTCAAGCCGGATGAGTTCGCCCAGCTGTCCGCCATCGCGGCCGGCGGCCCGTTGCCCTGACCCACCCACCCCGGCGCGCCCGGCCCGGCCGGGTCGGGCGCGCCGGGATTCGCCGCGGACACCCGACCGGGTAGTCTGTAGCGGTCGCACCCGACCGCCCGACCCGACGTGAGGCACGATCCCTACATGAAGCTCGCCCTGGACATCTTCCTCATCATCACCAGCCTGCTGCTGATGCTGTTCATCCTGCTGCACCGCGGCAAGGGTGGTGGCTTGTCCTCGCTGTTCGGCGGCGGCGTCCAGTCCAGCCTCTCCGGGTCCAGCGTCGTCGAGCGGAACCTCGACCGCGTCACCGTGGTCGTCGCGATCCTGTGGGTCATCGCCATCGTGGCGGTCGGCCTCATGGTCCGCTTCGGCTGACCCACCACACTCCGGCGCGACCGAGTCGTCGCCCACACGAGCGGGGTGCCCGCCTTCCGGCAACGGAAGGACAGGCACCCCGTTTCGTCCGTTGAGGACGGAATGGTGCACCCCGGTGTCCGGTCAGCCCAGCATCTGTCTGACGCGCCATATCTCTGACGCACCAACTGTCTAACCCAGCAGCTGTCTAACCCAGCATCGAAGCGGCCGGTCCGTCCAGGTGGTAGGTGGTGGACTCCATGCCGACGGCGCCGGCGACCGGCCAGTCCGCGGGATCGGCCCCGCCGAGGCCCTTCGCCACCGCCTCAGCCTTCCCGTCGCCGGCGGCCACGACGATCACGTGCCGCGACCGGCGGACGGCGGGAAGGGTGAAGGTGAGCCGCTCAGGCGGGGGCTTGGGACAGTCACGCACGCCCACCGCGAGCCGCTCGACCTCGGCGATCGCCGGGGAGTGCGGGAAGATCGAGTCGATATGTCCCTCGGGGCCCATACCCAGCAGCGTGACGTCGAACAGCGGTCCATCGCCGGCGGGTAGGTCCACGGCCCGCAGGAATGCCTCGGCTGCGCTATCGACGTCGTCGAACTCGGGGCCGCGCGCCGGCCACCGGTGGATGACGGCACGGTCGCCGATGACGCCGAGCAGAACGGCGTCGAGTTGCCCGTCGTTGCGTTCGGCGTCGTCCACCGGGACGAAGCGTTCGTCACCCAGGAAGACGGTCACGCTGTTCCAGTCGATGTCGGCCCGGGCGAGCGCGGCGGCGGTCTTCACGCCCACCGACCCACCCGTGAGGGACAGGGTCGCATGCCCGGCCACCGCGATCCGGTCGCCTAAATGCCCGGCAGTCGCCAGTGCTGCAGCCTCGGCGAGGGCCTCGGAATCCGGGTGTACGAGATGACGGGTGACTGACATCGGCGCTCCTGTCGTGGGTGTGGTCGGGATCTGACGCGAGCCCCGGCTCAGCGGACGGAGGCCGAGGTGTAGATGACGCGGTCATGGTTCGCCAGGGCATCCGCGTACACGCCGTCGGTGTCCATGCGCCGCAGCTCCTCCGACAGACAGTCGGCGATACTCCGACCGACGAGGGCGACCCGCGTGGGCGCCTGACCGGTGATGCGGAGCTCGGCCGAGGTGGGGCTGATCTGCTCGAGGACGATGGACCCGGATGCCCGCTCGAGGACGACCATCCTCGGCCCGACGGCCCGGAGGACGTCGATGCCGAGACGCGACGCCAGCCAACCACCGGCCAGGTCCACCGAGGCCGCCCGCTCCGGACCGCACACCGTCGCTCCGGTGATGGGTTCGAACGGCGGGCTGTCCAGCGTTGCGGCGAGCAGCGATCGCCAGTGCGTGATGCGCGCCCACGCCAGGTCGGTGTCGCCGGGCGAGTACCCGGCCGCCCGCTTGGCCAGGGCATCGGTCGGGTGCCCCTCCGCGTCGGAGTCGACGATCCGACGCCTCGCGAGTCTGCCCACCCTGTCCTCGGACAGCAGCGTGGGGGAGTGGCGGGGCCACCACACGGCGAGTGGCGTGTCCGGCAACAGCAACGGGGTCACCAGGGACGCAGACTGGGACGCCATCGCGCCGGAGGTGCGCAGCACGACGACCTCTGCCGCGCCGGCGTCGCCCCCGACGCGGATCTGACCGTCGAGCCTGTCCGCGTCCGCGCGGCGACCGCGGATCACGACGATGACCCGGCACGGGTGTTCCCGGCTGGCCTCGTTGGCCGCCTCGATCGCGGACTCACTGCCGCGGACATGATCGGTGATCACGATCAGTGTCAGGACCCGTCCGATGGTGCTCAACCCGGCGTCCTCGCGGATCTGCACGAGCTTCTTGGCGATCTCCCGCGTCGAGGTGTCGGGTAGGTCGATGATCACGGTCGCCTCCATGTGCGGCCACTGCGGGCCAGTATCTCGTCGGCGCCCCTCGGCCCCCAGGTACCCGCCTGGTACTGCTCGGGGGTCCCGTCCGATTCCCACTCCTGCAGGACGGGGTCCAGCAGTTGCCAGCTCAGTTCGACTTCGCGGGAGACCGGGAAGAGCGAGGGCTCTCCGAGGAGGACGTCCAGGATGAGACGCTCGTACGCCTCGGGGGAGGACTCGGTGAACGCCTCGCCGTAGGCGAAGTCCATGTTGACGTCCCGGACCTCCATCGCGGTGCCGGGGACCTTGGAACCGAAGCGCAGGGTGACACCCTCGTCTGGTTGGACCCGGATGACCAGGGCGTTCTGGCCGAGCTCCTGCGTCATGGTCGCGTCGAACGGCAGGTGCGGAGCGCGGCGGAAGACTACGGCGATCTCCGTGACGCGCCGTCCCAGACGCTTACCGGTGCGGAGGTAGAACGGGACTCCCGCCCAGCGCCGGTTGTGGACCTCGAGGGTGATCGCGGCATAGGTCTCGGTGGTCGAGGAGGGGTCGTACCCCTCTTCGTCCTTCAGCCCCACGACCTGTTCGGATCCCTGCCAACCCCCCGCGTACTGACCTCGCGCGGCCGTCTCGGCTATCGGCAGCGCCAGCGAGGTCGACTCGAGGACCTTGGTTTTCTCCGCCCGCAGAGCGGCAGCGGAGAAGTCTGTCGGTTCCTCCATCGCGATAAGCGCCATCAACTGGATGAGGTGGTTCTGGATGACGTCCCGCGCGGCGCCGATGCCGTCGTAGTAGCCGGCCCGGCCACCCAGACCGATGTCCTCGGCCATGGTGATCTGGACGTGGTCGACGTGGTTCGCGTTCCACACCGGCTCGAAGAGTTGGTTGGCGAAACGCAATGCGAGGATGTTCTGGACGGTCTCCTTGCCCAGATAGTGATCGATGCGGAACACCGAGTCCTCGGGGAACACCGCACCCACCACGGCGTTGAGCTCGCGCGCGCTGGCCAGGTCGTGTCCGAAGGGCTTCTCGATGACGACCCGGCGCCAGGATCCCTCCGGACCGCGGGTGCACCCGGTGCGATCGAGGTGCCGGCAGACGGTCGGGAAGTCGTCCGGGGGGATGGACAGGTAGAACGCGTAGTTGCCGGCGGTCCCACGTTCGGCCTCCAGGGCCTCCAGCTGGGCCGCGAGGCGATCGAAGCCCTCGTCGTCGTCGAAGGTCCCGGTGACGAACCTCAGCCCGGCGGCGAGCTGCTCCCACACGTCCTCTCGGAACGGGGTACGGCACCGTTCCCGGGCCTGTTCGCGTGCGAACGCGGCGAACTCGTCGTGCGCCCACTTCCGACGTCCGAACCCGATCAGGGAGAAACCCGGCGGGAGCAGACCACGGTTGGCCAGGTCGTAGATCGCCGGGATGAGCTTCTTCTTGGACAGGTCACCGGTGACGCCGAAGATCACGAGGCCGGACGGCCCCGCGATCCGGGGGAGCCGACGGTCCCGCGGGTCGCGGAGAGGATTGGACCATCCCTCCGGCGCTCCCCCCGGGACCTCGTCGACCCGTGTGCCCCCGCCGTCGGAGCCGCTCACGACCCGGTCGGGATCTCGTCGATCCGCGCCCGCACGGTGTCCACCAGATCGTCCCAGGCGGTCACGAACTTCTCCACGCCCTGTTGCTCCAGGAGCGCGAAGACCTCCTCCAAGTCCACGCCCTCGGCGCGCACGGCGTCGAGAGTGGCCCGGGACGCCTCGGCGGTGCCGCGGACCGTGTCGCCCTCGACGACGCCGTGGTCCGCGAACGCCTCGATGGTGCCGAACGGCATGGTGTTGACCGTGCCGTGGGTGACCAGACCGGTCACATAGAGGGTGTCCGGGTACGCCGGGTCCTTGACCCCCGTAGAGGCCCACAGGAGACGCTGGGGGCGGGCCCCGCGATCGGCCAACTCACCGAAGCGACCGGCCGGGTCGAAGACCTCGTCGTAGACCTCCTGGCACAGGCGGGCGTTCGCCAGCCCGGCCTGGCCGCGCAGGTCGGACGATCCCGGAAGTCGGGAGTCGATCTCGGTGTCCAGCCGGGAGACGAACACCGACGCCACCGAGTGGATGGCGGACAGGTCGTGCCCTGCTGCGACAGCCTGCTCGAGCCCGGTCAGGTACGCCTCGGCGACCTTGCGGTACTGCGCCGCCGAGAAGATTAAGGTGACGTTGACGTCGATCCCCTTGCCGATGACATCCGTGATGGCCGGCAGGCCCGCGGCGGTGGCGGGGATCTTGATCATGACGTTCGGTCGGTCGACCACCTCGGACAGCTCCACCGCCTGGGTGACGGTTCCCGCGGTGTCGTCCGCGAGACCGGGATCCACCTCGAGGGAGACACGGCCGTCCACCCCGTCGGTCGTCCGGTGGATGTCCGCCAGCACGTCACAGGCGTCGCGGACGTCGGACGTGGTCAGGGCCCGGACGACGGAATCCACGTCGCGATCGGCCCGGACCGCCTCGGCGAGCGCACTCTCGTACGCGGAGGAGTCGGCCAGTGCCGACTGGAAGATCGCGGGGTTGGTCGTCACGCCGACGATCGAGTACGCGGACATCCGCTTCTCGAGCTCGCCGGAGGCCAGGAGCTGCCGCGACAGGTCGTCGAGCCACACGGAGACGCCGGAGGCGCTCAGGGCGGCGAGATTGGCGTTGGTCATGATGCCTCCCCTCGGGCGGCCGCGAGGGACTCGCGGGCCGCGGAGACCACCGCATCGGCGGTGATCCCGAACTCGGTGAACAGGGTCTGGTAGGGCGCGGAGGCGCCGAAGTGCTCGAGCGAGACGGCCCGACCGGCGTCCCCGATGAACCGGTGCCACGGCATGGCGATGCCGGCCTCGACGCTCACCCGGGCACGGACGGAGCGGGGGAGCACCGACTCGCGGTACCCGGCGTCCTGCTGATCGAAGAACTCGACGCACGGCATGGAGACCACCCGGGTCGGCACCCCCTCCGCCTCGAGGACCTCACGTGCCCGGACGGCCAGCTGCACCTCGGACCCGGTGCCCATGAGGATCACCTCGGGAGTGCCCGTCGACGCCTCGGCGAGGACGTATCCGCCGCGCTCCACGCCCTCGCGGGCGAGTTCCTTGGTGCCCTCGAGAACGGGGACGTCCTGACGGGTCAGGCACAGGCCCTTGGGCCCGTCGAGCGCCTCCAGCATGGCGCGCCACGCCGCCGCGGTCTCGTTGGCATCGGCCGGGCGGAGGATCGCCAACCCGGGGATGGCGCGCAGGGCGGCCAGCTGCTCGACCGGCTGATGGGTGGGGCCGTCCTCGCCCAGACCGATCGAGTCGTGCGTCCACACGTAGTACGCGTTGCTGCCCTGCAGTGCGGCCAGCCGGACTGCCGGACGCATGTACTCACTGAAGATCAGGAAGGTCCCGCCGTAGGGCCGGGTGGGGCCGTGCAGCGCGATTCCGTTGAGGATCGCCCCCATCGCGTGCTCGCGGACACCGAAGTGCAGGTTCCGGCCGTAGGGCGACGCGGTCCACGTGTCGGTGGAGATGGTCGACGGGCCGAAGGAGTCCGCACCCTTGATGGGTGTGTTGTTGGACCCCGCCAGGTCCGCGGAACCGCCCCACAGTTCGGGCAGGGCCGCACCCAGGGCCTGGATCGCCTCCGCCGAGGCCTTGCGCGTGGCGACACCCTTGGCATCGGCGTCCCAGGTCGGGAGCCCGGCGTCCCAGCCCTCGGGGAGCTTGCCCGAGTAGAGACGGTCGAACAGCGCCTTCCGCTCCGGGTTCGCCTCCGCCCAGGCGTGGAACATGTCGCTCCACTGCGCGTGGACGCGGGCACCCCGGTCGCGGGCGGCCCGCGTGTGGGCGATCACCTCGTCCTCGACCGTGAACGGATCGGTACCGCCCATACCGAGCGCCTCCTTGACCGCGTCGACCTCGTCCTGGCCGAGCGCCGCGCCGTGAGAGGCACCGGTGTTCATCATCGTGGGAGCCGGGTAGGCGATGATCGTGCGCAGCACGATGAGAGACGGCTTGTCGGTGACCGCGCGCGCATCGGCGATCGCCTCCTCGATGGCGGCGACGTCCTCGCCGCCGTTCACCGTCTGCACATGCCAGCCGTACGCCTCGTAGCGTGCCGCGACGTCCTCGTTGAAGGCGATCTTCGTGTCGTCCTCGATCGAGATCTCGTTGTCGTCGTAGATCGCGATGAGGTTGCCGAGCTGCTGGGTGCCGGCGAGGGAGGACGCCTCGGCGGTGACGCCTTCCTGGATGTCCCCGTCGGAGGCGATCACGTAGATGAAGTGGTCGAACGGACTCTTGCCCGACGGGGTCTCCGGATCGAACAGACCGCGCTCGTAGCGTGCGGCCATCGCCATGCCGACCGCGGAGGCCAGTCCCTGACCGAGCGGGCCGGTCGTGATCTCCACGCCGTCGGTGTGACGCCACTCCGGGTGTCCGGGGGTCTTGGACCCCCAGGTCCGCAGCGCCTTGAGGTCGTCCAGCTCCAGACCGAAGCCGGCGAGGTACAGCTGGATGTACTGGGTGAGGGAGGTGTGCCCACAGGACAGGACGAAGCGGTCCCGGCCGACCCACGTGGGGTTGGTGGGGTCGTGCCGCATGATGCGCTGGTAGAGCGTGTACGCGAGCGGCGCGAGACTCATCGCGGTGCCCGGGTGGCCGCTGCCGCACTTCTGCACGGCCTCCGCGGCGAGGACCCTCGCGGTGTCCACGGCGCGGGTGTCGAGTTCGGTCCAGTCGGACGGGTGGCGTGCAGTGGTGAGCTCGGTGATCTCCGACGCGCTGGTCACTTGTGGTTCTCCCGGGTCTGAGGGTGCGGCGCGGATCCGCGCGTATGTCGTGAACCACCTTAGTGGTCGCGGGCGCGGCGGGGCGTACGGTCCCCGCCCCCGCTCTTTCGCGGACCGCGCAGGGGGGACGTAGTATCGGCGCAGTAGTGCGTTGACGTCTGCTGCGAGGAGTTCCGGTGCACGATTCCACCCCGACCCGGAGTGGGGGACCATCCGTCTCCCCTCCCGAGTCCACGGGGCGGCCGGCTCCGGCGAGCGGGCGAGCCCGTCTGACGGATGTGGTGATGGCGTACATCGCCCTCACCAAGCCCCGAGTGATCGAACTGCTCCTCGTCGCGGCGATCCCCGCGATGCTGCAGGCCGATCGAGGCGCCCTCCTGAGCGGCGACGACACGGGCCTGTCCATCTCATTGGTCCTGCTCACACTGGTGGGTGGCTGGCTCGGGGCGGCCAGCGCCAACTCGCTCAACATGGTGGTCGACGCCGACATCGACAAGGTGATGAAGCGGACGGAGCGCCGGCCGCTGGCGCGTCACGCGATCAGCACCCGGGCCGCCCTGATCTTCGGTCTGGTCCTCGGTGCCTCGAGCATGCTCTGGCTGGGGTTGCTCGCCGGCAGCTGGTTGGCCGCGTTCTTCATCCTGCTGACGATCTGTTTCTACGTATTCGTCTACACGATGATCCTCAAGCGTCGCACCGCCCAGAACGTCGTGTGGGGCGGAGCCGCCGGATGCATGCCGGTGCTGGTGTCGTGGGCCGTGATCACGGACCACCTCCCCGAGGGCCAGCCGCACAACTGGTGGCAGGCGATCGTCCTGTTCCTCATCATCTTCTTCTGGACTCCGCCGCACACCTGGGCGCTGGCGATGCGCTACAAGGAGGACTACGAGGCCGCGGGTGTCCCGATGTTGCCCGTGGTCATGTCCGCCGAGGGCGTCACCCGCCGCATCACCATCTACACCTGGGTGACGGTCCTGTGCACCCTGGCACTGATCCCCGCGGCCGGGTGGGTGTACGCCGCCGGCGCCGTCGGCTTCGGCGTGTGGTTCATCATCATGGCCCACCGTCTCGAGGCCGGGGTCCACCGCGGCATCGAGGTCAAGCCCCTGAAGTTGTTCATCCTGTCGAACAACTACCTGGCCGGGGTGTTCGTGGCGCTGTCCGTCGACGCCCTCCTGGGACTACAGACGGTCGCAGAGCTCATCCCGCTCGCCTGACCACTCGACCCCACGCGCCGCTCAGCGGGTGGGGTGGAGGACGACGGATCCGGTGGTCTGTCGCGACTGCAGTGCCCGGTGCGCCTCAGCGGCGTCCGACAGGGCGAAGCCCGCGCCCACAGACAACCGCAGCGACCCGTCGACGATCCCCTCGAGGACCTCTGCCGCGCGCTCGCGGAATTCCGCCGTGCCGGCGATGAAGTCACCCAAGCTCGGCCGGGTGAGGAACACCGAGCCGGCCGCGTTGAGCCGCTGCGGGTCCACCGGGGGAACCGGACCACTCGCCGCGCCGAAGAGCACGAGCGTCCCCCGACGGGCCAGCGAGGCCAGGCTGTCGTCGAAGGTGTCCCGGCCCACCCCGTCGAACACCACCGAGACGCCGCCGTCGGAGAGCTCCCGGACCCTGTCGGGGGTCGCCTCGGGGTAGAGCAGCACGTGGTGCGCCCCCAGGTTCCGGCACAGTTGCGCCTTCTCCTCGGTCGATGTCGTGGTGATCACCCGATAGCCATGGACCGTGGCCATCTGGATGAGGAGCTGACCCACACCACCCGCGCCGGCGGTGATCAGCACGGTGTCACCGGGTACGGCCCGGTGGGTGTCGGTGATCAGGTAGTGCGCCGTGAGTCCCTGCAGCAGCATCGAGGCCGCCACCTCGTCGTCGACCCCCTCCGGCACGGTCACCAGCGACTCGGCCGGCGCCACCACGTACTGCGCGTACGACCCGGGCACCTGGCACCAGGCCACCCGATCGCCGACCACCAGGTCGGGAGTGCCCTCGCCGACCTCCTCGACCACTCCCGTCCCCTCGCTACCCGGGACGAAGGGCAGCTCCCGGGAGTAGATGCCCTCGCGGAAGTAGGTGTCGATGTAGTTCACCCCGACCGCGGTGGTGCGCACGAGCACCTCGCCCGGCCCTGGGGAGGGCGTGTCCACCTCGACCGGCGTCAGCACCTCGGGTCCACCGTGTCCGGAGATCTCAATGGCTCTCATGGAGCCCAGTATCCGGGAGGGTCGGGCCCGACGCAGCCGGTGCGGGTCCATCGGTTCGCCTGTTCGCGGGAGTGCCGGCGTGGGCGGGGCGGGGGAGGCGATAGGCTACCCCCATGAGCCTGCAGATCCTTTCCCAGTACGCCGGGGGGCCGCGAGTCCGGGCGACCGGATGGCCCGAGATCACCACCAGTGGGTCCGGGTCGCCGGCCGCGTCCACCCGCTCCCAGGCGGCACCCGAGGACGCTCCGGAGACGGCCGCGCCGCGGACGGAGGCTCCCGGGGCGGCGGCTGCCGAGGCCACCGGACCCGCACAGACGGCATCCCCCGTGCAGGAGACCCCCGCGCAGGAGACCCCGGCCCCGGCCGCGAGCGGATCGGGCGGGGCCGTCTCGCTCGGTCGCCGCGCCCCGCGCGCACCGGGCGGGGGTGCGTCCACCCTTCACGGTTCGCGTATCACCGAGGTCGACGGCGGCGCTCCCGTCGCATCGTCGGCCCCTGCCGCGTCACCCGCCCAGCCGGCCGCTGCCGCGTCACCCGCCCCGGCCGGTTCCACGGCGTCCGACCCCGCCGAGACGGGGTCGGCTCCGGCGCAGCCTGCTGCCGAGCCGGCCGCGAACGCCGCGCAGTCGGATGAGACGGCCGCCTCCCCGGCTCCGGCGGCCCCGACACCGGCGGCCGCACCGTCCGCACCGTCCGCACCGTCCGGCGGCGGGCTCAAGCTCGGGGGCGGCTCCAAGGCCAAGGCCCCCGGTGGCGGTTCTGCGGGCAAACTCGTCCTGGGTGGCGCGGCCGGTGCCGCTGCGGCCGGTGCCGCTGCGGCATCGGGAGGCGACGACAAGGCCCCCACCCCGGCCGCGGCGTCGACGCCCGCGGGGGACCCGGCGCCCGCAGCACAGGCGGCCCCGGTGCCCGCGGCGAAGGCGGAGAGCGCCACCGATGCGGCTCCGGCCGAGAAGAAGTCCGGCGGAGTGACCCTCGGCGGCGGTTCCTCCGCCAAGGCACCGGGCGGCGGCAAGCCCGGCGGCCTCACGTTGGGCGGCGGGAGCAAGGCCAAGGCACCGGGCGGCGGCAAGCCCGGCGGTCTGACGCTGGGCGGTGGCACCGCGCCCGCCGCGCAGGCGACCCCCGCTGCGGAGACTGCCGACGAGTCGAAGGACGTCGACGCCACCGGCTCGGCCGACTCGGCGCCGTCCGCGGCTGACCGACCCGCGGACGCACCGGCGGCCTCCCAGCCGGCGGCGGCTGGCGCGGGCGATGAAGGCGGCCCGGCGACGCAGGAGGAGCCGGCTGCCGCGAAGGACACGCCGGCCGAGAAGGCGCCCGCCGAGAAGATCGAGGCGGCGCCGGTGCCCTCGGGCCCCACCCCGCCGGCCAAGACCGCCAAGTTCGTCGAGAAGTTCCTGTCCCGCCACGGTGGGTCGGCGGACGTCGTCCTCCAGCCCGTGGGTCGCTGTGGTGTCCGCGTCACCCTGGTGGGCGCCGACGGCGTCCTGGGCGACACGATGGTCGACAGCCTGTCGGAGGCCGAGGCGGTCCGTGACGGGATCTCCGGTCTGACCGGATCGGACTGGACGCGTGAGCTGGTCTCGCGCACCGATGTGCCGGCCGGGCACTGGAAGCGCATGGCTGGTTCGGGTTCGCTGGTCTGATTCCCTGACCTGCGGCACACGACAGCGGCCCCGCCGATCGGCGGGGCCGCTGTCGTGTCTGCGGTCGTCCGGGTGCGCGCCCCGAATGGACCGGAGGGGGCGCGCAGCGGGCGGCCATCCGTACAGAGACGACGCGCACCTCGCGGCGCACCACCGGGGTGGACCTCGCGGCGCACCTCCGGGTGCGCGCACCTCGGGGCGCCCCACCGGGGTGGAGACGGGATCGACCTAGGCGGGCACGTGGTCTCTGATGACCCCCGCCGCCCACAGTGCCCCGGTGACGGCGGTGATCGCGCCCGCGAGGGTCACGTGCGCCACGACGAGGAGTTCGGGGACCCCGAGCTGGTACTGGGTGATCCCGATGACCGCTTGCGCCGCGATGAGCCCGATGAGGATCGCGCACCGTCGGATCGCGGGGCCCTCCGTGCGCAGGGCGATGAGCCCGGCCAGCAATCCGATGAGCAGGCATACGTAGCCCACCATGAGCTCGGCGTGGAAGTGCACGAGCCACTGGATGGGCATCTGGAGTCGATCCGCGGCGGTGATGCGGGCGTCGCCGGCGTGGGGGCCGGCGCCGGTGACCATCGTCCCGGTGGTCAGCACCCCGGTGAGCAGGACGGCCGAGAGTACGGTCAGCCACGTCATGGGCCTGGGAATGACGCGCCGTGGCGGCGCCGTGTCGTCCTCGCCGATGCGGGCGAAGAGCACGGCCGCGAGCCAGGCGAGGATCATCGAGGGCAACAGATGCAGGGCCACGGTCCACCAGACGAGGCCGGCCAGGACGGTGATTCCTCCGATGACGGCCTGGGCGACGATCCCGGCGGGCATCGCCAGGGCCAACCAGATGAGCCCGCGGCGACGTCCGGCACGCAGCAGCGCCAACAGCAACGCGGCGGCCACGGCCACCAGGACGAACGTGAGCAGCCGGTTGCCGAACTCGACCGCCTGGTGCAGGGCCGGTGCCGCGCCCGGGACGGGGACGAAACTGGCCTCGTTGCACTGCGGCCAGGTCTCGCAGCCGAGGCCGGAGGCGGTCACGCGGACGGTCACGCCGGTGGTCATGATCCCGATCTGGGCGATGACGTTGGCGAGTGCGACGCCCTTCTGGACCCGGATCGACGGCACGGGCAGGCGGGACAGTGGTCCAGCGGATCTCCCGGGGTCGCTCGCGGCCGGGGTTCCGGAGGTCGGGGCGTGCGATGTCGAGGTCACGGCCCCGATTCTAGGCCGCGACGGTCGGACGTCTGCTATCAGGTGAAGGAGAAGTGACGCACGGCGAATCCGCCGCACACGGCGGTCCAGACGAGCAGGGACAGCGCCGCCAGTGCGGGGACGCCGCCGCCGAGCGCGGTGACCAGTGCGGTGGTCAACGCGTAGGAGGGGACGACGACGAGGAGGTCACTCAGCGCGGCGGGGAGATCGACCACCCCGATCGCGAGACCGGCGCCACCGATGAGGACGAACCAGATGAGGTTGGCCAACGCGAGGACGATCTCCGCCCGCAGGGTGCCCCCGAGCAGGAGACCCATGGACGAGAACGCCACCGAACCGAGGGCTATCACGAGCGCCCCGACCGCCAGTCCGGCCGGGTCGGGCCGCCATCCCAACAGTGCGGCGATGATGCCGAGTACCACGGCCTGCCCGGACACGAGCACCAGGGTCGCCAGGATCTTGCCGATGATGATGACGCTGGGCGGCAGGGGAGTGCCACCGAGACGCTTGAGGGCTCCGTAGCGCCTGTCGAAGCCCACCGCGATCGCCTGACCGGTGAAGGCCGTGCCCATGACGGAAATGGTCAGCACGGCGGTGATCGCGTAGTCGATCCGCGGTTCGGGTACCGCGCCGAACTCGACCGCGGTGAGGGCGAACAGGATGGCCACGGGTATGACCAGGGCCACGAGGAGCTGTTCGCCGTTGCGCAGGAACAGGGCCAGTTCCATGCGGGTCTGGGCGGCCGTCATCCTGGCCGGGGAGGCCGGGGCGGACGGTCGGGCGAAGGTCCCGGGGGCGAAGCGGTTGCCACTGGTCGGCGTGTGGGTCATCGCAGTTCCCGTCCGGTCAGGTCGAGGAAGACGTCCTCGAGGCTCCTGGTGCGGGTGGCCAGGGAGGTGAGTTGGATGCCGGACCGCTCGAGGGCGGCGCACATGGCGGTCATGATCTCGGGGGAGACTGGGCCGTGGACCTCGAGGACGCCGGCCGCGGTCCCCGCCGTGACCGTGTGTTCCTCGCCGAGTGCGCCGGCGAGCACGGACGGGGACACCTCGCCGTCGACGACGAGGGTGACACCCTCGGCGGTTCCGGCGCGTTCGAGTTCCGCCGGGGTCCCGGAGGCGACCCGTCGGCCGTGGTCGATGATGACCACCTCGTCGGCCAGCGCGGCCGCCTCGTCCATGAGGTGCGTGGTGAGTACCACCGCGGCCCCGTCGCGACGCAGGGCGTGGACGAGGTCCCACACGGCACGGCGCGACTGGGCGTCGAGGCCGGCGGTCGGTTCGTCGAGGAAGACCAGTTCCGGGCGCCCGATCACCGCGATCGCCAGCGACAGACGCTGCTGTTGGCCGCCGGACAGCCGTCGGTACGGGGTCCGTGCGTGCTCGGTCAGCCCGAGTTCGCCCAGCAGCCAGGCCGGATCGAGGGGATCGGAGTAGTAGGACGCCACCAGCCGGAGCATCTCCCCGACCCTGGCGGCGGGGTAGGAGCCGCCACCCTGGAGCATCATCCCGATGCGGCTGCGGACCCGCTGTCGATCGAGGACCGGATCCAGTCCCAGGACCTTCACGGTTCCCGCGTCGGGGCGGACGAATCCCTCGCAGATCTCGACCGTCGTGGTCTTCCCGGCGCCGTTGGGTCCCAGCAGCGCCATGACCTGTCCGCGCTCGAGCCGCAGGTCCAGGCCGGCCACGGCGGTGGTCGCGCCGAATCTCTTGACGAGCCCCTCGACGTGCAGAGCGGGCGGGGTCGGCGGGGAGGTCACGGGATCCGAGTGTAGGCCGGTCCGGCTACCGGAAGCGCAACAGCCCCGGCCACCGGAACAGCGCGACGAGCAGCATGGCGACGGCCACGACGGTCGCCGCCCAGGCCTGGACGGTCACGAACGGCGGCAGTCCCGCACCTGGCGGGAGGGTGAAGCAGGCCAGCACGGCGCTGACCGCCACCACCGGCAGCCGGAACTCCATCCGTGAGGCCCATGCGGCCAACGGGACCAGGGCCCACAGGACGTACCAGGGCTGCACCACGGGGAAACACAGGACGATCGCGGCCATGGACACCCCCAGCCCGCCGACAGGGTTGATGCGGCCCGACTGGACCGCGAACAGCATGCGGACGGTGAACGCGCCGGCTGCGACCAACGCGGCGGTCTGCACCATGACGAGGATCTGTTCCGTGTGGTCCCCGAGACCGAGGTACTGACCGATGCCGCCGATGATCACGCCGATCGCGGTGGGCGGGGAGAGCCAACTCCGGAGTGAGGTGGCCGCGCCGAGTTTGGTGATCCACCCGAGACCGGACGAGGTGACGAGCATCGCCAGCCCGGTCGTCACCCCGCTGATCAGGACCATGGTCGCCGCCGCGCGCAGGGTGGCGGACCAGCTCGCCCCCCAGCGCCGCGCAAGTGCCATCCCGATGAAGCCCAGGGCCACCACGGTGGGGAGTTTGACCAGGGCCGAGCCGGTGACCAGGACGGTGCCCAGGACGAACACCGCGGTGTTCCGCCACCCGGTTCCGGAGGCGTCCACCGCGCGGAGGGCCAGCACGAGGCCGATCGCGAGCAGGCCCATCATGAGCGATTCGGAGTGGATACCGGAGACCAGATGGAACAGCACGAGGGGGTTGGCGACGGCCAGCCAGAGGGCGGCGACGTCGGACACACCGCAGTACTCGGCGAGCCGGGGGACGGCCCAACCCAGCATGAGGATCCCGAGCACCGCGACGACCCGGTGCAGGATGGTCCCGAACAGCACGTCGTCACCCGTGAGTCCGTGGATGGCCTTCTGCACCCCCAGGAACAGCGGGCCGTACTGGTTGGGCGTGTCCCGCCAGATGTCCGGGACGTTGATGGTCAGGGCGTGGGAGGTTCCCAACGCGGAGACCGGGCCGAGTTCGTAGGGGTCGTCGAGTTCGTTGCCTATCGCCCCCTGGGCGAGATAGCTGTAGACATCCCGACTGAACATCGGTGGCGCCAGCGCGAGGGGGAGTGCCCACGACGCGATGACCCGGTCGAGCGTCGCCCGGTCGATACGACCGCTGATCCGCCCCCGCCGGTCCTGACCCAGCACGTACGGGGCCAGGAGCAACCAACAGAGGGTGACGGTCACCATGCCTGCCATGACGACCGTCATCGAGGACTGCTGCAGTCGCAGCCACAGCCCGAACAGACGCTCACCGGCGATCGGGTTCTGCAGGACGGGCAGCGCCCCGGCCCCGAGCGCCCCGACCGCCATGGCGACGGCCGCCGTGGTGCCGAGGCGTCGGATGCGACGCAGTCGGGCCAGCTCCGCGGAAACCGGGGACCCGCTGGACTGCTCCTGCGCGTGGAGTCGGGATGTCACCGACCCGGCGCCGCGCATCGGGGAATCGCGTGCCACAGTCCCGACCCTTCCTCCACCGCCGCTGTCGTCGCACACCTCACCCCGGCAGCGCACGCCCGGGGGTGGGGGGAATATTTCCGAAACAGAAGTGTTGCGTAATATCAGGAGGTGCGTCCCGACCGGGCGCACCGAGCATAACCGGAAGGGAGTGGCGCATGAGCGTGCAGCACGTGTTCGACAGCACCACGCGTCCGGACACCCGCTCGTCGATCCGTGAGCTCCTGCTGGAGCGCGGAGCCCTCACCGCCGTGGAGATCGGGCACGAACTCGGGCTCACCGCCGCCGGTGTCCGACGCCACCTGGACCACCTGGTCGAGTCCGGCGAGGTGGAGGCCGTCCGTACGCGGCCGGCGGGCACCCGCGGCCGCCCCGCCAAGGCGTTCCAGATGACGGCCACGGGCCGCAACACCGCCCGCCACGGGTACGACCACCTGGCGGTCGAGGCGTTGACCGCGCTGCGTCGCATCGGTGGCACGGCCGCCGTCTCGGAGTTCGCCCGGGAGCGGGTGCGCTCGGTGATCGGGCACGTCCGTCCCGCCGAGGGGCCCCACGACGTCGAGCGGGCGGCCGCCGACATCGCCACCGCCCTGTCCGGGGCGGGTTACGCGTCCTCCGTCGAGGAGGCCGGCACGGGACTGCAGATCTGCCAGCACCACTGCCCGGTGTGGAACGTCGCCTCCCGGTTCCCCGAACTGTGCGAAGCCGAGCAGGAGGTGGTGGCCGAGATAGTGGGCACCCACGTCCAGCGGCTCGCCACCATCGCGGGCGGAAACTGCGCCTGCACCACCAACATCCCGACCGGGACCGTGACCGTGAGTGATCTCGCGGCCACGATCCCCGCACCGGCCGACGCGTCCGCGTCGGCACCGACCGCCGAAAGGACAGTGCGATGACCATCACCCCCGATCAGGTGACGGCCGACGTCACGGAGCCGACCACCGATGAGGAACGAATCGCCTCCATCGGCCAGTACAACTACGGCTGGCACGACTCGGACGACGCCGGTGCCACCGCGCAGCGCGGCCTGTCCGAGGCGGTCGTGCGTGACATCTCCGCCAAGAAGAGCGAATCCGACTGGATGCTCGACAAGCGCCTCAAGGCCCTGAAGATCTTCGACAAGAAGCCGATGCCCACCTGGGGATCGGACCTGTCCGGTATCGACTTCGACAACATCAAGTACTTCGTCCGTTCCACGGAGAAGCAGGCCACCAGCTGGGAGGACCTGCCCGAGGACATCAAGAACACCTACGACAAGCTCGGCATCCCCGAGGCCGAGAAGCAGCGTCTCGTGGCGGGCGTGGCCGCCCAGTACGAGTCCGAGGTGGTCTACCACCAGATCCGTGAGGACCTGGAGAGCCAGGGCGTCATCTTCATGGACACCGACACGGCGCTCAAGGAGCATCCCGAGTACTTCGAGGAGTACTTCGGCTCCGTCATCCCCTCCGGTGACAACAAGTTCTCCGCCCTCAACACGGCGGTCTGGTCCGGCGGGTCGTTCATCTACGTCCCGCCGGGTGTGCAGGTGGACATCCCGCTGCAGGCCTACTTCCGCATCAACACCGAGAACATGGGCCAGTTCGAGCGGACGCTGATCATCGTGGACGAGGGCGCCTACGTGCACTACGTCGAGGGCTGCACGGCTCCGATCTACAAGTCGGACTCGCTGCACTCCGCGGTCGTCGAGATCGTCGTCAAGAAGGGCGGCCGTTGCCGCTACACGACCATCCAGAACTGGTCGAACAACGTCTACAACCTCGTCACCAAGCGTGCCCGCGCCGAAGAGGGCGCCACCATGGAGTGGATCGACGGCAACATCGGTTCCAAGGTGACGATGAAGTACCCGGCCGTCTGGCTGACCGGTGAGCACGCCAAGGGCGAGGTGCTCTCGGTGGCGTTCGCCGGGGAGGGACAGCACCAGGACACAGGCTCCAAGATGCTGCACCTGGCCCCCAACACCTCCTCGAACATCGTCTCCAAGTCGGTGGCCCGTGGCGGTGGACGCTCCGCGTACCGAGGTCTGGTCCAGATCAACGCCGGTGCGAAGGGCTCCAAGTCCAACGTCGAGTGCGACGCCCTGTTGGTCGACAACATCAGCCGGTCCGACACCTACCCCTACATCGACATCCGCGAAGATGACGTCACGCTGGGGCACGAGGCCACGGTCTCCAAGGTGAGCCAGGACCAGCTGTTCTACCTCATGAGCCGCGGCCTCGCCGAGGACGAGGCGATGGCCATGATCGTGCGTGGTTTCGTCGAGCCGATCGCCAAGGAACTCCCCATGGAGTACGCGCTCGAGCTCAACCGCCTGATCGAACTGCAGATGGAAGGATCGGTGGGCTGACCACTATGACCGACACCACCACCCCCGAGACCGGGTCCACCCCGGCACCCCTGACGGACCGCTACGGCGTCCCCGTCGACGCCACCAAGGGCGACCAGTTCGCGTCGTTCGACGTGGGCGCCTTCGAGGTACCCAGCCACAAGGACGAGATCTGGCGCTTCACCCCGCTGCGTCGTCTGCGCGGTATCCACGACGGCTCCAACATCACCGCGACCGGTCGCCTGCTGGCGTCCGTCGCCGAGCACGACGGTCTGACCGTCGAGACGGTCGCCATGGACGACAAGCGCGTCGGCGAGGCCGGGGCCCCCCGCGACCGCGTCGCCGCGCAGGCGTTCAGCTCCGCCGCCGAGGCCACCGTCATCACGGTCGCCAAGGAGACCGTGATCGACGAGCCCGTCTACGTCACCGTCGACGGCCCGGGCGAGGGCGAACTGGCCTACGGCCACACCCAGATCCGCCTCGAGGCGTTCGCCAATGCGACGTTCGTCGTGGACCAGCGCGGCGGCGGGACGATCGCCGAGAACGTCGAGTTCATCGTCGGCGACTCCGCCCACCTCGAGGTCGTCCTCATCCAGGACTGGGACGACGACGCCCTGCACCTCGCGGGTCACCATCTGCAGGTCGGCCGCGACGCGACACTGACCTACACGACGGTGACGTTCGGTGGCGAGCTCGTGCGTGTCTCCCCGTTCGCACGGTTCACCGCTCCCGGCGGCACGGTCACCCTCAACGGCCTGTACTACGCCGACGACGGGCAGCACCTCGAGCACCGTCTGCTCGTGGACCACTCGGAGCCCAACTGCACCTCGCGCATCCTCTACAAGGGTGCGCTGCAGGGCGACGCCAAGTCGAAGCTGCCGGAGGCCCACACCGTCTGGATCGGTGACGTGCTCATCCGCGCGGCCGCCGTGGGAACCGACACCTACGAGATGAACCGCAACCTCGTGCTGACCGACGGCGCCCGCGCCGATTCGGTGCCGAACCTCGAGATCGAGACGGGCGAGATCGCCGGGGCCGGCCACGCCAGCGCCGTCGGGCGGTTCGACGACGAGCAGCTCTTCTACCTCATGTCGCGGGGCATTCCCGAGGACGTCGCGCGGCGTCTCGTGATCCGCGGGTTCTTCGGCGAGGTGATCAACCGTATCGGCGTGCCGGAGGTGCGCGAGCGGATCACCGAGGCCGTCGAACTGGAGCTGGAGTCCTCCGGCATCTGACGAGCCCGCCCAGAACTTCCCCCACGACCTCATACACAGATTGCGAGCAACTCCCATGACCACTCTCGAGATCAAGGGCCTCACGGCCCGCGTCGCAGCGACCGAGGACTCACCCGAGACCGTCGAGATCCTCAAGGGCGTCGACCTGACCATCGAGTCGGGCCAGACCCACGCCATCATGGGGCCCAACGGCTCCGGCAAGTCCACCCTCGCGTACGTCATCGCCGGTCACCCCAAGTACGAGGTCACCGGTGGCACCGTGACTCTCGACGGGGAGGACGTCCTGTCGATGGAGGTCGACGAGCGGGCCCGCGCGGGCCTGTTCCTGGCCATGCAGTACCCCACCGAGATCCCCGGGGTCTCCACGGCGAACTTCCTGCGTTCCGCCGCCACCGCCGTCCGCGGTGAGGCCCCCAAGCTCCGCCACTGGGTGAAGGAGGTCAAGGAGGCCATGTCCGACCTCGACTTCGACCCGGCCTTCTCCGAGCGCAGTGTGAACGAGGGATTCTCCGGCGGTGAGAAGAAGCGCCACGAGATCCTGCAGCTCGACCTGCTCAAGCCGAAGATCGCCGTGCTCGACGAGACCGACTCCGGCCTCGACGTGGACGCCCTGCGCGTGGTGTCCGAGGGTGTCAACCGCTACAAGGCGGAGGAGAACGGCGGCATCCTGCTCATCACGCACTACACCCGCATCCTCAAGTACATCACCCCCGACAGGGTCCACGTGTTCGTCGACGGCCGCGTCGCCGCCTCCGGTGGCGCCGAACTGGCCAACGAGCTCGAGGCGAACGGGTACGAGTCGTACCTGACGCCGGCGAACGCCTGACCGGACAGCTGGGAGAACATGACCTCGACCCTCGATCTCACCGCCGTGCGCTCGGATTTCCCGATCCTGCAGCGGACGGTCCGTGACGGAAAGCCCCTGGTCTACCTCGACTCCGGGGCGACCTCGCAGCGCCCGCTGCAGGTATTGGACGCGGAGCGGGACTTCCTGCTGCACTCCAATGCGGCCGTCCACCGCGGCGCGCACCAGCTCGCCGAGGAGGCGACGGACGCCTATGAGGGCGCCCGCGCGGACATCGCGCGGTTCGTGGGTGCCCACGTCGACGAGCTGGTCTTCACCAAGAACGCCACCGAGGCGCTCAACCTCGTGGCCTTCGCCCTGGGCGACCAGCGCTTCGGCGAGTACGCGGTGGGCCCCGGGGACGAGATCGTCATCAGCGAGCTCGAGCACCACGCGAACCTGGTGCCGTGGCAGGAGCTGTGCCGACGGACCGGTGCCACGTTGCGCTGGTACGGGGTGACCGACGACGGTCGCATCGATCTGGACTCGCTCGAGATCACCGACGCGGTCAAGGTCATCGCCGTGACCCATCAGTCCAACGTCACCGGCGCGGTGACGGATGTCGCCCGCGTGGTGGAGACGGCCAGGTCCGTCGGCGCGCTCGTCGTGCTGGACGCCTGCCAGTCGGTGCCGCACATGGCAGTGGACTTCCACGCCCTCGGCGTCGACTTCGCGGCGTTCTCCGGCCACAAGATGCTCGGCCCCACGGGCATCGGCGTCCTCTACGGCCGGCGCGAGCTCCTCCGGGCCATGCCTCCCGTCCTCACCGGCGGGTCGATGATCTCCACGGTGACCATGGAGGAGTCGACCTTCGCCGAGCCGCCCCAGCGTTTCGAGGCCGGCGTGCCCATGGTGTCCCAGGCTGTCGGTCTCGCGGCCGCCGTGCGCTACCTCGAGGCGATCGGGATGGAGACCATCGCGCGCCACGAGGAGTCGCTGACCGTGGCCGCGCTCGACGCGCTCGGTCAGATCCCGGGCATCCGGATCGTCGGGCCGACGGACATGGTCTCCCGGGGCGGCGCCGTTTCCTTCGTCGTGGACGGTATCCACGCCCACGACGTGAGCCAGGTGCTCGACGATGACGGCGTGGCCGTCCGTGTGGGCCACCACTGCGCGTGGCCGCTGCACCGCCGCCTCGGCGTGCAGTCCACGGTGCGGGCCTCGTTCGCGCTGTACAACACCCTCGACGAGGTCGAGGCTCTCGCGAGGTCCCTGCGCCGGGCCCAGCAGTTCTTCGGAGTGGAAGGGGCGCTCACGTGAAGCTCGAGCAGATGTACCAGGAGGTCATCCTCGACCACTACCGCCGTCCGCAGCACAGCGGGCTGCGGGAGCCCTTCGGCGCCGAGGTGCACCACGTCAATCCCACCTGTGGCGACGAGCTGACACTGCGGTTGCGGTTGTCCGACGACCTCGCCACCGTGGAGGACGTGTCCTACGACGCCCAGGGTTGCTCGATCAGTCAGGCCTCCACGTCGATGATGGCCGACCTCCTGGTCGGCCGCCCGGTGACGGAGTCACTGGAGGTGCTCGACGCCTTCCAGGCGATGATCTCCTCCCGCGGGCAGGACGCCGGGGACGAGGAGCTACTCGACGACGCCGTGGCCCTGGCCGGGGTGTCCCGATACCCCGCGCGCGTCAAGTGCGCGCTGCTGGGCTGGATGGCGTTCAAGGACGCCCTCGGCCGACAGACCGAACACCATCAGGAGTGAGTGACATGACCGAGCAGATGACCCCTGCCAACGATCCGTCGGTCGACGAGTCCGCGTCGACGGAGGAGAACGCCACACCGGCGGGCACCGTCTACAACGGCGAGTTCCGCCCCGACCCCAACCGGCCGGAGCAGTCCGAGGAGGACCTGGCCCTGGTCGCCGATCTCGAGGAGGCCATGCGCGACGTGGTCGACCCCGAGCTCGGGATCAACGTGGTCGACCTCGGACTGGTCTACGACATCTGGGTTCGCCCGGGCGAGACCGAGGGCTCGACGATCGCCCGCGTCGACATGACGCTGACCTCCGCCGCCTGCCCCCTCACCGACGTCATCGAGGACCAGGCCCGCAGCGCGACGATCGGAGCCGACCTCGTCAACGATCTCGAGCTCAACTGGGTCTGGATGCCGCCGTGGGGTCCGCAGATGATCACCGACGACGGCCGCGAGCAGCTCCGCGCCATCGGCTTCACGGTGTAGCCGCGCCCCGGTCACGCGACAGAGCGCCCGCCCCCTCGAGAGGGGGCGGGCGCTCTTCGTGTCCGGGTCGTTCTTCCGGCCGGGGGCCAGACGACCTGCGGCTGTTCCGTTCACCGGCCGTTTACGCTGGACACATGTCCCGCCCCTCTGATCTTCCGGGAACCGAAGTCGGGACCGAGACCGGAGCCCGCCTCACCAAGGCGACCGCGTGGGTGGTCCTGCCCCCGTCGATCCTGCTCGCGCCGCTGTCCGGCCTATTGCTCCTCATGGTCCACCGCACGGGCAGCGACCAGCCCTGGCACACCTGGAACCTCCTGTGGACGGCCTTCGACATCGGCGCCGAGGGCAACATCGCGGTGTGGTTCGCCTCGACGATCTGGCTCCTCGTCGGTATCTTCGCCGCCCTCGCCGCTCTCACCGCCAACAGGTTCCGGAAGTCGTGGTGGCTCTTCGCCGCGGTCGGCGTCACCGCCTCGGTGGACGAGGCCTCCGCCCTGCACGAGCGATTGTTCGTGGTGGGGGACAGGATGGCCCCGTACCTGCCGTTCGACACCTTCTACAACTGGGTGATCCCCGGCGCGATCATCGCGCTGGTCGTCGGAGCGCTGCTGATCCGCCTCGTGTTGGCGCTGAAGCGTCGGGTGGTTCTCGCACTGATCCTCTCGGCCGTGGTCTTCCTGACCGGCGCGATCGTCATCGAGAGCCTGACCGGTCTCGTCCACCGCGCGGACGCCGGCATGTCGACGCCCTATCTCGTCCTCATGTACACCGAGGAGACCTTTGAACTAGTGGCCGTGGCCGTCGCGGCCGTGGCGCTGTCGTCGATGTTCCGCGTGACGCGCCGGCCGGCAGGTCTGTCACTGTCCTTCGACGGGTACCGTCCGCGCGTCGCCTGACGTGGTCGCCGGCGCACCCACCGACGAGCGCGCCGACGGACGCAGCACCGCCGCGACCATCCCGGCCTTGGCGCGCGCGGGCATGGAGACCCACATGCCCCACATCGCGGCGGCCACCTGGTAAGACGGGCTCGCGGCGTCGAGGAACCAGCGCTGACGGCGACCGTCGAGCCTGCCGAAGGCGTTGAACAGCGCCCGGAGCGTCCGGTCATCGGCCCGCAGCAGAGCACGCAGTCCCACGCCGTGGAGGGCCGTGCTCAGCGGCGACCGCGGAGCGGGCAACGGGTACCCCGCCTCGATCGCGTGCACCGCCCCCGGCACGGCCGCGAGCATCGCTGCCACCGAGTACCCCGTCGCCGCGTGCCCGTGTCCCCCGGCGGTGCCGAACGCCTCGACCAGCGGGTCCTCCGGCACCCCGGGGCGCGGCAGGAGCGGGATCCGAACCCGCTCGACGGACAGCGGCGACGCGATCGCCTCGGCGGCCACCCCCCGGCCCGCCAGTCTCGAGCGGAGCCGGCTCGCCAGGACGGCGGGATCCGGAGCGGGCAGTCCCGCCAGACACGTCTCCTCCAGAAGGACCCGGTCCGGCCCCACGGGGATCGCGTACAGGAAGCTGGGGCCGGCCTCGTCGTCGTCGTCGTCCCGGTCGCGGACGTAGTCGGTCCGCCAGTCCATGAACAGGGCGTTCTCCCCGCCCAGCGCCGGCACCGCGTCCGCCGCGTCCACGACGATCCCGTAGGCCGTCTGCAGGGGGCCCCGGTTCCGCCGGCCCCCGGCGCCGCGGCAGTCCACCACCCGGTGCGCGCGGGCGGTCAGGGCACGCACCGCATCGTCGTCGACCTCCGCGTGTTCGACGGTCACCCCGGGACCGAGCGGCAGCGCGCGGCGCAGTGCCTCGTTGTCCAGCACGGCGTACTCACGGTGCAACAGGGCCCTGTCGGGCGCGTACAGGGCCGCGTCCGGCACGGTGTGCGCGAGCACGTCCACCCCGCACGCCTCGTGCCGGAGCCACGGAGGGATCTGGTCGGCCCACACCGACAACGTCTGGCGCCACGGCGCAGCCGGGTCCGGGTCGAGCGCGAGCACGGTGAGACCGGTTGCGGCACAGCGGGAGGCGAGCGCGCGGCCGGCGGGCCCGAGCCCGACGACTGCGACGTCGTAGAGTCCGCCACCCGTAGCATTCATCAGGATCGACACTACCGCCCGAGGCAGAGGGGACCCATGTCCGACGCGTTCTACCAGCAGCTCGACGAGACCCGTTTCGAGGCCACGACGCTCACCGCGGGGCCGTGGTCCGCCGAGGCCCAGCACGCCGGCCCGCCGAGCGCGCTGCTGGTCCGGGCCATGGAGCGCGTCGACTCCGGGGAGGACGTGCGGTTGGCGCGGGTGTCCGTGGACGTGCTGGGACCCGTGCCCGTCGCGCCCCTGGACATCGAGATCCGCACGGTCCGCCCCGGCCGCAGCGTGGAGCTGCTCGAAGCCACCGCATCCGTGGACGGCCGGCCCACCCTGGTGGCGCGCGGCTGGCGGATGCGGCGTACTCCGGCGGACTACCCCGTGGTCGGCGATCACGCGGCGCCGCCGGTGCCCGTGGCGCGCGAGCGCGATCCCATGATGAGCTTCGCCCACGGAGGGGGTTACCTCTCGGTGGTCGACTTCTCCTACGAATCCGGCGGCGGGGACGAGCTGGGCCCGGCCCGGGCGTGGGGTCGGTCGCGGGTCGATCTGGTCTCCGGCGAGCGCATGACGGGCTGGCAGCACACCGTGGTGGTGGCCGACTCCGCGAGCGGCGTCTCCCTCGCCACCGATCCGGTGAGCCATCCCACGATCAACTGCGATCTCGTGGTCTCGCTGCACCGCGAGCCCGCGCCCGGCTGGGTGCGCCTGGACACCGAGACGATCGGCGGCCCCGGGCACGGGGTGCTCACCGACACGCTGCTCTCGGACGACCACGGGCCGATCGGCCGCAGCGTGCAGAACCTGTTCGGGCGCAGCGGCGGCTGACCGGCCCGGCGGCTCAGGGCGCACTTGGCCGGGGCTGCCCGGTCATCCGCGCCGGGCGCTCGAGGCCGGGTGGGCATTCCGGCAGCGCGGCTGCCTCCAGGTGTGCTGCCTCGTTGACTTACGCTGGGGGTATGCCCACGCAATGCCCGGTCGCGCTGGGAGAATGGACCACAGCAGCAGCGTAGGACGAGGAGGCAGCACAACCCGGCGGTGTCGCGCTGCCCCAATGCCCGCCTGGTCCCGCTGCCGGGTGCGCCGACGGCCGGGAGAGCACTCCGGGCCCTTCCCACAGCCGGGTGGGGCCGCATCAACCGGACGGGCGTCCGCGGGTGACGCGACTGCCCGTGGGGTTCCGAGTCACACGGAGACCCACGTCACCGAACTCGCCGGAGGTCATTCGCCGCAGGTAGAGTGGCAGGTCGGCCCGAATCCCGCGAGGGTGGTCGAGACTGTCCCCGAACGCTACAGCGAGGTACCCGCGCACGTGATCACCATCGACGACCTCGAGGTGCGCGCCGGCGTGCGCACCCTGCTCCACATGGACGGGTCCTCGCTGCGGGTCCAGCCCGGCGACCGGATCGGCCTGGTGGGACGGAACGGCGCGGGTAAGACGACGACGATGAGGATCCTCGCCGGCGAAGGTGAGCCCTACGCCGGGAAGGTCATCCGGACAGGGGACCTGGGTTATCTGCCGCAGGACCCCCGTGAGGGCAACATGGACCAGCTCGCGCGCAGCCGGGTCCTCTCGGCCCGCGGACTGGACGTGATCATGGCCGACATGACCGCCGCCCAGGAGCAGATGGTCGACGCCCCGGACGACAAGGCCATGGACAAGGCCGTGCGCCGGTACGGCCGGCTCGAGGACGAGTTCTCCGCCCGCGGCGGGTACGAGGCCGAGAGCGAAGCGGCGCGGATCTGCGCGAGCCTCGGGCTCGAGGACCGGATCCTCACCCAGCATCTGGGCACCCTGTCCGGCGGGCAGCGTCGGCGCGTGGAGCTGGCGCGGATCCTGTTCGCCGCCTCCGACGGGGCCGGCAAGTCGCAGACCATGCTCCTGCTCGACGAGCCCACCAACCACCTCGACGCCGACTCCATCACCTGGCTGCGCCAGTTCCTGGAGAAGCACGAGGGCGGCCTGATCATCATCTCCCACGATGTCGAGCTGCTCGAGGCCGTAGTGAACAAGGTGTGGTTCCTCGACGCCGTGCGCGGGGAGATCGACGCCTACAACATGGGGTGGCAGAAGTACCTCGACGCGCGCGCCACCGACGAGGCACGCCGCCGCCGTGAGCGCGCGAACGCGGAGAAGAAGGCCGGCGCACTGAAGATGCAGGCCGCCAAGCTGGGCGCCAAGGCCACCAAGGCCGCCGCCGCCAAGCAGATGATCCGCCGCGCGGAGACCATGATGAACGAGCTCGACGAGGTGCGCGTGTCGGACAAGGTCGCGCACATCAAGTTCCCCACGCCGGCGCCGTGTGGCAAGACCCCGATGTTCGCCAAGGGGTTGACCAAGATGTACGGCTCGCTCGAGGTGTTCGCCGGGGTCGACCTGGCGATCGACAAGGGCAGCCGCGTGGTCGTGCTGGGTTACAACGGCGCCGGCAAGACCACTCTGCTCAAACTGCTCGCCGGGGTGGAGCGCACCGACGGCGAGGGCGGGGTCGTCTCCGGCCACGGGCTCAAGGTCGGCTACTTCGCCCAGGAGCACGACACTCTCGACATGGACGCCAGCGTGTGGGAGAACATCCGCCACGCCGCGCCGGACGCGGGGGAGCAGGAGCTGCGCAGCCTGCTGGGGGCGTTCATGTTCACCGGCCCGCAGCTCGAGCAGCCCGCCGGCACGCTGTCCGGTGGTGAGCGCACGCGTCTGGCGCTGGCCGGGCTGGTGTCCTCGGCCGCCAACGTGCTGCTGCTCGACGAGCCCACCAACAACCTCGACCCGATCTCGCGAGAGCAGGTGCTCGACGCTCTACGCACCTACGAGGGTGCGGTCGTCCTGGTCACCCACGACCCGGGCGCTGTCGAGGCGCTCGAGCCGGAGCGGGTCATCATCCTGCCGGACGGCACGGAGGACCTGTGGAACCAGGAATACATGGAGATCGTCGAACTCGCGTAACCGAGCGAAGCGAGGGCACGCGACGTTCGCGCACGCTCCCGTCGAACTCGCGTAACCGAGCGAAGCGAGGGCACGCGACGTTCGCGCACGCTCCCGTCGAACTCGCGTGAGCGGGTTGATCGGTCGGCTCTGGCGACTTCCTCACGAGGTGTGGCCACCCGGGCTACGGTGGAAGGTGTCGTCGGTGCACGACAGTCCGGAGCGCCGTCGGCGATCTCGCCCGAGGAGGCATGCTCATGGACACCAGACCAGTCGTCGTGGGAGTGGACGGGGGCCCTGACTCCCTGGTCGCCCTGCGGTGGGCGGCCGAGTACGCCCGCGCCGTGAACGCACCGTTGATAGCTCTCACCGCCTACGACCTACCGACCGTCTATGGTCCCTACGCGATGGCCGGGTGGGAGAGCTCCTCCGAGTTGGAGGCCGGGGCACACGCGATGCTCGAAGGTGCGGTGAACGACACCCTGGGTTCAGATTCCGGTGTCCAGCTGGCCGTTCTTCGAGGACATCCCGCGGAGTCGCTGGTCGCGGCGTCCAGGGATGCCCGGTTGCTGGTGGTGGGCAGTCGCGGCCGAGGTGGTTTCGCGGCGATGCTGCTCGGCTCGGTGAGCCAGCACGTCGTGCCCCATTCGCGCTGTCCGGTCGTCGTCCTGCCGCACTCCAGGGACGAGACCGAGTAGCGGCCGACATCCTTCAGGTTGCGCCCCACACCGCGTCTGCACCGATCGAGTCGAGAGTCACATAGGGAACCCTTATGTGCTGAGTCGCCGCGTTGACCTGAGACAATCGCGACATGGACATCGCCTTCAGTATCGTACTGATCCTGCACTTCATCGGCCTCGCCGGCATCATCGGCGGCTGGCTCGCCACCATCAAGGCCCCGTACATGGCCAAGGGCATTCTCCACGGAGCCATTCTCCAGGTGGTCACCGGAATCCTGCTGGTCGGGCTGCGCGAGATGCAGGACGCCGACGTCAATCACATGAAGATCGGCATCAAGCTCCTCGTGGCCGTTGTGATCCTCGTGATCGCGATCATCGGCGTCCGCAAGGAAGCACGGGCGCAGGGCACCACCCGGACGCTCGCCAACGTCGCCGGCATCCTCGGCATCGTCAATGTCGCGATCGCGGTCCTCGTCTGACGCATCCGAGCGCTCGACATCACGCCCCCCGACCTTCCTGGTCGGGGGGCGTGTCGCTTTCAGCCTTCCATCACCGCTGCGAGGTAGGCCCGGACGAGGCGGGCGCCCACGTCAGCGGGCAGCCGTTCTATCGCCGCGAGCAGCGGCGCCATTCCGCCACCGTCTCCCTCGGCCCCGGCCTCGTCGGCGGCGCGAAGGTCACCCACGAGCGCGTGGACCTCGTCCTCCGGCAGGGCGAGCAGGTCGGCAGGGGAGAGGGCGCCCGAGTCCAGCGCGTCGAGCACGTCGGCGAACCCCGCGGGAGGAGCGGGCGCCGGCTGTCCACGGACCTCATCGGCCGCCTCGCGCGCCACGCGGAGGATCTCCTCGACGAGCCGTTCGGTCACCGGGGTGATGGTGAGATGAGACGACGACGACAAGGTCCCCCGCTCCTGGCGGTAGGCAGGTTGCGCCTGGACGGCGATGCCCCTCCGGGCGCAGGCATCCGCCCAGAGGTGCGGGTGGACGCGTCGGCCTGTACCTGCGGACTCGTCGGCGACGACCGCGAGCAGTGGGCCGGAGTCGCGGTCGAGGACCCGCAACCCCTCGATCCCGGACAGTCCGGCGACCAGCCGGTCGGTCGCGCGGGCGGTCCGGGCGACCAGTTCCCGTTGCCCGTCGTCGCCGAGTGCCTCGAGCACCGCCCACGCCGCCGCCGCGGGTTCGAGGGGCTTGGACCCGGCGAGCGTCGGGTTGACCACCGGGTAGCCCGGCCAGTCGACGGTGGCGAACCATGCCGCCCGGTGTCGCTCGCGTCCCCGGGTGAGCAGGACCGAGGTGCCCTTGGGGGCGAAGCCGTATTTGTGCAGGTCCGCGGAGATGCTGGTGACCCGCCCGACCCGCAGGTCCCACGGGGGCATCGGGTTCGCCCCCGAAGTACTCGGCGCGGCGGGGTCCGGCACGGGCCAGAACGGCAGCACCAGGCCGCCGAGGCAGGCGTCGACGTGCAGCCCGATCCGCGGATCGAGACCGGCCTCCAGTCCGGCGGCGACCTCGGCCACGGGGTCGATCACGCCGTTCGGGTACGCGGGGGCCGAACACACCACCAGCACCGTGTCCTCATCGACCGCGGCGAGGAGCTCGGCGGCGGTCACCCGCCCCGTCCCGGGATCGACCTCGACGCCGACGAACCTCAGGCCCAGCAGGTGCGCGGCTTTGCGGAACGCCGCGTGCACCGTCACCGGCGCGACGATCGTCCCACCGTCGCCCGGCTGTCGACCGGAGACCTCGCGGGCGGCGAGGCAGGCGAGTATGCAGCTCTCGGTGCCACCGGACGTGACGTTCCCGTAGATGTCCCCGCCTTGCGCGTCGCCACCCTCGCCACCCTCGCCCGTTGATCGCCCACGGAGAATGTCGCGCACACGGGCGACTATGCCGCCGTGGATCCGGGCGACCGAGGAGAACACCGTGGGATCGAGCCCGTTCACGCCGTGAGCCAGCCGGGCGGCGCGGGTCGCGAGTTCGTCGAGTTCGGCGAGCCCGGAATCGTAGACGTACGACAGGACCCGGCCCCCGGTGGTCGGCGGGTCCTGCGCCCGCATCGCGACGAGGCGGGCCAGGGCGTGTTCCCCGCGGTCGGTGATCTCCAGGGAGAGGGGATCGGGTGTCATGATCGCTCCGTCCATCGGGGATAGGACCGGCCCAGCGTCCGGATCAGCAGCAGGCTAGCGCCCGCGAGGAGTGCGGGGACCAGTGAGAACGCCAGGACGATGGCCCACTGCGCCGTCCCGGGTTGATCGGACACCCCGCCGGAGCGAAATCCCCCGACCGCCAACAGGGCGAGCACGACGACCGGGCCCAGGGCCATCGAGCCGGTCTCCGACGCCGTCCACAGGCCGCTCATCGCGCCACTTCGTCGTCGTCCCCCCAAAATGCGGTCTAGGTCAGTGCAGTCGGGCAGCATCGACATCGGTAGAGCCTGCATTCCCGCGTACGCGACACCCGCCATTGCCACGGGCACGTGAACCCAGGCGCCTGGGGAGAAGCCGGCCGGGATGAGCAGCAGGGTCGCGACCGTGAACAGCGCCGTGGCCGCGGCCAGCGCCGGCACCTTCCCGCGGGCGCGCGCGAGTCGGGTCCACAGGGGCATCACCAGCAACGCCGGGCCGACCAGGGCCAGGAACAGCCCGGTCAGGGCGGTCTCGTCGCCCAGAACGTACGTCGCCACGTACTGGCCGCCCGCGAGCATCACGGCCGTCGCCACGGCCTGCAGGCAGAACACCGCGACCAGCAGCCGGAACGGGCGGGTGACCCGCAACGCGTCGAGCCCGTCGCGGTATTCGTGGGCCAGCCCACCGGCTGGGGCGTCTGCCCGCATGATCGTGCGGCAGCCCGCCACGAACGTCGACCACAGCATGCCCACCAGCATCAGTGCGGCCACACCGACGGCCATCGCCACGTATCCGGTCGCGCCGCCACCGGCCGCGTCACGCAGTGCCGGCCCGCCGCCCCCGGTGAGCAGGATCGCCGCGGCGAGCACAGCCACCCGCCAGGCCAGGAGCGTCACGCGGGCGGCGGCGTCATCGGTGAGTTCGGCCGGCAACGCGAGGTAGGGCACCTGGAAGCACGAGTAGGCGATCGAGGCCAGAAGGAAGAACCCCATCACCCACACCCCGGCCGCGCTCGTGCTCCAGCCGGTCGGCGCCGAGAAGGTCGCCACGAACAGCAGCGGCAGGGCCAGCGCCCCGGACAGCATCAGGCCCGTGCGATAGCCGCTGCGGTGGGACGCCCGGTCCGAGATCGCGCCGATGAGCGGGTAGGCCAGGACGTCGAGGACCTTGGGCACCAGAACGAGCACCGTCGCGACGGCGGCCGCCACCCCGATCGAGTCGGTGAGGTAGTACGCCAGCACCAACCCGGGCAGGGTGCCGAACGCGCCGGTGCCGAGGCTGCCCGCCGCGTACGAGGCGAGGACCGGGGCGGTGGTGGACCGGTCGGTCACTGTCCGGCCCGTGGCGGGCTCCCCGCCCGTGGCCGCGGTGGTGGTCATGGACCGACTCTAGGGCGCTTGCGGTCCGTCGCGCCGTCGAAAAGAGCGTTCCGCACACCTGCCTCTCGGCGAACGTGTGCGGAACTGTCTTCGCGACGGGGTTGGGCGACGGGGTCTGGCGGTGGGGTCAGGCGGTGGGGTCAGCCGCGCCAGTCGAAGGTGTCCGGGTCCGGGCCCGAGCGGGTGCCGTTGTGCAGGGCCGTGATCGAGGCCATCTGCTCGTCCGACAGGTCGAAGTCGAAGACCTCGAGGTTCTCGCGCATGCGGGCCGGGTTGGAGGACTTGGGGAAGACGATGTCGCCGCGCTGGAGGGTCCAACGCAGGACAACCTGGGAGACAGTCCTCCCGACCTGCTCGGCGAGCGCCTGCAGCTGGGGATCACCGAAGACCGCACCCTGGGCGAGCGGGCTCCACGCCTCGACCGCGATGCCCCGCTCGACGCACGCCGCGCGCAGGTCGTCGTTGACGAAGTACGGGTTGGACTCGATCTGGTCGACCGTCGGTGTGCTCAGGCCCGCCTCCGCCAACCGTTCGAGGTTGGCGGCGGTGAAGTTGGAGACGCCGATCGAGTCGACGGCCAGGTCGGCGCGGATCTCCTCCATCGTCTCCCACACGGTCGCGACGTCGTCGTGCATCGCCAGCGGCCAGTGCACGAGGTAGAGGTCGATGCGCCCGCCCAGCGCCTCGAGCGAGCGCTCGGTGGCCTCACGTGCGGCGGTGCGCTCGTGGAAGGTGTTGTTAAGCTTGGTGGTGATCCAGAACTCGTCGCGCGGGATGCCGGACGCCGCGACCGCCCGGCCGACACCCTCCTCGTTGCCGTACATCTGGGCGGTGTCGAGGTGGCGGTACCCGGCCTCGATCGCGTCGGTGACGACCTTCTCGGTGTCGGCGGGCGGGACCTGGAACGTACCGAAACCGACCTGGGGGATCGATCGACCGTCGTTCAGGGTGAGCTGCGGGATCTGCGTGTCAGGTGTGGACATGCGACCAACGTACGCCCGCACCGGGGGATCGCGCAGGTGGGGATTGTCACCCCTGACCGGTCCGCAGGGACGCCTCGACGAGATCCAGCATCTCGCTCACGTGCTCGGTGCCGCGCCCGGTGGCCAGGTGTGTGATGAGGCCGTCGAGCACGATGTCGAGGTAGACACGCAGCACGTCCGCGGGGATATCCGTGCGCATCCGTCCGGAGGCCTTCTGCTCCCGGAGTCGCGCGACGACCGCGGCATCGACCTCCGCCTGACGGTCCGTCCACCGCTCCCGGAACTCCGGGTCGGTCCTGATCCGCCGGGCGATCTCGAGCCGCGTACCGAGCCACGAGAACTCCTGGGGGTCGGCGAGGATCTCCCTCATCACCTGCACCAGACCCTGCGCGGCCACGGTGGCGGCCATTGCCGCGGCGTCGTCGTGGGCCAGTGCGAGGAAGAGCGCGTCCTTGTCGTCGAAGTGGTGGAAGATGGCGCCCCGGCTCAGCCCGGTGGCCTCCTCCAGGCGACGCACGGTGGCACCCTCGAACCCGTACTCCGCGAAGCACTCGCGCGCGCCGGACAGGATCTGGTGTCTCCGGGCGTCCATGTGGTCCTGACTGACCCTGGGCATGTCACTACTTTCCTTCGGATACACCGCGGCGGTGCGCAGTTTCCTCGCCTGAGCTGGGGAAACCGCGCACCGCCGTCGATGTGGGAGGCCGATCAGCCCTTGATCATGTTCCGCAGGACGTACTGCAGGATGCCGCCGTTGCGGTAGTAGTCCGCCTCGCCGGGGGTGTCGATGCGCACCTTGGCGTCGAACTCGACCACCTGGCCGTCCTCCTTGGTGGCGGTGACCTTGACAGTCTTGGGCGTGGAGCCGTTGTTCAGCTCCTCGATCCCGGTGATGTCGAAGGTCTCGGTGCCGTCGAGACCGAGGGTCTCGTGGGACTCGCCCTCGGGGAACTGCAGCGGGATGACGCCCATTCCGATGAGGTTGGAGCGGTGGATGCGCTCGAACGACTCCGTGATCACGGCGCGCACGCCCAGCAGGCGGGTGCCCTTGGCGGCCCAGTCACGCGAGGAACCGGTGCCGTACTCCTTGCCGCCGAGCACGACGAGCGGGGTGTTCTGCTCGGCGTAGTTCTGCGCGGCGTCGTAGATGAACGCCTGCGGCGACCCCTCCTGGGTGAAGTCACGGGTGTAGCCACCCGTCACGCCGTCCAGCAGCTGGTTCTGCAGGCGGATGTTGGCGAAGGTACCGCGGATCATGACCTCGTGGTTGCCGCGGCGGGAGCCGAAGGAGTTGTAGTCCTTGCGCTCCACCCCGTTGGCGTCGAGGTACTGCGCCGCCGGGGTACCCGGCTTGATGGTCGACGCCGGCGAGATGTGGTCGGTCGTGACCGAGTCGCCGAGCTTGGCCAGGACCCGCGCACCCTTGATGTCGGTGACCGGCTCCGGCTCCATCTCCATACCGTCGAAGTACGGGGCCTTGCGGACGTAGGTCGACTTCTCGTCCCACTCGAAGGTCTTGCCGTCCGGGGTGCTGAGCCCGCGCCAGCGCTCGTCACCGGCGAACACGTCGGCGTACTTGGACTTGTACTCCTTGGACGAGATGGAGGCCTTGATGGTCTCCTCGATCTCCTCGGAGGTGGGCCAGATGTCCTTGAGGAAGACGTCGTTGCCCTCCTTGTCCTTGCCCAGGGAGTCGTTCTCGAAGTCGAAGTCCATCGAGCCGGCGATCGCGTACGCGATGACCAGCGGCGGGGACGCCAGGTAGTTCATCTTGACGTCCTGGTTAATACGACCTTCGAAGTTGCGGTTGCCGGACAGGACGGCGGTCGCGGTGAGGTCGTTCTCCTGGATCGCGGCGGAGATCTCCTCCGGCAGCGGGCCGGAGTTGCCGATGCAGGTGGTGCAGCCGTAGCCGACGAGGTGGAAGCCGAGAGCCTCCAGGTCCGGCCAGAGGCCCGCCCGCTCGTAGTACTCGGTGACGACCTGCGAGCCCGGGGCCATGGAGGTCTTGACCCACGGCTTCGCGGTGAGGCCCTTCTCGTGCGCCTTGCGAGCGACGAGCCCGGCGCCGATCATGACCGACGGGTTGGAGGTGTTGGTGCACGAGGTGATCGACGCGATGGACACGATGCCGTGGTCCAGGACCATCTCCGTGTCCCCGACCTTGACCTCGACCGGCTTCGACGGACGGCCGTCGGAACGAGTGGAGGCGTCGGCGCGGACCGCCCCCTCCTCGGCGTGACTCAGGACGGCCTTGTCGGCGTTGTCCGACGGGGCGCCGCCCTCGGACTGCATCCGACCCTTCTCCGTGTCACCGAGCGGCTTGGCCTCGGTGTCGACGTAGTTGTGGATGTCCTTGCGGAAGGCGCTCTTGGAGTCGGCGAGCTCGATGCGGTCCTGGGGCCGCTTCGGACCGGCGATCGACGGCACGACGTCCCCGAGGTCCAGCTCGAGGTACTCGGAGAAGACGGGCTCCTCGGAGTCCGGGTGGAGCCACATGCCCTGCTCCTTGGCGTAGGCCTCGACGAGCGCGAGCTGCTCCTCGTCGCGACCGGTCAGGCGCAGGTAGTCGATGGTCTCGCCGTCGATCGGGAACATGGCACAGGTGGAGCCGAACTCCGGGCTCATGTTGCCGATGGTGGCGCGGTTGGCCAGCGGCACGGCCGCGACGCCGGCGCCGTAGAACTCGACGAACTTGCCGACGACGCCGTGCTTGCGCAGCATCTCGGTGATTGTCAGCACCACGTCGGTCGCGGTGACGCCCGGCTTGATCGAACCGGTGAGCTTGAAGCCCACGACGCGGGGGATGAGCATGGAGATCGGCTGGCCGAGCATCGCGGCCTCCGCCTCGATACCACCGACACCCCAGCCGAGGACGCCGAGACCGTTCTCCATGGTGGTGTGCGAGTCGGTGCCGACACAGGTGTCGGGGTAGGCCTGGCCGTTGCGGACCATCACCGTGCGCGCCAGGTACTCGATGTTGACCTGGTGGACGATGCCGGTGCCCGGGGGGACGACCTTGAAGTCGTCGAACGCGCCCTGGCCCCAGCGCAGGAACTGGTACCGCTCCTCGTTGCGCTCGTACTCGATCTCCACGTTCGTGTCGAAGGAGCTGGCCTGACCGAAGGACTCGATGATCACCGAGTGGTCGATGACCATCTCGGCGGGGGCGAGGGGGTTGACCTTGTCCGGGTCGCCGCCGAGCTTCTCGACGGCCTCACGCATGGTGGCGAGGTCGACGATGCACGGCACACCGGTGAAGTCCTGCATGATCACGCGGGCGGGCGTGAACTGGATCTCGGTATCGGGCTCGGCGTTCGGATCCCAGTTGGCCAGCGCCTCGATGTGCGCCTTGGTGACGTTCTTGCCGTCCTCGGTGCGCAGGAGGTTCTCGGTGAGAACCTTGAGCGAGTAAGGGAGCTTCTCGGCTCCCGGCACCGCCGAGAGGCGGTAGATGTCGTAGGTTTCGTCGCCGACCTCAAGGGTCCCCTTGGCGCCAAAACTGTCAATGCTTGCTGTCACGTCAGCTCCACTCGTGGTGCGAATGTCGGTTCGTCATCCCTCCCGGTGTCACCGCATGTGTCTCGGGCGGCGACGCCGGGGCGGACACAGGGTCCATTGTGGACCCTCTGATCCGTCTTCGGCCGCCAATTTACCAGTACGCCCGTCCTGTATAGGTCCCGGCACGCCCGAACGTGGGCACGCGACTGCGGTTGTCGGTCGGGGCGGCGCGTGGGTTCGTGGGTGACGACGCCGAGATGGCACCATGTCGGGCGTGGACAACCCCGCGGATTCCGTGACCGTGCTCGCCTACGAGGACGAGCCGATCATGTCGTTGCGGGAGGGCGAGGTTCCTCCCTGGCTGGATTACCACGCCGTGGTCGCGGATCTGGCCGACGACGGCGTCTCCGCCCCGGAGCCGTTCGTCGAGGGTCTGCGAACCGTGGTGGACGAAGCCGGCGACCGTGGCGTCGACCTCAAGGTGGTCTACACCGAGGCGCCCGCGGCCGTCTACACGGACGCCCGCGACCTCGCGGCGTTCTTGGGCGAGGAGTACGACGGCACGATCCTCGTGCGGACACCCGTCTTCATCGGCAGCTCCAGTGACTCGATCCCACGCCATCAGCTCGAGGCCGGCCAGGACGACGCCTGGGAGGAGTTCGATCCGGTGGTCTCCGCGTCGGTGTTCGCCCACAAGATCACCGCCCCGGCTCCGCCGTGGGGCACCCTCACCGCCGTCGCGATCGTGGTGGCGGTGCTGGCGGTGGCCCTCTTCGCGGTCGTTCTGCGGCGCCGCTCGCGCTGACCGCCGTATTCCGGTCGACGTGTCCAGTTCGCGACACGCCGTCCCGCCTGCTGTTATAGAAGTTACAGCAGTGTATTTTTCCGCCCAATGTTTCACATGTGTTCCCTGTGACCTACGGTGCTAAAGGAACACTAGGTTCTGCCGAGTCGGTTTGAGGCTCCAGTGGCGCAGGGGAAGGCATCACCGGCCGCCGACGCCGCCTCGGTCACGCGTCCCGCGTACGGGACGCGCGGTCAGCCGCACCCCGGTGCGGTCAGCGGAAGGTGAAACGTGGAGCCTGACTATCGGTCGAACCGTGCCCGAGGGGTACGTACACGTGGCAATCCCGGGAGAGCGCCCGGGCGGGTGGCGCTGGCGGCGGTGCTGGTGCTGGGCACCGCCGGGGCGGCGCTTCAGCCCCCCGTCGCGGGCGCCCAGCAGGTCTCGGCGGTCGCGCCGGGCGATGTCTCCGGTCTGATCCGTGCGGTCGCCGACGCCACCGCGCGGCTGGACGAGACCCGCGAGCAGATCGCGGTGCAGCGCGAGGGCGTCAACAAGAGCCTCGTCGATCTTCAGATGGCACGGGTCGAGCTGGATCGGTCGATCGCCGACGCCGATCGCACCACCGCCGAGAGGGAACGGGCCGAGTCCGGTGTCGACTCCGCGAGGGGCGCCCTGGACGACTATTCGCGCCTGCTGCACCGGCAGGGGACCGCACCGGGTGCGGCGTCGGAGATCCTCGCCCCCGGCGGACCCGCGGACGCCGGCCTGAGGCAGGAGTATCTCCGGCGTGCGGCGGCCGACCAGCGCACCGTGGTGCGGGAGATGGTGGCGGCCGCCGATGAAGCCGCCCGCCGCGAGGCCGAGGCCGTCGCCGCCCGCGATGCCGCGGAGCAACGCTACTCGGACGCCGCCGCCCGGCGGGACTCCGCGGAGGCGGAGGTGTCCCGGGTCGCCGACGACGTCCTCGCTCTCGAGGAGGAGGTCGCCGCGCTGACCGCGGAGCTGGAAGTGCACCGTTCCGCCCTCGCGGAGTCGGGGGCGACCCCCGCCGGGCCGCGAGTCGACCCCGGGGACGGGGTCGACGCCGACGCTCTGCGCGACGAGGCGATCTCCGCTCTCGCCGCGCAGCCGGAGGCGGTGGAGCAGGCCGCCGACATCGCCTCCGCCCTCCCGTCGCATCTCGACCTCGGTGCGGTACGACAGTTCGCCGGGGGATCCTCCGATCAGGCGACCCGCGCCATCGGCGGAACGATCGACGCCGGCAGTGTCGGCGCGGCCGTCGACGCCGGGATCAGGGGTGACACCGAGGCGATCGTGCAGCAGGTCGCGGACGCGATCAGCCGCGCCGACTTCGGTTCGATCGCCCAGGGCCCGGCCGCTCCGGCACCCGCACCCGGTCAGGGCGGCAACTCCGGCGCGCCGTCGAACAGCGCGCGGGTCGAAACGGTGGTGAACCGGGCCCTGTCGCAACTCGGGGTGCCCTACGCGTGGGGAGGCGGCGACGCCAACGGCCCCACCCGCGGCATCCGTGACGGCGGCGTCGCCGACCGTCACGGCGACTACAACAAGATCGGCTTCGACTGCTCGGGCCTGATGATCTACGCGTTCGCCGGGATCGGCAAGGCCCTGCCGCACTACACCGGGTACCAGTACACCGCCGGGCCGCAGCACCCCGTGGCCACCCGCCAGCGTGGGGACATGTTGTTCTGGCCCGGTCACGTCGCCCTGTACCTGGGCGACGGGAGGATGGTCGAGGCACCGCAGTCGGGCGACGTCGTGAAGATCTCGCCCGTGCGGATGGCCGGGATCTCGCCGATGGTGGTCCGGCTGGTCTGACCGGGGCAGGCGGTACTGTCGTCCCCAGCCCGTTCGGACGGCGCCGGCAGGGCGCCCGGAACACCCGACCACGCGAAGGAGCCCTCCGCGGTGACCGATCCCCACCCCGAACCATCGAGCAAGCCCGGCGACTCCCTCGCGGTGAGCGCCTCGACGGCCGCCGAGGACGCCCGGCTCCTCGAGCGCGCGGTCTACGAGGTCAAGAAGGTCGTGGTGGGCCAGGACCGACTGATCGAGATGATCCTCGTCGGCCTGCTCTCGCGGGGGCACATCCTGCTCGAGGGTGTCCCGGGCGTGGCCAAGACCCTCACGGTGGAGACGTTCGCCACCGTGGTGGGAGGCGGCTTCCGGCGGCTCCAGTTCACTCCTGATCTGGTCCCCGCCGACATCGTCGGCACCCGGATCTATCGGCAGGGGCGCGAGGAGTTCGAGGTCGAACTCGGTCCCATCCTGGCCAACTTCGTCCTCGCCGACGAGATCAACCGGGCGCCCGCCAAGGTCCAGTCCGCGCTGCTGGAGGTCATGGCGGAGGGGCACGTCTCCATCGGCGGGCAGACCTTCCCGATGCCCAGCCCGTTCCTCGTCATGGCCACGCAGAACCCGATCGAGAGTGAAGGGGTATACCAACTCCCGGAGGCTCAGCGGGACCGTTTCCTGTTCAAGCTCGTCGTGGACTACCCGACCCCCGAGGAGGAACGCGAGATCGTCTACCGGATGGGTTCGACCCCTCCCGAGCCCTCGCAGGTCCTCGGCGTGGACGCCCTCATCCGTCTGCAGCAGGCGGTCCGCGAGGTGTTCGTCCACCATGCACTGGTCGACTACGTCGTGCGGGTCACGGTCGCCACCCGCGAACCCGCCCGGCACGGGCTCGAGGACGTCGCGCGATGGCTGTCCTACGGCGCCTCCCCGCGCGCCACCCTCGGAGCCGTCACCGCCGCCCGCGCGCTCGCCCTGGTCCGTGGGCGCGATTACGTCGTTCCGCAGGACGTGGTCGACGTCCTGCCGGCGGTCCTTCGTCACCGTCTCGTGCTGACCTACGACGCCCTGGCCGACGAGGTCACGGCCGACACCGTGGTGCGCCGTGTGCTCGAGGCCGTGCCACTCCCGCAGATCAGCGCGGTCCCCGCCCAGGCCGGCCCGCCGCCGTCACGGTGACCACCGCGGACGAGGGCAGACGCGACGACCCGGTCGACGCGTCGTCACGTGCGGCCCTGGCGCGGCTGGAACTGCTCGTCACCCGGCGACTCGACGGCGTCCTCAACGGCGACCACCGGGGACTGCTGCCCGGGCCGGGCACCGAGCCCGGTGAGGCCCGGGCCTACGAACCCGGGGACGACGTCCGCACGATGGACTGGTCGGTCACCGCCAGGACCACCGTTCCCCACATCCGCCAGACCATCGCCGACCGCGAGCTCGAGACCTGGCTGGTCGTCGATCTCGCACCGAGCCTCGATGTGGAGGGCCGGTACGGCGCCAAGCGGCGACTGGTCGAGGCCGCCGTCGCCACCGTCGGATTCCTCTCGGCGGGGGCCGGGAGCCGGGTGGGGCTGGTACTCACCGGCGACGGTCGCCCCCGCGTCCTGCGGGCAGCGGGTGGCCGCGACCATGTGCGGCGGCTGCTCGAGGAGGTGTCACGGGCGACGCCACGGGTCTCACCCGGCGGTTCGATCGACGACTGCCTCCGCGCCGTACGCAACGCCACCCGTCGCCACGGTCTGGTGGTCGTCGTCTCCGACTTCCTGTCCGAGGTGGACTGGGAACGGTCGCTCCGTGTCCTCGGCACCCGCCACGAGTTCCTCGCCGTGCACGTCGCCGATCCTCTCGACATCTCCCTGCCAGCCGTGGGCGCGGCCCTGCTACAGGATCCCGCCACCGGGGAGGTGCTGGAGCTGGACGTCGACGACGCCCTCGCAGTCGACTACCGCCGCGCAGCCGAGGAGCACCGCGTCCTGGTCCACTCCGCGCTGAGGCGTTGCGGCGCACCCGTCCTCGCGCTGCGGACCGACCGGGACTGGATCCGGGACGTCATCGACTTCGTCGGCGCGCGCCGCCAGGGTGGCCTCCCCACCGGCGACAGTCTGGTGAGGGACCTGCCCGACGACCATCCCGGGGTACAGGAGGTGCCGTCGCGGTGAGCCTGTCCGAGTTCCAGCACCCCCTCTGGTTGATCCTGCTGATCGTCCCCGTCGCCCTCGCCGTGGGGTACATCATCGCGTTGCGCTCCAAGAAGCGCCGGACCGTGCGGTTCGGCAACTTCGGCGTGCTGCGCACCGTCGACCGTCGCGGCCGCCGCTGGTTCACGCACGTCCCGGCGGTGCTCCTGGTGTTGTCGCTGCTCTTCCTCGTCGTCGCTCTCGCCGGCCCACAGAAGGAGCAGAAGGTCCCGCGGAACCGGGCGACCGTCATGCTCGTCGTCGACGTGTCCCTGTCCATGGAGGCGACGGACGTCTCCCCGTCGCGCCTCGAGGCCGCGCAACAAGCGGCCACGACCTTCGCGGGCAACCTGACCCAGGGGGTCAACCTGGGCCTGGTCTCCTACGCGGGCACCGCCTCCATGCTCGTCGCCCCCACCACCGACCGGGGGCCGGTCATCCGCGCGGTGGAGCGACTCACCCTCGACGAGCGCACCGCCACCGGCGAGGCCATCTACACCGCCACCCAGGCGATCACGACGTTCACCGAGAGCCTCGGGGGCCCCGACCAGGCACCGCCGGCGAGGGTCGTCCTGCTGTCGGACGGCAAGGAGACCGTCCCGGCCGACCCCACCGAGGAGCGGGGCGCCTTCACCGCCGCCGAGCGTGCCGCGGAGGCCGGCATCCCCGTCTCCACCATCTCGTTCGGCACCCTCTACGGCACCGTCGACATCCAGGGCAGGCCCCAGCCGGTGCCCGTCGACGATGCATCGCTGCGCCGGATCGCCGAGATCTCGGGAGGCGATTTCTTCACCGCCTCCAGCCTCGAGGAACTCGACTCCGTATACCGCACCCTCGAGGAGCAGATCGGTTACGAGTGGAAGAAGGCGGACGCCTCGCGGCCCTGGCTCGTCATCGGCACGCTCCTCGGGATGGCCGCCGCAGCGGGATCGCTGGCCGCCCACCGACGGATCCCGTGACCCCGACTTCGTCCGGAGAGCGGACCAGCACCGAACCGTCCGCCCCGGCTCGCTAGGGTGGGGGCCATGGTTTCCGAGAGCACGCCCGGCACCACCCCGAGAACGGTCCTCGTGACCGGAGGCAGCCGCGGAATCGGGCGGGCGGTGGCCGTGAGGCTGCACGCCGACGGCCACCGCGTGGCCGTCACCCATCGCGGATCCGGGGCCCCCGAGGGCCTCTTCGGCGTGGAGTGTGACGTCACCGATCCCGACTCGGTCGACGCCGCCTTCACCGCCGTCGAGGCCGAGTTCGGCACCGTCGAGGTGGTGGTGTCCAACGCCGGCACCACCGACGACACCCTGCTCATGCGGATGAAGGACGAGCAGTTCACGAGCGTGCTCGACGCCAATCTCGCCGGGGCGTTCCGGGTGGCCAAGCGCGCGTCCCGCGGGATGCTGCGCGCCCGGTTCGGGCGCCTGATCTTCATCGGCTCGGTGGTCGGGCAGTCGGGCACCGCAGGCCAGGTGAACTACGCCTCGTCCAAGGCCGGCCTCGTGGGCATGGCCCGCTCCCTGACCCGCGAACTCGGCTCACGCAGCATCACCGCGAACGTCGTGGCCCCGGGCTTCATCGACACCGATATGACCGCCGGACTCGACGACAAGACCCGGGAGCAGGCCGTCGCCGCGATCCCGCTCGCACGCACGGGCTCGGCCGAGGACGTGGCCGGGGTCGTGAGCTTCCTCGCCGGCGACGACGCCGGTTACATCTCCGGGGCCGTGATCCCCGTCGACGGCGGAATGGGAATGGGGCACTGACATGGGCCAGACCGATACGAGCGAGACCACCGGGGCTGGCACCGGGTTGCTGTCCGGCAAGACCATCCTCGTCACCGGCGTCATCACCGACGCCTCCATCGCGTTCCACATCGCCAAGCACTGCCAACTGCACGGTGCGCAGGTCATCCTCACGGCGTTCGGACGCCCTTCCCTGGTCAAGGCGATCTCCAAGCGACTGCCCGAACGCCCACCCGTGATCGAGCTGGACGTCCAGAGTGAGGACGATCTGGCCGCGTTGGCCGACCGGGTGCGGGAGCACGCCGACTCCCTGGACGGGGTCGTGCACTCGATCGGGTTCGCCCCTCCCAGTTGTCTCGGGGACCCCTTCCTCGACGCGCCCTGGAAGGACGTGGCGGTCGCTCTCGAGGTCTCCGCCTACTCGTACGCGTCGCTCGCGAAGGCGGTGCACCCCCTGCTGAACCGCGGCGCCTCGATCATCGGCCTGGACTTCGACCCGCGGTTCTCCATGCCGTTCTACAACTGGATGTCCGTGGCCAAGAACGCCCTCGAGGCGGTCAACCGGTACGTCGCCCGCGACCTGGGACCCGACGGGATCCGCTCGAACCTCATCGCGGCCGGGCCCGTCAAGACCCTCGCGGCCAAGGCGATCGCCGGTGAGGCCCTCGGCCCCGGTGGCGAACTCGACCAGATGCAGGACGAATGGGACCGGCGGGCGCCGTTGGGATGGGACGTCAACGATCCCACCGCGGTGGCGACGACGGCCGTCGCCCTCCTCTCCGACCTCATGACCGCCACCACCGGCACCGTGATCTACGCGGACGGCGGGGCGGGAACGGTCTCGTTCAGTGGACAGGAGAAGTGACATGACCGGATCGACGGACGACCCCGTGGGGCGGGTCGACGCTCTGCTCGTGCTCTCGTTCGGCGGGCCCGAGGGGCAGGACGACGTGATCCCGTTCCTGGAGAACGTCACCCGGGGCCGGGGGATCCCGCAGGAACGCCTGGAGGAAGTGGCGACCCACTACCGCCAGCTGGGCGGCCGCAGCCCGATCAACGATCTCAACCGCGAGATCATCGGAGGTGTGGAGGCCGAACTCGCCCGCCGCGGCCGCGAACTGCCGGTCTACTTCGGCAACCGCAACTGGACCCCGTTCCTCGAGGACACCCTCACGCAGATGCGCGACGACGGCATCCGCACCGCGGCGGTCTTCGCCACCTCGGCATGGGGCGGATACTCGGGCTGCGGGCAGTACCACGAGGACATCCAGCGGGCCCGCGATGCGGTCGGGGACGCCCCCACGCTGGTGCGTCTGCGTCAGTTCCACGACCATCCCAAGTTCGTCGAACGGTTCGCCGCGGACCTGTCGCGCGCTCTCGACGACGCCCGCCGGCTGGCCCGCGACGCCGACTCCGACGGCGCCGGCGTCGGTACCGGCGGGGAACCCCGACTGGTGTTCACCGCGCACTCCGTCCCGAACACCGCCGACGCCACCGCCGGCCCCAAGAAGCACGGCGGCCACCTCTACAGCCGTCAGGTCAAGGACGCCGCGCGCCTCATCGCCGCAGCGGTCGGGGTGGACGAGTACGACGTCGTGTGGCAGTCCCGGTCGGGGCCGCCGAGTGTGCCGTGGCTCGAACCGGACGTCGTGGACCACGTCCGGGACCTCGCCACCCATCGGGGGATCCGCGACGTCGTGGTGTGCCCCGTCGGCTTCATCTCCGACCACGTCGAGGTGATCTGGGACCTCGACACCGAACTCGTCGAGGACACCGAGGACCTCGGCGTCCGTATCACCCGGTGCGCGACCCCCGGCCCGTCACCGGAATTCACCGAGATGATCCTGCAGTTGCTCGAGGAGCTCGAGACGGGGGAGGAGGTCGGTCGGCTCGGCGACGTGCCGTCCCTGGGCTGCACCCGGAACGGGGCCCGGTGCGCGGTCGACTGTTGCCCCGCCCCGTCGCGGAGAGCGTGACCGGGGTCGCGGACGCCTGCCGGCGCCGCAGGCTGTTCAGAGGGATCTGAGCGCCGCGTCGCCGGCTGCGGCGACAGCGGACCGGCGGGCGGCGTCCTTCACCGCGACGAGCCGCCGGAGCACCGGCTCACGCGCGGCGGGATCCACCCCGACCTCCGGCTGCGCCAGGGCGACGGAGATGATCGCCTCGACCCTGTCGATCCTGTCCACCAACTCGAGGACGCGGGACGGGAGCCCGGCCGGCAGGCGGGTGACGTGGGAAGGGAGGTCGACGCGGGCCACGCCGTTGGTGCGCACGGCCGTGCGCTCGATGAGGTCCGCGGCCTCCACGACGGCCCCGCCCAGGTCCGCCAGCGCCTCCGAGGGGCCGGCCGGTTGTGGCGCGACGGGGCAGTCGTGCACCCCGCGGGCCCGCCACCGCAGGACATCCGGGTGCGGTTGGACACAGGTGAGGCACACGGCGTCCCGCGAGTCGGGATCGCGGACGAGGACCCCCCACCCGGCGTCGGCGACATCCGCGCGGACCGCCGGGACCGGAGGCAGGCTCGAGGAGTCTCCGGGCGCCGTCGTGAGCAGGGACAGCGCCTCCGGAGCCGGGTGTGAACGCCCGGCGCGTCGGAGCGAGGTGACGAGACCGGGCAGGAGCCCCGCGGGGCCGGCGGTGGGGGAGACCTCGGCCAGTGCCGGAACGGGCTCTCCGACGATCTCCAGCAGGTGCGATTCCGCCAGACCGGAGACATATGCGGTCAACTCGTCGAACGGCTGATCCGCCCACGCGGTGCGTAGGAGGTGCAGCGGCAGCGGCCACGCCGGGGACAGCGCGGTACCGCGGGTGAGGGGTCGGGACATGACGATCAATCCTACCGGCGGTGTGCCGTCGGCACCCCCGGCGCGACGACGGCTACGGTGTCTGGCCATGGCAGACATGTACGGTTCCGACATCCTGTCCGGCACGGCGCGACGCCGCCGCCCGGAGGTCCCCGTCGTCGACGCCGAACGGGACCTGGTGGTGGAGGACGCCGGGTCCGGGTTCTGCGGCGCGGTGGTGGGTTTCGACCGGTCCCACGACGGCGAGTTCGTCAGACTCGAGGACCGGCGCGGTCGGGTGCGCCTCTTCGCGATGACCCCCTCGGCCTTCCTCATCGACGGCTCCCCGGTCACACTGCGCAGGCCGGCGCCGGCGGCGCGGCGGGGACCCGCGGTCACCGCGTCGGGGTCGCGGAAGGTCGAGGGGCTGCGCGCCCGGACCGCCCGTGCGGGACGTATCTGGGTCGAGGGCATCCACGACGCGGCTCTGGTGGAGAAGATCTGGGGTCACGACCTGCGGGTCGAGGGCGTGGTGGTCGAACCGCTGCACGGGATCGACGACCTGCATTCCCTGGTCACCGAGTTCGGCCCCACCCGTCGTGCCCGCCTCGGCGTGTTGGTGGACCACCTCGTCGAGGGGAGCAAGGAATCACGGATCGTCGCCGGACTCGGCGAGAACGTCCTCGTCACCGGCCACCCGTACGTGGACATCTGGCAGGCGGTCAAACCCTCCGCGGTGGGCATCCGCGAATGGCCCGTGGTGCCCCGCGGGGAGGACTGGAAGACCGGCATCTGTCAGCGCCTGGGCTGGGGTGAGCCCGCCGACGGGTTCCGCCACGTGCTCGCCTCCGTGAGCACCTACCGGGACATCGAGCCCGCACTGCTCGGTGCGGTGGAGCGCCTGGTCGACTTCGTCACCGAACCGGTCTGACGGGGAGTCTGGCGTCGAGGACCATCCCGACCAGGCCGACCGCCGCGAACCCTGCGGTCGCCCAGAGAGCCGCCGTGCCGTCGCCCTCGGTCAGAGAATGCCCCAGGAGGACGGCCGCGACGGTTCCCGGCGCACTGCCGACGAGGGTGGCCAGGAGGAACTGCGGGTAGGAGATCGAGGTCAGCGCAGCGGCGTAGTTGACCACCGAGAAGGGAACCGCGGGCACCAGGCGCAGGCTGCCCACCGAGAGCCACCCTCGCCGCCGTAGTCGCGTGTCGATCGAGGCCACCCGTGGGTCCGCCCGTAACGCGGCCGTCCGGTCGTGCCCGAGGCGGCGCACCCCGGCGAAGGCCAGTGTCGCCGCGATGCAACTGGCCACCAGCGACCAGGGGATGGCCACGGCCGGGGTGAACAGCACCGCGGCGGAGTAGGTGAACGTCGACCGGGGGACCGGGGCGATGGTGACGATCGCGTACGCGGCGAAGAACGCGACGGGGAACCAGGGTCCCAGATGTGTGGCCCACTCGCGGAACTGTTCCAACCCCGGGGTCGGCACGAGGGTCACCGCGAGGATCACCAGCCCCACGGCCGCCACCCACGCGATCGCCCGGTTCCGCACCGGGACGACTGTAGTCGCCACCGCCCCGGGCGCGTTCCCCCGCAGGTCCCCCTGACCGCACCTGCGTGTACCGAGCCCGCAGGGGGCTCGACTAGAGTCCGGGGGTGACCCCCTTCACTCCACACGAGAACGAGGTACCGGTGTCCAGTCCGACCACAGGTCCAGACCTTCACTCCTGGTACGCCTCTGTGGGAGCCGTCCTCGCGAAGGCCGCCCGCAAGGATCCCGCCGACATGCCCGAGGACGCCTGGCGCGCCCTGGTCGCCACGACCCGGGACGGCATCGAGGTCAACCCGCTGTACACGCGGGAAGACGAGATCGACGAGCGCCCCGCGCCCGGCCAGTTCCCCTACGTCCGTGGCGGGGACCGGTCGGGACTGCCTGAGAGCGGGTGGCACGTCAGCTCCCGTGTCGAGGTCACCCAGGAGCCCTCCGAGGTCAACACCGAGGTACTGGACCTGTTGAACCAGGGCGTCTCCGCGCTGTGGCTCACGTCGGGGGCCGCCGACCTGGCCGCGGTTCTCAAGGACGTCTACCTGGACCTGGCGCCGGTGACCCTCGACTCGGGCGCGGACCTGCAGGAGGTGGCCGAGGCGTTCCTCGCCCTGCTCGACGAGCGCCGCTCCGCGGGGGACGGGGTCACCGACCGTGCCGCCGTCATCGCCGACCTGGGCGCTGCGCCCGTGACCGCCGCCTATGCGGGGACCGAGTCGATCGGGCTCGACGCCGCGGTCCAGCTGGCCTCGCGGGTCAGCCAGCGCGAGGAGACCATCCGGACCTTCGTCGCCGACGGCACGGTGTTCCACGCCGACGGTGCCGGTGACGCCCAGGAGCTGGCCTATGCCGTCGCCGCCGGGCTCGAGTACGTCCGCGCGCTCGTCTCGGCGGGACTGCCCGCCGCCGCCGCGCTGCGCCAGGTCTCGTTCCGGCTCGCCGCCACCGACGACCAGTTCGCCTCGATCGCCAAGTTCCGCGCCGGCCGGCTCATGTGGGCCCGGGTCGCCGAGCTCCTCGGCGCCCCCGAGGCCGGCGGGGCGCCCCAGCACGCGGTCACCTCGTCGGCGATGATGTCGCGCCGCGACCCGTGGGTGAACATGCTGCGCACCACCCTCGCCGCGTTCGGCGCCGGGGTCGGAGGCGCCACCTCGGTGACGGTCCTCCCGTTCGACGCCTCGGTGCCGGGCGGCCTGGAGAGCACCTCGCGGTCCTTCGCCGCGCGTATCGCCCGCAACACCCAGCTCCTGTTGCTCGAGGAGTCTCATCTCGGCCACGTCGTGGACCCGGCCGGTGGCTCCTGGTACGTCGAGTCGCTCACCGATTCCCTCGCCGACGCCGCCTGGTCGGCGCTGCAGACCATCGAGGCCGAGGGCGGCCTGACCGCCGCGATCTCCTCGGGCACCGTCGCCGACGCCATCGCCCGGGTGCGCGAGGCCCGCGACGCCGACATCGCCCACCGCACCGCCCCGATCACGGGAGTGTCCGAGTTCCCCAACCTCGACGAGCAGCCGCTCGACGCGTCCCGCCGCGGCGGCGGGGACTACCGCTACGGCCGCGCGTTCGAGGACCTGCGGGACCGCTCCGACGCCCACCTGGAGGCCACCGGCAGCCGGCCGACCGTCCTCATCGCAGGTCTCGGCCCGCAGGCGGAGACGACACCCCGCGTGACGTTCGTCGCCAACCTGCTCGCCGCCGGCGGCATCGTGGCACGCAACCCGGTCGTCACCGAGGCCGGCCAGTACGCCGGTGCGCACGAGGGCGAGCAGATCGCCGTGCTCTGTGGGGCCGACAAGCGCTACGCGACCGAGGGCTCCGACGCCGTCCGCGCCCTGCGGGACGCCGGGGTGTCGACGGTGTACCTCGCCGGTGCCGAGAGGGGCTTCCCGGCCGACGCCTCCGACCGCCCGGACGGGTACCTGGCCCTCGGCATCGACGCCGTCGCCGCCCTGACCACCCTCCTCGACCAGCTGGGAGTGAAGTGACATGACGACCTTCCCCGATTTCAGCACCGCTCCGCTCCACGCCACCGACGGCACCGGCACCGCTGCCGCGGCGGTGGCCGTCTCCGGCGGCATCGCCGCCGACGCGCACTGGGAGACACCGGAGGGTATCGACGTCAAGCGCGTCTACACCAAGGCCGACCGTGACGCCGTGGAGGCGGGCACCGCCCCGACCGACGACGGCGAGGAGGTCACCCCCTTCCCGTTGGACACCGTGCCGGGCGCTGCGCCCTTCCTCCGCGGGCCCTACCCGTCGATGTACGTCAACCAGCCGTGGACGATTCGTCAGTACGCGGGCTTCTCCACGGCGGCCGAGTCCAACGCCTTCTACCGGCGCAACCTCGCCGCCGGGCAGAAGGGCCTGTCGGTGGCGTTCGACCTGGCCACGCACCGCGGGTACGACTCCGACCACCCGCGGGTCGCCGGCGACGTCGGCATGGCCGGCGTGGCGATCGACTCGATCCTCGACATGCGCGAGCTGTTCGACGGCATCGACCTGGGGTCGGTGTCGGTGTCCATGACGATGAACGGCGCCGTCCTGCCGATCCTCGCGTTCTACGTGGTCGCGGCCGAGGAGCAGGGGGTGACGCCGGAGCAGCTCGCGGGGACCATCCAGAACGACATCCTCAAGGAGTTCATGGTCCGCAACACCTACATCTATCCGCCCAAGCCCTCCATGCGGATCATCTCGGACATCTTCGCCTACACGTCCCGGATGATGCCGCGTTTCAACTCCATCTCCATCTCCGGCTACCACATCCAGGAGGCGGGTGCGACGGCCGATCTCGAGCTGGCGTACACGCTCGCCGACGGCGTGGAGTACCTCCGCGCGGGCCTGGACGCCGGGCTGGACATCGACAAGTTCGCGCCCCGCCTGTCGTTCTTCTGGGCGATCGGCATGAACTTCTCGATGGAGATCGCCAAGCTGCGGGCCGGGCGTCTGCTGTGGAGCGAGCTGGTGGAGAAGTTCGGGCCGAAGAACGCCAAGTCCAAGTCGCTGCGCACCCACTCGCAGACCTCGGGCTGGTCCCTGACGGCGCAGGACGTCTTCAACAACGTCGCCCGCACCTGCATCGAGGCCATGGCCTCCACCCAGGGGCACACGCAGTCGCTGCACACCAACGCCCTCGACGAGGCGCTGGCACTGCCCACCGACTTCTCCGCGCGCATCGCCCGCAACACGCAGCTGTTGCTGCAGCAGGAGTCGGGGACCACGCGACCGATCGACCCGTGGGCCGGGTCGTACTACATCGAGTGGCTCACCGCCCAGCTCGCCGACAAGGCCCGTCTGCACCTCCTCGAGATCGAGGAGGCCGGCGGTATGGCCCAGGCGATCGGGGAGGGCATCCCCAAGCTGCGCATCGAGGAGGCCGCCGCCCGTACGCAGGCGCGGATCGATTCGGGTCGCCAGCCCGTGATCGGCGTGAACAAGTACGTCGTCACCGAGGACCAGGAGATCGAGGTCCTCAAGGTCGACAACTCGCGGGTCCGCACCGAGCAGCTGGCGAAGCTGGACAAGCTGCGGGCGGAGCGGGACGAGGACGCCTGCCAGGCGGCCCTGGCCCGCCTGACCGAGGCCGCCTCCGGCGGGGCGAGCAGCGACATGGACAACAACCTGCTCGCCCTCGCGATCGATGCCGCCCGCGCGTACGCCAGCATCGGGGAGATCTCCGACGCGCTGGAGAAGGTCTACGGTCGTCACAAGGCCGAGATCAAGACCCTGTCCGGTGTGTACCGGCAGGAGGTCACCAAGGAGGGCGCCGTGGACAACGTCACCCGTGCCATGCGGATGGCCGACTCGTTCGCCGAGCAGGAGGGGCGCCGTCCCCGCATCCTGCTCGCCAAGATGGGGCAGGACGGGCACGACCGCGGCCAGAAGGTCGTCGGCACCGCCTTCGCCGACCTGGGCTTCGACGTCGACATGGGCCCCCTGTTCCAGACGCCGGAGGAGGTGGCCCAGCAGGCCGCCGACGCCGACGTCCACGTCGTGGGCGTGTCCTCCCTGGCCGCCGGTCACCTCACCCTGGTGCCCGCACTGCGTTCGGCCCTGGCCGAGGTGGGCCGCGAGGACATCATGGTCACCGTCGGCGGCGTCATCCCGCCCGGCGACTTCCAGGAGCTCTACGACGCCGGCGCCGCCGCGATCTATCCGCCGGGCACCGTGATCGCCGAGGCCGCGATCGGTCTGCTGGACGCTCTCGCGGCCGAGCTCGGCCACGACCTGGCGTCGGCGTCCTCGGGTGAGGGGGCCGGCTCGGAGGTGACGTCCTGACCCGCCCCGGCTCCGGACCCGATCCCGCGGGGTCGGGCAACCTGTCGGGCAGTCTGTCGACCACGGCCGGCACCGGTTCGGTACGCGGCCCGGTGCCCTCGCCCACCGGGCCGCGACCGCGGCGCGAGATCGACGTCGACGCCCTGCTCTCCGGGGTGCTCGAGGACCGGCGTCCGGTCCTCGCCCGTGCGATCACCCTGTTGGAGTCCACCAGTCCGGCGCACCGGGAGAAGGCCCAACAGCTCCTCCTGGGCGCGCTGCCGCACGCCGGCGGGTCCCTGCGGATCGGCATCACCGGGGTGCCGGGGGTCGGAAAATCGACGTTCATCGAGTCCTTCGGCCTGTATTTGCTGGAGCAGGGCTACAAGGTCGCGGTCCTCGCCGTCGACCCGTCCTCCACCCGCACCGGCGGTTCGATCCTCGGCGACAAGACCCGGATGGCCACCCTGTCCACCGAGCCGAGGGCGTACATCCGACCCTCACCCACGTCGGGCACGCTCGGCGGCGTGGCCAAGGCGACTCGGGAGACGATGGTCCTGCTCGAGGCCGCCGGTTTCGACGTGATCCTCGTGGAGACCGTCGGCGTCGGCCAGTCCGAGGTGACGGTGGCCGGGATGGTGGACTGTTTCACCTTCCTCACCCTCTCCCGCACCGGTGACCAGCTGCAGGGCATCAAGAAGGGTGTCCTCGAGCTGGCGGACATCGTGGCGGTGAACAAGGCCGACGGGCCACACGTCAAGGACGCGGCGCGGGCCGCCCGCGAGCTCGCGGCCGCGCTGCGGCTGGTGCGTCCGTCCGACGCGGTGTGGAAGGTTCCCGTCCTCACGATGTCGGGACTGGAGGCCGAGGGCCTCGACCGCTTCTGGGACGCGGTCCGCTCGCACCAGGAGACGATGTCCGGCATCGGCGAGGTGGAGGCCCGGCGGGCGCGACAGCAGGTCGACTGGACGTGGTCCATGGTCCACGACACCCTGATGGCCCGGCTGTCCGCCGACCCGGACGTGCGCCGGATCGCTCCGCAGGTCGAGCGTCAGGTCCGCGAGGGGACGCTCACCGCCGCACTGGCGGCGCAGGCGATCATCGACGCGTTCGACTCCTGACCCTGCCGGGCGCCGTCGTGCGCAGTGCGCAGGCCGCGCACCGCCCCCGACCGCCCACACGAAATCCGCTACTCGCACTGCCAATCTGCTACTCGGAATCGGGTAGCGGATCCGGAGGGAGAGTAGCGGATTTCGTGTGCCGCGGCGTGGTCAGCGTTTGCGCAGTACGAACCCGACCGCGCTCATGTGCTGGTCGTGCGCGACGAAGGTCCTACGCATGGCGAGAACTCGTCGGCGGGCGTCGGCGTCGCGGAGGAGGTTTCGGACGATCCGGGCCACGCCGACGATGCCCTCGTCGGCGAGGACACGGCGGGGCTGGAGCAACGCCATCGGGCGGAGTTCGGTGCTCTCGACCCCGAAGCCGGCCTCGTCGAACAGGTGGATCCACTCCGCTACGGTCAGTGGCCGCGCGTTCACCCGGATCGAACGGGCGAGGTCCTTGCGGATACCCGTCTTGATCTCGTCGTCCAGTGTGTCGGGGACCAGGCACAGTTCGTGGACCAGATACCGCCCGGCCGGTCCGAGCACCCGGCCGGCCTCCGCGACAATCTGCCGCTTGGCGGAGTCGCCCTGCATGGTCAACATGGCCTCGCCCATGATGATGTCGGCGGAGGCGGTCTCCAGCCCCGTATTCTGCGCGGTCGCCACGACCAGTTCACCCCGGCCGCCGATCGTGTCACGGGCGACGGCGACGGCGTCGGGATCCGAATCCACGCCCACATACGACGCCGGGTTCTCGTTCAGTAGCAGGGTTGCGGTCAGTCCGAGCCCGGGAGCCAACTCCACCACGCGCTTCCCCGTCACGGTGGCGGCCGAGACCAGCCATTCGGACAATTCTTTTCCGCCTGGACGCAGAACCTTCTTGCCGATACGCGCCAGAAGCCAGTGCCCGGCGACGGACTCGGGGTCCCGGTCGTGCTGGGGGAGCGGACTGGCGGTCATGTGGGATCCTCCTCGGGGATGCGGCGCCGGCACCTGGAGGTCGCGGCGTGAGGTTAGCCTAACCTGCCATGGGTCGAGGGGGAAGGGAAGGCGAGTCGAGCTACCCGACGCACGAGCTTCAGGCATCCCACCAGCGCTGCAGGAGGTAGTCACGCTCGGCCTCGTTGCGGGCGAGTGCGTGGGCGCGGGCCCACGCCCGGCGCGCCTCCTCCGGACGCCCGAGCAACTCCAGGGTGACGGCCCTCGCCTCGTGGAACGGATGGTGCCCGGCGAGCGCAGGGTCCGCGGACAACTCGTCCAGGTGGGCGATCCCCGCCTCCGGCCCGTCTCGTCGCCCGATGGCCACCGCTCGCGCCATCCGGACCACCGGACCGGGAGCGAGGATCAGGAGCACATCGTAGAGGGCCACGATCTGCCGCCAGTCCGTCGACGCGAAGTCAGGGGCCTCGGCGTGCACGGCGGCGATGGCGGCCTGAACGGAGTACGGGCCCGGGCCGCCCGCGGCAGCCTGCTCTGCGAGCGACAGGCCCTCCTCCAGCAGAATAGGGTCCCACGTGCGGCGGTCCTGGTCCGCCAGGGGAACGGGCATCCCGTCGCGACCGGTCCGTGCGGACGCGCGGGCCTCGATCAGCACCACCAACGCCAGCAGACCGGTGACCTCCGGCTGGGTGGGCATCAGACGATGGACGATCCGGGCCAGCCGGATCGCCTCCCGCGTCAGATCCCTCCTCAGGTGGTCCGCCCCCTCCGTGGCGGCGTACCCCTCGGAGAAGACCAGGTAGATCACCGTCAGGACGGACGAGAGCCGAGCGGGAAGCTCCGCGCTCCCAGGCACCCGCACCGGGATCCGGGTGACCCGCATCCGCTTCTTCGCCCTGACCAGCCGCTGCTGCATCGTGGGCACCGGCACCAGGAACGCCTGGGCGATCTCGGCGGTGGTCAGCCCCGCCAGGCACCGGAGCGTGAGCACGACCTGCTCCTCGACCCTCAGGGTGGGGTGGCAGCAGGCGAAGAACAGCTCTAGACGCTCATCCGGGATCTCGTCCGGGTCCGCCGGCGAGACCTCCACCGCACGGGCCACCCGGTGTTCCTGCTCGACATGCAGCCGGGCCAACCGCTCCGTCAGAGCCCGCTGTCGCCGGAGTCGGTCGATCGCCTTTCTGGTCGCGGTGGTCATGAGCCAGGCGAGGGGCTTCTCCGGCACTCCGGTGCCCGGCCAGGTCTCCAGCGCGGCCGCGAAGGCGTCCTGCGTCGCGTCCTCGGCGAGGTCGAGGTCACCGAACCGGGACGTGAGGGCCGCGAGCAGTCGCGAGCGGTCCTCTCGCCGGAGCGCGGCGAGGGCGTCGGTCGCCGACCGCCCCGGGGTGGTGCTCTCGTCCACCCCGGGTCGGCCGTCACCGGGCGCCCCGCGATCCGCGCCCGTCGCGCCTCCCGGTCCCTCGGTCATCGGTTTCCGGCGTCCGTCAGTGCCCGGCGTCCGTCAGTACTCGGCGATCGCGCGGACCTCGACCCGACCACCGTGCACTCCCGGGCATCGCCTCGCCCACGCGAGCGCCGCGTCGATGTCGGGCACGTCGATGATGATCGTGCCCCCGACGAACTCGCGGCTCTCCGCGAACGGACCCGAGGTGATGACGGGGTCGCCGCCACCGGCGGGGGCCGCGAGACTGACCGCGGTCTCCGGGTCCTCCAGGGCGAAACCACCGGCGAGGATTCCCGCGGCCCGGAGCTCGGCGTCGAACGCGATGAACGCCTCCGGCCCGGGCCCCTCGACGGATTCCTCCGGTCCGGCCTCCCCGCACCGGACGTCGTCGATGTTCCCGAAGAGCAATAGCACGTACTTCATGTCGATCTCCTGACCGTTCGTGGTGGACGTCGGACACGCGAGTGTGCCGACATCATGGTGACGAACGGGACCGCCCGGATCGACAGGTTCGGTCGAAACTCCTCCGACGGAGGTCGGGGAGGGCCTCAGCGGCGCTCGAGCGCCCTGCGCGCGGGTTCCTCCAGCCAGTGGTGACTGGCCGCGCCCGCCGCCAGGGATCCCGCGACGGTGACCGGCCAGATGACCGCCATCCGCCTGTCCCAGAGCCGGGTGCGCGTGAGGGGGAACGCGGCGTGCAGTACGAGCTGGTGCCACAGGAAGACGCCGTAGGACCAGGTGCCGACCTTCTGCAGGGGCCTCGATTCCAGGAGCGGGAAGCGCGTGCCCTCCGGGGCGAGGACGACAGGCGCCAGGACGAGGAAGGCCATCGTGCCCGCCAGTCCGGTGCGGGCGGCGAATTCGATCGGCCCGGGGTGGACGAACCCCTCGGTGAACCACCCGGGGACCGTGGTGGCCACCAGCGCCGCGCCGCCGGCGACCCACCACCCCCACCTCGAGAGCTGATCCCGGCACAACCGGGCGAGGGTGCCGGGAGGCGCCGTGGCGACCTCGGCCAGGAGCATCCCCGCGGCGAACCACGCGGTGAACGACGGGGGCAGAATCTGGACGTTGACGTCGGCCGGCAACAGCCCGAGGGCGTGCCACGGGAGCATCGGGAACACGAGTCCCGAGGCACCGAAGGCGGCGATCGCGGGGATGCGCCAACGGGCGGCGTCGCCGCGCAGGTCCTTCATCGCGGTCCACAGAAGCGGGAAGGCGAGGTAGTAGGCCATCTCCACCGCCAGAGACCACGCGTGGGTCAACCCGGCGACGAGGAAGTTCGAGGTGTAGATCTGCGTCAGGGTGAGGTTGGCGATCCACGAGTCCGGGCCGTTGACGTGGTTCTGCTCGAGCAACAGCATCGCCGCGGCGACCAACACCGAGTACGCCGGCATGATCCGCACCAGCCGCGAGCGCAGGTACTCCCTGGTCGGCCGGGCGGTCCCGGGCTCGTCCCGGCGGGCGTGGGCCGCGTGGGACCGCCACAACAGGAACCCGGATTTGGCGAAGAAGACCGCCACCGCGAGGTCCAGTCGACCGAACAGCCGCTTGACGGGTGACCCGGTGGAGGCGCGGGTGACGAACGCGACGTGGGTGGTCAGCACGCCGACTGCCGCGAGCCCGCGGATCCCCTCGAGGGCGGGCACGAACCCTCGGGCCCCGGCGAGCCCGCGGGATGCCGTGCCCGTGCCCGTGCCCGGGTCGGCCCGGTCCGGGGGCGCCGGATACGACGCCGGTCCCGATCCCTCGGGGGCCGCGGCGTCGGGGCCCCCCGCGGGCACCGCCGCCGCCGATCGCGACCTGATCCGACGCCGTACGGTCTCCCGCGCGGTCGTCACCGCGGTTCGCACGGTGGCAGCAAGGGGTTCGGCGTCGCCGGCGGCCACCGCCTCGCGACGGGCCGAGACCCCGGCGACGACCGCCCCACCCGCGACGACGATCAGGGCGGCAGCGACAGACCTCATGGACTCTCCCGGGGCGGTGAAGTGGGGCGACGGCGTTGTCCGGGGGAGCCCACGGGCCCACCGGAACATCCGGAGGAGCCTAACACCGGTTCTAGTCGGGCCCCTCGGCCACCCGCGTCGCCCGTGGCGTCGCTGACCGGCGCGGACCGACGCGGACCGGTGATCGAGCCGCCTCACTTTCCGTAGTGTGACACCACCCGTGTGATGGATCGGAGAGCCATGACCCACGCCCCCGCAGACGACGCCGACCCCGGGGCGGTCGCGTCGAGCGACCCCGTTCCCGAGAGCGTGGACGTCCTGATCGTGGGCGGCGGCCCGGCAGGTCTGTCAGCCGCCACCTGGGTCGGCCGGTACCGCCGCTCCACCCTGCTCGTCGACGCCGGGTGTCAACGCAACCTCGCGGCGCGGGAGATCCACGGGATGCTCGGCACCGGCCCCGCCACGCCCGCCGGGTTCTATGCCGATGTCGAGGAGGGTCTCAGCGAGTACCCGACCGTCCGCCGGCTCCGCGGGGTCGTCACCGACCTCGTCAGGGAGGACGACGACGGGTTCGTCGCACGCATCGCGCCGGGCACCACCACCGACGGCGGGGACGAGAACCCCGTCACGGTCACCGCCAAGCGGATCATCCTCGCCACCGGCGTGCGCGACCGGCTACCCGACCTCGCGGGGATCGACGAACACTACGGGGTCGATGTGCACCACTGCCCCGCGTGTGACGGCCTCACCGCCGCGGACCAGCGGATCATCGTCCTGGGCGTGGGTGCCCACGTGCCGGCGTACGCCTCCGAACTGTTGGACTGGGCGTCGGAGGTCGTGATCATCACCGAGAGCGACTCCGACCCGGCCTTCGACGACGACCAGCGCGCCGCCTGTGCCGAGCACGACATCGAGGTGGTCGACGGGGTCGCCCGGGAACTCGTCGGCGACCCCGGCCGGTTGGAGGGGGTGCGGCTCGCGGACGGGAGGATGATCGCGGGATCGAAGGTGTTCTTCTCCTACGCGCACCACCCGACGAACGAGCTCGCGACGTCCCTGGGCTGCGAGCTGGATGACGAAGGCGGTCTCACCGTCAACGCGATGCAGTTGACCAGCGTCGACGGGGTGTACGCCGCCGGCGACATCGTGACCGGCCTGCAGCTCGTGCCGATCGCCGTGGGGACCGGCGCCGCGGCCGGCGTGGCGTGCGCGACCTCGCTGCGCGGGCACGCCACGGCCGAGTGCGTTCCCGACCCGGCACCGCCGACCCGGAACTTCACGCGGCCGGGAAACTAGTCAGGCCGGCCCGCCAGCGAGACGATCGCCGCACAGATCTCGTCCAGCACGGCGTCCGGCCCGCCCGGCACCAGCACATCGGTCGCGATGCGGGCATTGTCCACCCGACCCCGGTGGCCACGCACATCGGCGACCGTCATCCCGCGCGTGTGCTCGCCCACGCACTCGACCCGCACGTGCGCCACCTCGGCCACCACGGCCTGCGGGTGCAGGGCCATCCACGCGACGAACGGATCATGGACCTGCGCGAGGTACCCCTCGCCGACGGAGTCGTGGAACCCGAAGTAGAACCGCAGCGCCTCGGTCAACTGCCGCGCCAGCGGCGACCCCGACGTCTCGAGCAGGCACCGTGACCGTTCCGGGGTCCACACCGCACGTTCGGTGAGGTTCAACCCGCACCACAGCGGGGCCGGGACCGCGGGATCGGCCGCGCGCGCGTCCTCCCACGCCCGACACACCCGGTCGGCGGCTTCCGGGTCGACGTCGACATTCCATTCGCTGACCGGGGTGGTGTTGCCGGGGTGCCCACGGAACGTCCCGCCCATCACCACGAGCCCGCCCAGCAACCGGGGGAGTGCGGGGTCCAACGCCAGGGCATGGGCCAGCGTGGACGAGGGCCCGGTGACGATCCCCAGTAGCTCACCCGGATGTGCGCGCGCCGCGTCCACCCAGAGGCGGGCGCCGTCGCGGGGATCGACCGCCCTCGTCGTCGTCGTCAGTTCCGCGAACCCGGCCCCACGGGGGCCGTGCGTCTCGGGGGTCAGCACGTGGGGCACGACGATCGGGCCGGGCGCCCCGGCGGCCACCGGGAGCTCCGCGGAGCCCGCCAGGTCCAGCCACGCACACGCGTTGCCGACCGTGTCCTCCAACCCGACGTTGCCGGCCGTGCACACCACGCCGGTCAGGTCGATCCGCCCGGCGCGGTGTTCGGCCACCAGGTAGGCGATCGCCAGGGCGTCGTCGATGCCCGGGTCGCAGTCGAGCAGGACCGGGGTCGGACTCACCGCGAGCGGCCCCGGGACAGCAGGACGTCGCGGGTCACCTGCAGCTGGCCGGTGTGGGCGGCGACCTCGTGCAGGATGTGGCCCACGACCCAGTCCGGGGTGAAGGTCCCCGCCCGGCGCGCGGCGTCGACGTCGACCGTGGTCCCGGCGGGAGTGGCCAGCTCGCCGCGTTCGACCGCCGCGGCGACCCACCCGGGCAGCCGTGCGATGAGCGCGCCCAGCCGGTCGAGCTCCGGCCCCACCGGTCCGGTGAAGGCGAACTCGGTGTCACGGTCCCGGTCCGCGTCCTCGCCGCCGAGACACGACGCGCCCCAGGAGGCGAGCACCCCGCACAGGTGGTGGACGAGCGCGGCGGCGGTGTTGGTGGGCCAATCCGACCCCGCGGTCGTGGGCCGCGAGTGCACCAGTGTGTCGGGCCCGTCGCCGCCGAGATCGGCCACCGCGGCGCGGATCGTGGGCAGGAGCTCGTCGGCGAGGATCCGGCGGGCGGCGTCGACGTTCACCACGGGCTGGGCTCGAAGTCCTTGAGGAAGCAGCCGTAGAGGTCCTCACCGGCCTCGCCGCGGACGATCGGGTCCACCACGCGGGCGGCGCCGTCGACGAGGTCCAGCGGCGCGTGGAAGCCCTCCTCGTGCAGCCGGACCTTGGTGGTGTGCGGGCGCTCGTCGGTGATCCAGCCGGTGTCCACGGCGGTCATGAGGATGCCGTGTTCGGTGAACATCTCCTCGGCCGAGGTGCGGGTGAGCATGTTGAGGCCCGCCTTGGCCATGTTGGTGTGCGGGTGGCCGGCGCCCTTGTAGCGCCGCGAGAACTGCCCCTCCATGGCGGAGACGTTGACGACGTACTTGCGCCGCGCCTTCGAGGCCGCCATGGCGGGGCGCAGGCGCGAGACGAGGATGAACGGAGCGACAGAGTTGGCGAGCTGCACCTCGAGCATCTCCATCGGCTCGACCTGCTCGACGGTGGCCACCCAGCTGTTGTGGTCCACCACGTCCGGCAGCAGCCCGCCAGCGTCGATGGCGGTTCCGGCGGCCATGCGCTCCAGCGAGGACGAGCCGGCCTGCAGTGCCAGGGTCGCGATGTGGTCGGCCTCGCGCTCGGCCTCCTCGGACCCGATCAGCGCGGATTCTCCTCCCATGAGGGCGGCCGGGTGCAGCTCGGAGGTGCGGCCCATGGTGACCACGGGGATGTCGGCGGCGCGGCCGGTGAGTGCGGCCGACTCGCCCTCGACGAGCCCGGAATACGACCCGGGGGAGCGGCGCACGGTCTGGGCCGCGTTGTTGATGAGGATGTCCAGCGGGCCGCCGGCGGCGACCTCGTCGGCCAGCGCCACCACCTGGGCGGGGTCGCGCAGGTCCACGCCGATCACGTGCACGCGGTCGGCCCACTCGGAGTGGTCGTCCATCGAGGCGAACCGGCGCGCGGCGTCGCGGGGGAAGCGGGTGGTGATGGTGACGTCGGCGCCGGCGCGCAGCAGCATGAGGGCGATGTACATGCCGATCTTCGCGCGGCCGCCGGTGAGCAGGGCCCGCCGGCCGGTCAGATCCATCTCCGGATCCCGCCGGGCCCGGTTGAGCGCCGCACACCGGGGACACAACTGGTGGTAGAAGGCGTCGACCTGGGTGAAGCGCTGCTTGCAGACGTAGCACGCCATCGCGCGCTGGAGGTGGCCGGCGACGGCGCCCGGGGTGTTGGAGACCAGGCGGATGCCGGCGGTCTCGTCGTCGATGCGGGTGGGCGAGCCGGTCGCGGTGGCCTCGATGACGGCTTTGTCCGCCTCCTGGCGGGCGCGGCGCACCTCGGCGCGGCGGGTCTTCTTGAGGAGCTTGAACATGTGGCCCACCGACCGCTGCACCCGGATGGAGTCGGGGTGGTCCTCGCCGAGCGCGGCGGCCCTGTCGAGGACGCGCAGGCAGATCTCGAGGTCAGCCGGGTCGATACCGCTCGGGTCGATGCGGCCTGGCTCGATACCGCTCGGGTCGATACCGCCTGGCTCGATACCGCTCGGGTCGAAACTGTCTGGGTCGATGCCGGTCACCCCGATACGGTACGACGACGAGGTGGTCAGCCCCTAAACCGTTCTCCCCCGCAGCGTGGAGGCGTCGCCGGCACGCAACCCGATGAGCACGTGCTCCACCGCCCGCAGGTGATGGTCCCGCCCGGAGAGGACGGCGGTGGGGGCGAAGTCGTGGCCCGCGGCGTACGCCTCGGACACCAGCTGGGCGTGGGCCTCCACGGGCAGCGCGCCCGGGCCGTGGCCTCCGTGGGCGACGTGGCCGGCGGGCGCGTCGTGGGCACCGTGGGCGACTGCCGCCCGCCAGTCGTAGGCGCGCCGGCCCAGGCGGATTTGCTCGCCCAGCGCCCGCACCACGTAGCGCGGGCCGAGATACCGGCCCTGCCAGATGTGGACCAGTTCATGCACCAGGGTCGGGGTGGCCCGGGGCCGATCGGTGCCCGCTGCCACCGAGTCAACTGACGTGGTGCCCACCACGCCGGGGTCGGCACCCAGGTAGATCAACCCGGGCAGCGCGAACGCCCGCCGGTGCGGCACGCCCGGGACATGGCCGCGGCGGATCATCACCGAGGTGGGGTCGATCGTGTGACCGAAGACGTCGCGGAGGGCGTCGCGGACCTCTGGAGGCAGATCCAGGGGCGGGGGAGCCAGGCCCAGGGTGTCCAGGCGTCGGTCGGCGGCGCGGGCGACCGCGGCGAGCGACCGTCCCAGGCCGTCGGCGACTCTGTTCATCGTCACGGCGAGGGTCATCCGCACGGCGAGCTCCGTGGTGTCCACCACGGACGGTCGGTGGTCACGGGGCCGCCACGTCACGTCGACGGAAACCCACGAACCCCACCACCAGGAACAGAGCCGTGACCGAGGAGATCCACAGCAGCCCACCCCAGCCGGCCCCGCCCGCGGTGACGCTCGGGACGTGCCAGAACGGGCTGATCGCGAGGTACGGGTCGGGGAGTCTGAACGTCGGCCCGAGCACAGTCAGGGCGAAGGACGCGAACACCCCGACCCACGCGGCGAGGCTCACGTGCGGTCGCGCGCCCACCACGGCGACGGCGAGCGCGACGACCGTCCACACGGCGGGGATCGTGGCCGCGGCCTGGAGCACGGTGGGACCGAACGACACACCGATCCCGGCCCCGGGGGCGCGCGCCGCGATCAGCAGGCCCGCGAGAAGCACGAACGCGGCCGGGGCGGCGAACGCCAGCACCACGTTGCCCGCGAGGTACCGGGCCCGGTGGAGCGCGCCGGCCAGGACGGGTTCGAGCCGGCCCTCCATCTCCTCGTAGCGGAGCTTGAGCATGATCTGGACCCCGGAGACCGCGGCGACGATCCCCACGAGGCGCAGGATCGTCACGATGAACGCGGAGGTCAGGTCGTCCGGGGTGGCGGCCCCCGCCGCGAGGATGGCCCTGACCGCGGTGTCCCGGCGCAGGATGTCCTGGATCGAGGTGGCGAGATACCCGTACATCAGCCCGAGCACGACGAACGCGCCGGTCCAGGTCAGGACGGCTCCTCGGTTGATTCGCAGGGCGAGCCCCCACGACGACCGGATTCGTCCGCGGTCCGGCCCGGGGCACGGCGCGAGGGCGGCCTGCCCGAGGTCGCGACGGGACTGGAGGACGAAGGCGATGGCCAGGCACAGGGTCGTGAACGCCACCGCCCCCAGCAGCGGCCACCAGAGGTCGGTGGTCGCGGGTCGGGTCTCGGTCATCCATCCCAGCGGGTTGACCCAGACGGTCCACGCGGGGGTGTCCACGGTGTAGGCGACACCCCGGAGGAGGAAGAGGGCGCCGAGCGTCCCGATCGCCAGGGAGGAGGCGGTGCGGGCGTCCGAACCCAGTTGCGCCGTGATCGCGGCGACCCCGGCGAACATCCAGCCCGACGCGGTGAAGGTCGCGCCCAGGAGCAGCGAGGACTGCCAGTCACCACCGCAGAGGCCGGTGACGACGCCGGAGACCACGCCGGCGGCGAGGGAGCCGGCCAGCGCCAGCCCTACCCCGGCGAACAGTCGGCTCGCGCGTCCGAGCACACCGGAGGCGAGGAGCTCGGCCTGCCCGGAGTCCTCCTGCCCGCGAGTGGCGCGGATGACGGTGAGGACCGCCCCGAGCGCGGTGAAGAACCCGGCGAGGGCGAGGGCGCGCCAGGCGTTGAACCCGTCGACCGTGCTGAGGTCGAACGCGGGTCCGAAGATGATGCCGAGCGCCGGGTTGTCCCCCACCGCGACAGCGAGCGCGGCCCGCTCCAGCGGATCGGGGAAGAGCAACGGATAGACGAGTACCGACGACGCGGACAGCGCCGTCGCGATGGCGATCCACGGTGCGAAGCGGATCCCGTCGTGCCGGACCGTGGCCCGCAACAGCGGGCGGGTCCCCGCGAGCAACGCGGTCACGGGGTCGCCGCCGGGCCGTCCGTGCCGGATCCGGCGTCGCCTCCATAGACGTCCAGGAAGAGCGACTCGAGCGACGCGGGTTCGACGGTCAGCGCGGCCAGACCGTAGGGGGCGAGCACCGTCATGGCCTCGCCGGTCCTGGCCGCCTCGGCAGTGGCCGAGATCCGATCACCGTCCACCCGGACGTCGCGCAGGAAGTCGAGTCCACACAGTGTGTCCAGTTCGCGCGGTTCCGGGATCCGGCTGAGCGTGGCGCTGATCGACGAGCGGGCGTGGCCACGCAGCTCGGTCAGCGTGCCGGTCCGGGCGATCCGCCCGTCACGGATGATCGACACCCGGTCCGCCAGGGACTCGGCCTCGGCCAGGATGTGGCTCGAGAGCAGCACCGACGTGCCGCGGGCGTTGGCCTCACCGATCACATCCCGGAAGACCTTCGCCATCAGCGGATCCAGTCCACTCGTGGGCTCGTCGAGGATCAGCAACTCGACATCCGACGCCAGGGCCGCGACGAGGGCGACCTTCTGGCGGTTGCCCTTGGAGTACTGGCGACCCCGCCTTGTCGGATCCAGCTCGAAACGCTCGACCAGCTCCGCGCGCCGCCGCTCGTCGAGCCCGCCCCGGAGGTCACCGAGGAGGTCGATCGCCTCACCGCCGCTCATGCCCGGCCACAGGCTGACGTCGCCGGGGACGTAGGCGAGTCGGCGATGCAGGTCCACGACGTCCCGCCAGGGGTCGCACCCGAGGACGGTCGCAGTTCCGCCGTCGGCCCGCAGGAGACCGAGGAGCACCCGGATGGTGGTGGACTTGCCCGCGCCGTTCGGCCCCAGGAACCCCTGCACATGACCTTTCTCGACCTGCAGGTCGACCCCGTTCAGAGCGGGGAACCTCCCGAAGGACTTCGTCAGTCCCCGCACGTCGATCACGTGGTCCGCGCTCACGGGGCTACCCCTGCCGACGGGCCGCGCGGCCGGTGACCGCCCGGTTGTACGCCAGGGCCGGTCCGAGCCACGTGCCCAGGTCCTCGTCCGTCTCGACGGCCGAGGCCGCCACCCTGATCCAGCCGGGACCCATGTCGCGCCCGGCGCCCATCTCGGCCCGGGCGGCGCCGGGGCGGCGGAGGAGCTCGTCGTCGTCTCCGTCGGCCACCCGGAGCAGCATCCCGCCGTCCTCGCCGACACTCACGAGGATCTTCCCGGCGACCATGACGCACCGGCCGCCGAACATCGAGACCTCCCGGGTCACCGGCTCGTCCGCGAGATGCCGGCGGAGGCGGTCGATGAGCTGCTGCTGGGCGGGGGGTGGGGGCGTGCGTGCCATTCGGAGACCTCCCCGGAAAAACAAGTGGGCCCCGGATCCTCACGGATCCGGGGCCACTTCTACTGTCTCGACACAGTGTGCGCGAGGGGGGACTTGAACCCCCACGTCCGTTAATAGGACACTAGCACCTCAAGCTAGCGCGTCTGCCATTCCGCCACTCGCGCTCGCACACTGGTGACCTTCACCGGCTTCGTGCCCGGCTTGGTCGTGCGAGGAATGACATTAGCCGATGCCCGAACCGTGGGCCAAATCGGGGCCCTCCCGTGGGCCACGCCGCGCGGTCATCGCTGGTAGACAGGGACGTGACCGGCTGGAGGATCACTCCACACCGCCACGATCGCAGGAGGATGACGATGACCGACTTCCGTGTGCCCGACCCCTACGCCGCGCTCCCGGAGCTGCCCGCACTAGAGGTGAGCAGCGAGTCGTTCGCCGAGGGCGCGACCCTGACCGCCGCGCAGCTCGGTGGGAAGATGGGCGTCGAGGGCGGCGAGGACAAGTCCCCGCAGGTGAGCTGGAGCGAGGGCCCGGAGGGCACCAGGACCTACGTGGTCACGGTCTTCGACCCGGACGCTCCCACAGCGTCGGGCTTCTGGCACTGGTCGGTGGCCAACATCCCGGCGGACGTCACCTCTCTGCCCGAGGGCGCCTGCATCGGTGATGACACCTCGGGCCTGCCGTCGGGGGCCGTCGTGGTGCGCAACGATGCGGGATTCAAGGGCTTCGTGGGCGCCGCCCCGCCGGCGGGCCACGGTCCGCACCGCTACATCCTCGCGGTCCACGCGGTGGGGGACGAGATCGAGCTCGGTGACGATGCCTCGTGCGCCTTCGTCGGGTTCAACCTGTTCGGCCAGGGCCTGGCCCGCGGCACCGTGACGGGGATCTTCGAGCAGTAGGGTTCAGCGCACCGCCGAGCCGACCGCCTCCGCCAGGGACCCGAACCCGCCCTGGCGGAGGCGCTTGGCCACCAGGCGGTTCGTGCCGCTCAGAAGGGTGGGACCGGTGAAGATGAACCCGGTGTAGGTCTGGACGAGGTTCGCGCCGTGGGTGATGCGGTCCCAGACGTCCTCGGGCGTCTCGATGCCACCGACGGAGATGATGACGATGCGGCCGCCTGCGCGGCCGTGGATCCGCGCGAGGACCTCCCGTGACCGGGCGGCGACCGGCGCGCCGGAGATGCCCCCGGCCCCCAGCGCCTCGACCGACGTGGCGGGTGTCCGCAGTCCGTCCCGGGAGATGGTGGTGTTGGTGGCGACGATGCCCGCCAGACCCAGTTCCAGGACGAGGTCCGTCACCGCGTCGATGTCCGCGTCGTCCAGGTCGGGCGCGATCTTCACCAGGACAGGGATCGTGGCGACGTCCCGCACCGCCGTGAGGATGGGACGGAGCGACTCGACGGCCTGGAGATCCCGCAGGCCCGGGGTGTTGGGGGAGCTGACGTTGACGACGAGGTAGTCGGCGAGACCCGTGAGCATCGTCGCCGAGGCGACATAGTCGCGGACCGCGTCCTCCGCGGGAACCACCTTGGTCTTGCCGATGTTGATCCCCACCGGGTCACTGCTGCGGCGCCGACGCAGGTTGTTGGCGGCGTTGCCGGCCCCGTGGTTGTTGAATCCCATCCGGTTGAGGATCGCCCTGTCCTCGATCAGCCGGAACAGTCGCGGGGTGGGATTGCCCGGTTGGGGAGAGGCGGTCACGGTGCCGACCTCGCTGAACCCGAAGCCGATCGCGCCCCACGAGTCCACGGCGGCCGCGTTCTTGTCGAAACCGGCCGCCAGCCCCAGCGGGCCGGGGAACGTCCGCCCGAGCACCTCCTGGGCGAGCACGGGGTCCCGCACCCCGAGTACCCGGCGCACCACGGCGCCGAGCGGGGGCACCAGGGTCAGGAGCTTGAGCAGGCCGAACACCAGGTGGTGGATCCGCTCCGCGGGAAAGCGGAACAGCACCTTCTTGAGCAGTGCGTACACGGTCCTCCTCGGTGGACGTCCCCGGCGGGGACGGTGGGTCGTCTGGGCGATCAGCTCGCCGGCTCGGTGAGGGTCGGTCGGATGAGGTGCATGCCCGCCCCGTCCGCGGAGCCGACCACCACGGTGCCCGAGTCGGTGACCGCGAGCGAGTCCGGCTGGCGCACCGTCGGGATGTCCGCGCGCCGGATACCGACGCCATCGCCGAGATCGTACGCCTGGACGGTGTTGGTTCCCGTGGACGTGACCCAGACGAGTCCCCTGGAGGTGTCCTCTGCCACCGCCCACGGGGCCGCGGCCACGGGGAACTGCTGATGCAGCCGGACGGGGGAGGTCGAGTACACCAACAGGGTCCCGCCGATGGTGTCACTGGCGACCACGGACGCCTCGCCGAACTCGTCGAGCAGCCCCGCCCCCTTTCCCGCTCGCAGGAGGGGACCGGCGTTGTCGCTCTCGAGATCGATGCTGGCGATGACGGTGTCGGGTCGGCTCAGGGCCGTCACCGAACCGTCCCCGGCGACGCTGATCCGGTCGACCGAGGTCAGCCCGCCGATACGGCGCTGTTCGGCGCCGTCGGCCCCACGGACGACGATCTCGCCCTCCGTGGTTCCGGTGAGCAGTCGGCCGTCAGTGGTCAACGCGGCGGCGGTGACCGGACCCAGACCCGTGACGTCCCGGGTCCGCCCGGTGTCCGACACGAGGACGACCCCGTCCGGATGGGGGACGACGACGGTTCCGTCGTGCGCGGCCGTGGCGTCGCCGGCGTCCGGCGGCAGGGGCACGGAGTCCTCCGCCACCCATCGGGTGCCGTCGACGCGACCGATCTCCAGCGACGGCGGGGCGTCGACCTGGGCGACGACCCGGTCGCCCACCGCGACCAGGGTGCGGACCGAGCCCGGCACCGGGATCACCTCACCCCCGGTCGGGTCGGAGACCTGCGGCGACTCGGCAGGGGAGGCGTTGCCCTGGGCGACCTGGTTCTGCTCCTCGAGCTCGGCGGTGGGCGAGGAGCAGGCGGTCAGACCGACCGCCAGGGCGAGCAGTGCGGCGGGCACGCCGGAACGGCGGAGGACACGTCGGTGCACGGTGTTCCTTTCGACTGCCCGCCATTGTCCACGACGCGGGTGCTCGGGCACCGCCCAGGTCCGTGCGACTACTCTCGCGGCGTGCGGTGACGCGATCCGCGTCCGATCCGCCGCGACCCGAGAGGAAACAACGCACGTGAACACTTCGGTCCTCGCCGCCCAGGGCGCGGAAGGGATGTCCTGGCTGCAGGTCGTCGTCCTGTCCGCGATCCAGGGACTCACCGAGTTCCTCCCCGTCTCCTCGTCCGGGCACCTGCGGATCTTCTCCACGTGGTTCTTCGGAGAGGACGCCGGGGCGTCGTTCACGGCAGTGGTCCAGTTGGGCACCGAGGCCGCGGTGCTGGTGTTCTTCTTCAAGGACATCGTGCGCATCCTCGTCGCCTGGTTCCGGGGTGTGTTCAACTCCGGGCACCGCGCCGACCCGGACTACCGCCTGGGGTGGTTCGTCATCGTGGGCTCGGTCCCCATCGCGATCATCGGTTTCGTCGCCAAGGACTTCATCCGTGACGCCGCGCGGAACCTGTGGATCACCGCCATCGTGCTCATCGTCTTCTCCTTCGTCTTCCTCATCGCCGAGAGGTTCGGTCGGCAGGACCGCCCCGTCGACGCCAAATCGCTCGACGGTCTGACGATGAAGGACGCGATCGTCATGGGTCTGGCGCAGTGTCTGGCCCTCATCCCGGGCGTGAGCCGCTCCGGCGGCACGATCTCCGCCGGACTGTTCCTCAACATGTCGCGGGAGGCCGCGGCGCGGTTCTCCTTCCTGCTGGCGATCCCCGCGGTCCTGGCCTCGGGCCTGTTCAGCCTCCCCGACGCGTTCGAACCGTCAGTGGGGCAGTCCGCCAGCGGGATCCAGCTCCTCGTCGGCTCGGCGATCGCGTTCGTCATCGGGTACGCCGCCATCGCCTGGCTCCTGAAGTTCGTGCAGAACCACTCGCTCGCCTGGTTCGCCGGATACCGCATCCTGCTCGGCGCACTGGTGATGATCCTGCTGGGCACGGGCACGATCCCCGCGACCTGACCTCGCGCACCGCACGTCCGTCGCCGCGTCGTCGGTAACCTTCCCGTATGACCGTCATCCTGCTCCGGCACGGCCGTTCCACCGCCAACACCGCCCTCACGCTGGCCGGACGTACCCCGGGGGTCAGCCTCGACGACACCGGCCACGCCCAGGCCGCGGACCTGGGCCGAAGGCTCGCGGAACTGCCCGTCGAGGCGGTCGTCCGTTCGCCGCTCATGCGGTGCCGTCAGACGGTCGAGCCCCTGGCCGAGGCGCTGGGCGTGGAGCCGCTCGTCGACGAGGGGCTGGTGGAGGTGGACTACGGCACCTGGACGGGACGGCCCCTCTCCGACCTCGCCTCGGAGAACCTGTGGTCTGTTGTCCAGCAGCATCCCTCGTCTGCGGTCTTCCCCGAGGGGGAGTCCCTGGCCGGGATGGCCGGCCGGGCGGTGACCGCCATCCGCCGTCACGACCAGCGGCTGGCCGAGGAGGCGAAGCGCGACGTGCTGTGGGTCGCCTGCAGTCACGGCGACGTCATCAAGGCGGTCATCGCGGACGCCTACGGGATGCACCTCGACCAGTTCCAGCGGATCGTGGTGGAACCGGCGTCAGTGTCCGTGGTGCGCTATACACCGCATCGCCCGTTCGTCCTCCGGGTCAACGACACCGGCGGCGACCTGGCCGGTCTCCGGGGAGACCCCGCCGGCAGGGTCAGCGACGCCACCGCGAGGCACGCCAGCTCGGACGCCGTCCCCGGCGGGAACGTAGCCTGATGATCCGCACCACCACCCACCCCACGAGGAGACCACCGGCATGAGCAGGGCAGTGCACGAGTTCCGCGACCCGGCCCGGTTCGTGGTGGGCACGGTCGGTCAGCCCGGCGAACGTGTCTTCTTCGTCCAGGCCACCGAGGCGGGCCGCACCATCTCCGTGCGGTGCGAGAAGCAGCAGGCACAGATCCTGTCCGAGCGGATGGGCGACCTGCTCGACGAGATCGCCGCCAAGTCCGACGTGCCGGTGCCACCGGCCGGCGGCGTCGTGGACGATCTCGACCCGCTCGAGATGCCGGTCGACGCCGAGTTCCAGGTCGGCACCATGGGGCTCGGCTGGGACGGGGAACACAGCAAGATCGTGGTGGAACTGCTGGCGATGGACCCGTCCGCCACCGACGAGTCCGTGGTGCTGTCGGACGCCGAGGACGCCCCGGACGCCCTGCGCGTCTTCCTCACGCCGCAGCGGGCCCGCCAGTTCGTGCTGCGCAGCGAGCGGGTCGTCTCCGCCGGCCGTGCCCCGTGCCCACTGTGCGGCGAGCCGATCGACACCACGGGCCACCTGTGCGTCCGTCTCAACGGTTACCTCCCTCGGTCCGGTGAGGCGCTCACCGACCTCATCGACCCGTGACCTCCGGCCCGGTCAGCCCCGAGCTCACCGTGCTGTACCGGATCCCGTCCGGCAGCAACGCCGTCTACCACTGTGTGGACGCCCACGGGGACAGCTGGGTCTACAAGCCGTCGGCGGGGGAGCGACCCCTGATGGACTTCCCCGACGGCAGTCTCGCCGCGCGGGAGATCGCCGCGCACGCGGTCTCCGAGGCGCTGGGCTGGGGGCTCGTGCCCCAGACCGTCGCGGCGCACGGCCCGGGTGGACCGGGCATGGCGCAGCGGTGGATCGAGGAGCTCGACAGGGAGCAGCGCCCCGGGCACGACCCGATCGACGTCCACCCCGCCGACGCCGTCCCGGATGGCCGCGCGGTCGTGCTGCGCGGGGAGGGCGCGCGGGGGGAGGACGTGGTGGTCGCGCACGACGTCGACGACCGGATGCGTCGCATCGCGGTGTTCGACCACGTGGTCAACAACGCGGACCGCAAGGGTGGGCACGTCCTCGTCGACGCCGCGGGTGTGGTGTGGGCGATCGATCACGGACTGTCGTTCCACGCCGAGCCGAAGCTGCGCACCGTCCTGTGGGGGTGGGCGGGACAACCCCTCACCGCCGACGAGGTGACGGGTCTGGAACGGCTCCGCCGCGGCCTCGCGGCGGGCGGTAAACTCACAGCAGCCCTGTCCGACCTGCTGTCCTCCGCCGAGATCGAGGCCCTCACCGCGCGTGTCGACGCTCTCATCGCGAGCCGGGTGTTCCCCGTCCCGGGGACGCGTTACCCCTTACCCTGGCCGCTGTTCTGACCGCGCTGTCTCTAGACTCGGCCGCATGCACTCGTGGTCCTCGCCTGTCGTCCCCCCGGTCCCCGGCGACGGAGTCCCCCTGAGGTTGTTCGACACGGCGGGCGGCGAGGCCCGCGAGGTGGCGCCGGGGCCGGTCGCGGGGATGTACGTCTGTGGGATCACCCCGTACGACACCACCCACCTGGGTCATGCGGCCACCTACCTCACCTTCGATCTCGTCTACCGGCTGCTGCTCGACGCCGGCCACGAGGTCCACTACGTCCAGAACACCACCGACGTCGACGACCCGCTGTTCGAGCGCGCCGAGCGCGACGGTGTCGACTGGCGGGAGCTCGGCGACCGTGAGACCGAGCTGTTCCGGACGGACATGGAGGCGCTGCGGGTCCTCCCGCCGCGCGACTACGTCGCGGCGACCGAGACCATCGACGAGGTGATCGACATGGTGGCCGAACTCCTCGAGCGAGGCCACGCCTACTGCATCGATCCCGCCGTCGACGGGTACTCGGACGTCTACTACCGCCATCGCGCCACGGAGGACTTCGGCTACGAGTCCGGGTACGACGACGACGAGATGGCAGCCGCCTTCGCCGAGCGCGGTGGCGACCCGGGCCGAACCGGCAAGGAACACCCGCTGGATGCGCTGCTGTGGCGCGTGAGGCGGCCCGGCGAGCCGTCGTGGCCCTCGCCCTGGGGCGCGGGCCGACCCGGTTGGCACATCGAGTGCTCGGCGATCGCCCGCAACCGACTGGGGATGGAGTTCGACATCCAGGGCGGCGGAAGCGACCTGGCGTTCCCCCACCACGAGTTCTCGGCGGCGCACGCCGAGGCGGCGACGGGGGAGCGGCCCTTCGCCCGGTTCTACGTGCACGCCGCCATGATCGGTCTCGACGGCGTCAAGATGAGCAAGTCCCTCGGCAACCTCGTACGCGTCCAGGCGCTGCGGGAGGAGGGCGTCGATCCGGCCCTCATCAGGCTCGGCCTGTTCGCCGGGCACTACCGCGTCGACAGGTCCTGGTCCGACGGTCTCCTCGAGGCCGCCCGCGTCCGGTACGACACCTGGAACCGGGCCATCGCCCAGGGTGCCGGCGCGGATTCCGCGGCTGTGATCTCGACCCTCCGTGAGCGCCTGGCGGACGACCTCGACACCCCCGGTGCGCTCGCCGCGGTCGACGAGTGGGCCCGGGCGACCCTGGACGGCGACCGGACGGACCCGTCCGCCGGCGGCGCGGTCGCCACCGCCCTGGACGGCCTGCTCGGCATCCCGCCGGCCACCGCCTGACCGGCGGGACGCGCACGACGCGCCCCGCCCGGCCGCGGGGTCACCCGGCGTCGGGCTCGTCCCGGTCACCCCGGAGAAAGCGTTCGAACTCGGCGGCGATCGCCTCGCCGTCGACCAGGGGCATCGCGTCCCCGCCCGACGCCCGGCCACGGTCGGGCTCGGGGTCGATCCCCGGGGTCACCCCGGACTCCTCGTCCACCCGGTCCTCGAGGGACTGGATGTAGTCGCGCAGGTCCTCGTCCTCGCCCGCCGCGGCGTCCACCCGGTCGGCCCACGTCCGGGCCTGCACGCGCAGGGCGTCCATCGGCACGGCCATGCCCAGGTTTTCGGCGAGCCAGGACAGCATCGCCTCGGTGCCCCGCGGGTTCGGTGGCGAGGCCACGTAGTGGGGGACGCCCGCGAACAGGCTCAGGGTGGGAACGCCCGCCTCGGTGAGCAGTTGCTGCAGCACTCCGGACATCCCGGTGGGCCCCTCGTAGTCCGACGGCTCGACGCCCATGGTCGCCATCCGCTGCCGGCTGAACGCCGCGCCGGTGAGGGGGACCGGTCGGGTGTGCGGCACATCCGCGAGATAGGCCCCCAACAGGACCACCTGGGTGACGCCGAGGGTGTCGACCAGGTCGACGAACTCGGAGGCGAACCTGCGCCACTTCAGGGCCGGCTCGGGCCCGCGGACCAGCAACACGTCGTTGGCCACCCCGTCCGGTCGGCATGCCGACACCACGACCCGGGGCCACTCCACCGAACGGGACACCCCGCCCGAGATCCGGACGACCGGCCGCTGGTCGAGGTAGTCGAAGAACTCGTCACCCCCCACCTCGGCGATCTGGCGGGCCTCCCAGTTCAGTGCGAGGTGTTCGACGGTGCCCGTCGCCACGTCCGCCGCGTCGTTCCAGCCCTCGAAGGCCACGATCATTACCGGGCTCTCCAGATCGAGATGCCCGTCGGGACTCCATTGGACAGTCATTAGTACAGCCTACGTTCGTCCGGTTGTACGTCACCCATACACTGGGCCCATGTCTGTCGATTTCGATTCGCCCTTATTGGATGCCGCCCGTCGGCGAGTACTGATCGGTGACGGGGCGATGGGCACGATGCTGCAGGCCGTCGACCTGGATGTGGATGCGGACTTCCTGGGCCTGGAGGGATGTAACGAGATCCTCAACGCCACCCGTCCGGACGTGGTGGAGGACATCCACCGGGCGTTTTTCACCGCCGGCGCCGACCTGGTCGAGACCAACACCTTCGGGTGCAACCTGTCCAACCTGGGGGACTACGACATCGTCGACCGGATCGGCGAGCTCGCCGAGAAGGGTGCGGCGATCGCCCGCAAGGTCGCGGACGAGATGGGTCCGTCCGAGGACGGGACCCCCCGGATGGTGCTGGGCTCCCTCGGGCCGGGCACCAAGCTGCCCTCACTTGGGCAGACCACCTTCGATGAGATGCGGGACGCCTACGCCCGGGCCGCCGAGGGACTGGCCCGCGGGGGCGCCGATGCGTACCTCATCGAGACGAGCCAGGACCTGCTCCAGGTGAAGGCCGCGGTGCTGGGGTGTCAGGACGGGATGGCCGCCGCCGGACGTCGGCTGCCGATCATCTCCCACGTCACGATCGAGACCACCGGCACGATGCTCCTCGGGTCCGACATCGGCGCGGCCCTCACCGCGCTGGAGCCGCTGGGGATCGACATGATCGGCCTCAACTGCGCCACGGGCCCGGCCGAGATGATCGAACACCTCCGGTTCCTGTCCCGGCACGCCGGGATCCCGGTGTCCGTCATGCCCAACGCGGGTCTGCCGGAGCTCGGCGAGCACGGCGCCGTCTACCCGCTGGGCGCGGAGGCGTTCGCGCCGCAGGTCGCCGACTTCGTCTCCGAGTTCGGGCTGTCGATGGTCGGTGGTTGCTGCGGAACCACGCCCGAGCACATCACCCGCCTCCGGGAAGAGGTCCTGGGCCGCGAGAAGGCCGAGCGTCAGGTGGAGCCCGTCAACGCGGTCGCCTCGCTGTACACCTCGACCCCGCTGCGCGCCGACGCCGGGATCCTCATGATCGGTGAGCGCACCAACGCCAACGGTTCCAAGCGGTTCCGCGAGGCCATGCTCGCCGGTGACTGGGACACCTGCATGGACATCGCCAAGGAACAGATGCGCGACGGTGCGCAGATGGTCGACCTGTGTGTCGACTACGTCGGCCGGGACGGCTCCGACGACATGAGGGAGCTGGCCGGACGGCTGGCCACCTCCTCGACCCTGCCGATCATGCTGGACTCGACCGAGCCCGGCGTCATCGAGGCCGGCCTGGAGAAGCTGGGGGGCCGCTGCGCGGTCAACTCGGTGAACTACGAGGACGGAGACGGGCCGGAGTCCCGCTTCCAGCGGATCATGCAGCTCGTCTCCCGGCACGGTGCCGCCGTCGTCGGGCTCACCATCGACGAGGAGGGCCAGGCGCGCACCGCTGACCGCAAGGTCGAGATCGCCGAGCGGCTCATCGCCGACCTCACCGGCAACTGGGGGGTGGCGGAGGACGACATCATCATCGACTGTCTGACCTTCCCCATCTCGACCGGTCAGGAGGAGGTCCGCAAGGACGGCATCGAGACGATCGAGGCCATCCGTCGGCTCACCGGCTCGCACCCGAGGATCCACACCACGCTGGGGTTGTCGAACATCTCGTTCGGCCTCAACCCGGCCGCCCGCCAGGTGCTCAACTCCGTGTTCCTGCACGAGTGCATCCAGGCGGGCCTGGACACCGCGATCGCGCACAGCTCCAAGATCCTGCCGATGAACAAGATCGACGAGCGGCAACGTGAGGTCGCCCTGGACCTGGTGTACGACCGCCGCCGTGAGGGATACGACCCGCTCCAAGTGTTCATGGAGCTGTTCGAGGGCGTCTCCGCGGCCGGGGCGAAGGATGCACGGGCGGCGGAGCTCGCCGCGATGCCGCTCATGGAGCGCCTGGCGGCGCGGATCGTCGACGGCGAGCGCAAGGGTCTCGAGGCCGACCTCGACGCCGCGATGGCCGAGATGCCCCCGCTGGAGATCATCAACACCCACCTGCTCGGTGGGATGAAGACCGTCGGTGAGCTCTTCGGTTCCGGCCAGATGCAGCTGCCGTTCGTGCTGCAGTCGGCGGAGACCATGAAGGCCGCTGTCGCGCATCTGGAACCCCACATGGAGGCCAGCGACGAGGACGGCAAGGGCCGCATCGTCCTGGCCACGGTCAAGGGCGACGTGCACGACATCGGCAAGAACCTCGTGGACATTATCCTGTCCAACAACGGGTACGACGTGGTCAACATCGGCATCAAGCAGCCGATCTCGGAGATCATCTCGGCGGCCCGCGAGCACAAGGCCGACGTGATCGGCATGTCCGGCCTGCTGGTGAAATCGACCGTGGTGATGAAGGACAACCTCGCCGAGCTCAACTCGGAGGGCATCGCCACCGAGTTCCCGGTCCTGCTCGGCGGGGCCGCGCTGACCCGGTCCTACGTCGAGGTCGACCTGGCGGGGATGTACCAGGGCGAGGTGTTCTACGCGCGGGACGCGTTCGAGGGCCTGCGGCTCATGGACGAGGTGATGACGTCCAAGCGCACCGGGGTCCCGATGTCGCAGTCGTCGGAGTCCGCGGCCAAGGCGGCGGAGCGTCGTGAACGCCGTGAGCGCAGCGAGCGGATCGCCGCCAAGCGCGCGGCCGAGGCCGAGCCCGTCGTGGTCCCCGAGCGGTCGGATGTCGCGGCTGACCAGCCGATCGCGACTCCTCCCTTCTGGGGGACCCGGATCGCCAAGGGGATCCCGGTGGCCGACTACGCCGGTCACCTGGACGAACGTGCCCTGTACTTCGGTCAGTGGGGCCTGCGCGGCACCCGCAGCGGGGAGGGGCCGGACTACGAGGAACTCGTGGCCACCGAGGGTCGACCCCGCATGCGTGCGTGGATCGACCGTCTGACCACGGAGAACATCCTGTCCCACTCCGCCGTCGTGTACGGCTACTTCCCGGCCTACTCGGTCGGTGACGAGATCTGGATCCTCGCCGAGCCGCGCCCGGACGCCGAGGTGCTCCACAGGATCGCGTTCCCGCGCCAACAGCGTTCGCGCTTCCTGGCCATCCCCGACTTCGTGGCCTCCAAGGAGCGGTGCGAGGCCGAGGGAGTGGTGGACGTCCTGCCGTTCCAGTTGGTCACGATGGGCAAGCCCATCGCCGACTTCGCCAACGAACTCTTCGCCGCCGACAACTACCGTGACTACCTCGAGGTGCACGGCCTGTCCGTCCAGCTCACCGAGGCCCTCGCCGAGTTCTGGCACCGGCGCGTCCGCGACGAACTCCGACTGCCAGAGGGCTCGGTCTCCGACGAGGACCCGGACAGCATCGAGGAGTACTTCAACCTCAAGTACCGGGGCGCCCGCTACAGCTTCGGCTACGGCGCCTGCCCGGACCTGGAGTCACGCAAGGTCGTCGTGGACCTGCTCGAGCCCGAGCGCATCGGCGTCGAACTCTCCGAGGAACTGCAGCTGCATCCCGAGCAGTCGACCGACGCGTTCGTGCTCTACCACCCGGAGGCGAAGTACTTCAACGTCTGATCGCCGCGGGCCGGAACCCCGGCCCGCGGCCGGCACCAGGCGATAACAGTCCTTGATACTGCGGGAGCTTTCTTCGACACAATGATGTGAGTACGATCACATCCAGTCCGGAGAAGGAGTCATCATGACCACCGTCCGTAGATCTGCCGCTCTCGCCTGTATGGCGACCCTGCTCGCAGGTGGAGCGGCTGTGGCGACCGCTCCGGCGGCCGTCGCCCAGGTGTGGCGCGAGTCGCCCGCGTGGGACGTGCGTCTGCCGTATCCCCTCGGCGGCGAACACACCATCCGGTTCGGTGTCCTGAGCAGCTGCCTGCGGGGTGGTGACGACGCGTTCCACCAGTCCATCGCGGCGAACGCCCGGGACCTCGACCAGCCGATCGGATCCTTCGACTTCTCGGCCGCGATGTTCCCCTTCAACTCGGCGACGGTCTCGTGGCACAACATCGACACCGACGCCCGGGGGACGCAGACGGTCCAGTCGACCGGTCCGGAGGTGGGCGTCGGGGCCACGCACACCGGGCGCGGGTGGGTGGCGGTCACCATCACCGCCAGCAAGTCCGCTCTCCCCACGTTCGCGCCGGGCTCGGTCGTACCGTTCGCGTCCTTCACCCATACCGAACGGTTCATCGTTCCCCCACGGGACTGCTGACGCGACTCCGGCGGACGGATCCCCGCAGGGTCCCTCGCGTCACCCCCGGTTCACCCGGCTCGGGTAGACAGGTGCCGTGACCAGCATTTCCCCTGACCGTATTCCGTCCCCTGACCGTGTTCCGGCCGCCGTGTGTCTCGACATGGACGGCACCCTTGTCGACACCGAACGGTTGTGGGACATCGCCGTGTACGAGCTCGCCGAGTACATGGGACGCCCCCTCGACGAGACGACCCGCGAGCGGACCCTCGGTAACTCTCTCCACGGGTTCTTCGAGATCCTCGGCGAATACACGGGACGCCGGATCGAGGGCGAGGAGTTCGATCGCCTGGCCCACCGCCTCAACTCCCGTGTCACCGAGCTGATGCGTACCGATATGAGGTGGCGTCCGGGCGCCGAGGACCTCCTCGCCGACATCGCCTCGACGGGGACACGGGTCGCGTTGGTCACCAACACCACCGCCGATGTCGCGGTGGTGCCCCTGGAGTTCATCGACCGCTCCCGCTTCGACGTGGTCGTCACGGGCTGCATGGTCGCCGACGCCAAGCCCGCACCGGACCCGTACCTGCTGGCCTGTGCCCGCCTCGGGGTGGATCCCGGTGAGGCGGTGGCGGTGGAGGATTCCGTCACCGGTGCGACCGCTGCGGTCGCCGCCGGGTGCCGCGTGCTCTACATCCCGTCGACCGACGGGCAGCCCGACGTCCCCGGCGCGCACACCCACACGACGCTGGACGGGGTCGACACCGCCGCGCTCCACGCCCTCACCTCCGGCACACCCGCGCGTACGGCTGTGGGACAATCGAGCACGTGAAGACCTTCGACTCGCTGTTCACCGAGCTGTCCGAGCGCATCGTCGCGCGCCCCGAGGGGTCCGGCACCGTCGCCGCGTTCGACAAGGGTGTGCACCATCTGGGCAAGAAGGTCATCGAGGAGGCGGGTGAGGTCTGGATCGCCGCCGAGTACCAGTCCGACGAGGAACTGGCGGAGGAGATCTCCCAGCTCATGTACTGGACCCAGGTCATGATGCTCAAGCGCGGACTGAGCCTCGAGGACGTCTACCGACATCTCTAGTCCCCGCCTCCCGTCCACCCCCACGCTCACAGATCCCGGAGCCCCCGTCATGCTGCGCGTCGCACTGCCCAACAAGGGCGCACTGTCCGAGTCCGCTTCCGAGATGCTCGCCGAGGCGGGCTACCGGCGTCGCCACGAGGGGAGCAAGGATCTCACGCTGATCGACCCGGACAACGACGTCGAGTTCTTCTTCCTGCGCCCCAAGGACATCGCCGTCTACGTCGGATCCGGCCGCCTCGAGATGGGGATCACCGGCCGGGATCTGGCCGCCGACTCCATGGCCGAGGTCGACGAGCTCCTCGATCTGGGCTTCGGTCACTCCACGTTCCGTTATGCCGGTCCCGCAGGGGCGGGATGGTCCACGGATCGGCTCGCCGGCGCCCGGATCGCGACCTCGTACCCCAATATCGTCCGTCGGGACCTCCAGGAGCGGGGGATCGAGGCGGAGGTCATCCGCCTGGACGGCGCCGTGGAGATCTCCATCCAACTGGGAGTGGCGGACTGCATCGCCGACGTCGTGGGGTCCGGACGGACGCTCAAGGTCCACGGCCTCGAGGCGTTCGGCGACATCCTGTGCGACTCGTCCGGCGTCCTGATCTCCCGTTCGGACGCCGAGGTGTCCGCGGCCATGGCGCAGCTCAGGGCACGTCTACAGGGTGTGGTGTTCGCCCAGCAGTACATGATGCTCGACTACAACTGCCCCAAGGATCTCCTCGCCGACGTCTCCGCGATCACGCCGGGCATCGAGTCGCCCACGGTCTCGCCGATGGCCGACCCTGCGTGGATCGCGGTCCGGTCGATGGTTCCGCGCAAGCGGGTCAACTCGATCATGGACGAGCTCGCCGCGGCCGGGGCGAAGTCGGTCATCGCGACCGATATCCGTTCCTGCCGGATGGGCTGACAACCGAGAAAATCCGCTACTCCTTTTTCGGATCCGCTACCCGCACAGGGGCAGCGGATCCGAAGTCGCAGTAGCGGATTCCAGCGCTCTGACCGGGCCCGATCAGACCCGCTCGACGAGCAGTGCCTGCAGGGTGTGACCGATCGCGCCGACCTCGTCGAAGAGCGTCCCGGAGGTCGCGCCCACCCCGTCGGGGCCGATCGAGGCCTGCGCCGACACGCCGATCCACTGACCGACGGGCCGGCGGTGCAGGTGCGTCACCACGTCGGTGTTGAGGAAACGCCACTGCTCGGGCTCGAGGACCGCCCCGACCCCGTTGGCGATGTCCGCGACGCACATCACGTGCTCGGCGGGGCTCGTCTCCTCGCCGGCCACCAGCGGCAGGGTGGGGCGGGCCCACACCGTCCCGTCCGAAGCGCCACGGATCTCGAGGGAGTCGATGTATCCGCTGGTCCAGCGGTTGAAGAACTCACTGTTGTGATCCGAGACCGGCAGCTTGCGGGGCTGCTGGGACGCCTGTTCGACATCGGCGGTGTCGCTGACGAGCATCCGCCACGCGCTCGCCCGGGCGACGATCCGTCCCTGCGCCTCGAGCTCGGACTCGAGCAGCTGGATCCGCCGACCCGGTCGGGTCACGCGCGCCCGCGTCCGCAGCTCGCCCAGTGGCACCGGACCCAGCAGATCGACCGCCACCCGCGCGATGCGCGTCTCGTCGGACGGGTCCAGCCGATCCATCGCCCGGGTGAGGATGGCGGACGGCGGGGCCCCGTGCTGCAGGTCGGGGCCCCACGCGCTCACGGTGTGTGGGGTTGCTCGGAAGACCTCCCAGCCGTCGTCGGTTCCCAGCGGCTCGAAGTAGGCCTCCGTCATCATGTTCTCCTCGGTTCTCCCTGACCTGACAGCAGAGTGTCCGTTCCGGCCGGCACCACACGCGTCCCGGGCCAGCCCGGGTACTCCGGCGGGGTACCGCCGAACGCCGGACACAACGCCCGATGATTGCACCAGTCGCAGAGGCGGGATGTCCGGGGGCGGAAGTCCCCGGTCTCACCCGCCCGCTCGATCTCCGACCACAACGAGTCGAGGGACGCCTCGGTCTCGCCGAGGGATGCGTGATCCGGGGTGAAGGTGAGCCAGCTGCCGTTCTTGAGGTAGATGAGTTTGAGCTGGGCGGGCAGCACCCCGTGGACGCGGTGGTACATCAGGGCGTAGAAGCGCATCTGGAACATCGCCTGGTGCTGGTACCGCGGATTCGGGGGCTTGCCGGTCTTGTAGTCGACGACCCTGACCTCGCCGGTCGGCGCCACGTCGACCCGGTCGAGGTAGCCGTGGAGCGGGGTGCCCGACTGAGTGGCCGTGAGCAGGTACTGCTCGCACGAAGCGGGGGAGAAGCGCTGCGGGTCCTCGACGCCGTAGAGGGCCGAGACCAGGCCCGCGACCTCGGCCTCGAACCCGGGGCGGTCGGCCACGGGTACCACGTCGGCCCCGTCCTCCGCCGCGTAGAAGTGCTCGACGGCGGTGGGGACCAGATCCGCGGCGCGCTGCGGCGCGCGGTCGGACTGCTCGAGTCCGTACAGCTCCTCGAGCACCGAGTGGACGACCGTGCCGAGGACCTGCGCCCGGGTCTTGGGCTCGGGGAGGCGGTCGATGGTCCTCAGTCGGTACAGCAGCGGGCACTGGCGGAAGTCCGCCGCACGCGAGGCCGAGAGTGCGAGCGGCTTGCGTTCCGGCAGGGGTACGTCGCCCGTCGCCGGGATGCCGCCGATTTCGAGGGGATCCGTCACACCTGGCAGGGTAGACAACCGGTCGGACAACCGGCCCTCATGTCCCCCCTGGAGGTCCCGTGCAGCGATCCGGTCCGTTCGTCGTGGGCGACCGCGTCCAACTCACCGACACCAAGGGACGCAAGTACACGGTCGTCCTCGTCGAGGGCGCCGAGTTCTTCACCCACCACGGGGCGGTCCGCCACGACGACCTCATCGGTGCGCCGGAGGGGTCGATCGTGACCTCGACCAAGGACTCCCACTACCTCGCGCTGCGTCCTCTGCTCACGGACTACGTGTTGTCCATGCCGCGGGGTGCCCAGGTGATCTACCCCAAGGACGCGGCGCAGATCGTGCACGAGGGCGACGTGTTCCCCGGCGCCCGCGTGCTGGAGGCCGGCGCTGGGTCCGGCGCGCTGACCTGTTCGCTGCTCCGGGCCGTGGGCCCCGAGGGGCGTGTGTTCTCCTACGAGATCCGCGAGGACCACGCCGAGCACGCCGAGCGGAACGTCCGCACGTTCTACGGCGAGCATCCGGAGAACTGGGATCTGCGCGTCGCGGACCTGGCCGAGACCTCCGTGGAGGCACTCGGGGGCCAGGTCGACCGCGTTGTGCTGGACATGCTCGCGCCGTGGGAATGCCTGCCCACGGTGAGCGACGTGTTGGTCCCCGGCGGTGTGCTGGTCGCCTACGTGGCCACCACGACCCAGTTGTCGGACGTCGTGGAGGCCCTGCGGCGTCAGCAGTGCTGGACCGAGCCCCGGGCGTGGGAGTCGATCAACCGCGGCTGGCACGTGGTCGGTCTGGCCGTGCGTCCGGAGCACCGCATGCAGGGCCACACGGCGTTCCTCGTGACCGCACGGCGGCTCGCCGAGGGCGTGACCACCCTCAAGCCCAAACGACGCAGCGGCAAGGGCTGACCGCCCGGCCGCGAACCCTGCACCCCGATCACCTTCGCCCCGATCACCCTCGCCCGGGTCGCCTGCGCCCGATCATCGGCGCCCCGGTCCGCGGAAACCCGCACCGGTGCGTGGCCGATAGGGTGGAGGCGACGACGACGAGGGACTCGTCGACGACCGAGAGGGCAGGTGATCGCGTGACCGAGGGACGTTCCCCGGCCGGCCAGGGTCAGGACCGGGTCTCCGTCGACCGCGCCGAGCTCGCACGGCTGCGGAAGGCCGTGGACGAGGGGGCCCGCTCGGACCGCGAGAAGGCGATCAAGATCGACGCCCTCGGCGCGCGCAACGTCCGGCTCGCGGAACTGCTCAAGGACTCGCGCGACCAGGTCGAGGCCCTCAAGGGCGAGGTCGAACGTCTCGGTACCCCGCCCAGCACCTACGGCGTGGTCCTCGCCCGTCCCGCCGGCCCGGACTCCGTGGAGGTCATGGCCGCGGGTAGGCGGATGCGTCTCGCGATCGCCCCCGGGGTGGACGCCACCGAACTGACGGCGGGAACCACGGTGCGTCTCAACGAGTCCATGACCGTGCTGGAGGTCTCCGGCGAGCTCCCCGTCACCGGGGTCACCGCGGTGTTCCGTGACGTGCTCGCCGACGGCGTCCGCGCCCGCGTGGTGATGGGCAACGACGAGGAGCACATCGTCGTGCTCGCCACCGCGCTGCGGGGCGGGCGCACGGCCGAGCACCCGGCCCCGGTGCGCCCCGGGGACGCCGTGTTGGTCGATCCCAAGGCGGGCGTGGCCTACGAGGTCGTGCCGAAGGCCGAGGTCGACGAGCTCCTCCTGGAGGAGATCCCGATGGTCGAGTACTCCGACATCGGCGGTCTCGGCCCGCAGATCGAGCAGATCCGGGACGCGATCGAGCTGCCCTTCATCCACCACGACCTCTACCGCGAGTTCCACCTGGCCCCGCCCAAGGGCGTCCTGCTCTACGGTCCGCCCGGGTGCGGTAAGACCCTCATCGCCAAGGCCGTCGCGCACTCGCTGGCTCGCGCGTCGGCGGTCTCCCGCGGCGATGACGTGTCCGACGGTCGGTATCCGAACTCGTACTTCCTGTCCATCAAGGGGCCGGAACTGCTCAACAAGTACGTCGGCGAGACCGAGCGGCACATCCGCTCCATCTTCGAGCGGGCACGGGAGAAGGCGACCGAGGGCAACCCGGTCATCGTGTTCTTCGACGAGATGGACTCGATTTTCCGTACCCGCGGTTCCGGGGTGTCCTCGGACATGGAGACCACGATCGTGCCCCAGCTGCTGGCGGAGATCGACGGCGTGGAGGATCTGCGCAACGTCATCGTGATCGGCGCCTCCAACCGCGAGGACATGATCGACCCGGCCATCCTGCGTCCCGGTCGTCTCGACCTCAAGATCCGCATCGACCGGCCCGACCGTGACGCCGCATCCGACATCCTGGCCAAGTACATCACCCCCGACCTGCGATTCGACCCGGACGAGGTCGGCGCCGCGGACGTGCAGAGGCACGTGGCGGCCCTCATCGACCGGATCGTCGACAGGCTCTACACCCGCGACGCGTCCACCACGTACGTGCACCTCGTGTACGCCTCCGGGCGCAGGTCCTCGCTGTATCTTGCGGACCTCACCTCGGGTGCGATGCTGCGCAACATCGTGGACCGCGCGAAGAAGCTGGCGATCAAGGACATCGTCCACGGCACCGGCCGGGGCCTGACCACCGACGATTTCCTCGATGCCGTCGACGCGGAGTTCGCCGAGAGCGCCGACCTGCCCAACACCTCCAACCCCCAGGAATGGGCTCGCCTGACCGGCGTGCGCGGTGAGCGGGTCGTCGACGTCTCCATCCCCACCAGGGGAGCGGACCAGTGACCCCGCCCGTTCAGAACGCGTCGGGTGAGGTCGTGCGCGGCCGGATCATCGGCACCGAAATCGAGTTCGGCATCGTCGCGGTGGGCCAGCCCCTGCTCAGCTCGGTGGTCAGCTCCACCCAGGTGATCAAGGCGTACACGGACCCCGGCGAGTCCGCCGGCGGCGCCGACGGGACCCGCTGGGACTACGACTCGGAGTCACCGCTCCGGGACGCCCGCGGCTTCGACCTCGGAGCGGCGCGGGCGTACGACCCGAGCGAGTTCGGGGTGACGAACCGGGTGCTGACCAACGGCGCACGGTTCTACGTCGACCACGCCCACCCCGAGTACTCCGCACCCGAGGTCGACTCGCCCCACGACGCGGTGGTCTGGGACAAGGCGGGGGAGCTGATCATGCACCGCGCCGGCGTCGAGTCCTCGGCCACCGAGGGCAACGCCGAGCTCAAGCTGTACAAGAACAACGTCGACGGCAAGGGTGCCTCGTACGGGGCGCACGAGAACTACCTGGTCCGCCGGGACGTCGACTTCGACGCCCTCACCCTGAGCCTGGCGCCACACCTGCTGTCCCGGCAGGTGTTCTGCGGCGCGGGCCGCGTGGGCATCGGACAGTCCGGGGAGAAGGCGGGATTCCAGCTCTCCCAGCGCGCCGACTACATCGAAGTGCTCACCGGGCTCGAGACCACCCTGCGCCGCGGCATCATCAACACCCGTGACGAGCCCCACGCGTCCGACGACACGTGGCGACGCCTGCACGTCATCATCGGCGACGCGACCATGTCCGAACTGGCGACCTACCTCAAGATCGGCACGACCTGTCTCGTGCTGGACGCGATCGAGGCGGGCGTGGACTTCTCCGACCTCCTGCCCGTCGACCCCGTCGAGGCGGTGCACGTCATCAGCCACGACACGACCCTGACCGCCACGGTGCCGCTGCCCGACGGCCGCGCCCAGACCGGCATCGGACTCCAGCGCGAGATCCTGGGCCGCGTCGCCGACCTCGTCGGAGACGGCGCCGGCCGGCCGGGCTGGGCCACCGAGGTCCTCGACGAGTGGCGGGACATCCTCGACGCCCTCGAGCAGGACCCCATGTCGTGCGCCGACCGCCTGGACTGGCCGGCCAAGCTGCGTCTGCTCGAGGGGTTCCGCGCGCGCGACGGGCTGGGCTGGGACCACGCCCGGCTCGCACTCATCGACGTCCAGTACCACGACATCGACCCGGAGCGCGGCCTCTACAACCGTCTCGTGGCGAAGGGTGCGATGCGTCGACTCACCACGGCCGACGAGGTCGAGGCGGCGGTCACGACCCCGCCCGCCGGAACGCGGGCCTGGGCGAGGGGACGCTTCCTCGCCGAACTCGGAGACCGCATCCACTCCGCCGGGTGGGACCTCGTCGTCGTCGTCGACTCCCGCGGCCACCAGCGCCACGTCGACCTCACCGACCCCTACACGGGGACCCGGGAGTTCTGCGAGGCCCACCCGGATTTCCTCAGTCCCGACGGGCCGTCACCGTGGTGACCGCGCGGGCCAACACCACCACCTCCCACCGCTAAGGAGCAGTCCATGTCCCAGATCCAGAAGAACGCCGGCGGCCCGGCCGACGGCGACGACGAGGCGGGCCAGGTCGTCAAGGCCGCCGACACCACCTCCGCCGACTCGCTGCTCGACGAGATCGACGACATCCTCGAGACCAACGCCGAGGAGTTCGTGAAGTCCTACGTCCAGAAGGGCGGGCAGTAGACCGCCATGATCCGTCGCATCGTCGGGATAGAGACGGAGTTCGGGATCACCAGCGTCGGCGGTGACGGCGCGCGTTCCCTCGGTGCCGACGAGATCGCCCGCTACTTCTTCCGGCCCGTGGTGCAGCGGTGGCGCAGCTCCAACGTCTTCCTGGAGAACGGCTCCCGCCTCTACCTCGACGTGGGCTCCCACCCCGAGTACGCGACCGCCGAATGCGACGGGTTGCGCCAGCTCGTCGCACACGACAGGGCGGGGGAGCGGATCGTCGACGACCTGGCGCTGCAGGCCGAGCAGGCGCTCGCGGCCGAGGGGATCGACGTCAAGGTCTACCTGTTCAAGAACAACACCGACTCGGTGGGCAACTCCTACGGGTGCCACGAGAACTACCTCCTCGACCGTGCCACCCAGGTCCGCAGCATCGCCACCACCCTGCTGCCGTTCCTGGTGAGTCGGCAGCTCATCTGCGGCGCCGGGAAGATCCTGCCGGGCACCCCCTCGGGCGTCGGGCTCGGCGAGACGGACGAGCCGACGTTCTGCTTCTCCCAGCGCGCCGAGCACATGTGGGACGGCGTCTCGTCGGCCACCACCCGCTCGCGGCCGCTCATCAACACCCGCGACGAGCCGCACGCCGACTCGACCCGGTTCCGGCGCATGCACGTGATCGTGGGCGACTCCAACATGATCGAGACCACCACGATGCTCAAGATCGCCAGCACCCGGCTCGTGCTGGAGATGCTCGAGGCGGGCGTCGAACTGCGGCCGATGGCCGTGGCCCATCCGGTCAGGGCGATCCGTGAGATCAGCCGCGACCTCACCGGCACCCGGCCCGTCGCGATGACCGACGGCACCACCATGACGGCGCTGGAGATCCAGCGGGAGTTCCTCGCCGCGGTCCACCGCTACCTCCGGGGCGGGGGATGGGAGCGCGACGACCGCCCGGACATCGAGCGGTGCGTGGCGCTGTGGGAACGGGTGCTCGACGCCGTCGAGTCCGGGGACCACGACTCCATCGCCGCCGACATCGACTGGGCCGCCAAGCTGCGGCTCATCCGGCAGGTCCAGTCCAGGACGGGCGTCGACCTCGATCACCCCCGGCTGTCCCAGATCGACCTGACCTACCACGACGTGCGCCCCGGCCGCGGTCTGCACTCCGTCCTCGAGCGCCGGGGGCTCGTCTCCCGCGTCGTGGACGACGCCGAGGTGGAGCGGGCCCGCACCATCGCCCCCGGGAGCACCCGCGCGGCGCTGCGGGGCAGGTTCATCACGGCCGCCCGGGACGCCGAGCGCGACTTCACCGTGGACTGGGTCCACCTCAAGGTCGCCGACGGCACCCTGCCCACGGTCGCCCTGACGGACCCGTTCGCCCACGAGGACCCGCGTGTCGACGATCTCGTCGCCGCGCTCGGACGATAGCGTCTCCAGGCGTGCCCACCTCGAAGTCCCAACGTCTGGTCAACCTCGTGATCTGCCTCCGGTCGACCAACGCGTTCCTGTCGGCGGGGGAGATCCGCAGGATGGTCCAGGGCTACGACGACGCCGAGAACGACGCCGCCTACCTCCGGATGTTCGAGCGGGACAAGCGGGAACTGCGCGATGCCGGAGTCCCGCTCGAGCAGGGTGCCTCACTGGCTCCCGGCTCGCCGGCGGGGTACCGGATCCCCGCCCACGGGTACGAGCTGCCCGACATCACCCTCACGCCCCAGCAGGCCGGTGTGCTCGCCGTCGCGGCCGAGGTGTGGCGCGAGGGGGAGCGGGCCGCCCGCGCCGACGGGGCGCTGGCCAAACTCACCGCCGCGGGCATCGACCCCGTGCACGACGCCGGCGCGACCGTCTCGGTGACGGACCCGGCCGAGCTCGCCACCGCCGCCCTGGTCGCGGAAGCGATCGCCGAGGGGTCGACCGTCACCTTCTCGCACACCCCCGCCGGGGCCGCCGAGCCCACCGCCCGCCGTGTCGAACCGTGGTGGACCGGATCCCGCCACGGGCACTGGTACCTCGTGGGCCACGATCTCGACCGTGGCGAGCCCCGCACGTTCCGCCTCGTCCGCATCTCCGATGTGCGACTCGGGCGCGCCGCACGGACCGTCCCCGTCCCCTCCACAGAGCGGGTCCTCGCGTTGCTGGACGACGCCGTCTCCCGGCTCAACCCCCTGCTCGAGGCCGCGGTCTGGGTCGCCGACGGCAGGGCCGCCGAGCTGCGGGCCATGGCCCGGTCCGAGACCCCCGCCCGGCGGTTCGGCAGGGACGGGGTCGACCTCGAGGTCGCCGCGCCGCTCGGTGAGCTGTCCGCGCTGGTGGCCGCCCAGGGCCCGGACGCCGTGGCCCTGCGTCCGGCCGAGCTCCGTGTCCGGGTCGTGTCGATCCTCACCGCCGCCGAGGAGGCCGCCCGATGAGCGCCCGCTCCGTCCCGCTGGCCACGCTGCTCAGCGTGGTCCCGTACTTCCACACCCGGGGTGCGGTCCCCGTGGCCGACGCCGCCCGCGACCTCGGACTGACGGAGACACAGCTCCGGGCCGCGCTGTGGCAACTGTGGTCCTGCGGTCTGCCCGGGTACGGCCCCGGTGACCTGATCGACCTCGCCTTCTCCTCCGAGGATCTCGATGACGCCGACCTGGTCGAGGTCACCTTCACCGCCGGGATCGACCGGCCGGTCCGGTTGACGGCCGCCGAGGCGGTGACGCTCGAGACCGGCCTGGCGGTGTTCCTCGACCAACCCGAGGTCATCGACCAGTCCGCACTACGCGACCTGCTGGCGACACTCCGCACCGCGACCGGGGCCGATGACCGTGGCGCAGAGGTTGCCGCCCGGCGCGAGACCCCGGACTCGGACCCGGACGCGGACGCCGACGTCGTCCGCACCGCCGTCCACGACGGCCGTGCGCTGCGCTTCGTCTACCACTCGGCCAGCTCCGACACCTCCACGACCCGGGTCGTGGACCCCGCGCGCCTGTCCGTCGCCGACGGTCACTCCTACGTCCACGGGGTGGACCGTGAGTCCGGGCAGTGGCGGACCTTCCGCACCGACCGGATGAGCGGGGTCGAGGAGGTGGGACCGCGCCGCGCGCTGGGACCCGAGCCACAGGACGACGGCGAGGGCGACATCCGCCTGGAGTCCGCCCGTGTCCCCGCCGCCGCGGCATGGTTCCTCGACGAGTTCCGGTTCCACAGCGTGATCCGCCGCCCGGACGGCGATCTGGACGTCGAGATCGCCTACCACGACCGCGCGTGGCTGCTCCGCTTCCTCCTCGGACACGCGGACGTCGTGCGGGCCGTCGAGCCCGGACTGGCAGCCGAGGTCGCGCGCCGCGCCGCGGGCGGGCTCGAGGTCTATTCGGCGACGCCCGGAGACGCTACGGAAACGGGTGTGTGAATATCTGGAGAACATCCAGCTCGCAGCCGGTTTCCGGGGGCGCTGGGGTGACGATTCCCGATGCCGGTGCGCTAGCATGGGTGTGTTGTCAGACAAACGGAGGTTGACATGGGTGCGTTGAGCATCTGGCACTGGCTCATCGTCCTCGCGGTGGTGCTCCTGCTGTTCGGTTCGAAGAAGCTCCCGGACGCCGCCCGCGGCCTCGGACGGTCGATGCGCATCTTCAAGTCGGAGATCAAGGAGATGCAGAACGACGACAAGCCGGTCGAGAACCCGGAGCCGCAGGCACTCACCCAGGCCCAGCCGAACGCCGCCCAGTATGCGCAGCCGCAGGGGCAGCAGTTCGCCCAGCCGCAGCAGCAGCAGGCACCCCAGCAGTTCCAGCCGCAGGGCCCGGGATTTCCGCAGGCGCCGCAGCAGCCGTACCAGCAGCAGCAGCAGGGCCAGCAGCCGACCCCGCAGCCGTACCAGCAGCAGCAGGGCCAGCAGCAGTTCACCGACCCCACCGCCCCGTACCAGGGTGGCCAGGGTCAGCAGGGGCAGTAGGCCAGCCTCTCCATGACGCAGACCGAGACCGCTGACACCGGCGCCACCCGCAAGGGCGGCGCCGGTCGCCTGCTGTCCAGACGCCGCCGCCGGCCACGCAACCCCGACGGCACGATGCCGCTCATCGAGCACGTCTATGAGTTGCGCAATCGTGTGCTCATCGCGATGGCGGCGATCATCGTCACGCTCGGCTTCGGGTTCTGGTGGTACGGGAGCGGTTTCCTCGGCGTCCCGTCCCTGGGTGGCATCCTCACCGGTCCCTACTGCGACATCCCGCCGGGGGCGCGCCTGCAGCTCGGCGACAACGGCGATGAGTGCCGCCTCCTGGCCACCGGGCCGTTCGAGCAGTTCATGCTCCGACTCAAGGTGTCCGCCACCGCCGGTATCGTGCTGGCCAGCCCGGTCTGGCTCTACCAGTTGTGGGCGTTCATCACACCGGGCCTGCACAAGAACGAGAAGCGCTACGGCGTCGTCTTCACCTTCCTCGCGGCCGTGCTGTTCATCGGTGGCGCGGTCCTGGCCTACGTCGTGATCGTCCACGCGTTGGAGTTCCTGCTCTCGATCGGCGACAACGTCCAGACCACGGCGCTGTCGGGCACGCAGTACTTCACGTTCCTCATCCAGCTCATCCTCATCTTCGGGGTGAGTTTCGAGATCCCACTCCTGCTCGCGATGCTCAACGTCGCCGGGGTGGTGAGCTACGAGGTGCTGGCCAAGTCGCGTCGCGGGATCATCATGGGCATCTTCGTGTTCGCGGCCGTGGCCTCGCCCGGCCAGGACCCGTTCTCGATGCTCGCCCTCGCGGTGGCGGTGACCATCCTCGTCGAGGGCGCCATCCAGTTCGCGCGCCTCCACGACAAGCGCAAGAACAAGTCCCGCGCCGACTGGCTCGAGGTGGACGACGAATCGGCCTCGCCGCTGGGCCCCGCAGACGGTGTCGGGGGATCCGGCCCCCTCGAGCGTCCCGCGCCGCTGACGACCCCCGCCCCCGACACCTGCACCCGGACGCCCGGCGACACCCGCCCGCTCCAGGCCCCGGCCCCGGCCGGTGGCGGCTCACTCTATGACGACATCACCTGACGACCCCCATACCGACCAGGTCCTCGAGGACTTCCTCACGGGGGAGGGCTTCTCACCGGATCCCTTCCAACTCGAGGCGTTCTCCGCCCTGGACGCCGGGCGCAACCTCCTCGTCTCAGCGCCCACCGGGTCCGGGAAGACCCTCGTCGGCGAATACGCCGCGCACCGGTCGCTCGCCGGGGGCGGGCGCTGCTTCTACACCACCCCGATCAAGGCACTGAGCAACCAGAAGTTCCGGCAGTTCCGCACCCGCTTCGGCGCCGAGAACGTGGGGCTGCTCACCGGCGACCACTCGATCGACGCGGATGCGCCCATCGTGGTGATGACCACCGAGGTCCTCCGGAACATGATCTACAGCGGGTCGTCGGCCCTCCACGATCTGGACTGCGCGGTGATGGACGAGATCCACTACCTCGGCGACCGTTCGAGGGGCGTGGTGTGGGAGGAGATCATCCTCACCCTCGATCCGGCCGTCCGGCTGGTCGGATTGTCCGCCACCCTGAGCAACACCGACGAGCTGGGCGGGTGGATCACCGAGATCCGCGGTGACACCGCCGTGGTGCTGTCCGAACACCGCCCTGTACCGCTGGCCCACATGCTGTACACCGATGGCGATCTGATCCCCATCCGGGCAGCCGCCGACCAGCGCAGACGGTCGAGGAGCGGATACCACGACGAGCGGGTCGCGGCCCGACCCCGCGCGCAGTGGGCGCGCCGACAGGACGTCATCGAGAAACTCGACGACGAGCGGCTACTACCGGCCATCTACTTCGTGTTCTCCCGCGCGGGTTGTGACGGCGCCGTCGCCCAGATGCGGCGGGCCCGCCTCCGGCTCACCACCGGCGAGGAGGCCCGCCGCATCGCCTCCCACGTGGACGCCGCCTGCGCTCGGGTCCCACAGCACGACCTCGACGCTCTCGACTTCGCCTCGTTCCGCGCCGGCCTGGTCGACGGGCTCGCCGCCCACCACGCCGGGATGCTCCCGCTCTTCCGGACCATCGTCGAGGAACTGTTCTCCGCGGGGCTGATCAAGGTCGTGTTCGCGACCGAGACACTGGCCCTGGGCATCCACATGCCGGCCCGTGCCGTAGTGCTGGAGAAGACGACCAAGTTCAACGGTGACACGCACGCGATGCTCACCTCCGCGGAGTATTCGCAGATCACGGGCAGGGCCGGCCGGCGGGGAATCGACACCAAGGGCACCGCGGTGGTGCTCGACCAGCCGGACCTCGACCTGGACGCCCTCTCCGCCCTCGTCGACACCCCGCGATTCCCACTGCACAGCGCCTTCGCGCCCGACTATTCGATGGCGGTCAACCTCGTCGAACAGCTCGGCGTCGAGGAGGCCACCACGCTGATCGGCCGGTCGTTCGCCCAGTTCCAGACCGACCGCACCCTGGTGTCCCGGTCCCGTGCCATCGAGCGGCGCTCCGACGAACGGGACCGGATGCGTGCCTCGCTCGAGGAGGCAGGGGGAGACGCGGACCTCGACGAGTACATGGGATTGCGGGCCGAGCTCAGCCGACTGGAGCGCAAGGCCGAGAAGTCGAGCCGGGACGACCGACTCGCGTCGGTCCGGGCGGCGATGCTCAAGCAGACCGCCGGCTCGGTGATCACCGTGGGCCGCAAACGGTTCGGCATGGTCGCGACCGTCCTGCAGGTGCGTACCGACATCCAGTCCGACCCCGCGCTGCTCTGCCTCACCGACACCGGGTGGACAGGCTGGCTACGCCAGAACGACTTCGCCTCACCCCCTGTCCCGGTGGGCCGGGTCGACCTGCCCAGGGGTCGCCGGAAGCTCGACGGGCGCGCCAAGCGCGCACTGGTGCAGCGCATGGAGCACCTGCGGGGCAAGGCGAAAGGCCGGATGAAGAGCGCCGGGGGCAAGCCCGTCCGCAAGGACCCGCGGATCGCTGCGGCCCGCCGGGCGCTGCGCCAGCACCTGCTGCACGAGGACCCGCGGGTCGACAAGCTCGCCCGACTCCACGAGCGCTGGGCCCGCGCCGACGCGGACGTCGCCGCACTCACCGCGGAGGTCGACGCCGACGCCGATTCGCTGGCCCGCCGCTTCCGCCGCATCGTCGACCTGCTCCGCCACCTCGGTTATCTGGAGGAGGTGGGTGGTGTCCTCCGCGCCACCGACGCCGGGCGACTCCTGGCGGGGGTGCACACCGAGCAGGACCTGTTCGTCGCCGAGTGCCTGCGGCGGGGAGTGTGGCGCGGTCTCGATGCCGCGGGCCTCGCGGCGGTCGTCACCACCGTCGTGGCCCACCCGCGGACGGACTCGGCGGTCCGCGCCCCCTCCGACGACATCCTGCGCGACGCCCTCGCCGAGACGGAGCGGGTTGCCGGCGACGTTGCCGAGATCGAACGCTCGCACCGCCTGCCCACCACACCGGACCTGGACGCGGGGCTCGCGCCCGTGATGCACCACTGGGTCTCCGGCGGCGCGCTCGCCTCGATCCTCGCGGCCTCGTGGCAGGAGGGCGTCGAGCTCACCGCCGGTGACTTCGTGCGGTCCGCCCGCCTCGTGGTGGACGTCCTCGCCCAGCTCGGTCAGGTCGCCGAACCGGAGGTGGCTCGCACCGCCCGGTCCGCGGTGGGGTCCCTGCGCCGCGGCGTGGTGCTCGACCACATGGCCTGAGCCCGTCCCCGTGGGGGCGTGCACGGCTGCGACGACCTGGGTCCCCGTCGGCTCAGACCGCGTCGAGTCCCTCCGTCGCCTCGACGAGTCGGCTGATCGCGCGGGCCTGCCCGGTCGACTCGCCCAGCGTCTCGAGTCGCCCGGAGTCCACCTCCCCTCGGCGGCCGTCGACGTCGCCCTCGAACTGCACGTCGAACTCGCGGCCACCCAGGCGGACGACCCCGCGGGCCGCGGCGAGGTAGTCGGCCCCCTCGGTGATCGCCTTGCGCTGGCGTGCGGTCAGCGCCGATCCCGGATCGTCGGCGGCGGCGACGATGCCGTCGAGGTCGCCGTACTCGCGCAGCAGGGTCGCGGCGGTCTTCGCGCCGACCCCCGCCACCCCGGGCAAGCCGTCCGAGGCGTCGCCGACCAGCACCGCATAGTCCGCATACACGCGCGCATCGTCACCCGCGGGCAGGTCGAAGCGCTCCGCGACGACCTCCGGGGTGTACGCGAGACGCTTCTTCATCCCCGCTCCCACGTACACGACGGTCGTGCTCACCGACGCCAGCTGGAACAGGTCGCGGTCGCCCGTCACGACCAGTACCTCACGACCCCGGGTGGCCAGCGCGGCCAGCACGTCGTCGGCCTCCGCGTCCTGCGCCCACGCCTGGGTGATGCCCGCCGCCCCGAGGATTCCGCGGATCACCTCGACCTGCGGGGCCAGCGACGCGGGGGCGTCCTCCTCGCCGTCGTCACCCACCCGGTGGGCCTTGTACGAGGGCAACAGCTCCACCCGCCAGTCCGGACGCCACGCACGGTCCAGCGCGGCCACCAGGCCGGACGGGGAGTACTCGTCCACGAGCACGGCCACCATGTCGCAGAAGCCGCGCACGGCGTTGGCGGGCGAGCCGTCCGGGCCGGTGATCTTCTCCGGCACTGAGTGGAACGCGCGGAACCACAGGCCGGCGCTGTCGAGAACCATGAGCGGGCCCTGGGACACCGCGCCTCCTCGGGATCGTGGGGTGTGGAGTGAGCATGTGGAGTGAGTAGCTGGAAGTCAGGCTAGTCGCCCCGGGCCTACTCTGGAGGGCATGGACAACCCCACCGCACAGACCCACTCGTACCGTCTGGCCGCCGTCCGCGATCGCGCGCGGGAGCTCGGGATCGACCACGTGGTGGTGTACTCCGGCGAGGACATGTCGTATCTCACCGGGGAGCGCATGGACTCGCACGAGCGGCTCACCGCGCTGGTCGTCCCGGTCGACGGGGACCAGCCGCTACTGGTGCTGCCGGCGCTCGAACTCACCGGCGTCACCCGGCGCGCGGCCGACCGCGTGGGGGCGAGGATCCACCCGTGGTCGGACGGGACCGACGCCATCGCGCTCGTCACCGGGTCGGTCGCCGGGCGGGTGGCGGTCTCCACCGCCCTGCCGGCTCTGCACCTGGTTCCGCTCCAGGACGGTGTCGACGGCGAGGTGGTCCTCGCCTCGGAGGTGATCGATCACGTGCGGGCCGTGAAGACCGGGCACGAGGTGGGCGAGCTCGCCGAGGCCGCCCGGCGCATCGATGCAGTACATGCCCGGATGGGGGAGTTCCTGCAGGTGGGCCGGACCGAGGCGCAGGTCGGCGAGCTCATCACCGCCGCCATCGAGTCCGAGGGGCTCACGCACGCCGAGTTCGTGATCGTCGGCTCGGGGCCCAACGGCGCCGACCCGCACCACGGGGTGTCCGACCGGGTGGTCGAGACCGGGGACATCGTGGTGGTGGACATCGGCGGGCCGCTGCCCAGCGGCTACCACTCCGACTGCACCCGGACCTACTCGATGGGCCAGCCCACCGCCGAGGTCGCCGAGGCCTACGCAGCGCTGGAGGAAGCGCAGCGCCTGGCACGTGAGGCCGTCCGCCCGGGGATCGCGATCGGCGAGGTCGACGCCGCCGCCCGCGAGCACCTCGCCGCCGCCGGGCTCGGGGAGTTGTTCATCCACCGCACCGGGCACGGGATCGGCCTGGGACTGCACGAGCCGCCGTTCGTCGCGCCCGGCGCGGACACGGTGCTCGCCGAGGGGATGACGTTCTCGGTGGAGCCCGGCGTCTACACGGCCGGGGTGTGGGGCGCGCGGCTGGAGGACATCGTGGCCGTCACCGCCGATGGCCGCCGCGACCTGAACAACGGCGACCGCGGCCTGCGCGTCCTCTGAGCAGCCGAAATGGATCGAGGGCGGCCGCGCACCCGTCCGCGCATCGAATCGCGGAGTCAGGCGCCGGTGAACATCTGCTTGGAGCCCAGGACACGATCCACCTCGATCGCCAACACCACCCGCTCGGGGTTCGGGCTCGGCTCGCGGTACCGCATCGCATAGCGGCGCTCGCCCTCGCGGACCGAGTCGGGATCCTCGAGTAGGCGGATGGTCCCCTCGAAGGTGAGCCACCGCCCGCGGTCGACATGCGAGACCGCCGCGCGGCCGCCGCGCCGGGCATTGGCCGCCTTCTGTGATCCCCGCCGGGTGATGACACGCGCCAGCCCGCCCTCCGCATCGATCGTGAATCCCACGGCGACCACGTGCGGCGAACCGTCACGCCGGAGCGTGGTCAGGCTGCCGAGGTGGTACTCGGACAGGAAGCGGTGGGCGTCGTCGGAGAGATCCGCCATCGAGTGGGCCATGACGCCGAGACTGCCACAGTGGGTCGACGGCGGTGAGCCGGCCGCAGTGAGTCGGCCGCAGTGAGTCGACGCAGTGAGTCAACGCAGAGCGCGACACGCTGCATGGGAGACTGGCCACATGCCCACACCCGCAACCCCGTCGTCCCGGTCCGAGTCCGGCGGTGAGGTCGTGGTGGTCTTCGGTGGCCGCAGCGAGATCGGTCTGGCCGTCGCCCACCGCCTCGCACCCGGCCGCACCGTCGTCCTGGCGAGCCGGCCCGGAGGCGACGTTTCCGAGCTCGCGGCCCCGCTGCGGACTGCTGGTGCCACGGCGGTGGAACTCGTCGACTTCGACGCCGACGACCTCGACTCCCACGCGACGGTCGTGGCGGACATCGAGGACCGGGTCGGGGAGATCGATATCGCCGTCCTGGCCTTCGGCATCCTGGGGGACCAGGAGGTGGCCGAGCGCGACTCGCGCGCCGCGGCCCGCATCCTGCACACCGACTTCGTGGCCCAGGCAGCTCTTCTCACGGTTCTGGCCGAGCGGATGAAGCCCCGCCGACGCGGGGTGCTCGTCGCGTTCTCCTCCGTCGCCGGACAGCGGGTCAGGCGCGCCAACTACGTGTACGGCTCGGCCAAGGCCGGGCTCGACGGGTTCGCCTCCGGCATGGCCGACGCCCTGCACGGCACGGGCGTCACCCTGGTGATCCCGCGCCCGGGTTTCGTGATCGGCCGGATGACCGCGGGCATGGACCCCGCACCGTTCTCGTCCACGCCGGACCAGGTGGCGGACGCGGTGGTCGACCGCGTCGAGTCGCGCACGGCGGGCGTGGTGTGGATCCCGTGGCAGCTGCGCGTCATGTTCGCCGTCGCACGGCTCGTCCCGCAGCCGATCTGGAGGCGGATGCCGCGGTGAGCGCCCCGCCCCCGCCGGGCACGGACCCGGTGGATGTACACCTCGTGGGAATCGGCCCGGGCCCGGTCGACCTCCTCACCGTCCGCGCCTCCCGCCTCATCGCCATGAGCGGCACCGTTCTGGTGGACCCGGACCCGGTCGGTCCGGGCGCGCTGGGACTGTGCCCGCCGACGGCTCTGGTCGTCGACTCCTCCGAGTTGACGCCGGCGGCCGCGGCCGCGACGGTCCGGGAGGCCGTCGACCGCGGCGACCGGGTCGTGCGGCTCTACCAGGGTGATCCCACGCACCACCCCGATCTACCGGCCCACACCCGGGCCCTCGACGACGAGGGGATCTGCTGGGAGCTCGTGCCGGGGATCCCCGCCGACGCCCCGGGGGTCCCCACCCCGGCCCCACATCCCGCCCCGGCCCAGCAGCCCACCCCCGCCCCGCTGCAGCCCGCGGCGGTCCCAGCAGCGGTCCCGGCAGCTGAGGTGTCGCCCGCGACCGCGATGCCCGGAGGGTCGCCCGGGCTGATCCTTGTCCTCGGCGGAACGGGGGAGGCCCGCCGGCTCGCTGATCTCATGGTCACCGCCGGGCTCGACGTGGTGACGTCCCTGGCGGGCAAGGTCACGCGGCCGAGGCTGCCGCGCGGGGAGGTGCGGATCGGTGGTTTCGGAGGCGCCGAGGGATTGGCGCGCTGGTTGCGCGAGAACGGTGTCAGTGCGGTGATCGACGCGACCGATCCGTTCTCCGATCAGATCTCGGAGGCAGCGGTGCGGGCCGCGCGAGAGACCGGCACGCCCCTGCTGCGCCTGCACCGCCCGCCGTGGAGCGAGCAGCCCGGCGACGAATGGATCCGGGTCCCGGACGTGCAGACCGCGGCACACGTGGTGCGGGAGCGGTTCCGTCGACCGATGCTCACGGTGGGCAAGCAGGGCGCGTCCGCGTTCGCCGGGGACACCCGGGGGTCGTATCTCATCCGGTGTTCGGAGCCACCCCCCGGTGCGCTCCCGCACCGCTACCTGCTGGTGTTGGACCGGGGACCGTTCGGTGTGGACTCCGAACGGACGCTGATGTCCCGACACCGGATCGATGTCCTGGTCACCCGCAACAGCGGCGGGGCCACCTCGGAGGCCAAGCTCGCAGCCGCCCGCGACCTGCACATCCCCGTGGTGATGGTGGGCCGACCCGAGGCACCGACGGCACCGGAGACCGTCCACTCGGTCGATGACGCCGCCCGCTGGCTGGTCGAGCGGTTCGGTTCGCGCTGAGCCAAGCTCACGGCGCGCCGGCCGCCCATGGCGACTCGGCGTCGAAGATCATCCCCATCGGCGCCAGCACCCGCACGACCTGCTCGGCCATCGGTTCGGTGAGCTCGTGCAGGCCGATGACCCGGTCCGCCGAGATGGTGGTCGGCCGCTCCACCGCACCGAGGAACTCGGCGAGACGGGCGGGAACGACGCCGTCGGGCACCACGGCGAGCAGGCTTACCAGCCCGTCGGCGGTGTCGATCCACCCCACCCGCGGCGTCACTACGCCCGTAGTGCTACCGGTCGTCGCGGCGTCCGCGGCCGGGCCCGGGGCGGTGACGGCGGCGGGGTGGGTGCCCAGGGCATCGACGACGAGTCGGTGCAGTGAGCCGGACCCGGGCACCCGCGTCGGCCCGGCCGAACCGGTCAACCGAACTGCTGCGTCGATGAGGACGGTCGCGGCATCGGACACCGCGACCCGGTACGGGACGGCACGGCCGGCGACGTGGACCCGCGCGCTGCCGTCCGTCCCGTCCACGACGACCGCCAGGTCGGGGGAATGAGCCAGGACATCGCCCGAGCCGTCGTCGACCCCGAACAGCATCTGTCCGTGCAGGGCGTCGGCCTCGTCGCGGGCGAGCAGAGCGGCCTCGAGCCGACGCGGCAGATCGCCGACGTCATGGTGCCCGCCCAGCCGCCCGGCCATGGGGGAGGCGATGATGTCGCGGGCCCTGGGGTGGGCGAGGCCCGCCGGCAGGCCCGCGGCCTCGAGGTCCCGAGTCGCGACCTCGACCGGATCGCGGTCCGCACCCACGATCCGGGCCCCACCCCTGGCCGTGAGCTGGACGCCACCGCGGTGGCCGGCGGCGAGTGACGCCAGGGCGGTCCAGTGGTCGTGACGCAGGCGGCCACCGGGGAAGCGGAGCGTGTCCCCGGTTCGGGAGGAACCGGCCGTGTGGGGGGAGTCGTTCACGGGCCCCAGCGTAGGCCCGGGGGGTGGGGGCCCGGGCCGCCGGTCGGCGCTCGGGGATAATCGCCCGCATGACCGCTTTCCTGGCTACCGGGGGCCGTGTGCTCACGCCCGCCTCACGAGACGCAACCGCCCTGGCCCACGAGAACGGACTCATCGTGTGGGCCGGCTCCGACGCCCCGGGTCCCGCCCTCTTCCCGGGTGCCGAGAGGGTCGACCTGGAGGGGGACTGGGTGGCTCCGGCGTTCGCCGAGTGCCTCCCCGAGGGCCTGGGCCTCGCCGCCGCGGCCGCCCGCGGCGTGGTGCCCGCCGCCCTGCCATCCGCACACGGACTCGACGGCATCGAGGACCGGGTGCGCGCGGGGGAACGGGTGGTGCTCGACGCCGACGTCGACCCGGCGCAGCTCGCCGCCGAGCTCACCAGGCTCGCCGGGGAGGTGGGCGGTCCCGCCGTCGCACGGTGCATCCCCGTGCTCGTCGGCGGGACCGCGACCCGGAACACAGACGACACCACGCTCGCCGCCCTGGCCGCCGTGGGCACCGTGATCCTGCTGCGCCCGCTCGTCGACGACCTCGCCGGCACCGACATCGTGCGCATCGCCGCCTCCGGGGTGGCGCTCGCCGCCTCGACCCGGGTGGGCGACGAGGTCCGGCCGTGGGACGCTCTGCGGGCCCTGACCTCGGTCGAGGGTGGCCGGGGCCTGTCCCCCAGGGCGGCGTTCACCGCCACCACACGGGGTGCACGTCGAGCCGCAGGAGCCCGGGACGGCACGGCCGGCACCCTCACACCCGGCACCCCGGCGACCTTCGCCCGGTGGCAGACCGGAGAGTTGGCCGTGGTCGCCGCCGACGACGCCGTCCAGCGGTGGTCCACCGATCCCCGGTCGGGAGTGCCCCCGATGCCGGATCTCACCGGGCCCGACCCCGTTCTGCGAGCGCTCCTGGTGGACGGCCTGCCCGCCGGCACCACAGCCTGATGCCCCTGCTGGTCAGGGTGGCCCTCGCAGCCGTCGCCGGTGCGCTGCTGGCGGCCTCGTTCCCTCCGATCGGCCTGTGGTGGACCGCGCTTCTCGCGATCGCCGTCCTCGTCGTCGTCCTGTCCCCGTCCGGCGGCACCACCATCCGGATACGTACCGGGGCGCTCCTCGGGTTCACCTCCGGCCTCGTCTTCTTCCTCCTCCTCGTCCCGTGGGTGGGCCTGTACGTGGGCGCCTACGCCTCCTGGGGCCTCTCGGTGGTCGAGGCTCTGTACCTCGCCGCGTTCGGCGCCGGCGCCGCGGCCATCCTCCGGGCAGGCCTCGACCCCGGCACCCGCCGCGGCCCACGTGCGGTCGGCGCCGTGCTCGGGGTGGCCGGCTGGTGGTCGCTGTGGGAATGGGTCCGCTCGTCCTGGCCCTGGGGCGGCTTCCCGTGGGGGCGGCTGGCGTTCGGCCAGGCCGACGGTCCGCTGCTACCACTGGCGTCACTGGGCGGCGCCCCGCTGGTCGGGTTCGCGGTGGCGTCGGTCGGCGCGGCGATCGGCGTCGCCGTCCTGCTCGTCGCCGGCCGTGACCGACCCGTCCGCGCCGCCACCGGCCTGCTCACGGTGCCCCTGGTGACCGCGGGTCTGGTCGCCGTCGCGGCCCTCGCCCCGACCGGCGGCGAGCCCACCGACACCGTCGAGGTCGCCGTGATCCAGGGCAACGTCCCGCGCCTCGGCCTGGACTTCAACGCCCAACGCCGCGCGGTGCTCGAGAACCACCTGCGCGTCACCGCCGAGTACGCCGAGGACGTCGAGGACGGCACCGAACCCCGCCCGGACCTCGTCCTGTGGCCGGAGAACGCCTCCGACATCTCACCCCTGTCGGATCGGCTCGCCGGCGCCCAGATCACCGCCCTGTCCCGCCGCCTGGAGGCGCCGATCCTCGTGGGCACCGTCCTGCCCACCGTCGAGGGCCGCGAAGCCCACAACTCCTACCTCGTGTGGGACGGTCGGACCTCCGACGCCGCCGGGGGCCCGGTCACCGACCGCCACGACAAGAAGTACATCCAACCGTTCGGCGAGTGGCTCCCGCTGCGCGCACCGCTCGAGGCGCTGTTCCCGATCGCCCGGACCGCCGGCCACTTCATCCCCGGCGACGGCGACGGCCTCGTCACCGCGGGCGGTGTGGACCTGGGCGTGGCCATCTGCTTCGAGGTGGCCTTCGACGCCGCCGCCCGCGAACCCGTCTCCCGCGGCGCGCAGATCCTCACCGTCCCCACCAACAACGCCACCTTCGGCCGCTCACCCATGACGTACCAGCAACTCGCCATGTCCCGGGTTCGGGCCGTCGAGCACAACGTGCCCGTGCTCATCGCCGCCACCAGCGGGGTCAGTGCCGTGATCGGCCCCGACGGCGCCGTCCGCGCCGAGACCGGCATATTCGAGCCCGCCGTGCTGGCGACTCAGGTCGAGGTCGGAGGGGCCGGTACGATGGCAAGCCGACTGGGTGGCACCCCGCAGGCGGTGTGTTGCCTCATCGGGCTCGTCGCACTGGCATGGGCGCTGGTCCGCACCCGGCAACGACCCGCGACCCGAACCGAGGAGAAGTAAGTGACCGATCCGACGACGCCGGGCGAGAGCGTGCCCTCCGCGCGCACGCTGGTGATCATCCCGACCTATGACGAGCGGGACAACCTGCCCGGCGTCGTGGAGCGGTTGCTCGCCTCGGCCCCTGAGGTGTCGGTCCTCATCGCCGACGACAACAGCCCCGACGGCACCGGCGAGGTCGCCGACGAGTTGGCCGCCGCGGACCCGCGCGGCCGCATCACCGTGATGCACCGCGAGGGGAAGCAGGGGCTGGGCGCCGCGTACATCGCCGGGTTCCGATGGGGCCTGGAACGCGGCTACACCGTGCTCGTGGAGATGGATGCCGACGGCAGCCACCCGCCCGAGCGACTGCCCGCGATGCTCGCCGCCGTCGACGGCGGCGCCGACCTGGCGATCGGCTCCCGGTACGTCCCCGGGGGCGCCGTGGTCAACTGGCCGTGGCAGCGCCACGTCATCTCGCGCGGCGGCAACGTCTACTCCCGGGTCATGCTGGGTGTGGGAATCAAGGACATCACCGCCGGCTATCGCGCCTACCGCGCCGACGCCCTGGCCGAGCTGGACCTCGACGCCATCGAGTCGAAGGGCTACTGCTTCCAGATCGACATGACGTGGCGCCTGCTGGGCAACGGGCGCCGGGTCGTGGAGGTGCCCATCACCTTCACCGAACGCACCGTCGGTCAGTCCAAGATGAGCGAGTCGATCTTCCGTGAGGCCGCGGTCAATGTGGCCCGCTGGGGCTGGGAGAAGCGACGCGCCCAGCTCAAGGCCCTGGTCGGCCGCTGACTCCGGACAGAGACGAACGCCCCGGCCCTCCAGGGGCCGGGGCGTTCGTCTGCCGCCGGGTGGTATCCCGGGGGCCGGGGTTTCGTCCTACCGCGCTCCGGCGCGGCGCCGCTTCTTGAGCAGGTCCATCCGCTCCTTGAGCAGCTCCTCGAGCTCCTCCAGGGAGCGACGCTCGAGCAGCATGTCCCAGTGGGTACGCGGCGGCTTGCCCTTCTTGACCTCGACCGCCGGGCCGTCGATGAGCTGGCCTTCCTGGCCGTTCTTGCACATCCAGGTGCCGGGGATCTCGGCGTCATCGGCGAACGGGACCTCGTAGACCTCGCCGTTGGGGGTCTGGTACCGGGCCATGCGGCGCGGCGCGAGGTCGGTGTCCCGGTCGGTCTCGTAGCTCACCGCACCGAGGCGGCTGCCCCTGAGGACTCGATCTGCCATGCGAACTCCTTCTGCCGTGTTCGTCTGCGTCAATTCATGCGGATCGACACGACGCTGCGTGGTTCCTGCTTGTGTCAACGCCAGGGGAACCCCCAAATGTTCCCACGTCCCGATGCTGCGGGCCACCCCGGGGGCGGGCTGGGTAGCCTCACACCCGTGGAACCCGACCCCCGACCCGAGCCTGCCGCGCCCCGCAGGGGTGAGGCCTCGTGCGCCTGGTGCGGCCGTCCCGTGGACGAGGGCGGGACCGGCCGCCGGCGCCGCTACTGCCGGAGGTCCTGCCGGCAACGGGCCTACGAGCAGCGCCGGTCCCTGCGGATGCAGGACCTGCCCGAGGGCACGGTCGTGCTCACCGAAGCGGAGTCGACCGACCTCATGGACCGCATGTTCCAGTTGCGCTGCGCCTGCGAGGACCTGCGGACCGCGATCGCCGAGGGGGAGGACGCCGCGGAACTGACGCGCATGTCCGAGGACCTGGTCTCAGCAGCGAGACGGGCCGAGCGGCTGCGATGAGCCAGGGCGGTGGGGCGCGGCGGACGGCAGCGATGAACCCGCTCGTCGCGACGCTCCGGGCGTGGTGGGGCCGGTGGCGCCCCTCCGTGACCGGCCTCGTCGTGGCCGCACTGGCGGCGTGGGTCTCGCTCATGCCGTCCCTGCTGCCGCGCGCCTGGTACTACCAGGGGCTGGTCACCGGCGTGTCGATGCTGGTGGGTTACGGGGTCGGCGTGGCGCTCAGGACCGTCTGGAGACGGGTCGTGGCGCCGCGCGTCATCCTTCATCCCGACCTCCTCGCGTTGGGTGATCGCCTCCTGACCTTCGCTCGGCTGTCCGCCCCGTACGTTCTGGTCGTCTACCTCGTCACCGCCACCGCCACGGCGATCCGGTGGCAGGACCAGGTCTCGGACCTGGTGAGCTCACCCCGTCCGCCGTGGGCGGACTACATGAAGATCCCGTGGGTCGCCCTGGCGATCTTCGTCGGACTCCTCGTCGCGGTCCGGGGGATCCGCGCGGGGTACCGGTGGCTGACCCGCGTGGTGGGCCGCAGGTTCGGCATCGGGGTGTACACCGCCCGGCTCGCGGGCGTCGTGGTCGTGGCCGTCCTCGCGCTCGGCGTGGTGCAGGGCGTGGTGCCGCGCCTGTTCTTCGAGGGCGCGAACCGGATCTTCAGCGGACAGAACAACGAGGACCTCCCCGGCGCGCGGCCCCCGATGACGCCCGAACGGTCCGGGTCCCCGGGCTCGGTCGTGGATTTCGAGGACCTGGGCCTCCAGGGGCGGCGGTTCGTCACCGGCGGTCTCGACGGGGAGCGGTTGGGCGACCTGCTGGGCAGGACCGCGCCCGAGCCGATCCGGGCGTACGCCGGACTGGAGTCCGCCCCGACCGACGACGAGCGCTCCGCACTGGTGGTCGCGGAGCTGGAGCGGACCCGGGCGGGGGAGCGCGAGTCCGTGGTGATCGCCCCGACCACCGGCACCGGGTGGATCAACCCCCACGCCGCCCAGGCCATCGAGCTGCTCTCCGGGGGCGACGTCGCGATCGTGGGTACCCAGTACTCGTATCTGCCCAGTTGGATCTCATTCCTCGCCGACCGGGAGAAGGCCGAGGCGGCGGGTCGGTCACTCATCGAGGCGGTGGTGGCGTGGCGCGACGCGCTCCCACCCGACCGGCCGCGGCCGAAGCTGTACGTCTACGGCGAGAGCCTGGGTACCCAGGCCGGCGAGGCGGCGTTCTCCGGAATCCGGGACATCCGGGCGACGGTGGACGGGGTGCTCTGGGTCGGTCCACCCAATTCCAACCACATCTGGCACGCGCTCGTCCAGCGCCGCGACCCCGGCACCCCGGTCACCGAGCCGGTGTACGCGGACGGCCTGCTCGTGCGGTTCTCCGAGGATCCCGCGGAGTTCCGCGACGACGCCACCCCGTGGATCCCGCCGCACGTCCTGTACGTCCAGCACGCGACGGATCCGGTGGTGTGGTGGACCCCGGATCTGCTGTTCGACCGCCCCGCGTGGCTGGCCGAGCCGCCGGGGAAGGGTCGGCACCCCGGGATGTTCTACATGCCCGTGCTGACCCTCTTCCAGGTGACCGCCGACCTCGGGAACGCCATCGGCGGGTCGCAGGGCTACGGCCACCTCTACGATCATCAGATTCTCGACGGGTGGGCGGCCGCGACGGGACGCGAGGGATGGGACGACGACGAGTTCCGGCGGTTCGCCCGACTGCACGCGGTCGCGATGGAGCGGCAGGAGCGCGGCTGATGCACTTTCACGCCAGGGGGCCGCGGTCTAACGTTGCCGCTGTACTCGGCAGATGAGGAGACCCGGGATGAGCGCCCACGCCGCTGACACGCACGACATCATCCGCGTCCTCGGCGCGCGCGAGAACAACCTCAGGTCGATCGACGTGGAACTGCCGAAGCGGCGGCTCACCGTGTTCACCGGGGTCTCCGGCTCGGGCAAGAGTTCCCTGGTGTTCTCCACCATCGCCGCGGAGTCGCAGCGGATGATCAACGAGACCTACAGCGCGTTTGTGCAGGGTTTCATGCCGACCCTCGCGCGGCCGGACGTCGACGTGTTGGAGGGGTTGACCACGGCGATCGTCGTGGACCAGGAGCGGATGGGCTCCGACCCCCGCTCCACGGTCGGCACCGCCACCGATACCGGGGCGATGCTGCGGATCCTGTTCAGCCGTCTCGCGCAGCCGAGGATCGGCGGCCCCAAGGCGTACTCCTTCAACGTCGCATCGGCGTCCGGGGTGGGGACGCTGAAGAAGGCAGACGGTACCCGGCAAAAGGCCGAGTTCTCCATCACCGGCGGAATGTGCGTCCGCTGCGAGGGTCGTGGGTCGGTGTCCGACTTCGACATCGATGCGCTGGTGGACCGTTCCAGGTCCCTGTCGGAGGGCGCCATCACCGTCCCCGGGTACTCGATGGACGGCTGGTACGGGCGCATCTACTCCGGCTCCGGGTTCTTCGACATGGACAAGCCGGTGGGGGAGTTCACCGACCGGGAGATGCATGACCTGCTGCGCAAGGAGCCGGTCAAGGTCAAGGCCGACGGCATCAACGTCACATTCGAGGGCCTGATCCCCAAGATCCAGAAGTCGATGCTGTCCAAGGACGTCGAGGCGATGCAGCCCCACATCCGTGCATTCGTGGAGCGGGCCGTGGTCTTCACCACCTGCCCCGAGTGCGACGGCACCCGGCTCAACGAGGGGGCCCGATCGTCCCGCATCGGGGACAGGAACATCGCGGACGTCTCGGCCATGCAGATCACCGATCTCGCCGAATGGCTCCGGGGTATCGCCGACCCGTCGGTGGCGCCGCTGCTCGACTCCCTGCAGCACACGCTCGACTCGTTCGTGGAGATCGGCCTGGGATACCTGTCCCTCGACCGCCCCGCCGGGACCCTGTCCGGCGGCGAGTCGCAGCGGGTCAAGATGATCCGGCACCTCGGTTCCGCACTGACCGACGTCACCTACGTGTTCGACGAGCCGTCGATCGGCCTGCACCCCCACGACATCCGACGCATGAACGGGCTGCTCCTGCGGCTGCGCGACAAGGGCAACACGGTCCTGGTGGTCGAGCACAAACCGGAGACCATCGCGATCGCCGACCACGTCGTCGACCTCGGGCCCGGCGCCGGCTCCGAGGGCGGTCAGATCTGCTTCGAGGGATCGGTCAGCGGGCTCCGCGCGAGCGACACCGTTACAGGTCGTCACCTGGACGACAAGGCGGCCCTCAAGCAGTCCGTGCGATCGGCCACCGGGGTGCTGGAGGTGCGTGGCGCGACCGCGCACAACGTCCGGGACGTGGACGTGGACATCCCGCTCGGGGTGCTGTGCGCGGTGACCGGGGTGGCCGGGTCGGGCAAGAGCTCACTCATCCACGGTTCGGTGTCCCCTCGCGACGGGGTGGTCGCGATCGACCAGGCCGCCATCCGTGGGTCCCGACGCAGCAACCCGGCCACCTACACCGGACTGCTCGAGCCCATCCGCAAGGCGTTCGCCAAGGCCAACGGCGTCAAGCCGGCGCTGTTCAGCCCGAACTCCGAGGGCGCGTGCCCCACCTGCAAGGGCGCCGGCGTGATCTACAGCGACCTCGCGATGATGGCCGGCGTCGCCACGACGTGCGACGACTGCGAGGGCAGGCGCTTCCAGGCCGAGGTGCTCGAGTACCGGTTCGGCGGCCGGAACATCGGCGAGGTGCTGGGGATGTCCGTCGCACAGGCCGAGGAGTTCTTCGCCGGGGGAGAGGCGCGGATCCCCGCCGCGCACAAGATTCTCGTCCGGCTCCGCGACGTCGGCCTGGGCTACATCCGTCTCGGCCAACCCCTGACCACGCTGTCCGGTGGCGAGCGGCAACGACTCAAGCTCGCGGCGCAGATGGCCGACAAGGCCGAGGTCTACGTCCTGGACGAACCGACCACCGGCCTGCACCTGGCCGACGTGGCGACCCTGCTGGCGATGCTCGACCGGCTGGTCGACGCCGGGAAGTCGGTGATCGTGATCGAGCACCACCAGGCGGTGATGGCCCACGCGGACTGGATCATCGACCTCGGCCCCGGGGCCGGGCACGACGGGGGTCGGGTCGTGTTCGAGGGCATCCCGGCCGATCTCGTCGCCGCCGCCTCCACTCTCACCGGGGAGCATCTGGCGGAGTACGTGGCTGCGGCGACCTTGCCGGTGCCGGTGGCGGGTAGAAAGACCCCATGATCGATTCCGGCGGGTTCCCCGATGCCAGCTCCTCCGACGCCAGCTCCTCCGACGCCAGCGCCTTCGTCCGCGCCTCCGGGCTCGTCGTCGACGAGGTGACGACCACCTCGCTGCGCGGGCACGCGGACCTGGGGGAGGAGCACCTCACCGCGTGGGGGACGGTCCACGGCGGCGTCTACGCGAGCATCGTGGAGTCCGCAGGCGGAGCGGGAGCCGGATTCGCGGTCGCCGACCGGGGGCAGATCGCGGTCGGCGTCCACAACGGCACCGACTTCCTCCGTCCGTCCACCGGCGGGCGGGTCGAGGTCACCGCGCATGCCCTGTTCCAGGGCCGCAGCCAGCAACTGTGGGATGTCGTGATCAGCCAGTCCGGGAGCGGAGCCGTGCTCGCACGGGGCCAACTCCGGCTGCAGAACGTGCCCAGGCCGGACACCGCCGCCACTCCTGGACGCTGAGCACTCAGCCGAACTGCGCCCCCGTGCGCCGGCAGTGTTCACGGATACGCGCGTCGACGGGATTATCGGCTCCGACCGGTCGCCGGCCCGAAGGCAGCTCCAGATCCGCGAGCTCCTCCCACCCGGGCGCCGACGCGGCGACCGCGTCCACCCCGTGCGTCCCCAGCATGAGGTACCCGGCGTGGGTGACGGCCTCGGCGGTTCTGGCCTCGGTGGAGTCGGCGTGCCCGTCCGCCACGAGGAGGGAATGACTGGCATTGAGGTCGCGCAGCGTCGAGGACAAGGTGGGTTCTCGGCGCGCCTGTTCCTCCCCCCGGGCGAACTGTGCGAGCTCACGCAGCACCCGTCCGGTGTCCGCGCGGACGGCCCGGTGGTGGGCCCGTCGACCGAGACCCCACAGCACGGCCAGAGCCACGAGGACGCCCACGACGGTGTCGAGCAGTCGCTCGCCGACCAGCGACAGGGGCCGCTCCGGGACGTTGCCACCGGAAGCGATGAGCAGGGCGAGCGGGGTGATGAGTGTGACCGCGAGTCCGTAATTGCGGGTGACGAGCAGCTCGATCGTGAACTGCAGGACCACGATCAGTCCTATGAGCCACCACCCGGTGGGCTGCAGAATCGCTACCAGCAGAAACAAGCCGAGACCGGCGACGGTGCCGGTCAGGCGGTGCAATGCCCGGTAGGTCCGGGCCGCCCGGGGGCCGCCCTGGTGGAGTACGAGAGCCGAGAACGCGATCGCCCAGTACAGGTGCGGCTGGTCGGGGCCTGCGAGCAGCGTGAGCAGGACGATGGACGCGGCCGTGGCGACCCCGACCGACGCGGCCACCGACCACGGTTCACCGGGCCACCGGAGCCCGTTGGCCAGCCGCCACCGCAACGAACCGATGTGACCGCGTTCGTCGTCGGCGAGCGCGCGCTCGGTTCGTTCGGCCGCCGAGGCGGTGGGCAGGTCGATGTCGGAGGTCTCGGGCGTCTCGCCCAGCCAGCGACCGGCGTCGGGGTTGCGGGGGTCCCACGCATGGTCTTCCCCGGGCACGATGTGGACGGTGGCCCGCGCGGCGCGCTCCTCGTAGTCACGCCGAGCAGCGGCCAGTCCGGCGATGATCTCCTCCGTCGGCGTCCACATCCCTTCCGCGACGGCCTCCTGTGCCTCGGCCAGGGCGTGCGCCGCTGCACGGTGCTGTGGGCGACTGTCGGGCCCGGGTTCCGTGGAGGCGTAGGCGGCGACCGCGTCCCGCGCACGCCGGACGGCTCGCCGTTCCGGCCGGCGCGGGTCACGGAGGAACTCCGCCATCGTCACCAGCCAGGCCACGGCCGCCCCGACGGCAGTCATGGCCGGGACGACGATGGGCTCGACGCCGTGTTCACCCACCACTAGGTAGGCGATGCCGGAGCACAGGACGAGGAAGTACGAGCCGGGAGGCCCCACCCGGAATGCCAGGCACAATCCGGCGGTGACCATCGCCAGGAGCACGGCGCACACCGCGAAGGCCACCTGGGATCCCGCCGTGAACGCCCCCAGCGCAGTCGCCGCCACCAGCCCCAGTCCGATACCCGCGACCGTGACCGCGCGGCGACGGATCGGTGCCGCCGGCGCGTAGAGCACCGCGAATGTGCCCGTCACCGTGAGAAGGCCCAGATCGAGCCGCCCGAACAGGTACGGGATCGCCAGGCACAGCAGGACCGTGAGCCCCGCCTTGATCGCGTTCGGTAGACGCGGGGGGCTCGGGGCAAGGGTGACGAGGGGCCGCAGCAGGGTGCCGGGTGTGGTCGACGCCATGCGCGGTCAGGCCGTCCTTCCGAATCTCTTGTGCAGCGCTTGTTTGCTGACTCCGAGCACCATGCCGATCTCCGCCCAGCTCATGCCCTGCAGCCGGGCGTGCCGCACCGCGGCGGCTTCCTGGCGGGCGATGTCGGCCTTCGCATGCGCGATCGCGGCGAGCCTGTCGATCGGGGAGTCGTCGTCGGAGAAATCGAATGTCGTTTCCATGGCCACCACCTCGACCGTCAACTTACATTGACGACGCACCGGGCGTCAACTATCATTGACGGCCATGGCAGCCAACCACTACCCGGGGATCGCGTACGGACCGGCGGTGCGGGCCCGGCAGGACGCCGTGGGGGTCACCCTCCCCGTCGACACCGGCGACTTCTCCCTCGACGGCACCGATGTCGCGCTGATCCGGAGCGCCGACCACTTCTCCCTCTCGACGGTCACCGAGTCGGGCTGGCCCTACGCGCAGCACCGCGGTGGCCCGGCGGGGTTCGTGCACGTCGTCGACGACACGACCCTCGCCTGGGCCGAGTTCCCGGGCAACCGCCAGTACGTCTCCACGGGCAACGTGGACCACGACGGACGCGTCTGCCTGCTCTTCGTCGACTACCCGACCCGCCGGCGGTTGAAGGTCTTCGGTCACGCGCGGACGGTCGAGCCGGACGCCGACCCCCAGCTGATCGACCGGCTCCGGGCCATGGGGGACAAGCAGTACTCCGGCCACGTGGAACGCGCGATCGTGGTGGACGTGGTGGCCACTGACGCCAACTGCAGTAAGCACATCACCCCGCGGTGGGATCGCCGGTACGTCGACGAGCTGACCTCGGTGTACCGACGCCGGATCGAGGAGCTGCAGGCCGGATCGGCGTAGCCTGCTGCCATGGTCGGCGACCCACCCAACTTCGACATCAAACGCGAGCGCAGGGACCTCTACGACGCCAAGGCCGGCCGATTCGATCTGGTCGAGGTCCCACCGATGACCTTACTCATGGTCGACGGGCAGGGAGATCCCGATACCGCGCCCGAGTACAGGGCCGCCGTCGAGGCGCTGTACGCCACGTCCTACGCCGTGCGCGCGGCGGCCCGGACCGTGCTGGGACGAGTCCACACGGTGGGCCCGCTCGAGGGCCTCTGGTACGCCGACGACCCGCAGGTGTTCACGTCCCGCGACAAGGCCGCCTGGAGTTGGACGATGATGATCTGGCAGCCGGACTGGGTCACCCCGGACATCCTGTCCGCCGCCATGGAGAAGGTGACGACGACGAAGGTGCCGGACGCCCGCGAGCGGGTGCGGTTCGACGAGTATGCCGAGGGGACGGCGGTGCAGACGCTGCACGTGGGCCCCTACGACGACGAGGGCCCGGCCATCGCGCGGATGCACGAGGAGGTCATCCCCGCACACGGCGCCGTCCCGTCCGGGCACCATCACGAGATCTATCTCTCGGACCCCCGTAGGTCCGATCCCGCCAGACTCAAGACGATCCTGCGTCAGCCGATCACCATCGGCTGACGTTACCGATCGCCGCGATCGGCTCCGTCGAGCGAGGTCACGAGTCGCTGTGCCAGGGTCCGCAACTGGACGAGATCTTCCTGCGGCATGTCCACCCTGTCCAGCAGGGAACACTGGATCGTCTCGGCTTCAGCGCGCAGCCTCCCGCCGGCCTCGGTGAGGTGGACGTGGACACTCCTGCCATCGCCGGCGGAGCGGGATCGCGCGACCAGGCCGGCATGCTCCAGTCGCGCCAACAGAGGGGAGAGGGTGCCCGAGTCGAGGAGGAGTCGGTCCCCGAGCTGCCGGACCGTCAGTCCGTCCTCCTCCCACAGCACGAGGAGGGCGAGATACTGCGGATAGGTCAGGCCAACCGATGCCAGGGCGTGCCGGTAGGCAGACGTCGAGGCGCGAGAGGCGGCGTAGAGGGCGAAGCACACTTGCTCTTCCAGGCGGAGGTCGGCATCCATTGCCCGATTATGGACCACGATTGGGTTGCGCTCAACTAAGTTGTGCGCAACACTACCCCCATGAACTCATCCGACCGAACCCAGACGACCCCGGGATCCCGTCCGCCCTCGCGCCGACGGCGCAGCGCGGGGGAGATCGTTCGCCATGTCGGACGGTGGGCCCTCGGCGCCGCACTCCTCGGCGCGGGGACCGGCCACCTGACGACCATGCGCGAGGAGTTCCAGGCGCAGGTCCCGACGTGGGTTCCGCTCGACCCGGACTTCGTGGTGGTCGCCTCCGGCGTGGTGGAACTCGGCCTCGGCGCGGCGCTCATCTTCGCACCGACCCGGTTCCGTCCGGCGGTCGGCGGCGTGACGGCGGCGTTCTTCATCGCCATCTTCCCCGGGAACATCTCGCAGTACGTCACGGGCACGGATGCATTCGGGCTCGACAGCGACCGCGCACGGCTCGTCCGACTGTTCTTCCAGCCGGTGCTCGTGGCGTGGGCCCTGTGGTCCACCGGCGCCTGGCGCGCCTGGCGGAACCGGAACGCGTGAGGATCCGCGCGCGCACGTCAACCCGGACCCCGGGGCCCGTTGTCGCCATGAACTGACGACTCCGCCTCTCGGACGACCCCCAGGATCGGATGACATCCCAACCAGGCGGGGAACCGTTCCGTCAGTTCCGGCGGACCCCAGAGTTCGACCCGGCCGTCACCGATCTCGTCGTGCATTACGGCGTCGCCCATCCAGATCCTCGTCAGGGTCCGAAGGTCGGAGTTCACCCGCAGGTCGACATCCAGGCCCGGGTCGACCAGACACAGGTCGATCGCGTCGTCCACCACCATCCAGTAGGTGGTCCTGCGGGGTGGCCCGTCGCGGATCCACATCTCTATGACGATCCGGCGGTCGGCCAGTCCGGCGGGACGGAGCATCCGGCGGATGTCCCACATCAGGAACGACGGATCGAGCTCGTCAGGTGTGTACCTGCTCCGCGCCCAGCGTTGCCCCCAGATGCCCATGGCCTCGATCACGGGGTGCAGCTCCCAGCCCGATGCGGTGAGGGTGTATGTGCTGTCCCGCCCGGCTCCGTGGTGTTCCAGCACACCGGCGGACACCAACTGGTGCAGCCTCTTGGACAGCAGGCTCGGTGAGATCAACGGAACTCCTCGCTGGATCTCGCCGAATCGACTGGAACCGCACATCAGCTCGCGCAGTATCAGCGGAGCCCATCGCTCACACAGGAGTTCCGCGGTCTTCGCGACGGGGCAGAACTGCCCGTAGCCGTTCATCCGTCCACGGTAGACCCGCTGAGGCCCGGCGTCACTACACATCGCGAAGTGTGCGCGCCGCTCCCGCGGTGGTCCCCTTGCAGGGTCTCATCGCGCATCCGGTGCGTGGACGGAAGGAGCAGGGGAGATGAACAGAGCAGTCGTATCGCTGACGACCGGGCTCGAGGACGCGGAGAAGGTGACCGTCGCCTTTCTGGTCGCGGTCGGGGCCGCCGAATCGGGCCGGCCGACACTCATGTTCCTCACCAAGGAGGCCGTTCGGCTCGCGGTGCGGGGGGTCGCGACCGGAACCGCCTGCCAGGGTTGTCCGTCGATCGAGAGCCTCATGGCCCGGTACGTGGCCGCGGGTGGCACCTATCTGGTGTGCCCGATCTGCGTGGATGCCAAGCAGCTGACCGACAGCCCCCTCATCGACGGGGCGACCAAAGGCGGGACCGTGCCGATGTGGGAGTGGATCGGGGAGGGGGCGACCACGTTCAGTTACTGACCCGGACCACGGCGATCCCGAACCGGACCGGGTCAGCGATCGCGCTGCGTAGACTCCGACCCCATGCGCTTCGATGAGTTCAGGAGTCACGACGCCCTCGGACTCGCCGCCCTGGTGAGACGTCGCGAGGCCACCCCCGTCGAGCTCCTCGACGCAGCAGTTCAGCGCGCCGACAGCGTCAACCCGGGACTCAACGCCATCGTCCACCGAATGGACCGAACGGCCCGTGACCGGGTGGCCGGGGAACTGACGGGCCCGTTCGCCGGGGTGCCGTTCCTCCTCAAAGATCTCGGACAGGATTATGCGGGGTCGCCGACCAGCGGGGGTTCCCGCCCGCTGGTCGGGGTGCCGGCAGTCGAACACGCGACGGTGGTGCAGCGGTGGCTGGACGCGGGCCTGGTCGTCTTCGGCAAGACCAACACCCCGGAGTTCGGGGCCAAGGGAATCACCGAGCCCGAGCTGTTCGGCCCCGCCAGGAACCCGTGGGACACCAGCCGCAGCCCCGGTGGATCCTCGGGCGGGTCCGCCGCCGCGGTCGCGGCCGGAATCGTCCCGGCCGCGGGGGCGAGCGACGGCGGCGGCTCCATCCGTATCCCAGCCGCCTGCTGCGGTCTCGTGGGCCTCAAACCCGGCCGTGGACTGGTGCCGATGGGCCCATTGCGCGGGGAGGCGATGCACGGCGCCGCCACCAACGGTGTCGTCTCGCGGTCGGTCCGCGACACCGCTGCGATGCTGGACGTCCTGATGGGCGGGGAGCCGGGCGGCCCGTACGTTCCCGCCACGCCGTCCGAGTCGTTCCTCTCACAGGTCGGAGCGGACCCGGGCCGGCTGCGGATCGGGGTCTGTACCGCGTCGTCGATCAACCCGGAACCCCATCCGGAGGCCCTCGCTGCAGTCGAGAACGCCGCCCGAACGCTTGAGGACCTCGGCCACCACGTCGAGATCCTGGATGCACAGCCCGTCGACGGCCTCGCGTTGGCACGAGACTTCCTCACCAGTTGGTTCGCGTATCTCGCGTGGTCGGTCGAGGACACCAAACGGCGGACGGGGTGCGCCGACCGGGACTTCGAGACGGATACGCGGATCGTCGCGGCACTCGGCAGGGCGCAGAGCAGCGTGGATTACCTCGACGCCGTGATGCGGCGGGACCAGTACGTCCGCGAACTGACCACCTACTTCGACGGTTACGACCTGCTCATGACGCCGACGTTGGCCGACCTACCGCCTCGCATCGGCGCTCTCGACACCCCGCCGCTGGCACGTCGCGGAGCGGCCGCGTTGCTCGCGACGCGTACTGCATCACTGCTGCGCCACTCGGGCTTCGTGGAGTCACTCATCAATGCCAACCTCAGCTGGGTGCCGTATACGCAATTGGCCAACCTGACCGGTCGGCCGGCGATGTCGCTCCCGCTGCACTGGACTCCGGAAGGCGTACCCATGGGAGTGCACTTCACCGCGCAGCTCGGGGGAGAATCGACGCTGCTGCGACTGGCCGGCCAACTCGAGCAGTCGTCGCCGTGGTCCGACAGGAATCCGGCACTCAACGACGCGTGAGCTCAGCGACTTCGCCCACCGGGGAACCCCCGGATGAAACGTCACAGTGTCGAAACAAGGGCGCCCTGCAGCGCTGCGGAGGAGCGGCGGCGGACCGATGCCGTGAGACCCCGGGCGGGTTCGCGAGATGAACTCACAGCGTCCGCGACCCGGGGCCTCACGGCGGCGCGGCGACACGGCGCCGCCGAGACGGTCAGGCCATGTCCGCCGGGATGACGCTGAGGAGCCACTGGTAGAGATCCACGAGAGGGTTGTGGATGAACATGAAAGCGTTCTCGACCGATCCGCGCATGATGACGCACCTTTCTCTGTCGAGCGACACGGTGCCGCCTCAGTGACTATTCGGACCCGTGCGAGAAGTGGATGGTTCGAATCGGCTCGAGCCACCTCCCGGCCAGCGCTTCCAAAGTGCCGATAATCTACATTATGTAAAGTCGAATCGACCGTATCTGCGCTTCCGGCACATAACGAGAATTCGGGTAACGCCCCAATCTTTCCTTAGCCTCCCCCGTGACCTGCACCTTTCCCTTATCGGCGTCCCGGCCCGCAGCGGCGTGCGCAGTACGTTCCAGCCACCTAAGGGACGAAGCCAGATAGCCCCTGACCGTGCGTTACTCACCCTCCTATTGCGCCTTTCGCAATCAGTGTGCGAAACTTGCAATCACTTTCCGGGGCTCGAGGACGGTCGTAATGACCCACCACGAAGACAACGTCACATTCGCAACCTTCGGTCAAGGCGCTCCGGATCCGGACGTCTTCCTGGAAGGCGTCCTGGACGGGTGGGCCCGACAGCAGCAGGCGAAAGATTTCGCCACGGCCACAATCGATACCCGCCGCAGGGTCATCATGAGCCTGATCGACTTTTCGGGACATTATCCGTGGGAATGGACCCTGGCGGACGCAGACGACTATTTCTCGCACGCCCGCGCGGTTCGAAACTTGTCGCATGGCACTGTGCGCTCCTACCAGGGCGCGATCAAGTTGTTCTGCGACTACGCCTGCGATCCGCGCTACGACTGGTCCGAACTCAGCGCAAGAATGTTCGGGCAGGTCTTTGCTCAAGTAGTGACCGAACTCAACCGCGTTACTCACTCCGCGCCCACCGAGGCACGCCCGGCCAAACGACCGTTCACCCAGCACGAACTGCAGAGTGTTTTCGACCTGGCAGACCTCGAGGTCGAGCGAATTATTGAGTCAGGTCGTAAAGGCGCCGTGGCAGCTTGGCGGGATGCCATCGCGTTCAAGACCGCCTACAGCTGGGGGCTTAGGTCGAACGAACTCCGTCATCTTCAGGTGGTGGACTTCTCCCGCAACAGCCGGGCCCCCTACCTCGGCGACCACGGAGTTCTCCGCGTGCGCTGGGGAAAGGCGCATCGCGGCTCAGCGAAGAAGGTCCGCTCGGTGCTGACCGTGTGGCCATGGTCAGCGGAAATGATCGACCAATGGATCCGTCAAGGTCTACCGCGCTATGGCCACCCGATTAACGACTGCTTCCCCACCAGCACCGGCGCCCTGGTCGGCCCGTCGCAACTGCTCGGTCGGCTCCGTTCCCTGATCGACGAACTCGGACTTCCGCCTGGACTCGACCTGCATTCCTTTCGCCGCTCCTACGCAACCCATCTGGTCACCGGCGAAGGCTACGACGTGACCTTTGTCCAGCTCCAACTAGGACACGAACATGCCGCGACCACCTCGATCTACACACTGCCCTCCCCTGACTACCAAAGACTGGCCCTAGAGCGTGCACACAACCGCACCATCAATGCAGCGGTCGGACATCACACATCGGAGACGAATTCATGAGTAAACGAGAGGTCAGCTACACCTGGCGAGTCCGCGAGATCATGGCACGCCGCGGCGTGCACTCCGCCAAAGAACTCGCTGAACTGCTGCATGAACGCGGCATCACCCTCACCCCCAACGCTGTCTGGCGCATCGTCGCTCAAGAGCCCGAGCGCATCTCTTTCAAGGTGCTTGTCGCCCTCTGCGACGCTCTCAATGTCACGCCAAACGACCTGATCACCTACACCGCCGCCGACGCCCGAACCCGCCGACAACACCAGGTGGCGTCCGGTGAAGACGTCGCCGATCTGCGCCACCTCAGACCAGTCCGCGCCCGCATAATCGAGGATGAGGACAATGACTCCCGCCGGTAGGCCAGCCACCGGCGGCAACGGCTCCGCAAGGCCCCCGACGGTGAGCGGGCTACCCAACCACAAAAAGCGCGGACGGCCCCGCTCGACTGGGAGGCACCGCTGCGACCGCTGCCACGACCAGGTCTCGACGATCCGCGTCCGGTGGCCCGACGGCGCCATATGCGGGCCCTGCTTCACCGAAGCCACACACACGTACGGCACCTGCTCAAGCTGCGGTGAGCACCGCATGCTCCCCGGCCGCTCCCCTGAACGGCAGCCTATATGCCGTGGCTGCGCCGGCATTACCACCGCCCTGACCTGCACGCGCTGCCATCGGGAGGCTCCTCGATTCCGCGCTGGGCTTTGCATCCGTTGCGCCCTGCAGGATGAGCTCGAATCCGTCCTTAAGCCGGGCAACGACCTCCGTCTGCACGACTCGTCACCCTGTTGACCAGCAGCGAACGACCCCAGAGCATCTACATATACATGCGCCGCGGCACCAAAGCCAGAACTCTCCTAGAAGCGATCGGTGACCGCGAGCTTGCACTGACCAACGAGGCCTTCGACAACTTACCTAGCTCTAGATCCGTCGAACATCTCCGCGCCCTGCTCATCCACCACCGCATGATGCCCGCCCGCGGAGACGAGACGCTCGTACGATTCGAAAAATGGCTTACCAATCGAATAGCCGAATTACCCGACGACGGCACCAGCCAACTGATCGAGCGATACGCAACCTGGCAGCACCTCAGGCGGATCCGCGATCAGGCGGCAGACCCAGACTCTGACCTAGTAGCCGTCACCCAGGCGGCGAAACAGAACATCACCGAGGCCGGAAAATTTCTCCTCTGGCTGAACGAAAACCACCACGTGCCAGGAACTGAGCTACGCCAGCACCACGTCGACGAATACCTCAGTGGCGGGCCCAGCACCCGCGAACATATTCGGAACTTCGTCAGATGGCTCAGTGGACAAAAAGGGCACCAACACGGAACATTAGATGTACCTTTTCGCACACCCCATTCAATGCCCATGATCACGCAGGAAGAACGGATCCAACTTGTCCGAAACTGCATAGAGGACACCACCGTAATCCCGGCTACTCGTGTGGTCGGCCTCATCCTCCTGCTCTGGGCCCAGCCGCTGAACAAAATTGTCTCTCTCCGACGAGAACGCATCATTGCCAGCCCCGAAGGAATGCGAATCCTCCTCGGCAGTTACCCCGCAATCATTCCCGAAGCACTCACCGAGTTGTTCTGGCAGCAACTCCGTAACCCCGGGAACCAGAACACCACCAATTCTGATACTCCGTGGCTCTTCCCCGGCCGGATCGCAGGTAAGCACCTCCATCCGGCGACGCTGTACAAGCGACTCAGACTCCTCGGCATCGACGCCCAAAGGGCCCGAAATGCTACCTTCCGCGACTTATGCCAAGAAGTCGACGCCCGCAGCCTTATCGATCTCCTCGGGTACACCCGACCCGTTATCTCCCACCACGCAGCGCTATCCGGAACGGCCATGTCGGACTACACCACCCTGAAGCACCAACAGCCCTGATGGCCCAAATCACCGAGGGCGATCGCGAACGCCGTATACGGCACCTCTCGACCCTCCACATGAGTAGGGTGTGCCCAAGGAGGGGCCAGCCTCCGTAAGTAGTACCGCACCAGCAGAAAGTTGCCTCGGATCGCCACATGAAGAAGCTCGCCCTCGCCATCACGCTCCTAGCGGCGCTAACCGCCTGTTCATCCGACGGCACGGGCGAGGAGCAACCAACATTTGCACCACCGACCGCGGACGAAGCGATGAGCGCGACTTCCGGGGCGTTAGAGCTAGCTATCTCCCAGACATGCGCCCCCGGTTCAGACCCACAGTGCATCCCCATCAATGACGAACACATCCTCGTCGTCCCCACCGCGTTCGAGCGCGCAGGCGTCGACTCCGCCAGCGGCGCACCGCCTTCCGGAGCGTCCGACATGATCAACGTGACATTCGACAGCGACGGAGCAGCCGTGGCTCGCACAATGACGGTCGAGGCTTCGCAGTCTGGAGACCAAACTCGACTCGTGATGAAGGTCGGCGATGAGATTGTCTCCGCTGTGCGAGTGCAAGGCGAGCTCCAAGGCGATCAAATGATGGTCGCCCTCCCGCCGGACGCGGCCACTGAAGAAATCCTCAATAGCCTCAACGGCCACGGCAAATAGCTACACAACGCAGACAGATACTCCGCGAGCTACGACGGGCACTGCGCAACGACGAGTTCGGCAGCTCATGATCCCCGAGGAATCGGATAACGCACTTTCCCATTAAGAAGCTCGCGAGCCTGTCCCCGCCGAGGCGGTGGTCACATGCGACCGTCCTGCTTCTCGATCCACGCCCCCTCCCGCGCCGACTCCTCCAGGCGAGCTCGTTCGACTGAGATCCGTTCGATGCGCGGCAGCGCGATGGCAAGCACCGGCAGGTATCCCGCCGCCCAGACCGGAGCACCGAAGCTGAGGACACAGCCACCCGGCACCTCGATCACCTCGTGCCGCGTTGCGCGCACCCCGGCCACCTTCCACGCCCATGACCGCCGTTCCACGAAATCGGTGATCTCGAAGGGCAGGGACAGCCCCGCCACGGTCGTGACCGTCCCTCGCGCGCCGACCGTCAAGCCGGAGTCACCGTCGACCCGGGCGTCCGAGACGGTGGGCCCCCATCGCGGCCAGGTCTGCACGTCGGTGATGACTGACCACACCGTCTCCGGGCCCACGTTCATCCGCAGTTCGGTCGTCCACATCCCTCGGCGGAACGTACTGCGCATTCTCAGCACCGAACTCAGTGCAGCGGAACTCAGTGCAGCGGCGGACGCGAGGTGTTTCATCGTTCGGCCCGGCTGTCCGTCTCCCAGGCTTCTCCGCCCTCGCCTCGCGGCGGGCTACTCCACCACGTTGATGGCGGTCTCCCCCGGTCGCGCGCGTGACGGATCATCAACCCATGGTGGCAGAGCATCGTGCGGGCGCAACCGCCCATGGTGGTCACTACGCCACGATGGCGGCATGTGCCGGGTCAGCTGGTCCGGTCCAGGATGAGCCAACTCGCTTCCCGGGGCGCGTCCCATTGGGGGAAGTGGCCGCACCGATCGAACCAGTGCAGTGTCGCGTCGGGGAACGCGCGGGCGGCTCGCCGGGCCTGGGCCGGGAGTGTCACGAGATCGCGACGCCCCCACCCGATGGTGACCCGTCCCGGGACCGTGCCCGCGGGAGCACCCTGCTGCGGGGGGCCTTTCGTGAGCGCGTCCATCGCCGGGCCCGTCGCCGGTGCGTCGGCCAGCCCGGCAACGTCGGGCAGCACCGTTTGTGCCGACAGCGCCCATGGCCGCGCAGAGAGTTGCGCCAGCAGGGCGGTCCGACCCACCGGATTGCCCAGGAGGCGCGGCAACGCTCCCCGCAAGGCGCTGACCAGGGCGATCGACGGCCGCAGGGTGGCGCTGAACACCGCCAGCTCGCGATCACTCCAGAATCCGCCGGGGTCCAACGCCACGGTGTCACCACCGACGCCGCGCCGGGCCAACTCGAGCACGATCCGTCCACCCATCGACTGTCCGGCCGTGGACACCCCCTCCAGACCCGCCTCCTCGATGAACCGCTCGACCGCGTCGGCCAACGTCGCTATGGACACCTCGCCTTCCAGCGGTGGGGACTCGCCGAAACCCGGTAGGTCGACCGCGATGACCTCGCGACGCCCCGCCAGATCGTCGATGATGGGCTCCCACGATCGCCACCCCGCGCCGAGTCCGTGCACGAGAAGTAGAGGGCTACCCTGCCCGCGTCGAACATGATGCAGCGTCATCGGACAAGCCTACGGAGGGCTCGGAGGAAAGGTCGCCCGCCACGTGTCACGATCGGGTCCCGGCGCCCGGGTCCGAGGTGGCAGGCTGACGACGACGGATGGGACGATGGCGACATGCGCACCTCACCCGGCATGGACCGCGATCGCGACGAGGACGGCCGCGCGCGCAACTCACGCCCTCGCGATGAACTCGGCCGCCCGTTGCCGATCGGCAGCGTGGGTGTCGAGCGCATCCCCGAGGATCTCGATCTGCCCCCGGCCCGGTCGCTGGAATGGGCGCAGGATCTGCTGGACCGCGGCCTCGCGTTCAATGCCCACGAAGTTCTCGAGGGAGCCTGGAAGAGCTGTCCCGACGCCGAGCGCCTGCTCTGGCAGGGCCTGGCCCAGCTGGCGGTCGGCATCACCCATATCCAGCGCGGCAACACCAGGGGTGCGTTGTCCTTGCTCGCCCGTGCCGCCGAACGTATCGGCCACGGCAGCGGCCCCGCGCCTCACGGGATCGATACGACCGGATTGATCTCCCACGCCGACGCACTCATCGCCACCGTCCAGCGGGGCGACGAACCCTCTCCGGATCAGTTGAAGCCGCGGCTTCGCGTGCCGTCGGCTCTCCCCTGACCTCCGCCGCTCCGAACGGCTGGAGCTCAGAGTTCGACGGTGCCGCTGGTTCCCATGTCGGGAGTGCGTTCGTCACGGGACACCGCTGCGCTGACGAACGAGGCGATGTGCGCGATCCGCGAGCCGCTGGAGTCCCAGTACTCGGCGGTGTCGGCACGGATCAGTACCGAGGTGGCGGACTCCGGCCCCTCGGGAAACCATGCCCCGACGGCGGCATTCCAGTGCTCGGCCACCGCGTCACGGTCGTCGTCCACGACCGCTCTTCCTGCGACGGAGACGAACCCGTCCGAGGACTGAACTGAGACGTTGACCTGCGGGTTCGCCTCGATCTCCGACGGAAGGTCGCCGTGACGGGGTGCGAGCAACCGAATCGATCCGTCGAAGTCGGAGTTCTGGCGGGTCATGGGCCGCGCCATCAGCCGACCGTCTGCCCCGACGGTGGTGATCATGCATATCGGGGACTTCTCGATCAGGTCGGCGACGATGCGTTCGGGTGTTCTGGTGTCCTCTGACATGTATCGGACCTTTCCTCGTCGGGGCCTCCGTCCCCGTCCAACGTACGCCTCGGATCCCGGGCCTTCGTCCGCTGCGGAACTCCCGGCGCGGTCGGGCCGCACGTCGCCGGGGCGCGTCGATGGACGCGTCCTCTCCTCGGGTCTACCGTGGTGCCACCACCCCGCAGACGCACCCCGCAGACCGAGGAGGATGTCGTGACTCCAGCGAACAGACGAGCCGTACTGCTCCGCGCCGCAGGCAAGGGTGCCGCCGCCGGGCTCGCGGGCGGCGCGGCAATGATCGTCACCGAGAAGGCAGAGCAGCTGGTCACCCGCCGACCGGACTCCTATGTGCCTGCCCGCGCCCTGCTCACCGTGCTCGGACGGTCCCCCGACGACGGCCACAAGCCCATGGTGTGGAACCACCTGATGCACTTCGGCACCGCGCCGTCGTTGGCGCACTACGGGGCGTCTGGGCTGCCACCGGCATCCGGGGCGTATCCGCGAGCGCCTGGCACACCGCGGTCCGCCTCAGTGTCGACCAGACCGTCGAGAACGCCACCGGGGTGGGCGCGCCGCCGGCAGCCTGGCCCCGCGATGAGCTCGCCGTGGACGTCGGCCACAAGGCGGTGTTCGCGGCGGTCACCGGGGCACTCGTGGACCGCGCCATCAGGCCCACGCTCACGTCCTATCGCGGCCTGCGCAGCCACTAGCGACCGCGGCCGAGCGCTTATCCCCCGAGCGCTTATCCCCTGGTCCGGCGGCCCGCAGCGCGGTTCAGTGTTCGCCGACTGCGCGGGCGTGTCCGACCGCGGCGTCGACACCGTGGGTCCAGGGCTCGCCGTGGCCGGGCAGGACGGTGGAGGCCCCGGTGGCGGCGATCGGCGCCAGCGACTCCATCGCGCGGGCGGTGTCGGCCGTGGCCGCCGAGGCGACGATCTGCGGCCCCGTGGCGCCGGTGTACGGGTCCAGGGTCACCAGGGCGTCCCCGCTGAGGACCGTGTCCCGGTCGGGAAGGTGCAGGATGCAGTGCCCTCCGGTGTGGCCGGGGGCGAACATCGCCACGGGTCGGCCCGGGACGTCCAGAGCGGATCCCACCGGCAGCTCCCCGGTGTCCTCGATCCCCTTGATGGTGAGGGCGCCGGCCATGGCCATCCTCCCGAGCACCGGTAGCGACCGGGGATGGGTGAACGGGTACAGGAAGCGGTTGCGCTGGGGTTCATAGCTGTAGGGGTGCGCGGCCAAGTGCCCGTCGGCGGGGTGGATCAGAACCGGCACCTCCAGCTCGACCCGGGCGCGCCGTGCGAAGCCGACGTGGTCGAAGTGCCCGTGGGTCAGCACGACCGCCCGTACGTCTGCGGGACCACGGCCCAGCCGAGCGAGGGTGTCGGTCATGAGGTCCCACATGCTCGGCAGGCCGGCATCGACGAGGGTCACCCCGTCCTCATCGTCGATGAGATAGCAGTTGACGTGGGCATGCGCCAGGCGATGGACCCGGTCGGCGACTTCGGTGGCGTGCACGGTGCTCCTCTCCGGCGGTGGCTCGGTCCGGTCGGTCACGGATCGCATCGAGGTCCCGCCCGCCCGCGGTTGCGCCCGCAGTCGTGTGACGAGGGTCCTCGGCCCCCGGTGCTGTCGCAACCGCTGGCCCGGGACCCTCGGTAGGTTCGGTGCAGTGAGCGCTCTCGAGCAGACCGGCGCCGCCGTCGCGCCGGTCGTGGTGGTCCTGGCACTGTTGGCGCTCCGATCCCCCTCTCTGCTCGCGGGAGGCGCCGGCCTCGTGGCCGCGCTCGTCGGTGCACTCACCGTCTTCCGACCCGACGACGACGAGGTCTTCACCTCCCTGGCGCAGCTCGGGCCGACGGTCCTCGAGGTCGCACTCATCCTCCTCGGCGGCGTCCTCTTGGCCACGGCCCTGTCGGCGACCGGGAGCAGGGACCACATCGCCGGATGGCTCGAACGGGTCGGCTCCGGTGGCGACCGGGTGCCCGCGATCCTGCTGCTGGTCTTCGGCCTCACACCGCTCATGGAGTCGGTCACCGGTTTCGGGCTCGGCGTGGTGATCACCGCCCCTCTCCTCGTGCGGATGGGACTGTCGCCGGTGAAGGCCGTCGTGACGGGACTGCTCGGGTTGGTCCTTGTCCCGTGGGGCTCCCTCGGCCCCGGCACCCTCGTGGCCGCGGAACTCGGCGGTCAGGACGTCGCGGAACTCGGTTACTGGTCGGCCCTTCTGACCCTGCCGGTCCTCGTCGTGAGCATGACGACCGTCCTCATCGTCGTCACCACCCGGCCTTCGGCACGCCACGTGGCGCTCGGCGCCGCCGTCGTCGTGACCCAGTGGGCCGCTCTCGTCGCGTCCAACGCCGCGGTCGGCGTCCCACCGTCCGGCATCCTCGCCTCGGCCACCGTGATCGCCCTCCTGCTGGGGGTCGCGCGCATCCGGTACGGCGTGCTCCCCGCGGTCACCGCCGAGCTCGAGCGCGCGCTCGTCCCTTTCGCGGTCCTGCTCGCGGGGATCCTCGGCGCCACGGCCGTACTCGCCCCGTCCGGCTCCCCCGCCGCGGCGGGATGGCTCGCCTCCCCCGCCCTCTGGGTGACCATCGCGGCACTCGTCGCACTCCGCGTCTACACCACACCGGGCCCGCCCGTGAAGCGCCTCGTCCGGACAGCGGTGGCGACATGGGTCCCCATCGCGGGCAACGCCATCGTGTTCATGTCCATCGGCATCGTCATGGCCACCGCCGGGATGGCCGCCCACCTCGCCGATCTCGCCGCGGGGTTCGGAGAGGCGTCACTGGCCGGCATCCCGGCCATCGGGGCACTCGGCGGCTATCTCACCGGCACCAACACCGGTGCGGCGGCGATGTTCTCCGCCGCCACCTCCGGCGCCGCGGCCGGGCTGGGAGCCGACAGCCTCGTGACGCTCGCCGGGCAGAACGTCGCCGGGTCGTTCGCGATCATCGTCTCGCCCCCGCGCGTCGCCCTGGCCGTCGGCGTGGTCATGGCCGGCCACACCCGACTCCCCCGCGCCGCCACCCGCACCCTGGCCGCCGCCGTCGTGTCCGCCACCGTCGTGCTCTGCGCGGTGGTCGCCGTCCTGGCGTAGGGTGCGAACCAACGCGACTCGAGAGGCAGCTCAAACCGAGAGGCAGCGTGACCCGAGAGACAGTGAGTTCCACCATGAACCATGTGACCGAGACGGCCGACCGCATCCTCACCCGCGCGAAGGAATCCGCGCACGGTCGCCACGCCGAGATCCTCGTCCGCGAGGGGCCACTGCGGCAGTCCCTCCTCGCGCTGACGGAGGGCACCGAACTCGAGGAGCACAACTCCCCCCCGGCCGCGAGCCTCTATCTCCTGCAGGGCGCCGTCCGCGTCACGGGCGACGGGTCCACGGACATCGCGGCGGGCGAACTGCACACGCTCACCCACCACCGCCACGCCGTCACCGCGCTCGCCGACTCCGTCTTCCTCCTGACGACGGTCACCGGCATCGCCGGCCAGGGCAGCTACGACGAGCCCGCCACCCCCTGACCCGGCGCGGATCCCCGACCCGCCGCCTCTGGTGCGGACGGCGGGCGCGGCGGATACTTGTCTCATGCGCACCCGGCACCTGGGCGTGGTCATCCGCCGCTCCCCCGATGAGGTCTACGCCCTCGCCGCCGACCCGGCCCACCTGCCCTCGTGGGCGGCCGGGCTCGCGGCGGGTGAGGTGCGATCCGACGGCGACACCCTCGTCGTCGACTCCCCCATGGGAGTGGTCCGCGTCCGGTTCGCCCCCACCAACGGCTTCGGCGTCCTGGACCACGAGGTCACGCTCCCCGACGGGACGGTCACCCTCAATCCACTGCGGGTCCTGCCCCACCCGCACGGGAGCGAGGTGGTGTTCACCCTGCGCGGAACCGACGGCGACGACGACGGGTTCGAGCAGGACGCCGCCGCCGTGGCCGAGGACCTCGAGCGCCTCAGGAGGGTCGTCGAGGGGAACCCGGCGCCCGAGGCCGAGGCCCCGGCTCGGCGCGCCGAGCCGTCGGAGATCCGCGTGGCCACCCCTGCGGACGCGGGTTCACTAGGCCAGCTGCTCCACGACTTCAACACCGAGTTCGACGCGCGCACCCCGGACGGCCCCGGCGCCGCCGCGCGGTTCGAGCACCTGCTGGCCCGCGAGGACGTCCTCGCGCTCATCGCCCGGGTCGACTCCGACGCCGGTGCGGACATCGGGTTCGCGTTCCTCACCCTGCGCCCGACGCCGCTCTGGGACGGGCCGCTCGCGCAGCTCGAGGAGCTCTATGTCCGTCAGGACCTCCGCGGGGGCGGCGTCGGATCGGCGCTGCTGGCCCGCGCCGTCGGCGAGGTCCGCTCCCGCGGCTCCGAGGAGTTGCTCATCAACGTCGACGCCGACGACGTGGACGTCCGGCGGTTCTACGAACGCCACGGCTTTTCCGACCTCGACCCCGACAGCGGTTCCGGGATGCGGTGCTACCTCCGGCAACTCAGGGTCTGACGGTGAGCGACTGGGCGACGGTCCCCACCGGCCCGGCCTCGTCGTGGATCACGCTCGACGTCAGTCCCAACCCACCGGGCCCGAAGGTGACTCGCGTGTCGAACCCGAGCCACTCCCCTGCCGGCGGGCGGACCAGGTGCGCGGTGAGATCGATGTTGGGGAAGTGGACGTCGGTGGGATCGGCCCGGATCGCCATACCGTTGGCGATGTCGAACAGTCCGGCCATCCGCGCCAGGCCACCGATCTCCTCGCCGGCGAGAAGCGGGATCCCGGTGCGGACCCAGTACCGCGACCGGCCGGGGCCGTCGCTGATCCGGCGCACCTCGGCCGAGGCGAGGTATCCCCCGCGCCAGATGGTGGTGGGGTCCCACGGCTCCATCTGGTCGGGTGGCGGGATCGGATCGAATCCGTCGCCGGCGATCGCGCGGGTGTCGCGGGGCTGCTGCAACCATGCCCGCAGGCGGATCCCGGCCCGATCCCCGTGCCCGTAGGTGACCTCCACCAGCTCGATCGTGCGCCCCGGTCGGATGACCTCCACCCGCACGTCGACTACGTCCATCGGCACCACGCCCAGCAGCTCGTAGGACAGGCGGGACACCACCATGGGATCGTCCCGGCGAGCCGCCAGATCGAGCTCCACGGCGTGGACCAACAGACCGAGCGCCGGGCCGATGTGCTGGGTCGACTCATCCCAGGCTCCGCTCACGTGCCCGGTCGGGCGGAAGCGACCCGGTCCGAGGCGCTCGAAGTACGCCATCTCCGTCCTCCAGTCGGTGAGTGGTGATTAACTGAGAAGCGTACACACCAGCGCTGGGAGAGACGATGCAGGACGAGACGTTCGACGAGTTCACGGCCCCGATCGACGACAGGTACCTCGAGGACTACACCGAGGGCGCGCGATACCGGTTCGGCGAGGAGACGGTCGACGCCGAGGAGATCATGGACTTCGCCCGCCGGTACGACCCGCAAAGCATCCACACCGATCCCGAGGCAGCGGCCTCCGGACCGTTCGGCGGGCTCATCGCCAGCGGCTGGCAGACGGCCGCGCTGATGATGCGTCTGTTCGCCGACAATTACCTCACGAGCGTGGCGAGCCTGGCCTCCCCCGGCATCGACGAGTTGAGGTGGGTGCGCCCGCTGCGGCCGGGCGATCGCCTCACCCTGGTGTGCGAGACCACCGGGGTGCGTCCCTCGCGGACCAAGCCGGACCGCGGTGTCCTCACGACCGACGTCACCCTGATCAATCAGGACGGGGACCCGGTCCTCACCGCCACCGCGATGAACATGGTCGCCCGACGCTGAGGCCGGGCCGCCCGGTGACGCGCTGCCGCGACGCGGCGCGCTCGCCGGCTACAAGCGGGGCGTGAGGTGGAAGACGGGCAGTTCGCGAGTGGTGCGGCGGGCGTAGATCTCGTAGTTCGGCCACACCCGAGCGGCCGCGGACCATGCCGAGGCCCGTTCGTCACCGGCCAGTTCCTGCACGTCCACGACCAGGCGCGCCCCGTAGACCGAGACAGCGACCTCGCCTTCCCCGGCGGCCCGCAGATTGTGGACCCACGCCGGGGTCTTCTGCCCGCCCCAGTTCGACCCGACGATGACCAGTCCGTTCCCCCAGGAGGCGCACAGGAGCGGTGTGCTGCGCAGCGCGCCGCTCCTGCGACCCGCCACGTGCAGGGTGAGCGTCGGCAGGCCCGCCACCCGGAGGAGCGGGACCCGACCCCGGGTGACCCGGTCGAGCCACCGGTCCACCGTGACGACCAGATGGGAGTTCTCCCGGGTGGCGTCCTGTCGGCCGAACCACACGGCGATCGGGGTGAGGATGTTGCCCATGGGACGAACCCTATGTCGTGGGCCCCTGGTCGCGTCGCCCGACCGCCTCACCCGCTGACGCGAGTACCTGAACCGACTCGATCCACCCACTCCGGAGGCCCGCCTCCGCCGCCGCGAGATGGAACGACCACATCCGCCGGTAGACCGCGTCGAAGCCCAGCGCGGCGGCGTCGCGGCCGCGGTGGGCGAACGTCTCCGACCACAGGCGGACGGTCTCCGCGTGATGAGCGGTCAGCTCCACCCGTCCCCGGAGAGCCAGCCGGGGCGCGCGGTCGACCATCTCGACCAGCTCCGTCCACGCCACGGGGGGCCCGGCCTCGGACACGTATCGGGATCCCCACGCGGCCAGCTCCACGACGGCGGGGGTGGGCCGCCCCGGTGACACCGTCGTCTGGACGGCCACTCGGCCGTTCGGCCCGAGAAGCCTGTCGGCGACGGCGATCACCGCAGCGTGCCCGGCCGGACCGGCTGTGACACCAGGGTCCACCGCGACGACCGAGTCGACGGCACCAGAGACCTCCGACGGCGCACCGAGGAAGAGGGAGATCTCGTCATCCAGACCTGCGGCGGCGAACCGCGACCCGAGGGCCGACAGTCTCTCCGTCGACGACGTCATCGTTCGCACGTGGGCCCCACGCTCGGCAGCCCGCATCGGTAGCTCGCCCCATCCCGGTGTGGCCACCAGTGCGCGGGTCCCCTCCCCGACCCCGGCGAGGGTCAACAGGGTGTCCGCCGACCGACGCTGGGCATCGCCGAGATCAGTGCGGCGCGGGGGCGCCGCGGGCGCCTCCAGGTGGACGACATCGGTGCCGTCGTCCAGACGCGCACGGGTCCGCGCACCGGACGCGAACACCGCCGCCGAAGTCGACATCGTCTCGTCCGTGTACAGGGAGGTCAGCGCGCCCGGGACCGAGTCCTCCAGCTCCACCCCGACGCCACCTCCGCGGCGCCTGCCCCCGCCGACCGGGCCGCGTCCGTCACGGCCGTACGCGCGCTCACCCGGGTGCGCGCAGTCGGCGTTGCCCGCGATCCACGGGGCCAGCACCGCGATGGCAGCGCAGAGGTCCGGCGTCGCCCAGTCGCCCGCCATGAACGACTCACCGAGCCCGAGCACGCCGGCGTCCGCCAGTCGGGCCCAGAAGGCCTCCGGTTCGCGCAGGACCACGCGAACCGGGGCGTCGTACTCGCCGGCCGCCGAGGAGTCGGGATAATCGATCCGGATCCCGAGCTCGCGCGCCGATCGCCGAAGGGCCTGCGCGATGAGCACCGCCGGCTGTCCCCCCGATCCGGATGGCGGGGCGAGCGCGGGCCAGCGCTCGAGGTCGACGGTCTGCGGTTCGACTCTGACCACCCTGTCCCTCCCTGTCGGGCTCACGTCACGTGGACGGTACCGTCGCCCGCGCGTCCGCCCGGTCAGGCGCGGCGGGGGGCCACGCACCCGCGTGTGGACCGCCTACCTGTGCACGGGGTCAGGCGGAGCACTATCCTGGGAACTCGTGCCCGGCGTCATCCCGCGCGGGCCCCAGACCGACGAGGCCACCGAGCCCCCCATCCGAGATCAGCCTCATCAGGAGCCGCCATGACCGAGCCCGCAACCGACCAGGTCACAGCCACCGCACCGGCCGGCCGCCGGCACCGCGTCGCCATCATCGGCTCCGGCTTCGGCGGGCTGTTCGCCGCCCAGCAACTCGCCAAGGCGGACGTCGACGTGACCCTGGTGGCCAGGACCGGCCACCACCTGTTCCAGCCGCTCCTGTACCAGGTGGCCACAGGCATCCTCTCCGTGGGCGAGATCGCCCCGCCGACTCGGCTCATCCTCCGCGACCAGAAGAACGCCACCGTCGTCCTCGGCGACGTCGACAAGATCGACGTGGCGGGGAAGAAGATCCACGCCTCGGCCGGCCACATCGACTTCGATCTGGAGTACGACAGCCTGATCGTCGCCGCCGGCGCGAACCAGTCCTACTTCGGCAACGACCACTTCGAGCGGTGGGCGCCGGGGATGAAGACCGTCGACGACGCGCTCGAGCTGCGCAGCCGCATCCTCGGCTGCTTCGAACAGGCCGAGGTCATCGACGACGAGGAGGAGCGCCGCCGACTGCTGACCTTCATCATCGTCGGTGCCGGACCCACCGGCGTCGAGATGGCGGGGCAGGTCGCAGAGCTGGCCCAGCACACTCTGAAGGACAGCTTCCGTCGCATCGATCCGGCCTCCGCGCGGGTCATCCTCCTCGATGCCGCCCCGGCGGTGCTGCCGCCCTTCGGCAACAACCTCGGCAACGCGGCCCGCGCCCGTCTGGAGAAGATGGGCGTCGAGATCCAGCTCAACGCGATGGTGACGAACGTCGACTACCAGGGCATCGAGGTCAAGGACCCGGACGGCTCGGTCCGCCGGATCGACGCCTCGTGCAAGATCTGGTCCGCCGGCGTCCAGGCGAGCCCCCTCGGCAAACAGCTCGCGGATCAGACGGATGCGGAGACCGACCGGGCCGGACGCGTGCTGGTCAACAAGGATCTCTCCCTGCCCGGCCACCCCGAGATCTTCGTCGTGGGCGACATGATGAGTCTCGACGGTCTACCCGGCGTCGCTCAGGTCGCCATCCAGGGCGGCAAGTACGCGGCCAAGCAGATCGTCGCCGAGGTGGAGAAGGGACGGACGCCGGCCGAGCGGAAGCCCTTCAAGTACTTCGACAAGGGCTCCATGGCCACGGTGTCGCGCTACAGCGCGGTCGTGAAGATGGGCCCGGTCGAGATCTCGGGCTTCATCGCCTGGGTCATGTGGCTGGTCGTGCACCTCGCGTACCTGATCGGTTTCAAGAACCGGATCACCACCATGTTCTCCTGGGGGATGCACATGGGTGGCGACCAGCGGTCGCAGCTGACCTCCACCAAGCAATGGGTCTACGCGCGCCAGGCCATCGAGCGGGTGGCCGCTGACGAGGCCGCTGCGCTCCGGTCCTCCGAGCAGTCCCGGGTCGAGCCGCAGGAAGAGCCGCAGGAATCAGCGCGGGCCGCCTCGACGGCCGACTGACCGGACCACACGGCAACGCACCCGGCGGGGATCGCTAGAACCCGCCACATCCCCGCCCGGTGCGTTGGTCGTCCGGGTCGACGACTTCTGCCGGTCGGCTACTGCAGGTTGGCGAGCCGGACCTGTCCGACTGCTGCGGTCCGCCCCCGGTCGTCCTCGATCTCCACCCGCCAGAGCTGCTGGGAGCGCCCGCGGTGGACGGGAGTGCCCGTCGCTGTGAGCGTGCCCTCCGTGACCGCCCGCAGGAAGTCGGTCGAGTTGTTGACACCGACCACCTTGCCCTCGCCGCCGAGCCACACCGCGCCCGCGACACTCGCGACCTCCTCCGCGATCGCGCAGTACACGCCACCGTGAACGATCCCGTAGGGCTGGTGCAGGTGCGGACCCACCGTCACCGTGACGACCACCTTGTCGGGTGTCACCTCGGTGTACTCCATTCCGACACCGCCCCCGAACCCGGTCCCGGAATGGGCACGGATCATGTCGATGAATTCACTGCGAGCCGCGTCGGACATCCGACCTCTTTCCCCGGCCCGGCGTGTCCGGGCGTCCGGGACGGAACGTTACCCGCGGAGACGAGAGCCCGCGGCACGTCCGTGGACGCTCAGCGCACCGACCGCCAACCCCGGTCCCGTACGGGGATCGGACCGGCGCCGGGGGTGCGCGGGAGTCGGCTTCGCCGGCGGACGGCCAGTCCCGAGTCGTGCAGCGCCTGCAGGACCATCTGTCCCCGCCGGTACCCGGTCTCCTGGCTGGTGTCCGCGAACGTGGGGACGATCGTCGCGGCGCCCAGGACGCACTCGCCCGCCATCGACCACAACGTCTCGACGCTGCAGTTGCTCACCTCGGCCAGCCCCTCGAACACCGACGTCAGCGTCGAACGCGACCGGCACGCGAGCCACTGCGCCAACGCCTGCTCGCAGGGCAGGACCATCGTTCCCGGCGAACCCGCGACGGGGTCCTCGGGCAGCACCCGCAGGGTGGTGTCGCGCACCCCCGCCCAGTCGAGGCCGCCCTCGATGTCGGTTCTCACCGACATGTTCTCGGCACCGGTGTCCCACACCCGGCCGATGGTGACGAAACTGGCCACCGCTCTGCCGAGAACACCGTGGGTGAAGGCCTCGGCGACCAGGTAGGTCGAGAACCGGATATCACCGGACTCCGCGAAATGGTTCCGGAACATGAGCTCGACCCGCCCGCTGTCGACGGCCTGCTCGAGCGGCACCCACCGTCGACGCGACTGTGTCCCCAGATCGGCGATCGAGTAGAACTTCGGATAGCCGGCGCGGAAGCCGCCGAGCACCTCGACCGTGTCGTCGAACACAGTGCGTGTCCCCACCATCTGCGTGCGCAGCGTTGAGCCGGTCATGTCTGGTCTTTCCCCCTAGTCGATTCCCCGTGCACGGCCGGCCCGTCCCCATCCCGGAGCGGATCACCACCGCGATCCGACCCCCCGTCTCGCAGTGAACCAGGTCACCCGGCCGGTATTAAGTGTTACAACACACGCCTGTCCGTTACCAAGAAATTTCGGCCGGTTCGCCCAATCGGTGCACTCAGTGCACGCCTGACCTGTCAGCAAAAACACAGGAGCCGTTCAGCCCTCCCCGGCGCGGAAACACCCATCACCGCAGGTCCAACCAGCCCGGGGCCGTCGACTACGCTGAACCCCATGAGTACTGAACGTGAAGGCGCGACGCCCACCTCCGACACCGCAGGATCCGCCGATATCGGAGTGACCGGTCTCGCCGTCATGGGCTCGAACATCGCCCGTAATTTCGCCCGCCGCGGTTACACGGTCGCCGTACACAACCGGTCCGCGGGCAAGACGGACGCCCTGCTCGACGAGCACGGTGCCGAGGGCGACTTCATCCGGACCGAGTCGATCGCCGAGTTCGCAGCCGCGCTCCGATCGCCCCGGCGTGCCCTCGTGATGGTGCAGGCGGGCGCGCCCACCGACGCCGTGATCGACGCCCTCGCCGACGCCTTCGACGAGGGCGACATCATCATCGATGGTGGCAACTCCCTCTACACCGACACCATCAGACGCGAGAAGGCCATGGCCGCACGCGGGATCCGGTTCATCGGCGCGGGGATCTCCGGTGGAGAGGAGGGGGCCCTGGAGGGCCCCTCCATCATGCCGGGCGGCCCGGCTTCCAGCTACGAGGTCGTCGGCCCGATGCTCGAAGACATCTCGGCCAAGGTCGACGGGTTCCCCTGCTGCACCCATGTCGGCGAGGACGGCTCGGGCCACTTCGTCAAGATGGTGCACAACGGAATCGAATACTCGGACATGCAGCTCATCGGCGAGGCCTACCACCTGCTGCGCGGCGTGGCCGGGATCGAACCGGCCGCCATGGCCGAGACGTTCCGGGAGTGGAACACGGGTGAGCTCGACTCCTATCTCATCGAGATCACCGCCGAGGTCCTCGCGCAGGTGGACGCCGAGACCGGGGCACCGCTGGTGGACGTCATCGTGGACCGCGCGGGGCAGAAGGGCACCGGCCGCTGGACGGTCAAGTCCGCTCTCGACCTGGGCGTGCCGGTGACGGGTATCGCCGAGGCCGTGTTCGCGCGCGCCCTCTCGAGCTCGGTGCCCCAGCGTGAAGCCGGCCGGGCACTGCCCTCCGGCGCCGTGTCGACCCCCGCCGAGACCGGCCCGGACTTCGTCGAGGACGTACGCAGGGCGCTCTACGCCTCCAAGGTCATCGCTTATGCCCAGGGTTTCGATCAGATCACCGCTGCCAACGCGGAGCACGGTTGGGACGTAGCGCGAGGCGATCTCGCCACCATCTGGCGGGGCGGTTGCATCATCCGCGCCACCTTCCTCGACCGCATCCGCGAGGCGTACGCGGAGAACGGCGATCTGCCCACGCTCCTCGCCGCCCCGTACTTCGCGGAGGCCCTGGCGGACTGCGTCGACAGCTGGCGCCGGGTCGTGACGACCGCGGTCGCCGCCGGGATCCCCGCTCCCGGCTTCTCCGCTGCCCTCGCCTACTACGACGGGCTCCGGACCGAGCGTCTGCCGGCCGCGCTCATCCAGGGTCAGCGCGACTTCTTCGGCGCGCACACCTACCTGCGGACCGATCGTGAAGGCAGTTTCCACACGCTCTGGAGCGGCGACCGTTCCGAGGTGCGGGCCTGACCGGCCCGCGGCCCGGCGAGCTGGGCCGCCTACTCGAGCAACTGGGAGTAGCGGTCCCGATCCGCCATGCGGTGACGGCCCTGGTCCCGGGTGCGCCGACCCCGATCCAGGCCGCCGCGCTCGCGGATGCCGTCGGCGGTGGGAATCTACTGGCCGTCGCCCCCACGGGGTCGGGAAAGACCCTCGTGTTCGCCGTCGCGGTCACCCACCGCCTCGCCGGATCGCCGAGTCGGACCGGCCGTCCCCGAGCCCTGGTCGTGGCCCCCACCCGCGAACTCGCCGAGCAGAATGCCGAGGTCCTCGCCGAGGTGGGGGCGGGCGCCGGACTGAAGGTCGCCACCTTCGTCGGGGGCCAGCCCCTCACCAGGGACCGTCGCGCACTCATCGCCCCGGTCGACGTGGCCGTCGGCACCCCCGGGCGTCTCGCCGACCTGGTCCGCGCCGCAGCACTCGCACTGGACGACGTCGACCTGGTGGTCCTCGACGAAGCCGATCAACTCCTCGGTCCGTCCTTCGCCGAGCAGACCGGCTCGCTCCTCTCCGACTGCCCCGACGCGGGGCTCGTGGCGACCACCGCCACCGCCGACGAGGACATCGAGGCGCTTCTCGCCCGGCGCTGCCCGGACCTGCGGGTCCACCGCGTGGAGCATTCCCCGGTCCCGTCGTCGGCCACCACCCGGGATGACACCGCGGGAGCCGGGGCGCCTCGTCGACTCGTGGTGCTCTCCAGCCCCGACCCCAACGGACTGGCGGTGCGCCTGGCCGCCCGGTGCAACCGGGGCCTGTTCTTCGTCCCACGGCGAGACGCCGTGGAGCCCCTGCGGGCGGCCGTCGCCGACATCGGTGTCAGCGCCGCAGGGGTCGCGGGGTCCGCGTCCCCCACCCGCCGGGCCGGCGCGTTCGCCGATCTCGCGTCCGGTGCGGTCAGGGTGCTGGTGAGTACCGACCTCGCGGGACGGGGCCTCGACATCGACGGCATCGGGCATGTCGTCCACGTCGGACCGCCGCACTCGATGGACGATCTCGTCCACCGTTCGGGGCGGACCGGGCGAGGTGACGCCCGTGCCGGGGTCGTCGCCGCCGTGCTCAGGCCCTCCGAGGTGGACAGGGTCGCGGACCAGGCGCGTTCGGTCGGTATGTCCGTCGAGATCGTCGACGCCACCCGGCCCGACTCGGAGCAGGTCCTCGACGGACTGTTCGGCCCGGAGATCGTCCTGCCCCGGGTTCGCCGGGCGCCCGCGCCGTCGGAGCGGTCGCGCCGACCGTCGCAACCCCGCCGTCCGGCGCAGTCCCGCGTCCATCGCCCGAAACGAAAGAAGCGCTCGTGAAACACGACCGTCGGGGACCTGCTCCCGTGGTCGTTCCCGAGGAACTGTGGCGGCTGCGCGAGCAACGTCATCACGACCGGGTGGATCACCTCACGACCGATCATCTCGAGCGTCGTCGCAGGGGCGAGGCGCACCCGGTCGTCGACTTCCTCTTCACCTACTACCGCACCAGCGTCGCCACCGTCCGGCGGTGGCACCCGGGTGCCGGGTTCCTCCTGGAGAACGCCCATCTGGATGAACGACGGGACTGGCGCCACTACCGCCGGGACAGCGTGGCCGGCCGGGACGGGCTCGTCGTCGACGCCGCCTCGGTCTGGCGACGCTGCGGGGCCCGGATCACCCGGGCACGAGACGTCGTCGCCGCCACCGCGGCCCGTCGGGGTGCCACCGGGTGCTTCGGGCTGCACGAGTGGGCGATGCTCTACCGGCCCGTCCGGGAGGACCTCCGACACAGCCGGGTTCCACTGCGACTACCCCCCGAGCGGATCGACGAGGTCGTCCGTGGGGCCCGGCTGCAGTGCACGCACTTCGACGCATTCCGCTTCTTCACCGAGGCCGCTGCCCCCCTCAACCGGGAACCGCTCACCCGGGACGATCAACTGCGCCTCGAGCAACCCGCCTGCCTCCACGCCGGAATGGACGTCTACGCGCACACCGCGGCCCTGGAGGCCGGGGCGCCGGGTGAGCTCCTCCTGGATTCCCTGTGCGCCGCCTTCGATGCCCGCGAGGTCGATATGCGTTCATCCCCCTATGACCTCTCCGCATGGGACCTGGCGCCGATTCCGGTGGAGACCAGCGAGGGTCGGGCCGAGTTCGTCGCGTTCCAGAAGCAGTGGATGGAACGCACCCAGGGCCTGAGGGCGAGGTTCCTCGCCGCTGTCGACACGGTGGAGAACCTGTCCACTTATGTGGACGATCGCGTGACCACAGACGCGAGGTGAGCGTTCGTCAGACCGGGGACGCGTCGAACTGGTCAGCCGCCACCTCGGCGACCACCCGTCCGAACTCCGCATAGGCCTCCGCACCCGCCGTGGCGGTTCGGAGAGCCAACCCGATCGTCCGACCCGGGACGGGCTCGGCGAACCTCGCCACCGCGATGCCCGGATCCCTGGTCTCGGGCCCCACGGCGGATTCGGGGACGATCGTCACCCCCAGCCCGCCTGCCACACAGCGGACCGCGGTGGTCAGCGAAGCCGCGCGGGACTCCCCACGGCCCAGTACGGGGGCGGAGACCCGCCGGCACAGCTCGACAGTCTGCTCTCGCAGGCAGTGTCCTTCGTCGAGCAGCAACAACGGCTGGTCGACGAGGATCTCCAGCGGCAGGCCGTCGCGCCCCGCGAACTCGTGATCCGCGGGAACGAGCAGCGCGAAGGGCTCGCTGTACAGCGGTGTCGCGGCCACGCCCACCGCGTCGGTGGGTACGGCCATGATCGCCAGATCGATCACGCCACTGCGGAGTCCGTCCAGGAGCCTCGCGGTCTGGTCCTCCACGACCCTCGGCCGCAGGTCGGGGAACCGCTCACCGAGCGCGGGGAGCAATCCCGGCAACAGGTAGGGAGCCACCGTGGGGATGACCCCGATCCGCAGCGTGCCGAACAACGGCCCATCGCTCCCTGCGGCCGCGTCCGCCACCGCGTCCATCGCGGTCACGGCGGCGCGGGCATACGGCAGGAGTCGCTGGCCGGCGGCGGTGACGAGGACCGAACGGGTGCTGCGTTCGACCAGGTGGAGACCGAGCCCGTCCTCCAGGGTCGCCAGAGCCTGGGACAGCGATGGCTGGCTCATGCCGAGCTCCTCCGCGGCGCTGCGGAAGTGCAGCCGCTCTGCGACGGCGAGGAACACCCGCAGCTGCATGAGACTCGGAACGAACCGCTGATCGGCCATGCCGAATAGTTTAGGCGCAGTAATAGTAGAAAGTCGACGATTATTCGCCCGATCCTATGAGTGATCTACCTCTCATCGGCTTTACCTCTCACGAATACTCCGGCATAGTCGGACTCGTCCGTCCGACACAGGCACATCCTCAGGAGGATCACATGGCTCTTCTCACCATCGGCGATCAGTTCCCCGACTTCGAACTCACCGCGCTCAAGGGCGGTGACCTGCAAGAGGTCAACGCCCAGCAGCCGGAGGACTACTTCGAGACCATCACCAACCAGTCCTACGAGGGCAAGTGGCGCGTGATCTTCTTCTACCCGAAGGACTTCACCTTCGTGTGCCCCACCGAGATCGCCGCGTTCGGCAAGCTCGACGAGGACTTCCAGGATCGCGACACCCAGATTCTCGGCGGCTCCATCGACAACGAGTTCGCCCACTTCAACTGGCGCGCGACCAACGACGAGCTCAAGACCGTGCCGTTCCCGCTGCTGTCGGATATCAAGCACGAGCTCATCCGCGCTCTCGGCGTGGAGAACGCGGACGGTGTCGCCGATCGCGCGACCTTCATCGTCGACCCGGACAACGTCATCCAGTTCGTCTCGGTCACCCCGGACGCGGTCGGCCGCAACGTCGACGAGGTCCTCCGCGTGCTCGACGCCCTCCAGTCGTCCGAGGTCTGCGCCTGCAACTGGCAGAAGAACGACCCCACCAAGAACATCAACAAGATGGACGTCCTGCAGGAGGGCATTAAGTGAGCATCGAGAACCTGAAGTCCGGACTCCCCGAGTTCGCCAAGGATCTCAAGCTGAACCTCGGCTCGCTGGCGCGTTCGACCGAGCTGTCCGAACAGCAGCTCTGGGGGACGTTCGTAGCCACCGCCGCTGCCACCCGCTCGGCCACGGTCCTGTCCGAGATCGCGGACGAGGCTCGCCAGCACCTGTCGGATGAGGCGTTCAACGCCGCGCTCGGCGCCGCCTCGATCATGGCGATGAACAACGTCGCCTACCGCGCCAAAGAGTTCCTGGGCGATGACTACACCCAGGTGCGCATGGGCCTGCGGATGAACATCATCGCCAACCCGGGCGTGGAGAAGGCCGACTTCGAGCTCTGGTCGATGGCCGTGTCCACGATCAACGGCTGCGAGAACTGCACCGCCGCTCACGATGACGTCATCCGCAAGGAGGGCGTCACCAAGGAGCAGGCCTGGGAGGCGGTGAAGATCGCCGGCACCATCGCCGGCGTCGCACAGGCCGTCGAGATCGACGCCAACATCTGACCCCCACCGTCCCCGGTGACCACGGGCCCCGCTGACATGCCGTCAGCGGGGCCCTCGCGTCTCTCCCGATGCAGGCAGCCGGGCGAGTTGCCTCTCCCGCAAACCCCTCCCCGGTACTAGGTTCATTCATAGAGCCGGGGAATTCCTCCGCGGCGCACCTAGCGATCTGGAGATGTGATGACTACCGGTGGTACCCCGACAGGGGACGGCTTCCCGAACGATCCGTACAACGCCGGCTCAGGTCAGCCGGACCGGGGCCGGGGCTACGAGGACCGCGGCTACGGTTCCGCGCACGGTCAGGAGCCCTACCGCGGGCAGGGTTACGGTCAGGAGCCCTACCCCGGGCAGAGCTACGGAGACCAGGGATACGGGCAACAGGGTTACGGTCAGCAGGGCTACGGTCAGCAGGGTTACGGCCAACCCGGTTACGGACAGCAGTCCTTCGGCGACCCCGCCTACGGCGGTGCGTACGGGCAGGGAGGTGCGGGCGGCGGCCCGGTCATGACGGGCAAGGTGTCCGCGACCGACGCCGTCAGCGCCGGGTGGCAGTTGTTCAAGAACAACCCGCTGCCGTGGGTTCTCATCACCCTGGCGAGCGTGGTGGTCGGCGGTATCGCGGGGCAGCTCGCGAACTCCGAGTCGGTTGCGGTGATGTTCCTGGCCCAGATCATCTCCTTCGTCGTCGGACTGCTGTTCCAGGCGTTCGTCCTGCGCGGCGCCCTGCTCGAGGTGGACGGGCACAAACCCGCTATCGGCGACTTCTTCAAGCTCCACAACTTCGGATGGTTCGTCGTCGCGGCGATCCTCGTCGGGATCGCCACGGTCGTCGGACTCATCGGCTTCATCATCGGCGCGTTCGTGGTGGCGTTCTTCCTGTACTGGACGCAGTACTTCGTCGTCGATCGCAACATGACCGCCACTGATGCGATCGTGTCGAGTTTCAACGCGATCAAGTCGGACGGGGGCAACCTGTTCACGCTCGCCGTCCTCAACGTCCTCATCCTCGTAGTGGGTGCGCTGGCCCTGTTCGTGGGTCTGTTCGTGGCGATCCCCGTCACCACGCTCGCCTCGGTCTACGCCTACCGGGCGATCACCGGGCCGAGCACCTTCTCCCGGACGGCGACCGCCGCGGTCTGACCCGGCGCTCGCCCGTGCCACCGCTCACGAGAACGGAGCCCCGACGACCTGCTGGTCGTCGGGGCTCCGTGTCGAGGCGGTGCGTGGGTCTCACGTCGTGGCGGTGCCGTCCTCGGGCTCGGATGCCGCCGGAGCCCCGCCGGCCGCATCGGCCCGGTCCGGGGCCTCCTTCTCGTACACGGACGCACGTCGGACCGCCCAGACGGTCCCAAGGAACGCGACGAGCGCCAACGGCCACCCCATTCCGATACGCGCGGCTCCCAACCAGGTGACCTCGTCGTTGAGATAGAGCGCGTACTGCAGGACGGCCCGGATCGCGAACAAACCGGCCCAGAACGACGTCGCGACCGTGTACCACCGACGCGCCGCCGGAATATGACGCCATGCCATCCCCCTGCCGTCGAGAAACCCCCAGATCACTCCGACGAGTGGCCAGCGGACGAGTGCGGAGACGGCGAACGCCGCGCCGTACACGGCCTGGGTGATGATCCCGTAGAGGAAGTACCCCTTGGCGTCCCCTGTCCGCCACGCGATGAAGACACAGATGGCCACACCGATGAATCCCGAGATCGCGGGCTGGGGATTCTCACGACGCCCCAGCGACCACGCGAGCATCGCCACGGCGACACCCATCGCACCCCACATGGCCGCGGTCAGACCCCAGACACCGTTGATGGGAACGAACGCCAGGATGGGGATCGACGAGTAGACCAGTCCGCGGATCCCGCCCATCTGCTCGACGAGGGACGCATCAGGGTCACCGAATGCAGACCGGCGACGGGACGCGCCCGTCGTCTGCGAGGTCACCGGCTCAGGCTCGGTCACGCGATTCCTCCACGGTGCTGCGGGGTTGTCCCTCGAGTAGCTCGTATCGCGGGTTGAACATGATCTTGTGCCCCTGTCGGAGGCCGACCCGGCCGGTGACACGGACGAACCGGCCGGTGTCGATCCCCGGAACGGTGCGACGACCGAGCCAACACACCTCGACGGCCCCGGTGCCGTCGAAGACCTCGGCGGTGAGACCGAGGAAGTCCTCTCCCCCGCACGTCAGAACGGTGCGGACGCGCCCGGTCAGGGTGGCGTGGTCTCCCCGTGACACGGTCGACACGTGCGCACACCCGGTACGGTGCACGCGCCCGGCGAGATCCGCCGCGTCCAGGATCTCCACCGGGTCGGTGAGCCTGGCGGTCAATTCTCTGAGTCCCCGGGGGAACGGCACGGTCAGACTCCTGCTCGCTGCGTTGGGGTCGTCACAGGTCGTCGTCCCCGCCACGGAGCCGGTCCATCGCGCTACCGTCCCTCCGTGGGGCCCTGGGGGCACTGTCCGGCGCCGCGGGCTGCGACCCGGGGTTCTCCGCGGCCTGGGGGGCCTGGGGTTGCTGCGGCTGGTTCGGTGCCTGACCGGTACGGCCGGGCTGACCCGCCGCCATCTGTTGCTGGTAGGCCTGTGCCTGTTGCTGCGCGGCGAGTTGTGACTGCGCCTGCGCCAGCGCCTGCTGGATCTCGTCCGGGATGGTCAGCGGGAGCTGCTCCCGGACCGGCATGGGCCCGTCCCCGCGGTTGATGAGCAGGTGCCGGAACACTTCACGCCCCTCGTCGGCAGCCTGGTCCGCGAGTTCGGGGGTCGCCATGATCCGCACCTCGGCGGTCCACCGGTTACCGTCCACGCCGATCGCGCGGAAGACGGCACCCGGCATCACCGCCACCAGTTCGCGTCCCCACGGCCCGTCCTCCACGGAGACATCCGCGCCCTGCTGCTCGAGCTGCTCACGCATTCCCGTCACCATCGTCCGCCACTGGCCAGCGGATTTGGGCGCGGCGAACGCGCGCGGGATGACCCGAGAGACCTGTGTGACCACGTGGAACTCGGGCTGACCGTTGGGATCCAACGCGACGTTCAGGTCCCGCCCCTTGGGGACGCCGATGACCAGCGAACCGAGGTCGATGTGGCCGTATCCGAGCGCGGTGTAGTACCCGGGTACGTCACCGACGGACGAGCGGTCATGCGGCCCCGTCGTGGAGGGGGCCTGCGACTCCTGCTCGGCGGCCGTGGTGGCGTCGCGGGCCCCGGTCACCGGCTTCTTTCGTCCGAACATGGTGGAAATCCTCTCCCCGTGCGACCCGGCCCCGAACGGGACCGTCTCGGGTCGACGCTACCCAACGAGGTCGACGCCGGTCAGGGCAGGCGGTGATGCCCGCCGGTCGAGCCGTGGCCACCGTCTCCGCGGTCTGTCTCGTCGAGTTCGTCGACCTCGACGACGTCCCACAGTTCCACACGCTGGACCAGGAGCTGTGCGATGCGGTCACCTCGCCCGATACGAACCGGTTCGGTGGGATCCAGATTGATGAGGTTGACCTTGATCTCCCCCCGGTACCCGGCGTCGACGGTTCCCGGCGCGTTGACGATCGACAGACCCGCGCGCGCGGCCAGACCCGACCGTGGGTGGACCAGGCCGACATAGCCCGCGGGGATCGCCACGGCGATCCCGGTCCCCATCAATGCCCGTCGTCCGGGGGCCAGCTCGCAGTCGTGCGCGGCGTGGAGATCGACACCGGCATCCGTCGCATGGGCCCGGACCGGCAGGGGCACACCCCCGTCCAGGCGGCGTACCCGAAGTACTCCACCGGTCCCGTTGGACTCGTCCGGATTGTTCATGGCGCTCGCGCCCTCCTGCCGGGTCCGACCCGGTTGCTCGATAGTCTTGACGTCGTGACCGACGAAGATCTCCGCCCGCCGCCCGATCGCGCTCCGCGCCCGGTTCACTCGGAAACCCTCCGGGTCCCGGCATGGTGGTGGGTCGTCCTCGCCGTGATCACCGTCGTGGTGGTCGCCCAGGCGCTCGTCATCGGAGCGCGGTGGTGGCTGTGGCTGCTGGCCGTCGTGGTCCCCGTCCTGCTCGCCTGGCTGTTCATCTCCGTCGGCCGGGTGAAGATCGAGGTCGAGTCCGACGGCCAGGGAGGGGGGACCCTCTATGCGGGCAACGCCCGCCTGCCCTTCGACGCCATCGCCCGCAGCGCCGTCGTGCCCGCCACCGCCAAGCAGGCCGCGATGGGGCGGCAGCTCGACCCCGAGGCCTTCGTGGTCCACAGGGGATACATCCCCACGATGGTGATCGTCGTCCTCGACGACCCGATGGATCCCACCCCGTACTGGCTCATCAGCACGCGGGACCCCGAAGGCCTCGCAGCGGCGCTTCCGGACAACCACTACAGCTGACCGGCCGAGCCGCGGCGGAGTAGCCGGCGGTCGATCAGCCGGCGCAGTCCACGCAGATCGGCATCCCGTCCCGCTCCTCGGCGAAACGGCTGCGGTGATGCACCAGGAAGCACTCACCACAGGTGAACTCGTTGTCCTGCTCCGGCACGACACGCACCGTGAGCTCCTCGCCGGACAGGTCGGCGCCCGGCAGTTCGTAGGACTCGGCGGTGTCCGTCTCGTCGACGTCGACCTCGCCGGTCGCGCCCTCTGCCCGCCGGGCCTTCAGCTCCTCCAGCGAATCGCCGGTGAGCTCGTCGGCCTCGGTGCGGCGGGGGGCGTCGTAGTCGGTTGCCATGAGTCTCATTTCTGCGGGTCTGTGTGGGGGGCGCGCGGACCGGTCGTGTCGCGACCAGCGCACGCATAGTAACGGAATTAATCGGCATTTTCATCCGCCCTGACCGCCAGTGCGCCGACCGGGACGCCGGGCGGTCGACGTTTACAGTGGTGGTGCAGGGCCCGCCGGGGCTCTCGACCCGTTCACCTGCAGGAAGGGCCCCCATGGTCGTCCACCTCAGCACCCAGGCGAGGCCGAGTCCGACCCCCGCGCGGGGGTTACACCGACTGCGCTCCGCCTACGTCCTGTTCGTGGTGGTGGTGCTGGCGGCGGGAGCACTCGTCTGGGCCCTCGCCCTCCGGGGAAGCGATGCCGCGACGCAGGCCGCGGCCTGCCCCCTGCCTCCCGCGGCAGAGGAGGCCGGGCTGAGTGACCAGCCCGCGGATGCGCTCGACGGCATCGAACCGGCCCTGCTGAACGAGACCCGGGTCCGCGTGCTCAACGCGAACGGACAGAGCGGTCAGGCCGGCGCCGTGGCCGCGCAACTCGCCGAGCGCGGATTCCAGCCCGCCGGCGACGACGCCATCGGGAACGATCCGGTGTACGGGCAGGCCCTCGAGTGCCACGGTCAGATCCGCTACGGCGACGCCGGGCAGGCGGCCGCACGATCACTGTCGCTCGCGGCGCCCTGCATGCAACTCGTGGCGGACGGCCGCGAGGACGACACCGTCGATCTGGCGCTGGGCACGATCTTCTCCCGACTGTCCGACTCGACGGCGGCTGTGGGGGCACTCGATGAACTCAAGGTCGGGCGTCAACCCATCTCGGCCGAACTCGACGCGGCGCGGACGGTCAGCTGCTGACCGCACCCGACAGGTCGCCGAGAACCGCGAGGAACTCCCCCGCCACGCCGGCCGCCGCGGCGGTCGTCGGCACCTCGATGTCGTCGGACACCGCCACCACCGCTCCGGCCTCGGCCGCGACGAGGGCCCCGGCCGCGTGGTCCCACGGCTTCAGACCCCGCTCGTAATAGGCGTCCAACCGGCCGCAGGCCACCATGCACAGGTCCAGCGCAGCCGACCCACACCTCCGGATGTCCCGCACCCGCGGCAGGAGCCCTGCGACCACGCGGCCCTGCTCTGCACGGATACCGGCGTCGTAGGCGAACCCGGTACCCACCAGGGCCAGCGACAGGTCGCCACACCCCGAGGACCGGAGCGCTCTCGTCGTACCGTCGGCCCCCCGCAGGGTGGCGCCGCGGTCGAGACCCGCCGACCACGTCTCACCGGTGACGATGTTGTGCACTGCACCCGCCACCACGACCCCGTCCACCTCAGCGGCCACCGAGACCGCCGTGAACGGGATGCCGTAGAGCAGATTCACGGTCCCGTCGACCGGGTCGACCACCCAACGAACCCCGTCGCCGTCGTGCGGACCGGCACCCTCACCGCCATCCTCGCCGCCCTCCTCCCCGAGGACGCCGTCACCCGGGCGGTAGGACCCGATCTCGTCCCGCAGATGGCTCTCCACCGAGGTGTCGATGACGGTCACCGGGTCGGTCGCAGAGCTCTTGGAGCGTGACCCCGGGCCGGAGGGGCCGAACTCCGCCAGCATCCGCCGGGCCACGTCGCCGCCGGACGTGGCGAACCGCTCCGCGAGCGCCCGCAACTCGTCGGTGAACTCCGTGCCCGTCCGGCCGGCAACCGCGTCTGTTCCCCGCCCCGTCATGTGAGCCTCCTCGTCGTCGTATCCCACGTCCGCTCCGGCGATGAACCCGCCCGGCGGTGCACCCGACGGATACGCTGGCGAGCGCACCACACCCATCGTGCCCCGGCGACCCGGGCACGACGGGCGACCCACGCCGTACCCGCCCACGGCCCACACCCTTGGAGCCCACCATGCCCGACCCCGTGCCCTCCGCGTCCGACCTCTCCCCGGACACCCCGACGGGCCTCGGTGTCGACGTGGGGGGTACCGGAATCAAGGTCGGACTCGTCGACCTCACTCGTGGCGACCTCATCGGCGACCGGCTCACGCGGGCCACCCCGCAGCCGGCGACGCCCGACGCCATCGCCGGGACCATCCGCGAGATGGTCGAGGAGTTCGACTGGACCGGACCGGTCGGGGTCGCGCTGCCGAGCGTCATCCACGAGGGCGTGGCGCGGATCGCGCACAACATCGACGGGTCGTGGATCGGCTGCGACGTGGTCGACCTCTTCGACCGCCATCTCCCCGGCCGCACCGTGCTCATGCTCAACGACGCCGACGCCGCCGGGCTGACCGAGGTGCACTACGGCGCCGGCGGGGGCGTCGACGGCCTGGTGATCCTGCTGACCTTCGGTACCGGCATCGGCTCCGCCCTCTTGCTCGACGGCCGGCTCCTGCCCAACTCCGAGTTCGGACACGTCATCGTGGAGGACATCGCCGGACGCGGCTTCGACGAGGCCGAGCACCTGGCCTCCGCCGCGGTCCGCGCCCGCGACGAGTTGAGCTTCGCCGACTGGGCCCCCCACGTGTCCAATGTCCTTCGCTCGATCGAGGACCTGCTGTGGCCCCGCGCCTTCGTCCTGGGCGGCGGCGTCAGTGAGGCCGCCGACGAGTGGTTCCCCCTGCTGGAGAACCGCACCCCGGTCCGGGCCGCGGTCCGGCTCAACGACGCCGGGATCATCGGCGCCGCCCTGTACGCCGCCGGCCATTCGGGAGTTCTCGACCTCGGCGGGGTCCTACCAGACGGCGGTGTCTGACCCGGACCAACCCCGCCGGATGCGACCCCCCGGCCGTAATCTCGTTACAATGGCCAATGCCGGGACCACGTGCCGGCCGGGGACGGGCCCGGTACCGCAAGGCGGACGGCTCGAGTGTCTGCACTAGGCGGCATCGATCCCCGATTCCCATCGAGTAACCGGTTGTGAAGGGGCGTTTGTGGCAGCCACGAAGACCACCAGTTCGGATTCCGCGGCGAGCGGCGATCCGTTGGGCACCGAGGTCACCGGCGAGGCCCCCGCCAAGAAGACCGCCGCGCGCAAGGCGCCCGCGAAGAAGACGGCGGCCAAGAAGACCGCCGCGAAGAAGGCCCCGGCCAAGAAGACGGCCGCGAAGAAGACCGCCGCCAAGAAGACGGCCGCGAAGAAGACCGCCTCCCCGTCGAAGCCCGAGGGCGTCGACGGTGACCAGGTCGACGAGGAGCCCACCGACGTCCCCGAGGTCGAGCCGGACACGGCCGAACTCGAGGACGTCGAGGTCGACGTCGAGGATGTCGAGGCCGACGAGGAGACCAAGGAGGAGCCCACCGCCAAGGACAAGGCGTCGGGCGACTTCGTCTGGGATGAGGACGAGTCGGAGGCCCTGCGCCAGGCGCGCAAGGACGCCGAGCTGACCGCCTCCGCGGACTCCGTCCGCGCGTACCTCAAGCAGATCGGCAAGGTCGCACTCCTCAACGCAGAGGAGGAGGTCGAGCTGGCCAAGCGCATCGAGGCCGGCCTGTACTCCACCTGGTTCCAGGCGCAGGTCACGGAGCGAGGCGAGAAGCTCACCACCGCGCAGCGTCGCGACTACAAGTGGATCGAGCGGGATGGCGTCCGCGCCAAGAACCACCTGCTCGAGGCCAACCTGCGACTCGTCGTCTCCCTCGCCAAGCGCTACACCGGACGCGGCATGGCGTTCCTGGATCTCATCCAGGAGGGCAACCTCGGTCTGATCCGCGCGGTCGAGAAGTTCGACTACACCAAGGGCTACAAGTTCTCGACGTACGCCACCTGGTGGATCCGGCAGGCCATCACCCGCGCCATGGCCGACCAGGCCCGCACCATCCGTATCCCGGTGCACATGGTCGAGGTCATCAACAAACTCGGGCGCATCCAGCGTGAGCTGCTCCAGGATCTGGGCCGCGAGCCCACCCCGGAGGAGCTCGCCAAGGAGATGGACATCACCCCGGAGAAGGTGCTGGAGATCCAGCAGTACGCCCGGGAGCCCATCTCGCTCGACCAGACCATCGGCGACGAGGGCGACTCGCAGCTCGGTGACTTCATCGAGGACTCCGAGGCCGTGGTCGCGGTGGACGCGGTGAGCTTCACGCTCCTGCAGGACCAGCTCCGCTCCGTCCTGGACACGCTGTCCGAGCGTGAGGCCGGCGTGGTCCGGCTGCGTTTCGGTCTCACCGACGGGCTGCCGCGCACGCTCGACGAGATCGGTCAGGTCTACGGCGTCACACGCGAGCGGATCCGGCAGATCGAGTCCAAGACGATGTCGAAGCTGCGCCACCCGTCGCGCTCCCAGGTGCTGCGCGACTACCTGGACTGACCCGGTATCAGAGGAATGGGCCCCCGCCGAGATCTCGGCGGGGGCCCATTCTCGTCATCGAGCGGTGGCCCGGATGCCCGGCGGGGCCGGCCGGCGGTCACCAGCTGCGCAGCAGGGTGATCCTCTCGCGGATCTGCTCCGCGGAGGCCATCGGGACGGGCGGGCCCCCGCACGAGTTACGGAGCTGCGTATGGATCGCCCCGTGGGACTTGCCGAGCCGGCCGGAGTACACCGACACCAGGGTGTTGAGCTGGCGCCGTAGGTCCTTGAGCTCGGCGGCGGAGGCGACCCGCTCGGCGGCGGCACCCGCGTGCGCGCCGGGGCCGGCGGCGTTACCCGGGATGGTCGCCCCGGACACCGCCGGGTCCGCTCCCACGACCGCGACGGATCCCGCCCCGGAGGCGGACTGGGCGGACGTGCGCTTGATCTGCTCCTTCTCACGCTGGCGCAGCAGGGCCTTGACGTCGTCGGCGCCCAACAAACCCGGGAGCCCGATGTAGTCGGCCTCCTCCTCGCTGCCGGCGAATGTGGCCGTGCCGTAGGACGACCCCTCGTACACGATCTGGTCGAGCTCGGCGTCCGCGCCGAGGGAGATGTAACCGCGGTCCTCTTCGTCCTCGGTGTTCTCGTCCTGCTGCTGGTTCGCCTGGGCGAGGAGCTGGTCCTCCAGCCCCTCCTCCCGATGGGGCTTGCCCAGGACGTGGTCGCGCTGCGCCTCCATCTGCGAGGCCAGCTGGAGCAGCACGGGAACGGACGGGAGGAACACGGATGCGGTCTCCCCCGGTCGCCGCGAGCGGACGAACCGTCCGATCGCCTGCGCGAAGTAGAGAGGGGTAGATGCGCTGGTGGCGTAGACGCCGACACTCAGGCGCGGGACGTCGACGCCCTCGGACACCATCCGGACCGCGACCATCCACTCGTCGGTGGAGTCGGAGAAGGTGCCGATCCGGCTCGAGGCGGTGGGGTCGTCGGAGAGGACGACGGTCGGCGGGGTGCCGGTGATCTCGGTGAGCAGGGCCGCGTACTCACGTGCGCGCTCCTGGTCGGTGGCGATCACCAGACCGCCGGCGTCGGGTACACCACCGGCGCGGATCTGCCGGAGCCTGGTGTGCGCGGCCTGGAGCACCGCTGGCATCCAATCGCCGTGGGGGTCGAGGGCGACCCGCCAGGCGCGGGACATCTGGTCGGCACTGAGCGGCTCTCCCAGGCGGGCCGAGAACTCCTCGCCCGCGTTGCTACGCCATCTGGCCTCCCCCGAGTAGGCGAGGAACACCACCGGGCGGACCACGCCGTCGGCCAGCGCGTCGGCGTAGCCGTAGGAATGGTCGGCCTTGGAGCGCTGGTGCCCCTGGCCGTCGGGCTCGTAGGTGACGAACGGGATCGGACTGTCGTCGGACCGGAACGGGGTGCCGGTCAGCGACAAGCGGCGTTCGGCGTCCTCGAACGCCTCACGGATCGCATCGCCCCAGCTCTTGGCGTCGCCACCGTGGTGGATCTCGTCGAGGATGACCAGGGTGCGTCGGGACGCGGTGCGCTCGCGATGCTTGAACGGGTGTGCGGCCACCTGCGCGTACGTCACGACCACGCCGTGATACTCGGGGGCGAGGGCGCCCGAGGTGTTGGAGTACTCGGGGTCCAGGGCGATCCCGGCGCGCGCGGCGGAGGCCGCCCACTGGTACTTGAGGTGCTCGGTGGGGGCGACCACGGTGATCGCGTCGACGGTCCGGTCGGCGAGCAGTTCGGAGGCCACCCGTAGTCCGAACGTCGTCTTGCCGGCACCCGGTGTCGCCACCGCGAGGAAGTCCTTCGGCCTCGCCATGAGGTACTTGCGCAGCGCGGTGCGCTGCCAGGCGCGCAGCGACGCACCCCCGGCCGGCGGGGCGGTCTGCTCTGCGGTCTGCTCGTCTGGGCCCGGGACCGCGCCGGGATCACTCACCAGGCTTCAGGGTCTCGTAGACGCGCTTGCACTCCGGGCACACCGGCGATCCGGGCTTCGCGGAGCGGGTGACCGGGAAGACCTCACCGCACAGGGCGATCACATAGGTACCCATGACCGCGCTCTCGGCGATCTTGCTCTTGTCCACATAGTGGAAGAACTTGGGTGCGTCGTCCTGCGTCTCCTCGGTCGTCGTGACCTCGGGACGCTCGAGTGTCTTCGTCCGGGTGGTGCTCACCCCCTCATGATGCCGCACCCCACGGTCGCAGCGCCAACGCCGGAGTACCTTGGGCCCCATGGCACCCGACTTCCGCCGTCAGCGATCCGGGGAACGGGACGACACGTCGAAGCCCGTTCTCATCACGGGCGCGCGGGAGTCGTACCACGACGAACTCGCGGCCCGGAAGAAGCGCTACTTCCTGCTGATGAGCATCCGGATCCCCGCCCTGTTCCTGGCGGCGGGATCCCTGGCCATCTGGAACAACCCGTGGATCGCGCTGGCGATCGTGGGGGGGTCCATCCCGATCCCGTGGATCGCGGTCATCGGTGCCAATGACCGTCCTCCCCTGCCCAAGGGGCAGGCCCGCACCTACACAGCGGGGCGTCTCTCGTCGAACACCCCGTACGCCCTGCCCCCCGGCCTCACCGGGGTGGATTCGCCGTCCCCCCGCACCACCCACACCGACACCACCGACACCGGGACCGACCCGGGCACCCCTGCGGGCCCCGGTTCCCCGTCCGACCCCGCCGCCCCCGCGGACCCCACCACCCCCACCAACCCCACCGACGAGAGCGATCCCCACCAATGACCCGTGCGACCCCGACCCTCGCCGATCTGGCACCCACGTTGGCCGAGGCCTTCCGCCGTCACGACTACACGGTCGAGGGAGTGGAGCGGGAGTTGGGCCCGGAGGCGGTCTCCGCCCTGGCCAGGTCGGACGCCGCGACGGTCCGCCGCCGCGCCCGCGACGCCGGTCCGGTCGGCGTGCTCCTCCGGTTGTTCGTCCTGGGCGATCCGCTCCCCCGCTCCGATGTCGCTGCGATCCTGCCCGGGGTCCCGGTGCGTGACGGCGTCGAGGCCGGATTGTGGACCGAGGCCGACGACGGCGCCTCGCTCCGGGCGGCGATCGACCTACGCCCGGTCGACACGGGTCACGGGACCCGCTGGGTGTTCGCGGATGTCGACGGGTCGATGGTCCACACCCGGACACGACCGGATCACGTGCTGGGGGTCGGGCAGGCGACGCTCTCACTGCTGCGGGTCACGCCCACCTCCCCCGCGGGGTCGGTCCTCGATCTGGGCACAGGGTGTGGGATCCAGATGGTCCACGCGTCGGAGACCGCCCGCTCGGTCACCGGGACGGACATCACACCGCGGTGCCTCGAACTCGCGGCCGCCACCCTGGCGATCAACGGCCGGCGTGCGGAACTCCTGCGCGGTCCGTGGTTCGAGCCCGTCGCGGGCCGCCGGTTCGACCGGATCGTGGCCAATCCCCCGTTCGTGGTGGGTCCGCCCGAGACCGGACACTCCTACCGGGAGTCGGGACTGAAGCTCGACGGTGCGAGCCGGACGGTCGTGTCGGGCGCGCCGGGCCATCTGGCCGACGGCGGCACCGCGGTCCTGCTGGCGTCCTGGGTGGAGCGGGAGGACGCCGACTGGCGGACGCACGTGGCGTCCTGGGTCCCGTCCGAGGGCGTCGACGCGTGGATCGTCCGGCGGGACGTCTCCGACCCCGGGCTCTACGTGTGGACCTGGCTCACCGACGAGGGCATGGACCCGCGCGACGAGGCCACCTCGCGGGCGGCGGACTCCTGGCTGGACCACTTCGCCGACGAGGGGGTGGCGGGGGTCGGGTTCGGCTACGTCTACCTGCGTCGGATCGAGGGGCCGTCCTCGGTGCTGTGCGAGGACCTCACGCACCCGTTCGGCGAGGGCCTCGGCGACGAGGCCGAGGCGTACTTCGCACGCGCCGCGTGGTTGCGGGAGGCGGCGGACCGACTCGGCGGGCAGGACCGTGCCCTGGACGCCACGGTGTTCACCGTGTCGCCGGATGTCCACGTGCACGCCTCTGAGTCCCTCGCGCCGACCGGGCCGGACGAGGCGGGTGACCCTGGCCCGTCGACCGTGGTGGTGGAGCGCGTCACCGGCGCCCGGTGGCGGCACGAGATCGACCCGCTCACCGCGGCCGTCCTACGAGGGGCGCGGACGGGCGCGCTGCCGCTGGAGGATCTGGTGGTGCTCGCCGCGGCGGGTGCCGGGGAGGATCCGGACGCCCTCGCCGCCCCCGTGCGGCGGGTGGTGGCCGATCTGTTCGTCCACGGGTTCGTCGTCCCCGTCGGGGTGCCCGGTCTCGTCGCTCCGGGGGTCGCCGCAGCCGTGCCCGGGGGTGCGGACGGATGAGGGCGGTGGTCTCACGGGTCACCGAGGCGTCGGTGACGGTGGGCGGCGAGGTCGTGGGGTCACTGCCGGGCCCCGGGTTGTTGGTACTGGTCGGGGTGTCGAACGACGACGACGAGACCGACGCGGCCACGATGGTCCGCAAGATCTCGGAACTGCGGATCCTGCGGGAGGAACGCAGCGCTGCGGAGGTGGGCGCGCCCGTCCTGGTCGTCAGCCAGTTCACCCTCATGGGATCGACCGCCAAAGGCCGGCGCCCGTCGTGGTCTCGAGCGGCCCCCGGCGCGGTCGCCGAACCGATGGTGAACGCGGTCGTCCAAGGTCTGCGTGAGCGCGGACTCGAGGTGGCCACAGGTGTCTTCGGCGCGATGATGCGGGTCCATTCCGTCAACGACGGGCCGTTCACTCTCCTGGTGGAGACTCCCGGCTCGCACTGACCCGGTTCACACGACGGATCGTGACCGACATCATCGGCGCGGGAACATTCCCGGCACCCCCGCCGTTGTAGAGGTACGTGACCGTGACCCGGACACGCGCCTGATCCGTCCACCAGCAACCGAACGCCGACCTCGTCACCAGGTCAGGCAGGAGGAGGAGACATGACGTCAGCCACCACCCGATCGGACCGTCGGACGGAGGCGGAGCCGGACGGCCAGAGCCCGAGCGCTGACCTCGTCCGTGTCTACCTCAACGGGATCGGCAAGACGGCACTGCTCAACGCCGAGGACGAGGTGGAGCTGTCCAAGCGGATCGAGGCCGGTCTCTATGCCAAGCATGTGCTCGAGACCAAGAAGCGTCTCGGGCCGGTGCGCAAGGCTGACCTCAAGGCGATCGTCGCGGAGGGCGAGGCCGCCCGAGCCCACCTGCTCGAGGCCAACCTCCGTCTGGTCGTGTCGTTGGCCAAGCGCTACACGGGTCGCGGCATGCCGCTGCTGGATCTCATCCAGGAGGGCAATCTGGGCCTGATCCGTGCGATGGAGAAGTTCGACTACGCCAAGGGCTTCAAGTTCTCCACCTACGCCACCTGGTGGATCCGTCAGGCGATCACGCGGGGAATGGCCGATCAGTCCCGCACTATCCGTCTTCCCGTCCACCTCGTCGAGCAGGTCAACAAGCTCGCCCGGATCAAGCGCGAACTGCACCAGCAGCTCGGCCGCGAGGCCTCCCTCGACGAGCTGGCCGAGGAGTCGGGTATCCCCGCGCACAAGATCGAGGAGCTGCTGGACCACTCGCGTGACCCGGTGAGCCTCGACATGCCGGTCGGCGCGGACGAGGAGGCGCCACTCGGCGACTTCATCGAGGACGCCGAGGCCACCAGCGCCGAGAACACCGTGGTGACCAACGTGATGCACTCCGACGTGCGCGCTGTCCTGGCGACCCTCGAGGAGCGCGAGCAGCAGGTCATCACGTTGCGTTTCGGACTGGACGACGGTCAGCCCCGTACTCTCGACCAGATCGGGAAGCGTTTCGGCCTGTCCCGCGAGCGCGTCCGCCAGATCGAGCGTGAGGTGATGGCCAAGCTCCGCGAGGGCCGTCGCGCGGACAAGCTCCGCTCCTACGCCGTCTGACCGGAGAATCCAGGGCCCCGCCCCTCCCCGATCGGGAGAGGCGGGGCCCTGTTCGTCTCCGCCCCGTGCATTTTCTCCGCCCCGTGCTCGTCACAGCCCCGTATCCGCCCCGATCGGAGCGGTCCCGGCGTGGGTGCGTCCGACAGTCGCTAGCGCAGTCGGCGGGGTCCCTCGTCGCCGCTGAACCTGGGCGGCGGACCCAGGCGGACGGTGGCGTAGAGCACTGCCAGCCCGTCCGGTGCGGCGAGGGCCGGGTCCACCGACAGCCGGCGCATCTCCGGGATGTCCTCGACCAGACACGAGACCCTCCCCATGAGCTCGACCAACGCGTCCCGGTCGACCGGCGCGTCGCCGGCGTACCCGTCGAGGATCGCCGCGGCGCGGGGCCGGTCGAGCAGGGCCGCGGCCTCCCCCTGTGAGATCGGCAAGGTGCTGAAGGCCCGATCGGCCAGCAGGTCCGACAACATCCCGGACAACCCGAACGAGATGAGCGAACCGAAGATCGGGTGGTCGGCGACCCGGATGGTGACGGCGACCCCCTTCGTCGCCATCTTCTGGACGTGGAGGGCACGCGAACCGGTGGTGGACTGGAGGAACGAGAAGGCGTGGCGTACCGCGGCGGAGTCGACCAGGTCGAGCCGCACACCGGACTGGTCGCTGCGGGTCCGCCATCGTTCGCTCATCGCCTTGACCGCCACGGGGTAGCCGAGCTCATCGGCCGCCATCACCGCCTGGTCTACATCGGTGACGACGCGGTAGTCGACGATGTCGATCCCGTAGCACTCCAACAGTGCGCGGACCTGGCCCTGGGTGAGCTCGAACGACTCGGTCCCGGCGTGGAGCTGGCACAGGGAGTTCACCAGCTCTCGCGCGCGAGCCCGGTCGATGTCCTCGTACTCGGCCGGTTCCTCCGCCGGTTTGTCGAGCCACTCGGCGTATCGGCGGGCACGTACCAGCGCGGAGACGGCCCGTTCCGGATACGGATAGGACGGAATCGAACCCCGGGCGGCGACCCCGGACTCGTCGGTCACGGTCAGGCCCTCCGGCAGCCCCTCCCCGGCGAGGAACGTACTCACCACCGGCTTGGAGCTCTCGCCGGCCGCAGCGCGGATCGCCTCCGCGTACGCGTCGGGCTCCGTGGCGACCGGGGGGACGAACACCGTGAGAACGGAGTCCACCTCGTCGCGAGCGAGTGCGTCCGAGATCGCCCCACGGAACTCCTCGGGGGACGCACCGGCCCCCAGGTCCACCGAATGCGCCACGGTGAAGCCCTGTTGCCGCGCGGAGTCCGCACCGAGACGGCCGACCGCCGAGGAGTTGCCCACGATGCCCAGACGCCCTCCCGTCGGTAGCGGCTGGTAGGCCAGCAGTGTGGCGGTGTCGAACATGTCGGTGATGGAGTCCACCTGGATGAGGCCGGAGTCGCGGAACAATCCCCCGATGGCGTTCGCCGTCAGCCCCTCGACTCCCGACTCCAGGTCGTCGGCGGCGCGTCGGACCACCACGACCGGTTTGTTGCGGGCGACCCGCCGTGCGATCCGGGAGAACTTGCGGGCGTTACCGAAGCTCTCCAGGTAGAGCAACACGACCTCGGTGGCGGTGTCGGTGTCCCAGTACTGCAACAGGTCGTTGCCGGAGACGTCGGCGCGGTTCCCGGCGGAGACGAACGTGGACAACCCGAGCCCGCGCCGGGCAGCCGCGGCGAGGATCGCGATGCCGAGCGCGCCCGACTGGCAGAAGAAGCCGGTGCGGCCGGGCCCCGGGACGACCTCGGCCAGGGTCGCGTTGAGCTGGACATCGGTGGAGGTGTTGATCACCCCGAGCGCGTTGGGGCCGACCACCCGCATCCCGTGTGCCCGGGCCTCGCTGACCAGACGACGTTCCGAGACCACACCGGCGCTACCGACGTCCGAGAACCCCGCGGAGATGACGACGAGGGTCGAGACGCCCTTGGACAGGCAGTCGTCAAGGACCTCGGACATCGATGCCGCCGGGACCGCCACGACCGCGAGGTCCACCGGGTCCGGGATGTCCCGGACACTGGCGTAGGCGCGCACGGACTGCACCGACCTGGCATCCGAATTGACGGGGTACACGGGTCCGGAGAACCCGTTGCCGATCAGATTGCGCAACACGGTGTGGCCGATCTTGCCCACCTGATCCGAGGCGCCGATCACCGCGACGGAACCGGGGTTGAGGACCCGCGCGAGACTCCGCGCCTCCGCCGCCGCCTCCCGGGAGTTCCGGACGTTCGTCAGGGCCTCGGTGGGGTCGATCGCGAACTCCAGATGGAGGGTGGAGCCGTCGAACGACCGGGAGATCTCGTACCCGGCCCGCCGGAACACCTGGATCATCGACCGGTTCTCCGAGAGCACCTCGGCCTCGAAGTGGTCGATCCCGCACTCGGCGGCCGCGCCGGCGAGATGCTCCAGGAAGATCGACCCCAGCCCACGCCCCTGGTGCTGGTCGGAGATCGTGAACGCCACCTCGGCGAAGGTCGAGTTCGGCAGCCGCTCGTAGATCGCCATCCCGATGACCTCCGCGCCGAGCTCGGCGACGAACGCCATCCGGTCGCGGTAGTCGACGTTCGTCATGCGCGCCAGTTCGCGATCGGACAGGACGTCGTGGGACCCGAAGTAGCGCAGGTAGCGGGTGCGCTCGGACAGGCTGCTGTGGAACTCGGAGATCTTCTCGGCATCGCTCGGCAGGATCGGCCGGACCCGCACGGCCCGACCGTCGGAACCGAGGACGTCCGCGGCCCAGTCGTGGGGATAACCCTCCGGGTACGCGTCGACCGAGGTGTCGGTCGAGGCGTGCTCGGGCGGCTCGACCGTCGCCGTATCACCGGGCACGCGGTCGCCGGGATTGCTCTCGCCGGGGTGCGCCATGGGGTCCTCCAGGAGCTGGTGGGTCGGGGGGTGACGGGGTGGGCGGCGTCGCGGGGGCAGCGCCGCGGGGATCAGTCCCGGGGGTCGTCCGGATCAAGTCCCAGCAGGGGGTAGACCGATCGGCGGGTGTCGAGGATCGACTGGTCGAGCCGGGCGAGGGAGCGGTCCATCTCCACCCCGCGGTCCGATCCCGACGGCTCCCACGCGGTGTATGTCGGGTCCTCGCCGTCACCCATCACCTGGGGTACCCGGTCGGGGACGGTGAACCGGCCGGCCACGGACCGCCACGCCTCCGGGACCTCGGTCGCCGGATCCACCGGGACCCCGAGCACGGCTGCGATGAGGTGTGTCCACGACCGCGGGACCACCCGGACCAACTCGTAACCGCCCCCACCGATGGCGATGAGGCGGCCCTCACAGAGCTCGTCGGCCAGCGCCACGACCTCCAGATAGGACCGCCGGTGCCCGTCGACGGTCAACGACAGGTCCGCGAGCGGGTCCTCGCGATGCGAGTCGCACCCGGCCTGCATGACGATGATCTGCGGTTCGAAGGCCCGCAGCACACCCGGGACCACGGCGTGGAACCCCCGCAGCCAGAGGTTGTCGGTGACAGCGGGCAGGAACGCCAGGTTGACGGCCGTGCCCTCGGCGCGGCCGACCCCCGTCTCCGATGCCCAGCCGGTGGACGGCCACAGCGTGGCGGGGTGTTGGTGCAGCGAGACCGTCAGCACCCGCGGGTCCTCGTAGAACGCGGTCTGTACACCGTCCCCGTGATGGACGTCGATGTCCACGTAGGCGATCCGGTCGTAGCCGTTGTCGAGCAGCCAGCTGATCGCCACCGCCGCGTCGTTGTAGACGCAGAACCCCGCCGCCGCGGCGGGCATGGCGTGGTGCATCCCGCCGGCCACGGAGACCGCCCGCGTGGCGGCACCACTGGCGATGGCGCGGGCGGCCGCGAGGGTGCCCCCGGCCACCGCGGCACTCGCCTCGTGCATCGCCGGGAAGGTCGGGTTGTCAGCGGTACCGAGCCCGTGGCTCATCCCGGCGTGCTCGCCGGGCGGCAGGTCCCCGGCGGCTTTGACGGCGTCGATGTAGCGGGAGGTGTGGACCCGGAGCAGCTCGTCGTCACTCGCGGTCCCGGGGTCCACCATCTCGACACCCTGGAGAACGCCGAGCTCGGTGGCCAGGGACATGGTCAGGTCCAACCGCCGCGGACTCATCGGGTGGTCGGCGGAGTGCCGGTATTCGAGCAATGACGGACTCCACACGACCTTCGCCGCGACGCCGTCCCCGATTCCGGCCATGACCACCGCCCTCCCGTGGGGCCGGGGCGTTCCCGGCCCGAGCACCCCGAGCGATCAGTGGGGCACGTCACCCACGAATCTACGCGTGCCGCACCGCTCCGGCCCCTGATCGTCCGCTCTCCACCCCGGTCGGTGGCCCGACGGTAGTCTCGGTGTCAGAACCCGGACGGCGCCCCCGCCTGCCGGGAGACGGACACCGATCGACGACCCGACCGTGGAGGACTGCAGCGTGAAGGACCTGGTGGACACCACCGAGATGTACCTCCGCACCATTTACGAGCTGGAAGAGGAAGGCGTGATCCCGCTGCGGGCGAGGATCGCGGAGCGCCTCGAGCAGAGCGGACCGACCGTGAGCCAGACCGTCGCCCGCATGGAGCGCGACGGGCTGGTCCTCGTGGCCCCTGACAGGCATCTCCAGCTCACGGCCACGGGCCGGGACCTCGCGGTGGACGTCATGCGGAAGCACCGTCTCGCGGAGCGCCTCCTGGTCGACGTGATCGGGCTGGAGCTGGAGAAGGTCCACGCCGAGGCGTGCCGCTGGGAACACGTGATGAGCGACGACGTCGAACGGCGCCTCATCGAGGTGCTCGATGATCCCCGCACCTCCCCCTACGGCAACCCGATCCCCGGGCTGGAGCGGATCGGGTACCCCGCCTCGGCGCTCGACGATCCCAACCAGATCAGGCTCTCGGCACTGGAGAGCGATATCCCCCACCGGGTCCGCATCCGGGCGATCGGCGAGAACGTGCAGATCGACACCGAGCTGATCTCCGAGTTCCGGGCCGCCGGCGTCGAACCGCTCAAGACCGTCACCGCCACCCGCCGCGGGCATCTCGTCGAGCTCGACTCCGGCGGCGGCCGCACGGTCGAACTCGACGGCGATCACGCCCACGCGATCCAGGTCGAGATCATCTCGTGAAGCTCCTCGTCACCGGCGGGGCCGGTTATGTCGGCGGGGTCTGCGCCACCGTCCTGATCGAGCGTGGGCACGAGGTCGTGGTGCTCGACGACCTGTCCACGGGCAACCGGGACGGGATCCCGGAGGGCGCGACCTTCATCGAGGGGGACGTGGCGGCCCGTGCGCCGGAGGTCCTCGACTCCTCCTTCGACGGCGTCCTGCACTTCGCGGCTCGCTCCATCGTCGGTGAGTCGGTCGACAAGCCCGAGGAGTACTGGCAGGGCAACGTCGTCACCTCCCTGGCGCTGCTCGACGCGATGCGGGCGGCCGGGGTGCACAACCTGGTCTTCTCCTCCACCGCGGCGACCTACGGCGAGCCCGAGCGGGTGCCCATCACCGAGGACATGCCCACGCGGCCGACCAACACCTACGGGGCCACCAAACTCGCGATAGACCACGCGATCACCTCGTATGCGACCGCGCACGGACTCGCCGCGACCAGCCTGCGCTACTTCAACGTCGCCGGGGCGTACCACGGCGCCGGCGAGAACCGGGTGGTGGAGACCCATCTCATCCCCCTGGTCCTCCAGGTGGCCCTCGGTCATCGCACCGACATCAAGGTCTTCGGTGACGACTGGCCCACCCGCGACGGCACCTGCATCCGCGACTACATCCACGTCGCCGATCTGGCCGACGCCCACCTGCTCGCCCTCGAGACGAACTCGCCCGGCACTCACCGTGTGCTCAACCTGGGTAGCGGTGAGGGATTCTCCGTCCGCGAGGTCATCGACGTGTGCCGGGAGGTCACCGGTCACCCCATCCCGGAGGTCGTCGCCCCGCGCCGGGCCGGCGACCCGGCGGTGCTCGTGGCCTCCAGCGCGCGAGCGATCGCCGAGCTCGGGTGGCACCCCACCCGCACGGACCTGCGCACTGTGGTGGAGGACGCCTGGGCGTACACCGGGGCACTCGGCGACCGCGCCCACTCGGCACCGCACTGACCCGGGTGCGGTTCAGGCCGCCGCGGCCACCCGCCTGAGCCGCTCCGGGGACAGCCCGGCGTGCAGACTGTCGATCAGGAGGCGGGCGAGGGAGTTGCCCCGGTCCGCGTCCAGGGCTGCGGACAGCGCCGACCAGGCGTGCACCCCGCTGCCCGCGAAGTAGGCCGCGGCTCCGAGCAACAGGAGGGCCACCGAGCGTTCGCGACCGGGCCTCCGGCGCGCGACCGCCCACCACAGCAGCCTCCGACCGTCGACGTCGCCCAGGCCCCGCACGGCCACCCGTCGGTAGATCTCGTCACGAACCGCGATCACCAGCAGGTCCCGCCCGATCCCGGCGAGTTCGTCGTCGTCGACCTCCTCCCCCATCTCCCACCGGCGCGCGGCGTCGTCGTGGCGTTCCACCGCCTCGGCCACCGCACGGTCCCCGTACTTCCGGGGCGGCCCCGGTTCGTGGGGATCCAGATCGCACGCGTCCGGGTCGCGCGCGAGGTACATCCGGTCGATCTCGTCCCGCGAGTCCGCCCGGACCCGCCCGCCGTACGCGTGGACCGCCGCTATCTGGGTCGAGTCGGGGTCCAGCTGGACGCCGCGCACCATCCCGAACAGGTCGACCCACGGCGCGCCCTCGACGAACTCGCCGACTCCGTACGCCGCTGCGACCTCGGTGCCGACGACACCCAGCCAGTACTCGAACGCCGCCGCCACGTCCTCCGCCCGCAGACCCGCGAGGTGGTCGTCCGCGCAGTCCTCGTGCACCACCACCAGATGCACCGAGGCGATCCCCTCCCTGGCGCAGAACTGCGCCAGCCCGCGCGCGGGTCCCGGGTCGATCGACGGACGGGAACGCCCCCCGGCCGGGTCACCCGGGACCGGGTCGGGGGCCCCGGCGAGATCGCCGTCGTCACCATCGATCAGTTCGGCGCCGTCGTCACCGTCGACCAGTTCGGCGTCGTCCGGATCACCCCGACCGGCACCCGGCAGCCCGTCGACGTCCATCCGCACCACCGGCCCCTGGCCGCCGTCGGCAGTCTCCCCGCAGAGCACCACCACCGAGCCCGGGCCCGGGGGGAAGCCGAGCATCGCCGGTAGCGAGGCGATCAGCTCCTCGGGCGAGGAGATCACCACCGTCCCGCGTCCGCTCGCCCCGTCATCATCGATCAACTCGCCAGCCGTCATCGTCGCCATCCGTCTCTTTTCTCGCGCGCCCTGGAGCCCCGCGCCGGGGCCAGGTCCGCAGGTGCCGTGCACCGGTCCCACCATCGGGTATGCCGACGGGCGCCGGGAGCCTGCGGACGTCCACACCCGGGCCCGCTGTGGAGGCGCGCGGGCCTGTGGGAAACGGGGCGTGCCCCCCGCCGGGGAATCAACCCGGCTGAACCGTCGTTGTCACAGTTGTGAACCCCCGTCCCGGACGGACGACCGGGCGACCCCGTACTCCCGACGGACGGGGTGTGGTGACGAGAGGAGTCGACATGGCCAGGCACAGCGATCTGTACCGAATGATCGAACCCGTTCCCGACCTGCGTTCGGAGGACGGTCGCGGACCGGTCCTCGTGCACGGCCTCGAGGGGTTCTCGGACGCCGGTCAGGCGATCCAGGGCTTCTCCGAACACCTCCGCGACACCCTCGACTCGCAGCTGATCGTCGAGTTCGACGTGGACGAACTGGTGGACTACCGGTCACGCCGCCCCCACCTGAAGTACTCGTTCGACCGCTTCTCCGAGTACGACCAACCGACGATCCAGCTGCACGCCGTCAAGTCCACCGACGGCACGTCCTTCCTCCTCCTCTCGGGCCTCGAGCCCGACCTGAAGTGGGACGGGTTCACCAACTCCGTCATCGACCTGGCCGCCACCTTCGGCGTCCGCATGTCCATCGGGCTCGGGGCCATGCCGCTGGGCGTGCCGCACACCCGACCCACCAACTCGAGCGCGCACGCGAGCGACGTGGATCTCATCCAGGGGTTCACCGCCTGGCCCGGTGAGTTCTCCGTCCCCGGCAACGTGACGTCCCTGCTCGAACTGCGGATGGCCGAGCACGGGATCCCGTCCGCCGGTTTCACCGTGCACGTCCCCCAGTACCTGTCGCAGACCGCGTACCCCGCTGCGGTGCTCAATCTGGTCGACAACGTCTCGCGGCTCGCGGACCTCGAGTTGCCCACAGCCGGGCTGGAGAAGGCCGCAGACGAGTTCACCGCGCAGGTCAACGCACAGATCCAGAACAGTCCTGAGGTGCTCACCGCGGTCGAGCTCATGGAGAAGCAGTACGACGAGTTCATGGAGACGCGCCTGGGGTCCGACTCCCTCAACCCGGGCGGCAAGCCGCTGCCCTCCGGCGACGAGATCGGTGCGGAGTTCGAACGGTTCCTGGCCCAGCAGGCCGAGGACGACGGGTCGGGCCGCGGGCCGGAGATGAACGGCTGACCGACACGGACGACTAGGCTCGGACCGGTGCATCTGCCCCATCTCCTGGCCGACCTCGACGACGTACCCGCCGATCTTCACGACGAGGCGGTGTTCGACGCATTCGTGGCGTGGGCCGCGGACCGGGGACTGACGCCGTACCCGGCGCAGGAGGAGGCCGTCCTCGAGATCGCCGCCGGCAGCCATGTCATCCTGGCCACCCCCACCGGATCGGGTAAATCCCTCGTCGCTCTGGGTGCCCACTTCTCCGCCATGGCGCGCGGCGTCCGCAGCTACTACACCGCCCCCATCAAGGCCCTCGTCAGCGAGAAGTTCTTCGCCCTGTGCGAGGTGTTCGGCGCCGAGAACGTGGGCATGGTCACCGGCGACGCCGCGGTGAACGCCGACGCTCCCATCGTGTGCGCCACGGCCGAGATCGTCGCCAACATCGCGCTGCGCGAGGGCTCGGCCGCCAGCATCGGGCAGGTGGTGATGGACGAGTTCCACTACTACTCCGAACCGGACCGGGGCTGGGCCTGGCAGGTGCCGCTCATCGAGCTGCCCGACACGCAGTTCCTGCTCATGTCCGCGACCCTCGGCGACGTCGACTGGTTGCGCGACGATCTACGGCGCCGCACGGGCCGGGAATGCGTGCACATCGGCGGAACCGAACGTCCCGTCCCGCTCTCGTTCGAGTACGAGCTCAGTGGTGTCCACGAGACCGTCGAACTGCTGATCCGCGACGGCAAGGCTCCCGTCTACATCGTCCACTTCACCCAGGCCGCCGCGCTCGAGCAGGCACAAGCACTGACCTCGCTCTCGGTGGCGACCAGAGAACGCAAGGCCGCCGTCTCCGAGGAGATCGGCGGTTTCCGGTTCAGCACCGCCTTCGGGCGCACCCTCCGCAAACTCCTGCTCCACGGGATCGGCGTCCACCACGCGGGGATGCTCCCCAAGTACCGGCGACTGGTGGAGCGGTTGGCGCAGGACGGACTGCTCACGGTCATCTGCGGCACGGACACGCTCGGGGTGGGGATCAACGTGCCCATCCGTACCGTGCTGTTCACCGGCCTGACCAAGTTCGACGGCCGCCGGCAGCGTGTCCTCAAGGCCCGCGAGTTCCACCAGATCGCGGGGCGTGCGGGTCGAGCGGGCTTCGACACCGAGGGATTCGTGGTGGTGCTCGCCCCCGAGCACGAGATCGAGAACGCCAAGGCCGCGGCGAAGGCCGCCGCCAACCCCAAGAAGAAGGCCAAGGCCGGCAAGAAGAAGCCCCCCGAGGGGTTCGTCAACTGGTCCCGGTCCACCTTCGACAAACTCGTCGGCGCCCAGCCCGAGCAGCTCACCAGCCGCTTCGAGGTGAGCAACTCGATGTTGCTCAACATCATCTCCCGTCCCGGCAGTTGCTACGAGCACATGCGACACCTGCTGCTGTCCTCTCACGAGACCCGCGCGCGCATCCGCCAACACGTGCTGCGCGCGATCGAGTTGTTCCGAGGGCTGGAGGCCGCCGGGATCGTGGAACGGGTAGCCGAACCCGACGACGACGGGCGACACGTCCGACTGACGGTCGATCTCCAGCGGGACTTCGCCCTGAACCAACCGCTGGCACCGTTCGCGATCGCCGCGATGGAGGTGCTCGACCCGGAATCCCCGACCCCCGAGCTGGATCTGGTCTCGGTGATCGAATCCGTTCTCGACGATCCCCGGCCGGTCCTGTACGCCCAGCAGCGTCAGGCCCGCGGCGAGGCGATCGGGGCGCTCAAGGCCGATGGGGTCGAGTACTCCGAGCGCATGGAGATGGTCGAGGACATCTCCTGGCCCAAGCCGCTCGGTGACCTCATCGCCGATGCCTATGACGCCTACCGCACGGGACACCCGTGGGTCGCCGGGATCGAGCCGTCACCGAAGTCGGTCATCCGCGAGATGATCGAACGTGGCATGACGTTCTCGGACCTCGTCTCGGCCTACGGGCTCGGCCGCTCCGAGGGCTCGGTACTGCGATACCTCACCGACGCCTACCGCGCACTGCGCCAGACGGTGCCCGCCGACCGGCGATCGGAGGAGTTCGAGGACCTCGTGGAGTGGCTCGGTGAACTGGTCCGGCAGGTGGACTCGAGCCTGCTCGACGAGTGGGAGCTGCTCACCGACCCGGATGTCTCCTCCGCCCAGGTGGCCGAGCTGGCGTTCGGCGAATCCGCGGGGTCCACCCGGCCCGTCACCGCCAACAGGCGGGCGTTCCGGGTGATGGTGCGAAACGCGATGTTCCGACGCGTCGAACTGCTCTCCCGCGACGACATCGAGCGGCTCGCGGAACTGGACACCGACGTGCCGGAGCATCCCGACTGGGACTCGGAGATCGACGCCTACTGGGACGAGTACGACGCCATCGGCACCGGTCCGGCCGCCCGTGGGCCGGCCCTGTTCACCATCACGGAATCGGGCCCCGGTGTCGAGACCGGCACATGGCGGGTCCGTCAGGTGCTCGACGACCCGGAGGGCGACCACGGCTGGGCCATCGAGGGCGTGGTGGACCTGGCCGCCTGTGACGAGGCGGGCGAGGTGCGTTTCGCCTCCCTCGCCCTCCACGGGTGAACCCGCCCACGCCCTGGAACCGGCTCTCGGGGCCCGGGTCCGTACGATGTCCGACGGACCCGGACCCGACCGATGGAGGACAGCTGTGACCCCCCGCATCCTGTACAAGAGGCTCGCGTTGGCGGAGGTGGTCACCTGGACGCTCCTGATCCTCGGCATGATCGGCAAGTACGCTCTCGGGTTCGACTGGGCCACCATGGTCGGCGGCAGCGTCCACGGGTTCGTGTTCCTCTGCTACGCCGTCGCCACCGTCGCGGTGTGGACCGACAAGCGGTGGGGCGCCGGAACCGGGGTCCTCGGTCTGGCGTCGGCCGTGATCCCCTATGCGACCGTCCCGTTCGAACGGTCGGTGGAACGCCGCGGGTTGCTCGACGGGCCGTGGCGCGTCGGTCCGGACGGTGACACCCCGCGGACCCTCCCCGAGCGGGTCCTGGCCTTCGCTCTCCGCTCCCCCGCCGTGGCGCTGCTGGTGACGCTCGTGGTGGTGGCGATCGTGTTCTCCCTCCTGCTGCTGGCGGGGCCGCCGACCGAGTGGTTCTCGTGACCCCCACCCGCGAACCCGGCCGGCGAGAGCTGAACAAGGCCGACAAGCAGCGTCGCATCCATGCGGCCGCCCGGGACCTGTTCTCCCGACGCGGGTACTCCTCGGTCACCACCCAGGAGGTCGCCGACCGTGCCGAGGTCGGGACGGGGACGCTGTTCCGATATGCGCAGTCCAAGGGCGAACTGTTGTGCATGGTCGCCAACGAGGAGTTCCGCGCGATGGTGGAGACCGTCCCCGACACCGGCGATCCGGTCGATGATCTCGTGACGCTGTGCGAGCCCCTCCTGGTGGCGCTCGACAGGCAGCCGGAGAATATCGCGGCCTATCACCGCGAGACGCTTTTCGGGGAGCCCGGTCCGCACCGCGCGGAAGCGCAACGCATCCTCGAGGAGCTGCGCGACCTCATCGCGGCCGTCCTCGCCGGCCATTCGGCCTCCTCCGCGACCCAGGACAGCCTCGCCGGTCCCGCCCAGACCGTGTTCGACGTGCTCTACATGACGATCGTGCGGTGCGGGGTCGAGCGGACCTCCGCCGACAACAGCCGCGAGGAACTCATGGGGCAGGTCCGCCACGTGCTCTACGGTGTCCTGCCCCCGGCCGCGCGCGGTTCCGTCTGACGTACCCACCCCGGTGCCGGGCCCGCCACCCCGTCGCGCGAGACTGGCACCATGACCGAGGTTGACCAGACCACCGCCCTCCCGATCAAGGACGCCTCCACCGTGATGGTGATCCGCGACTCCGCCGACGGCCCGGAGGTGTTCGCCGCCCGCCGCGTCAAGGGCATGGCGTTCGCCGGCGGGATGACCGTGTTCCCCGGCGGAGGGGTCGACGCCGCCGACGACGACCCGGACCTCGCGTGGACCGGTCCCGCCCCCACGTGGTGGGCCGAACGACTCGGATGTGACGAACCGCGGGCCCGCCGATTGGTCTGTGCCGCCGCCCGCGAGACATTCGAGGAGTGCGGTGTCCTGCTCGCGGATCACCTCGACGGATCCGCGGTCTCCGATGCCGGGAAGTATCACTCCGCCCGGGCCGAGCTCGAGGCCCATGAGCTGTCGTTCAGTGGCTTCCTGGAGCGGGAGGACCTCTCGCTGGCCGCCGGTCGACTCCGCCCGTTCGACCACTGGATCACCCCTGTGATCGAGAAGCGCCGCTACGACACCCGGTTCTTCCTCGCGGCCCTGCCTGCCGGCCAGGAGCCGGACGACCAGACCACCGAGGTCGACCTGACCATGTGGGCCCGCCCGGTCGACCTGCTCGAGGACTTCCGCAGGGGTCACTCGATGCTGCTGCCGCCCACGTGGACCCAGCTGCGTCACCTCGCCGAGTTCGCCGACGTCGCCTCCGCTCTGGCCGCGGAGCGGACGATCGAGCCGATCCAGCCCGAGATCATCGAGCACAGCGGCGGCATCAGGGTCGGGTTCGACGGCTCCGACGAGTACTGGGCCGACTATCAGGCAGGACACCCGCCGGCCGGGAACTGAACCGCCGGCCCCGGGAGGCCCACGCCCGCGGGCCGGACACCGGCGAACCGCTGACGGAGATGGCGGCTCGGTGGTTGACTGCCATGCATGCCGGCATTCGAGTTCGACCTGGACGCGTCGATCGCGGCCGGGTGGGATCGGTTCGCGTCCCACCTGGCCGACCTCCTGCGTGACCTGGTCCCCGGCGCCACCTTCGATCTGGCGGTACCCGTCCTCGGCGCGCCCTCGGCCCACACGCCGTACATCCGGTTCACCGCCGGTGACGGTGGACGGGTCGTCGCGGAGGTCTCCGGAGGCGGCACCGAGGACGTCCCCACCCCGTTGCGCCCCGCGCAGTTGGCGCAGCTGGCCGCACTCGGATGGCAGGCGACTGACACCGAGACGTCATCCGATCCGCCCTCCGGCCCCCGTGTCTCCCTGCCGACCGACCGGGCCCGCGAGCTGTCCCACCTGGTTGCGGGAACCCTGGAGCAGGTGTTCGGGATACGGCACCCGGTGTTCCTGCACGATGTGACCGACGCCGACACCGACACCGACGAGGACGACGTCGGCGACACCGGACCGGTGGAGCCCGGGGGTTCGGGAGGGGGCATCACCGGCCCCGGGGGGCCGCTGGTCGACGAGGACGACTTCCGTCCGCAGCCGATCACCGACCCGGACCAGGCGACCCGCGCGGTGGGAGCGGCCCTCACCGAGGTCTACCGACGACGGTTCCGGCCCGACGAGCACGACGTGTTCACCGTCCCCGCCGGCTGTGTCCTGCTCTTCGTCCGTGCCCACCGGTCACTGCCGCTCATCGTGTTCCGGAGCCCGCTGCTGTCGGCGGTGGAGGACGTGGCCGCCGCGGAGACCGAGGTCGCGATCCTCAATCGCGACTCCCTGTGGTGCCGGTACGTGTTCGACGGCAAGTCGATCACCGCCGAATCGGAGTTCGTCGACCGGGTCTTCGTCCCGGTCAACTTCAAGATCCAGTTGGCCGAGATCTCCGCGGAACTCGACGACGTCTACCCGGACCTGGCCCGCCGGGTCGCTGGAAAACACTGGCGGGACCTGCGAGCCTCCGACGACTCCGACTAGGACGAGACGTAGGATCAGGCACTGCCGGGACGGGCCCGGTGCACGATCCCGCCACAGGAGCGCCTTATGCGTCGCGCCGCCCTCGCCGCCGTGGTCACGGCCGCGACCGTGTTGACCAGTGCCTGCTCTCCGTCGCTTCTGGGCGACGACGACCGCGGTGTCCCCGTTCCCACCGCCGAACCCACCGGACCCCTGCCCTCCTCCCAGCAGTTCGACCGTCCGTTCCCCGTCTCCGGCGACCTGTGGGACGCCACCGTCACCGTGTCGAACCTCCGGATCGTGCCGTCCTCCGCCTACTCGGACGCGGTGCTGGTGGTGGACGTCCGCGCCGTGCAGTCCTCCGGCCAGCCCCAGTTGGGACCCGCAGACTTCTCCGCGTTCGATCCCTCGGGGCGGCCCTTCGAGCGGATCGAGAACCCCGCCGGTACCGTCGACGACCCGTTGGTCCCGTCGGTGTTGTCGACACCCGGGGAGGAGATCCGGGGAATGGTGGCCTGGACGGTGCCGCGCGGTGTCCGGATCGGCCGGATCGACCTCACCACCCCGGGCACGATCGGTTCGTTCATCGTGACCCGTCAGCCGGACGACCCGACCCGGTCCTAGACGCTTTGGCCCTGCCCACCTCGGCCCTGTCCACCCCGGCTCTGTCCACCCCGGCCCGGGCCACTCGGCTCGCCGCCGCCGGCGGGATCCGACTCGCCCGCGGGGTCCGATCCCGTCAGGTAGGTCCAGCGCCCGCCCCTGCGCTCGAACAGCGACCGCTCCCGCATCACGTTCGGCCCCTCGGCGCTCGTGTACCGGGCCTCGAACCCGACCACCCCGTCGTCGTCGTCCTCACCCCCGGCGACCACGTCGACGACGGTGAGTCCGGTCCACTCCACCCCCGATGCCTCGACCGTCTGTGGCCTGGTCCGCGGATGCCAGGTGCGCCAGAGATGGTCGGTGCGGCCCAGCACGAACGCCGTGTACCGCGACCGCATCAGCTCCTCAGCGGTCCGCGCGGGCACCCCGTCCTCCACGAGCGGGCCGCAGCACGTTCCGAATCCGTCCCCGCTGCCGCACGGACATGCACTCATCTGTCGACTCCGTCCCCCGGCGATCCGATCAGGTTACCGACACCGCACTGCCCGACCATCGGCCACCGCGCCGCTACCCCCGACCACCGCGACAGGACTATCCTCGCTGGTGACATGACTGGTTTCGCTTCCCTGCGCTCACTCGCGCGCCGCCGTGCCGACCCGGATCTGGCGCCACTTCGCGTACGTTCCTGCCGCGACCTGTGCAACTGGAACGAGACCCCGGTCGAACGCCGCGGCGAGCCACTGTTCGCCTGCCGCGGATGTGGATCGCAATGGGTCCCGAGCGAGCCCTGGACCCCGCGCGAGGCCACCGGCGACATCCCCCCGGCCGTGCTGGACCTGCTCCGGTCGAACGACTGACCGGGACCGGCCACCCGCAGGCCGGCGCCACCGGCCGCTATAGAGTCGGACCATGACCACGCCCCCTCCGCACTCCCTCTCATCCGCCACCGCCGGGACCGTCGACGCCGTACTGCGACGCTCCGCATCCCGGTTCCCCGACCGGGTCGCCCTGACCTTCGCCGACCGGCGGTGGACCTACGCCGAACTCGACGCCGCCGTCGACCGCGTCGCCACGCTGCTCGCCGACCGCGGACTGGCCGACGGCGCACGGATCGCCGCCTACGGCGTCAACTCGGACGCCTACCTCATCGGCTTCATGGCGACCTCCCGTGCGGGGTACACCCACGTTCCCGTGAACTACGCGTTGACCGGTGGGGAACTCGAGTATCTGCTCAGCGATTCCGGGGCGTCACTCGTCCTGGTCGACCCTGCGCAGGCGCGGACCCTCGACGCCGTGGCCCGGACCCTGCCGTCGCTGCAGACCCTCGCGCTGCAACCCGCCGCCGGTGACCCCGCCGACGGGACCCTGCTGGGCGCGGCGCTCGACCGGGGCGACGTCGCGCCCGTCGACTCGCCCGCGTCGGGCAGCGACCTGGCCCAGCTGCTGTACACCTCGGGCACGACCTCCCGACCCAAGGGCGCCATGATGACGCATTCGGCCCTCGCGCACGAGTACGTCAGCTGCATCCTCGCGCTCGATCTCACCGCCGACGACGCGCCGCTCGTGACCATGCCGCTCTACCATTCCGCCGCCATGCACGTGTTCGCGATGCCCTACCTCTCGCTGGGCGCGACCGTGCACCTCATGGCCGCCCCGGACATCCCCGAGATCCTCCGTCGGGTCGAACAGGACCGGATCGGGTCGCTCTTCCTCGCCCCGACGGTATGGGTCCCACTCGCGTCCCACCCCGACCTGGACACCCGCGACCTGTCGAGCCTGCGCAAGGCCCAGTACGGCGCCTCGATCATGCCGGTCACCGTCCTGCAGAGGCTGCGCGAGAAGTACCCCGATCTCGGTTTCTACAACTGCTTCGGGCAGTCCGAGATCGGGCCGCTCGCGTGTGTCCTGCGGCCCGAGGAGCACGATGCCCGCCCGGCGAGCGCCGGGCGCCCCGTCTTCTTCGTCGAGGCCCGCGTCGTGGACGAGACCGGCGCCGAGGTCGCCGCCGGCGAGCAGGGTGAGGTCGTCTACCGCTCCCCGCAGCTGTGCCGGGGGTACTGGAACAAGCCCGAGGCCACCCGGGAGGCGTTCCGTGACGGTTGGTTCCACTCCGGGGATCTCGTGGTCCGGGACCCCGAGGGATTCGTCGAGGTGGTCGACCGCATCAAGGACGTCATCAACACCGGGGGCGTCCTCGTGGCCTCCCGCGAGGTGGAGGACGCGGTGTACCGAGACGAGCGGGTCGCCGAGGTCGCGGTGATCGGCACCCCGGATCCCAAGTGGATCGAGGCGGTGACGGCGGTCGTCGTCCTCAAGGAGGGGGCCCACGTGACCGAGGACGAGATCATCGCGGGTACTCGCGAGCATCTCGCGCCGTTCAAGATCCCCAAGCGGGTGGTGTTCGTCGACGAGCTGCCCCGCAACCAGTCCGGCAAACTCCTCAAGCGGGAGTTGCGGCAGGGCTGAGGCACTGCTCGACGGCTATCCGATCCGGGTCAGGACCTCGCGGGCCACCACCGCGGGGGCCTGTTCCGGTAGCCAGTGGCCCAGGTCGTCGAGTGGGACGAAGCGGTAGTCAGCCGTCACCCTCGCCGCCGTGGCCTCGGCCCCGCTGCGGGCGACCGCCGGATCCTGCCCGCCCCACAGGAATGTGGTGGGCACGGCGACGTCGGGGAGGTCGTAGCGCCGCATCGCGCGGTACCAGTGGAGAGCCGCGGTCAGGGCGGAGCGCTCCCCGAGCACCTCGAGGTGCCTGTCGACCAGGTCGGACGGAACCTGCCCGGCGAACATGCCGCGCAGTCGACGGGCATCGTCCTCGAGGAGTACGTCCTCGGCCTTGCCCTCCTGACGGAACAGTCCGAAGTAGGCCGATCGAGCCTGCTGATCGGGATCCGTGTAGATCGCGTCGGAGAACGCCGCGAGGTGCGGGATGGAGACCGCCGTGAGGCTGGCGACCCTGTCGGGGTGGTGGGCGGCCACCCACCAGGCCACGGACGCCCCCCAGTCATGCCCCAGCACATGGACCCGGTCGAGCCGGAGACTGTCCACCACGGCGAGAGCATCGGCCGACAGGTGCTCGATGGCGTAGCTTCGGACATCATCCGGACGCGCCCCGGACGAGTACCCGCGCTGCATCGGGGCCACCACCCGGACTCCTTGACCCACCAGGACCTCGGCGACGCTCCCCCATTCCCAGGCCGACTCGGGAAACCCGTGCAGGGCCAGAACCGTCCTGTCCGGATCGGCATCGGGCCCTCGGTCTTCCGACTCCCATACGAGGACGTCGAGCGTCCCGGCCGAGACATCCACGGTCGTTCTCCGGGGTTCCATGGGGCGGACACTAGCGCGCCACGTGGTCAGCGCGGGCCGGTTCCCCGAGGAGCCCGGGCAGACGCTCCCGGGTGGTGGGCAGCCGCCCGCCGGTCATGCCAGTCCGTGACGAGCCACATCTCGACCACCAGCGGGTCCACGCCCGCCTCGTGCGCCCATGCCGCGACCACATCCAGGTACCGCTGGTATCGGCGCGGGGTCAGGCGCGAGGCCGAGTCGACCTCGGTCCAGCCGGCGTGGATCAGGGTTCCGATCCCGGCCGGATCCACCGGCACGATCCCCGGCGCCGACCACGCCATGCCCAGCGAGGACAGGTAGAGCGACGCCAGGGGGTACCCCAGGTCCGGTACGCCGCGACCTGCTCGGCCCGCAGGGGCGCCGTGGCGCAGGAGGTTCATGGCCTCCGCGGGTGCGTCGAGCCAGTCCACCACCTCGTGCAGGACGAGGGGATACCCGTGGGAGGAGACCGAGATCCGAGCATGCAGGTCGCGCTCGGCGATGCGGAAATCCGGGAGCCCGCGCCGCATCCCCGATCGCGTCGGGTGACCCGAGAGCCACGCGGCGCACATGTAGAGCGCGACGACCGACTCCTCCAGGCTCCCCCGCGCGCGGCGACCCGCCGCCCACAGGTCGCTCCTACGGAGGTAGCCGGACCCGACCTCGACGCGTCCGCCGTCCGGGCCCCCGGCGACCAGACGGAGGTCGACGCGCTTCTCCGCGAGACGGAGGTTCCACAGGTCCAGATCGATCTCGACGTACTCGTCGGCTACCACCAGCGCGGGAGGCTGGGCGCGACACCACTCGCGGCAGGCCGCGGGGAGAGCGGGGATCGGGTGGGGTCCGGTCGTCGTCATGCACCGCACGGTGTCATGCGGGTACGACAACGCCGGACCCCGGCGCCGGTTCAGTCCTGTGCGAACGCGTCCAGCGGCGGGCAGGAGCAGACCAGGTTCCGGTCGCCGTAGGCTCCGTCGATCCGACGGACGGCCGGCCACACCTTCGGGCGCCAGCCCGAGCCGAGCGGGTACCCGGCGACACTGCGGGGGTAGGCGTTCGTCCACTCGTCGGCGGACACGCTCTCGGCCGTGTGGGGCGCGCCCCTGAGCGGGTTGTCGTCCACGGTCCACTCCCCGGCGGCGACCCGGTCGATCTCGGCGCGGATGGCGGCCATCGCGTCGCAGAACGCGTCCAGCTCGGCCAGGTCCTCGCTCTCGGTCGGCTCCACCATGAGGGTGTTGGGCACCGGGAAGCTCATGGTGGGCGCGTGGAACCCGTAGTCGGCGAGCCGCTTGGCCACATCGTCGATCGAGATGCCGACCGAGTCGATGAGCGGCCGCAGGTCGAGGATGCATTCGTGAGCGACCCACCCGCCCTCACCGGAGTACAGCACCGGGAAGTGCTCCCCGATACGCCGGGCCAGGTAGTTCGCACTGGCGATGGCGGTGAGCGTGGCCCTGCGCAGGCCGTCGGCTCCCATCATCCGGACGTACGCCCAGGTGATCGGGAGGATCGACGCGGACCCGAACGCGGCCGACGAGACCACGCCACCCGAGCCCAGACCGTCCTCGTGCGGGTGCCCGGGCAGGAAGTCGCGCAGGTGCTCGGCCACCGCGACGGGGCCGACTCCGGGCCCGCCGCCGCCGTGCGGAATGCAGAAGGTCTTGTGGAGGTTGAGGTGGCTCACGTCGCCCCCGAACCGCCCCGGCCGCGCCACCCCGACGAGCGCGTTGAGGTTGGCACCGTCGATGTACACCTGACCACCGGCATCGTGGACGATGGCGCAGATGTCCTCGATGTCGTGCTCGTACACCCCGTGCGTAGACGGGTAGGTGATCATGATCGCCGACAGCTGGGCGGCGTACTTGTCGACCTTCGCGCGCAGGTCGTCGATGTCGACGTCGCCGTTCTCACGGCATGCCACGACGACCACCTTCATTCCGGCCATGACCGCCGACGCGGCGTTGGTGCCGTGGGCGGAGGACGGGATGAGACAGACGGTCCGGTCCTCGTCCCCGCGCGAGCGGTGGTAGGCCCGGATCGCGAGGAGCCCGGCGTACTCGCCCTGGCTCCCGGCGTTGGGCTGCAGGCTGACCGCTGCGTACCCGGTGATGTCGACGAGCCACTGCTCGACGTCCGCGACGAGTTCGCGGATGCCGGCGTTCTGGTCCGCCGGGGCGAAGGGGTGGAGCCGGTTGAACTCCGGCCACGTGATCGGCTCCATCTCGGCGGTCGCGTTGAGCTTCATGGTGCAGGACCCCAGGGGGATCATGGTCCGGTCCAGAGCCATGTCCTTGTCCGAGAGCGCGCGCAGGTAGCGCAGCATCGCGGTCTCGGTGCGGTACCGCACGAACGCCTCGTGCTGGAGGAACGCGCTCGTCCGGTCACCGTAGCCCGGGTCCGCCGAGATCTCGGCGGCCGATCCGGCACCGAACGCCTCGAGCACGATCCCGATGTGCTCCGCGGTGGTGGCCTCGTCGCAGGAGACGGACACCGTGTCGTCGTCGACCTTCCACAGATTCACGCCGCGGGCGGCGGCGGCCGCCAGCACCTCGTCGGCGCGTCCCGGGACGCGTGTGAGGACCGTGTCGAAGAACTCGTCGTGGACGACGTCGATCCCGGCGGCGCGCAGCCCCTCCGCCAACGCATCAGCGTGGGCGTGCGCCCGGCGGGCGATGGCCGTGAGGCCCTCGGCACCGTGGTAGGAGGCGTACATCGCGGCCAGAACCGCCAGGAGGACCTGGGCGGTGCAGATGTTGGACGTCGCCTTCTCCCGGCGGATGTGCTGCTCACGGGTCTGGAGGGCGAGCCGGTAGGCGACCCGTCCGTCGGCGTCGGTCGACACCCCGACCAGGCGCCCCGGAAGGTTGCGGGCGTGTGCGCTGCGGCACGCGAGGAAACCGGCGTGCGGCCCGCCGAAGCCCATCGGCACCCCGAAGCGCTGGGTGGTGCCGAAACACGCGTCCGCACCCTTCTCCCCCGCGGGAGTCAGGACCGTCGACGCCAGCAGGTCGACACCCGCGGCGACCATGGCGCCCCGCTCGTGGCACTGCTCGATGAGCCGGGACACGTCGGCGACACGACCGGACGCGCCGGGGGTCTGCACGAGCGCCCCGAAGAACTCTCCCTCGGGCAGGCCGTCGTCCACCAGGTTCGCGGTGACGATCTCGATGCCCAGGGGCTCGGCGCGGGTGGCGAGGATCGCCGCGGTCTGGGGGAAGATGTCGACGTCGACGGCGAAGCGGGGGCTCTTGGATGAGCGGTTGGCCCGTCGCAGCATCGTCATGGCCTCGGCCGCGGCCGTGCCCTCGTCCAGCATGGAGGCGTTCGCCATGTCCATACCGGTCAGGTCGGAGACCATCGTCTGGAAGTTCAGGAGCGCCTCGAGACGGCCCTGGCTGATCTCCGGCTGGTAGGGGGTGTAGCCCGTGTACCACGCCGGACTCTCGATGATGTTGCGGATGAGCACCGGCGGGGTGAGCGTGTCGTAGTACCCCTGGCCGATCATCGACACGGCGACGGTGTTGCGGTTCGCGAGTTCACGGAGCGCGGCGATGGTGTCCGCCTCCGACAGCGGCTCCGGTAGCGCGTCGATCCCCTCAGCACGCCCGTCCGCGCCCACCTCGTCGAGGATGACCGACGGGACGGCCCGCTCGGCGAGCTCGTCCAGTGAGCTCACCCCGATGGTGTCCAGGATGCGTTCCAGGCCGTGGGCGTCGGGACCCAGGTGGCGGGCGACGAACTCGCCTCCGGTCCGGGAGATGTCGGGGGTCGTCGTCACAGGTGCTCCTCAGGTGGCGGGGCCGCCCGGACAGGCGGCCTGCGGGCCGGTGCTACCCTCTCCGCTCTGTCCCCTGCCGGACGGGTGCCGGCGCCTGAGAGATTCACCGGACTCGCGAGGCGAGCCCGGCTTTCCCCGTGGGCGGGTGGTCTGTTCCACCGCTCTCCAGAGGCGTTAGGCGACTACACGGTCCGGGTGCCTGAGAGATTCTCGGAGAGGAGTTGCTCCTTCGGCGCCCACGGCCCGTAGGCCGCGGAGCTCTCCCGTGAGTCGCGTGAACGCACGGCCGAGTCTAGACCACCCGAGCCGATCAGCCCGTGCGGCGTGAGGCGCGTGCGCGCCGACGGGCCGCCAGTTCGTCCTCCACCGGCGTCAGGATGTCCTCCTCCGACACCGTCTCGGCGGGGAACTCGGCGATCGAGCCGGCGAGCTCACGCATCGCTCCCCCGATCCCGATCCCGAAGACACCCTGCCCGCCCTGCAGCAGGTCGAACACCTCCTCCTTGGAGGTGCACTCGAACACGGTGCGGCCGTCGGAGAACAGGGTGATGGTCGCCAGATCCTCCACACCACGTGAACGGATCTGGTCCACGGCCTTGCGGATGTTCTGCAGTGAGATGCCGGTGTCGAGCAACTGCTTGACGATCTTCAGGACGAGGATGTCCTTGAACGAGTAGAGGCGCTGACTACCCGACCCGGCCGCATTGCGGATCGAGGGGACGACCAGATCGGTGCGCGCCCAGTAGTCGAGTTGGCGATAGGTGATCCCGGCGATCTGGCACGCGATCGGAACGCGGTACCCGCTCGTGCCGTCCGGGATCCCGTCATCGGGGAACAGTCCGGGCTGCACCTCGTCGAACGACGCCTGGGTGCCGTCGACTGGGGCCCTGAAGAGACTCTCCGTGTTCGTATCGGCGACGGACGGCTCCGAGACCCGGGTGTGGTCGGCCACGATTGCTCCCTCAAGCTGCGGGTGTCGCCACGAACGTGGCGGCACGGTACCGGGCTGCGAAGCCCGGATCCTGGACGCGTGAACACCATCGGTGTAGTTCACTGAGGGCAACGCTATGCCCGCCGGGGGCCTCGATCAATAGGACACGCGGTAAACCTCAACCTCAAGTTGAAGTTTAGAGTCTGCCCTGACCTGCGCTCTGGTAGTGAAGTGACCATTGGGACCACCAAACTTGCAGGTCACAGGCTTCAGGAGGGTGACCCGCCCGGCTCCTTCGGCGCTTCCGGCCCGCCGAGGAAATCGTCCGGGTTCACCTGGTCGAGGAACTCACGGAAAGCCTCGACCTCTTCCTCGCCCTGCTCCACGAGTGAGATCCCCACCTCGTCGAGGACCTCCCGACTGACGAGTACCGGCGAGGAGGTCCGCAGTGCGACCGCCACCGCGTCGGACGGGCGCGCGGACACCCGGGTCTCGCCGAACACCAGTTCCGCGAAGAACGTCCCGTCGGACACTCCCACGATCTCGACCTGCTCCAGCGGATGCGAGAAGGTGTCCAGCAGCGTGGCCACCAGGTCGTGCGTCAGCGGCCTGCTCGGCTGCACCCCCTGCTGTTGGAGGCTGATCGCTGCGGCTTCGGCCGCTCCGATCCAGATCGGCACGTACCGACCACCGTCCTTCTCGTGCAGGATCAGTACGGGTGCGTACTCCGGCTCCTCGAAACGGACGCCGACGATGTCGACCTCCCGCATGTTCTTTCCCATGTCCTCCGCCTCTCCCACGTCTCTCAGCGTAGCCCCGATCCGCTCCACGGCGGGCGGGCGCCGACGCCCGTCAGGACTCGAGTGCGTGCCGCACGGCGACGGTGACCAGGGTCGAATGGAGCGCCACCGACAGTGCCGCGATCTCCCGCGCCAGTTCCGCAGCCCGATCCCGGGCATCGGCATCACCCTGACGGGCCACCGGGCCGGCGATCTGCGTGATCAACCCGGTCTGACGGTCGGCCGCCGTGCGGAAACCCCTGAGGTGGCGCACGTCCACCCCGTGCCCGGCCAGATCGTGCGCGGTCCGCGCCACCAGGACCGCTTCCGGGTCGAAGAAGCCGCCGGGCCCCGCCGCGATCAGGCCGGCGTCGATCAAGGCGTCGACCAGTGCGGCGTCCACCCCGGACTGCTCGACCACGTTCTCGCGGGTGAGCCTCTTCAGGGTGTCGCTCCGGAAATCGTCCGGGGCGGAGCCGGGGACGCCGTCCTCACCCGACCGGGGTCGCAGCGCGGTGGTCGACCCGTCGGCGATGCCGGCGTCCAGTGCGTCGAGTTCCTGCCGGATCACCTTGAGCGGCAGGTACCGATCGCGCTGGGCGGTCAGTACGTATCGCAGGCGCTCGCGGTCCTCGACGCTGAACCGTCGGTATCCGCTCGCCGTGCGCTCAGGGGTGACCAGCCCCTCGTTCTCGAGGAACCGGACCTTCGACACAGTCAGGTCCGGGAACTCCGGACCCAGAAGTGCGATGACGCCCCCGATGGAGAGGTACTCCTCCTTCGGGGCGCCCTGTCCGGCGGCGGTCACTGCCCGGGCGTACCCGTCAGGAAGACGAGGCGGAACTTGCCGATCTGGACCTCGTCGCCGTTGGACAGCGACGCCGAATCCACGGGCTCACGATTGACGTAGGTGCCGTTCAGCGACCCCACGTCGACGACCGTGAACGTCTCGCCCTCGCTACGGAACTCGGCGTGCCGCCGGCTCACCGTGACGTCGTCGAGGAAGATGTCGCTGTCCGGGTGGCGTCCCGCGGAGGTGGTGGCCTGGTCGAGCAGGAATCGCGACCCGGCATTGGGGCCGCGCTTGACGACCAGCAGGGCCTGCCCCTCGGGGAGGCCCTCGACACCGGTGACGGCGGAGTCGGACTGCGCCGCCTGCTGGTCGGATTCGTTGAGGAGCTCTGCACGGAACACGGAGGTGGTCTCGGCGGTCGCCTCGGGCATGTTCTTGTTCTCGGTCACGTTCGTATCTCCTCGTCCGAGCCCAGCGAGGGGCTCACCGTGCGGTGCAGTTGATTCTATGTCGGGGACCCCGGCCGCGGGGCCGGGGGGCGGCGACTACCCGCTCAGCCCTCCGTGATCTTGGCGTACCCGTCAGAGTCGAGTGTCTGCTCGAGCTGGCTCTCCAGGTCGTCCACGTCGGCGATCTCCAGGACGACGATCCACCCCTCACCGTAGGGATCCGAGTTGACCAGTTCGGGCGAGGTCTCGAGGGCGGTGTTCACCTCGACCACCTTGCCGCTGAGCGGCGCGTACAGGTCGGACACGCTCTTGGGCGACTCGACCTCGCCGAAGGATTCTCCCGACTCCGTGTCCCCTCCGACCTCGGGGAGCTGAACGAACACGATGTCTCCGAGCTTGGACTGCGCGTACTCGGTGATCCCGATGCGCACCCGGGTGTCCGACACCCGCTCCACCCACTCGTGCTCATCGGTGTACCGGAGCTGGTCGGGGATGTTCTGATCGCTCACTGACGCGCCCTTCTCGAGTGGCTCACTTTAGAATTCCATCTGGCGACATTACACACCGTCGGGCACCCCCACATCAGCCGATCGGGCCCCGCGTGGGGGAACCGCCCGCGCGATCCGCCACGCCTGCCACACGTAGATGCCCCCACTCCACGCGTACAGTCCGACGCCCCAGTACAGGCACGCCTCCCCCACGAGCTGGAAGGCCTGTCCACCCGGCACACCGGCGTGGCCGGCCAGCAACAGCGGGAGTGACCAGAACAGGGCGAAGGTCGCCGCCTTGCCCAGGTAGGTGACCTCGGGTACCAGACCGCGCCGGCGGTAGACCGGAAGAGTGCTCGTCAGCAGCACGTCCCTGGCGATCAGGACCACCACGATCCACACGGGGATGTATCCCGCGACCGCGAAGGCCACCGGCACGGCGGCGACGAGGATCCGGTCCGCGATCGGGTCCAGTCGCTCGCCCCAGGTCGAGCGCATGTTCCACAGACGCGCGATCTTGCCGTCGAGCCAGTCCGAGACGACCAACACCCCGAGCAGCCACAAGGCCAGGGGTGGGTCGTCCCACGCCAGGATGCTCAGGATGAGAACCGGGATCAGCGCGATCCGCGCGAGCGAGATCGCGTTGGGCAGCGTCCAGAACCGATCGCTGACCTCGGGTACGCGGGCCGGCGATTCGGGGCCCAGGCCCGGCGGGACCGCCGCGGACAGGTGCCCGTCGCGGGGAGGCGGGATCCTGGCGCCCAGGACCTTGCCCTCTCCGGTCCGCCACTCCCGGAGGTCGGTTTCCCGCCTGCCGTCGCGCGCCGCATTCATCGGAACGTCGACATCATCCCGGAGAAGACGTTCCCACCGGCGGCCATCGGATTGTCGTGGACCATGTAGGTCCAGGTCGAGGTGGGACGCGCCATGGAGTTGGCCTCGAGGTCCACCCCGGAGTCGGTGAACTCGATCTCGGAGAAGGTCGCCTCGGATTCACGGACGGCGTCGGCGGCGAGGTCCCGGAAGTGGTCGATCGCGATCCGATGGAACTCGTCGAGGGGGTTCTCACGTCCCAGTGCGCGGAGGTGGATCGACTCCCGGACGTCGTTCATCGTCTCCAGATGCCGGGCCCAGCCCCGGTCGAGATGCCATAGCATGATCTCTCGGCAGCCCTGCACCACCGCCTCACGGCCGTGCTCGTCCACCAGCGCGTCACCCCGCGCGGGATCGTGTGCGGTGAGTTCCTCGAAGGCCCTGTCCGTACGCAGGAGCGCAGAGCGCCGCTCCGCGAGGATGTCGCGTTGCTCGGCGAGCAGCCGACTGTAGCGCCAGGTGTTGGCGTGGATCTCCAGCATCTGCCCCTCGGTCACCCGCTGGGCGTGATCGACGGCGTCGCGCCCGCGATTGCCCTTGAGCAACCCGGACATCCTGTCGTGGCTGGTCGGGATCTTCTCGGGTTCGAGCGCCGACGTCACCACGGGGTCGTCCATGGCGGCGAAGAACACCGAGCTGCCCGGGTCGCCCTGACGCCCCGCCCGTCCCCTGAGCTGGTTGTCGAGCCGCTCGGTCCGGTGCCGTCCGGTACCCACCACGTGGAGACCGCCGAGTTCCACGACCTCGTCGCGTCGGGCCTCGTCGGAACCGCCGAGGCGGATGTCCGTCCCGCGCCCGGCCATCTGGGTGGAGACGGTGACGTTGCCGACGTCACCGGCCTCGGCGATGATGGCCGCCTCCTCCTCGTCGTTCTTGGCGTTGAGGACCGAGCACTCGACCCCCTTCTCGGCGAGCCGTGCGGCCAGTTCCTCGGACTCGGCCACGTCGTGGGTGCCCACCAGGACCGGCTGACCGGTGGCGTGGACAGCAGCGATGTGTTCGACCAGCGCGCGGGTCTTGCTGTCGGTGTCGATGTAGGTGCGGTCGGCCTCGTCGAACCGGATGTTCGGGGCGTTGGGGTCGATCCGGGACACGCCCAGGGAGTAGAACTCGCGCAACTGGGCACCCGCCGCCAGCGCGGTGCCGGTCATCCCGCACACCTTGTCGTACCGGCCGATGAACGCCTGGACCGTGATGCTGTCCAGGATCTGCCCCGCCTCGGACACCGTGACGCCCTCCTTGGCCTCCACGGCGGCCTGGAGCCCGTCCGGCCACCGCTGGAGCTCGGCCACCCGTCCGCGGGATGCGTTGACGAGCTGCACCCGTCCGTCGCGGACGATGTAGTCCACGTCCCTACGCAGCAGGAAGCACGCGTGGAGCGCGACGTTGACCTGGACCAGGGTCGTACCGACGTGGTCGGCATCGTAGAGGTCGGGGATGCCGAGCTCGGTCTCGATGGCCTCGGCGCCGTCGTCGGTGAGGAAGATGTTGCGGCGGTCGGCGTCGGTCTCGTAGTGCCGACCCGGTCGCAGCTTGCGCACCGCGGCCAGGACCTCACCTGTCGGCGCCTCCCCGGAGGTCGAGCCGGCCAGGACCAGCGGCACGAGCGCCTCGTCCACCAACACCGAATCGGCCTCGTCCACCAGGGCCACGTCGGTGGTCGGGGCGATGAGATCCGCGGGGTCGGTCACCAGCTGTTCGCGGAGGACGTCGAACCCGATCTCGGAGACCGAGCCGTACGTGACATCGCAGGAATAGGCGATACGTCGCTCGTCGCGCGTCGAGGACTCCGTCACGTGGCCGACCGAGAGCCCGAGCATTTCGAAGATCGGCCCCATCCAGCGCGCGTCCCGGGCGGCGAGATAGTCGTTGACCGAGATGACGTGCACCGTGTGGCCCTGGAGGGCGTAGCCGGCGGCGGCCACCGCCCCCGAGAGTGTCTTGCCCTCGCCGGTCGCCATCTCGACGACATCGCCGGCGAACATCCGCAACGCTCCCTGGAGCTGGACGTCGAACGGCCTCAGACCGACGGTCCGGGTGGCGGCCTCCCTCGCCAACGCGAGGAACCGGGCGAGATCCTCGGGCGGATCACCGAAGAGCTGCAGCCCGTGCGCGGCGTCCGCGAACTCGTCGTCGTCCAGTCCTGCCGCCCACTCGTCGAACCCGTGCGACATCTCGACCGCGCTCTGCGCGCGCGAGGTGTCGCGTCCCTGGGTGGAGCCCATGAGCTTCCAGAAGCGGTTGGCCAGTCCCACGCGTGGAGTCCTTCCCGGTGACGAACAGATGCTCCCACCGTACGCAGGCGGGACGCCGTCGGGGACGCGCCCCTCCGGTCGCGGCGTCTAGCGGTCGGGGTCGATCTGGCCGCGCAACCTCCGCATGGCCTCCGTCGAGAGCATCCGGTCACCCGCGCGCGCCGCCAGATGCTCGGCCGCCACATCCGCCGGGGAGGGACGGTAGGGGGTCGAGGGCGACGCCACACCGTTGTCACGGGCGATGCCGGCGAGACGGTCCGCCTCCGCCACCGCGGCCTCGGCCCGCGACTCCACCGACTCGACGAGCTCCCGGAACGCGACCGCCCTGTCGACGACCTCCGCCCACACCTCGTCGATGGAGACGCCCATACCGGTCAGAGTGGTGAAACCGTCGCTCGCCGGCGGCACCCCGGCCGTGGCCGCGGCCTCGCGCAGTCGGCACAGATCCCCGGCGAGGCCGACCACCTCGGATTCGGCGTCGAACTGCAGCCGGATCTCCTCCACCGACCGTCCGCCCCGCGAGTACGCGCGGTACAGACGGTCGTACAGACCACCGACCTCCATGAGGGTGGCCGTGTACATCTCGGGAATCCGACGCCGGTCCGCGCGGATGTGCGGGAGCGAGGGAAGGGACTGCACCACCGACTGCACCCGTGGTGGCAACACCACCCGGCCCATCTCCCGCTGCCCTCTGGCCGCTGCGACCGTCCCGAGCTCCGCGAGGGTCCGGGGCACGAGCGGGACGGGGGCCATGGTCGGCGTCGATGCCAGGGCGTCGAACAACCGGCCACGGTCATCGGTGTCAAGGTGCACACCGCGCCGCCGGTCGGCGCGGATGTCCTTGACCCGGAAAGCCCAGACGCCGGAACCCCGGGTGAACCCGGTCCGCAGGACGAGGTACTTCCGGTCGAGATCTGCGAGTCGGGTCCGCAGCGCCATGCGCAACATGGAGGGCACCGGGGTGCCGAGGATCCGCCTCAGGTCGTGGCGCTGCTCCTCGATGATCCGGACCTGGTGGAATCCGTTCACCGTCGGGAACGGCAGATTGCGGTGCATCCGGGACAGGACGACGTCGCCGATGCGGGGTTCGATCAGCCCGCAGGCGACGAGCAGAGCCGCCCGGTCGGACAACTCCGCCACCGGGGCCTGCCCCTCCCCCCGGCACATGCGGTCGATATCGGACACGATCCGGTCCCGTGCCGTCTGTGGCGTGCGCTCGTCGGCCATGCCCCTCCTCGCCCGCGCGTCCGGCGCGCGGCTCTTCTCACGGGATACCTATCGGTTACAACGGTAGGCCCCGGCCCCGTGTTCCCCCGCGGGTGGCAGGCCGGCTCCGCACCGGTCAGCGTTCATAGCCACGTCGGGCGTCATCGAGGATCCGGGGCCGGTCGAGCGTGGAGGGCTCGAGTCGCATCGGGGTCACGTCGCGACCGAACCGGCCGGCTGCCTCGAGGGTCCCCTGGTCGAGGTATCGCAGGCCGGTGACGTCGGGCCGCAGTCGGAGATCCGGGACGTCACCGTCTGCCGAGGCCAGGACGAAACCCCAGTCCCCGAACGTCGGGACGTGAACGTGATACGGGGTCGTGCCCCATCCCGCGGAATCCACTGTCGACACCGTCCGCCAGAACTGCCGCGGTGTGGAGAACGGGCTCCCCGATTGGACGACCATGAGACCGTCATCGCCGGTGACCCCGCGCACGAGGCCGTAGAACTCCTCGGAATACAGGCGGGACAGCGCGGCGTTGCGCGGGTCCGGCAGATCCACGAGCACCGCCCCGAAGCCGCCCGGCGGCACCGCGCCGTCGCCGCCCCGGCGCAGCCACGCGAAGGCGTCGTCGACCACCACCTCGACGCGCGGGTCGTCGAGGGAACCCCGGTTGTCCGCGCGCAGCTCGGTGCGGGCGATCTCCAGCACCGCCGGGTCGAGCTCCACCTGGACCACTCGCCGAACGCCCGGCACGGCCAGGAGGTCTCGGGCCGCCAGACCGTCGCCGCCGCCGAGTACCAACACGTCGGCGGGCCGCTCGGCCATCGCGGGCTGGACCAGCGCCTCGGTGTACCGGTACTCGTCGAGACTCGAGTACTGGAGCGTCCCGTCGAGGTACAGACGGCGGTCGGTGCGGCCGTTGTACCTCGCTCTGGTGACGACGATCTCCTGGTAGGCGGACTGGGTGTGGGAGAGCACCGGGTCCGGGTACAGCTTGGACCGCGACCACTCGGTGACGTCGTCGAGCGTGACGAGCAGCGTGCCCAGCAGAGCCGCGACCAGCGCGAGCGACAACGCCGCTACGGCGGTCTGTGTCCGGGTCAGCAGACCCCGCAACGCGAGCGCGAGCAGCACGGCCGCGGCGGCCACGTTGACCACCCCCGTGATGGCGGCGGCCTGCTGCATCCCGAACGACGGCAGGAGCAGGAACGGCCACAGCAGTCCCCCGACGAGCGCCCCCAGGTAGTCGGCGGCGTTGAGATCGGCCAGTACCCGGCCGGCCTCGGCCGACCCGGTCCGGCGGCCGGTCTGCAGCAGGGACATGAGCAGTGGCACCTCTGCGCCCACCAGCACGCCGATCGCGGCGGTGGCCACCACCAGCGTCACCAACGACGCCGAGTCCGACCCCAGGGTCGTGAAGGTCACATAGAGCGCCGTGGCCGACGCCCCACCGACGAGCCCCAGCGTCGCCTCGACGGCGATGAAGCTCGACGCCGGGCGGTCGACGAACGGCTTGGCCAGCAATGCGCCGAGGCCGAGGGCCGCGACGTACCCGGCCACCACGAGACTCGTGGCGACGATCCCTCCGCCCTGGACCGTTGTCGCGAGCGTGAGGAGGGCGAGCTCGTAGATGAGCCCGCAGGCGGCGCACGCGGCGACGGAGGCCAGCACGACCGGACGCCACCAGCGGCCGGCGCGCGGCGGGGATTCTCCGGCGGGGTCCACCTCCGTCGGCACGGGAACCGCCGTGCCGACCTCGTCAGGCAATGGCGGCCGCGTTCACGGCGGAGACGGCGAGGAGTGTGGCCGCCACGGCGAGTGCGGCGGTGCTGAACCGCGGCGCGCCGACGAGGTCACGGAACCTGCCGGGGACCAGCAGTTCGAGGATCACCAGCGTGACGGCCTGGAAGATCACGCCGAGCAGGCCGTAGACGGCGACGTCGATCAGGCCCAACACGAGGGAGTCCGAGGCGTTGGTCATCACGGTGACGACGATGATCGCGAGGGAGAACGCCGAGGACACGAACAGCGCCGCGGCGTTGGGACGGTGGTCGACGAACACGTGGTGGCGCAGGCTGCCCGGCGTCAGCAGGTCGAGCATGACGAAACCCAGCGCGAGGACCAGGGCGCCGACGCCGAAGTACGCCAGCGACACCCCGATCCCGTCCAGGAGTTCGGGTACGTGGTCGGCGGTTCCGGCGGCGATTGTCACCGTGTCTCCTCGGGGTTCGGGTGGTCTGTGGGCGTCTCGTGGGTCACTTCACGCCGACCCCGCCGGAGCTGCCCCCGGCGGACCGCGCCGGGCTGCCCGGGCCGAAGGCCCCGCCGAGGAAGATGAAGCCTCCGGAACGGAGCGTGCGCGAGTTCTCGTCGAGCTGGACGCGACAGGCGAGATCGCCGGAGCGGCCGACGACGATCATGTCGTCCCCGTACCTCAGGTACCGGGTGTCCTCGTTCAGCTGGTCGGCGTCCGGCCGCTCGTGGTTGCTGATGTCCCTCGCCGTGGAGTCCCGGTCGCCCCGGCACTCGTAGGTCTGGGACGCGCCTGCCACCGGGGTGTAGTTCTCGCGGACGTAGCGCACGGCGTTCGTGCCGGACCCCACCAGGACGAGGCCCAGCAGGACCGCGCACAGTCCGGCGACGAGCGCGATGATCAACCCGCGGTAGGGCTTCACGAGGCCACCCCCTCTGCAACGTCCACCCCGGCGCCGGCCAGCCCGGCGACGTGCACCCCGGCGACGTGCAACCGGGACGTGGTGGCGACGACGTCGCCACCGCTCTCCCCGGAGTCGTCTCCAGCCGGGTAGAGATGCCAGGTGTCCCACGACCAGCCCGTGTCGTCCGGCGTCGGAGCCACCACCGTGAGCGCCCCCTCAGAGCCCGGGAACCGTCCCGCGAGCACGGTCGGATCGGCTGCCGCGAGCGCGGTCAGTCGCTCCACGACCGCCCCGAAGTCGGCGGCGGCGAGGGTCTCGGTGGTCCCGCGCAGATGGTGGACACCCCACGAACCGGGAAAGGACTCCTCGGCCGGCAGAGGCGCCCCGCCGTCGGCCGTGGCGCGGCAGGACACCTCCTCGGTCATCGCGTCGCGTCCGTCGATAATCAGCGTCACCGCGTGTGATGCCCCGAGGATGGACAGGCGTAGAGCGATGTCGAGTGCGGGGTGCTCGAGAACGGTGGAGACGAGGGCGTTCCGCTCGGGCGTCACGCCGACCCGGTAACCCAGTGCCGCGGACGCCACATCACTCGGTTCCGTGGCGAGGTCGTGGACGGTCACCGTCTGTAGTCCGGGTCGCCGGCGACGGGGGGCGCCGGGTAGACGGTCAGCTCACCCCGGGACATCGGGCGTCCGGAGGAGACCTCCCAGCCGGCCCCGTCCCAGTCCTCGAAGGACAGCAGCGAGCTGCCGTCCCCGGTACGCATGTCCTGGTACCGCATCCGGCCGCGCTCGGGCAGACCGGTGGTTCCCTCGCACGAGTACTCCGCCTCACCCGACTCCTCGAGCCGATGGACCCGATCGTCGACGATCACCTCGGATCCGGGGCTGACGCCGAGTCCCTTGCGGGTGTTCCACCAGGTGAGCTCGAGGGTTCCCTCGTCCTCCTCGACGCCCAACCACTGCGCTCCGTCGCCGCCCTCCAGGAGATGCTCCCACCAGACATACGGGCCCTGGCGAAGGGTGATCGAGCCGCGGACCACATAGTCGATGCCGCCGTAGGAGACGATCGCACCGGGGCCGAGCTCTCGCGGGCCGAAGCCGTGGACCGGCCGGTCGGCGGCGAGCGGGTCGAGGCGGGGTCCGGCCGCCTCGGGCTTCGTGCCGCCCCGTGCCTTGACGATGATCCCGACGACCGCGATCACCGCGACCAACAGCCCCGCTATGACGAGTAGCTCTCCCACCGCGCGCTCACTCCTGGATCGAAGACTGACGGTCGACCCGGGTCGCCGTTTCGTGACCAGGCCAGGCTAACGCACCCCGGATTCTGCGGACGTGACCCGCCGCTTGAACCGAAGTGAACCGCGGAAATGGACTCAGGGCCGGTCCCCCTCTCGGGAAACCGGCCCTGATCTGTGTCGGGCTGACAGGATTTGAACCTGCGACCCCTTGACCCCCAGTCAAGTGCGCTACCAAGCTGCGCCACAGCCCGTCCGCCACCGCGGCTCGCGCGGCGACTGGATCAGACTAGCGCACCGGTTCCGTCTGACTCCAATCGGCAGGTCACTGGCGTTGGCGGCGCTCCTTGACCCGGACGTTCACCCTGACCGGGGAGCCGTCGAAGCCGAAGGTCTCGCGGAGACGACGCTCGAGGAACCGGCGGTAACCGGCCTCGAGGAACCCCGTGGAGAAGAACACGAACGTCGGCGGCCGGGTGGTGGCCTGGGTGCAGAACCTGATCCGCGGCAGGCGCCCGCCTCGCATGGGCGGCGGAGTCGCGGCGACGACCTCGCTCATCCACGTGTTGAGGGGCCCGGTGGGGATCCGCTTGTCCCACGAGTCGAGTGCGGTCTCCATCGCGGGCACGAGCTTGGCCAGGGCGCGCCCGGTCCTGGCCGAGATGTTGACCCGGTGGGCCCAGCTCAGCACGCGGGACAGTTCGCGGTCGATCTCCTTGTCGAGGTCGTACCGTCGGTCCTCGTCGACCAGGTCCCACTTGTTGAACGCGATCACCAGCGCACGGCCGGCGTCGGCGACCATCGAGATCACCCGGAGGTCCTGCTCCGTGATGGGCTCGGAGGCGTCGAGCAGGAGGACGACCACCTCGGCCGCCTCGATCGCTCCGCGGGTGCGAAGTGAGGCGTAGTACTCGTGACCGTAGGCCTGGTTGACCTTGCGGCGCAGGCCGGCGGTGTCGACGAACCGCCAGGTGCGTCCGCCGAGCTCCACGAGTGAGTCGACGGGGTCGACGGTGGTGCCGGCGACGTTGTCGACCACCGAGCGCTCCTCGCCGGTGAGCTTGTTGAGCAGACTCGACTTACCGACGTTGGGCTTGCCGACCAGCGCGACACGGCGCGGCACGTTGGTGGCCTCACGCATCCTCGCCTTGGACGGCAGTTGCCTGAGGATCTCGTCGAGCAGGTCCGCCGTGCCCCGCCCGTGGGCGGCGGAGATGGCGTGGGGCTCGTCGAGGCCGAGTGACCAGAACTCGGCCGCCTCGAGTTCGGCCTTCTCGCTGTCGACCTTGTTGACGGCGAGGATGACCGGCGTCGAGGACCGCCGCAGGCTCTTGGCGACCGTCGCATCGGCGGCGGTGATACCCACCGTGCCGTCGCACACCAGCACGATGAGGTCGGCGGTGCCCATGGCGATCTCGGCCTGCTGGGCGATGGAGCGGTGCATGCCCTTGGCGTCCTGCTCCCAGCCACCGGTGTCCTGCACCATGAAGGTGCGGCCGTTCCACAACGCCTCGTAGGAGACCCGGTCACGGGTGACGCCGGGGACGTCCTCGACCACGGCCTCGCGGCGACCGATGATGCGGTTCACCAGGGTGGACTTCCCGACGTTGGGGCGCCCGACGATCGCGACGGTGGGCAGGATCTCCACGCCCTCGGTGACCGCCCCGATCTCGTCGGCGAACTCCGCGGCGACCGCCTCCCAGTCGGTGTCGTCGTTCCAGCCGTCCTCGATGGTCTCCTCACCGGGACCGGCGGGCAGGTCGAAGTCGGGGGTCTCCTCGTTGGTGGTCACAGTGCGTTCCCTTCTGCGGTGGCGCCGTGCGACGCGTGGATTCCCTCGGCGAGCGCGACCAGGCGGTCGAGCACCTCGTCGAGGGTGAGGTCTGAGGTGTCGATGACGACGGCGTCGTCGGCGGGCCGCAGCGGGCTCGCGGCGCGAGTGGAGTCCTTGCGGTCGCGTTCGATGACGGCGGCCAGCACCTCGTCGTAGTCGGCCTCGCGGCCGGCGGCGAGGTCCTGGTCGGTGCGGCGCCGGGCGCGTACCTCCGGGCTGGCGGTGAGATAGACCTTCACCTCGGCGTCCGGCAGCACCACGGTGCCGATGTCGCGACCCTCGAGGACGACGGTGCCCCCGCTGGAGGCCAGCCGCCGCTGCAGGAGGACCAGGTTCTCGCGGACCTCGGGTACGGCGGAGACCGCCGAGACCTCGGCCGTGACGCGGGCGGTGCGGATCTCGTCGCTGACGTCCTCACCGGCCAGCAGGACGCGCTCGGTGCCGGCGTCGGTGCCGATCTCCAGCGGGAGGTCGGCGGTCGCGGCGATCACCGCGGTGGCGTCCTCCGGGTCGATCCCGGCGCGCAGAACCTGCAGGGTTGCCACCCGGTACATCGCGCCGGTGTCGAGATAGGCGCCGCCGATCCGTCGGGCCAACGTGCGGGCCAGGGTGGACTTCCCGGTGCCGGCCGGGCCGTCGATCGCGATGCGTCGACGCGCGGTCGGGGCGCTCACAGGCCGACCGCCTCGTACAGATCGGAGACCTCTTTGCGGCCCAGCTTGCGGAAGGTACCGGCACGCTGGTCGCCGAGCGCGACGGCCCCGAAGCGGGTCCGGACGAGCGCCTCGACCGGGTGCCCCACCTCGGCGAGCAGTCGCCGCACGATGTGCTTGCGCCCCTCGTGGAGCACGACCTTGACCAGCGAGCGCCCGTCGTGGACGTCGAGGATCGAGAACTGGTCGACCTTGGCTGGTCCGTCCTCCAGGGTCACCCCGGCGCGCAGCTGCTTGTTGACGCCCTTGCCCACGACGCCGGTGACGGTCGCCATGTAGGTCTTGGACACCTCGTAGGACGGGTGCATGAGACGGTGCGCCAGCTCGCCGTCGTTGGTCACCAGGAGCAAACCCTCGGTCTCGGCGTCGAGACGCCCGACGTGGAACAGTCGCTGCCCGGCGTCCACGCGGTCCGCGACGAGGTCGCCGACGCACGGCCGGCCCTTCTCGTCGGACATGGTGGTGTGGTAACCCCGGGGCTTGTTCAGCGCGAGGTAGACCAGGGTGTCGTCCAGGACGATGCGGGTGCCGTCCACGCGGATGACGGCGGTCGCGGGGTCGACCTTGATGCCCATCTCGCGCACCTTCTTGCCGTCGACCTCGACCCGTCCGCGGGCGATGAGCTCCTCGGAGGCGCGGCGGGAGGCGACCCCGGCCTGGGCCAGGATCTTCTGTAGGCGGACCGGTGCGCCGTCTCGGCCAGCGGATTCAGTCATGAAAACGTCACATCTCTTCGTCGTCTCGGGGTGTGGGGTCGGGCGCCGCGGTTCGACGCCGCCCCAGTGGGATCCGCGGATCGTCCGCGGGGTCGTCGCTCATCTCGTCGACCAGGTCGACATCCGGTAGCAGCGGGGCGATGTCCGGCAGCTCGTCGAGCGACGTGAGTCCCAATCTTTCCAGAAATAACTCCGTGGTCCTATACAGGATGCCCCCGGTGTCCGCATCTGTGCCGCATTCCACGGCCAGACCGCGTGCCACGAGCGTCCTCATCACTCCGTCGACGTTGACCCCGCGAACCGCCGCGATGCGCGACCGGGTGACCGGCTGCCGGTAGGCGATCACCGCCAGCGTCTCCAGTGCGGCCCGGGTCAGGGTGGACCTCGTGCCGTCCGTGAGGAGTCGCTCGACGTACGGCGCGAGCTCACGACGGGTGTAGAGACGCCACCCGTCCCCGGTGCGCCGCAGGTCCATCCCGCTCCCCGCTGCGGTGAGCTCGTCCCGCCACGCCCGCAACTCCGCGTCGACCTCGGCGACCGTCGCCCCGGCGGCCGCTGCCAGCAGGCCCTCCGGTGTCGGCTGGTCCACCACCAGCACCAGGGCCTCGAGTCTGGCCCGCAGAGGCGGCCCGTCCGACTCCGGCCCACCGCGCTCGTCGTCGTCCCCCATCGGTCCCTCCGGCTCGGGGTCCCGGGGCTCCGTCACGTCGCTCACGTCCATTCGTCCCGTCCCTTCGTCACCTCGTCGGCGTCTCCGCCCGTCCAGCTCACCAACAGGTCCCCCAGCGCCTCGTCCTGGGCGAGCGCGACCGCGCGCGCCCGGTACAACTCCAACAGGGCGAGGAACCTGGCGACGACGACGAGGGAGTCGTCGCACCCCGCGACCAGTTCACGGAAGTCCACCCACCGACCCTCGCCGTGGAACCTCAACAGCTCGAGGACCCGGTCGGCCTGCTCGGGGACCGAGACGACCGGGGCGTGGATGTGCCCCACCCCCACCTCGTCCACCGGCCGGGGCCGGAACGCGACCGCTGCGATGGTGGCGAACTGGTCGGGGTCCACTCCGAGCTCCACCTCCGGGAGCAGGCCCAGGAACTCGTCGTCCGGTCCGGCGGTCCTCGGGTACGCGTGCCGGGCGGAGCGTTCTAGCTCGGCGAACAGCTCGGCGACCTGACGGAACGCCCGGAACTGCAGCAGGCGCGCGAAGAGCATGTCCCGGGCCTGCAGCAGGGCCAGGTCCTCGGGGTCCTGGACCTCTCCGGAGGGCACGAGCCGGGCCGTCTTCAGGTCCAGCAGCGTCGCGGCGACGACGAGGAACTCGGTGACCTCCTCCAGTCCGGCCTCGGCCCCCAGCCGGCGGGTGTGGGCGATGAACTCGTCGGTGACGGCGTGGAGCGCGACCTCGGTGACGTCGAGGCGTTTGGAGTCGATGAGACCCAACAGCAGGTCGAATGGGCCGGTGAAGTTGGTGAGGTGGACGGTGAACGCCCGCGGATCCGCGACCTCCGTCGCCGCCCCGGCCGGGTCCTCCCCCGACGGGGGCCCGACGCCGGTCACCGCCCGGTCACCTGCCGCGCTGGATGACCTCGCGCGCGAGGGCACGGTAGGCCTGCGCGCCCGCGGACTTCGGGGCCCACGTGGTGATCGGCTCGCCGGCGACAGTGGTCTCCGGGAACCGGACGGTGCGGGTGACGAGGGTGTCGAACACCTTGTCGCCGAACACCTCGACGACCCTGCTGAGCACGTCCCGTGCGTGGACCGTCCGCCGGTCGAACATCGTGATGAGGATGCCCGTGAGGTGCAGGCGCGGGTTGATGCGGTCGCGGACCTTGTCGATCGTATCGGTCAGCAGAGCCAGCCCGCGGAGCGAGAAATACTCGCACTCCATGGGGATGAGCACGCCGTCCGAGCACGCGAGCGCGTTGACGGTGAGCAGGCCCAGCGACGGCTGGCAGTCGATGAGGACGAAATCGTAGCGGTCCAACACCGGATACAACGCGCGGCCCAGCGCCTGTTCACGCCCGACCTCGTTGACGAGCTGGATCTCCGCGGCGGACAGGTCGATGTTGGCGGGGATGAGGTCCACGCCCTCCACCCGGGTCCGGACGAGGACCTCCTCCGTCGACACGGAGTTGTCCACGAGGAGGTTGTAGACGGTGAGATCCAGCTGGTGGTGCGGGATTCCCAGGCCCGCCGACAGCGCGCCCTGGGGGTCGAGATCCACCACGAGCACCCTGCGTCCGTACTCGGCGAGCGCCGCGGCGAGGTTGATCGTGCTGGTGGTCTTGCCGACCCCACCCTTCTGGTTGCACATCGACAGCACGGCGGCGGGGCCGTGCGAGGTCAGCGGCTGCGGTTCGGGAATCGCCGAGAAGCCCTCACCCGCCGCCGGGTCGTCGGCGCCCAGCAGCTCGGCGCGGGAGAACAGCGCGGGATCCATCGCCCCAGTGTCCAGCGCCACCCGCGTCTCCTCTCATCGCCGTCTCACCCGTGCCGTCTCGAGCGTGCCGAATCGAGCGCGCCGGGCCGTACCCACGGTCACGTTACCGTGCCCGGGGGTGACACTCGGCCCAGACCTCGCGGAGAGTGTCGACGGTGACGAGGGTGTACACCTGCGTGGTGGTGACCGAGGCGTGCCCCAGCAGCTCCTGGACCACCCGGATGTCCGCCCCGCCGTCCAGGAGATGGGTCGCGAATGAGTGGCGGAACGAGTGCGGTGAGACGTCCTGCTGCACCCCGGCGCGCCGCGCGGCGACCGCCACCACGTTCCACAGGGTCTGCCGGGTGATGCGCCCTCCGCGGGCGTTGAGGAACAGGGCGGGGCTCCCGCCGGTCGCGAGCGCCGGCCGGGCGCGCACCAGATACGCCCCCACGGCCTCGCATGCCGGCCTGCCGACCGGGACGACCCGCTCCTTGCCGCCCTTGCCCCGGAGGATCACCGCCCCACCGTCCGGGTCGTCGAGCCCGTCGAGGTCGTCGACGTCCAGTCCCACCAGTTCGGCCGCCCGGGCCCCGGAGGCGTAGAGCAGCTCGAGCATCGCCCTGTCGCGCAGGCGGGCGGGGTCGGTGTCCACCCCCGTGTCGCCGGCGGCCTCGATGAGGGCGATCATCCGGTCGACCGGGAGCGCCTTGGGCAGTCGCCGCGGCGGTCGCGGTGGGGTGACGGCGGCGGCCGCGTCGAGGGCCGTCACCCCGTCACGGGTGGCGAACCGGTGGAGACCGCGGACCGCCGCCATGGTCCGCGCGATCGAGCTGGGGGCCAGGGCCTTCCTGCCCTCGTCCGGGTCGGCGGTGGCCAACCGGGTGCGGAACTCCTCCACGTGCGCCTCGGTCACGGACGTCAGGTCGTCGACACCCGCGGCCGCGAGGTGGCGGTGGTACTTGTCCAGGTCCCGACGGTAGGCGGCGAGGGTGTGCGGGGAGGCCCCCTTCTCGACGGCGAGGTGGTCCAGATACCCGCGGATCTGCACGGTGGCGCCGCCCTCCGAGGTCACCGGGGGTCCGATCCCGTCAGGACCGGTCGATCACCGTGCGGGCCGCGAGGATGCCGGCCACGGCGATACCGTTGACGATCCGGCCGTCCAGCACAGCGTCGACGGCGTCGGCGAAGGGCATCCGCGCGACCTCCATGTCCGCCTCCTCGTGCTCCGCCTCCGGGCGCTCGACCTCCCGGAGTCCGGTGGCCAGGTACACGTGGACGCGCTCCGTGCAGAACCCCGGGGACGGGACCATCTCGATCACCGGGCGCCAGTGCTCGGCCTCGAGGCCGGTCTCCTCGACGAGCTCACGACGCGCGGTGCCCAGGGGCTCCTCGCCCTCGACATCACACAGCCCCGCGGGCAGCTCCCAGAGCCGCTCCCCCACGGCATGACGGTACTGCCGGACGAGGGTGATGTGGTCGTCGTCGTCCAGGGCGATCACGGCCACGGCGTCGTCATGACCGCAGATCTCGCGGTCGGCGGTGCCCCCGCCCGGCATGGTCAGGGTGTCCACACGCAACCGCACGACGCGGCCGTCGAAGATCTCGCGGCTCGCGACGGTGCGGTAATCGTGCGACCCGGGGGCACCGCGGGTGGCCACCGCCGGTCAGTTCCCGTCCGTGCGGGCGTCGGAGGCCGTCCCGGGATCGACCTCGTCGACACGGACGGTGGACGTCTTGGCGTCCGGTGCGTCCACCGTCTCGGCGCCGGTGTCCGCGCCCTGACCGGAACGCCACGGCTCGACGGGCAGCCGCATCTCGTTCTCGTAGTCCAGCGCGGCCTTGATGAACGCCACGAACAACGGGTGGGGCCGGGTCGGACGCGACTTGTACTCGGGATGCGCCTGGGTGGCCACGAAGAACGGGTGCTGCTCGCGCGGGTACTCGACGAACTCGACCAGGTGGCCGTCCGGAGAGGTACCGGAGAACTGCAGGCCGGACTCGGCAATCTTGTCGCGGTAGGCGTTGTTGACCTCGTAGCGGTGGCGATGACGTTCGGTGATCTCGGTGGACCCGTACGCCTCCGCCACGACCGAGCCCTTGGTGAGCGTTGCCGGGTAGGAGCCCAGGCGCATGGTCCCGCCGAGGTCCGCGTTGCCGGCGACCGCGTCCACCTGATCGGCCATGGTCGAGATGACCGGATGCTCGGCATCGGGGTCGAACTCGGTGGAGGAGGCGCCCTCGAGGCCGACCGAGCGGGCCGCCTCGATCACCGAGCACTGGAGACCGAGGCACAGTCCGAGCAGCGGGATGCGGTTCTTGCGGGACCACGAGATGGCGCCGAGCTTGCCCTCGATCCCCCGGATACCGAACCCGCCGGGGATGAGCATGCCGTCCACACCACGGAGCGCCTCACGCGCGCCGGCCTCGGTGGTGCAGGCGTCGGACTCCACCCACCGGATGTTGACGCGGGCGTGGTGCGCGAAGCCGCCGGCGCGCAGCGCCTCGGTGACCGAGAGGTACGCGTCGGGCAGGTCGATGTACTTGCCCACGAGGGCGATCTCGACCTCCTCGCGCGGCTCGTGGACGCGCTGGAGCAGGTCGCCCCACACGGTCCAGTCGACGTCCCGGAACGGCAGGTTGAGCCGCCGGATGACGTGCGTGTCGAGGTGCTCGTTGAACAGCACCTTGGGGATGTCGTAGATGCTCGGGGCATCCGGGGTGGACACGACGCCCTCGAGGTCCACGTCGCACATCAGCGCGATCTTGGCCTTGAGCCCGTCGGTGACGTCCCGGTCCGAGCGCAGGATCAACCCGTCGGGAACGATGCCGATCGAGCGCAGCGCGGCCACCGAGTGCTGCGTGGGCTTGGTCTTGAGCTCCCCCGACGGCGCGAGGTACGGGACCAGCGACACGTGCAGGAAGAAGATGTTCTCGCGGCCCACCTCGTGACGGACCTGCCGGCACGCCTCGAGGAAGGGCTGGGACTCGATGTCACCGACGGTCCCACCGACCTCGGTGATGACCACGTCGGGGCGGCGCCCCTGGTCATCGGGGTCGCCCATCGCGATGATGCGGTCCTTGATGGCGTCGGTGATGTGCGGGATCACCTGCACGGTGTCGCCGAGGTACTCGCCGCGGCGCTCCTTGGCGATCACCGCCGAGTACACCTGCCCGGTGGTCACGTTGGCCTTGGCGTCCAGGTCGCGGTCGAGGAACCGCTCGTAGTGGCCGAGATCCAGATCGGCCTCGGCGCCGTCCTCCGTGACGAACACCTCGCCGTGCTGGAAGGGGTTCATCGTGCCGGGGTCCACGTTGATGTACGGGTCCAGCTTCTGCATGGTCACGCGAAGACCGCGGGCGGTCAGCAATTGACCGAGGCTCGAGGCCGTGAGCCCCTTGCCCAGCGACGACGCCACGCCGCCGGTGACGAAGATGTGCTTGGTCTCGGACCGCGATGCGGTTCGGTTCAGTGCCAAGGGGACTCCCGTGTCCATACGCCGGAATGGATGAATGCTGGTGCGGCTCCGGTGCACCCCACGGGGCTTCAGGCTATCACCGCTCCGCCGCCGGGGGGAGCGACGGCGCCGCGGCGGTCGCGTCCGCTCCGACCCCGTAGTGACCCTGCCCCCGGGCGAGCTGCTCCGCCAGCGCCAACACGATCGCGAGACGCCCGGCGTCCGTCCCGGCGCCGTCGACGGTCGAGACGTCCTCCTCGCCCGACGAGCGCAGGACGCCCACTGCGTCGCGCCCGTCGGAGTCGCCGGGTCCGACCGAGACCACCGCGCCGGCGCCCTCGGTGTCGAGCGTGCGCGCGAGCGCAGCGACGCGGACCGCGGTCGACTCCTGCTCCTGCGGCCCGGTCACGATCAGTGCGAGTTGTCCCGGGCGGAGGGTCCCCGGCTCGAAGCGGATGACCTCCGCGTCGGCGAGGGTCGTGAGCACGGTGTCCCGCTCGCCGTCTTCGAGATGCGGCTTCGCGTCCTCCGCCCGCAGCAGCGCGGCCCGGCCGAGAGCCGTGCCCAACTGGGTACCCAGGTCCGCGTCGGCGGCCGGCGCCGTTCCGATGGGGAGGTTCGCGACGAGTGCCTGGAGTTCGGCGTCGGATTCCGGGTCGACCGCCTTGTCCGTCAGGGTGACGCGCCCGGCGTCGATCCCACCGGCGGCACCGATGACCGCACGCGCCGCGGTGACGTCCTCGTCGGAGGCCCCGGGCGCCACGATCGTGAGGACCGGCCGGCCGTCGAGCAGTCCGTCCACGACGGCCGGGGTCAGATCTCCCGCGAGCGAATCGAGCCTGTCGGCCGCGAGCCGCCGGGTGGCCAAGTCATCCTGCGCCGCCTCGAGCCGCGTCGCCGTCGTCTCCTCGCGCTCGACCACCGCGTCCCGGATCGACGTCGCGACGGACGTCGATCCCAGGACGACCCCCACACCGAGGGCGAGGAAGACGGCGACCAGCGTGATGACGTGGCGACGCAGCGAGATCAACGGAAGAGCCCCTGGACCCAGAGCGCGAAGGAGTTCCAGGTCTCGACGGCCCAGATGAGCAGATCCTGGGCGGCATCCCGCGCCACCACGACCGCGGCGACCGCGATGAGGGCCGCGAGCACGACCAGAGCGAGTCCGATCCCCGCGCCACGCGACCGGTACAGGGTGGCGCAGGCGTCGGCGTGGACCAGGCGGGAGGAGACCGTCGTGTCGACCATCGTCGACGACGGGGCGGACGAGTCGCGGAAGACGTTCTCCAGTCCCCTGTCGTCGCCGGTCACCACGATCATCTCGGCGCCCCCGTGGAAGGCCAGCAGCAACGCCATGTCCCGCGCCGTTGCCGCTGCGGGGAAGGTGGTGGCGCCGAGGCCGAGCTCCGTGATCTTCTGCAGCCCCTCCGCGCGACCGTCACGGTCGGCGGGCACCACGAGGACGGCCCCGTCGGTGAGGACCTCGTCGGACAGGTCGGTGGGGGTCGCGACGACGACGTCGGCCGTCAACCGGGCGGTGCGCAGGAACTCCGCGCCCCCGTCCACGCCCACCAGGATCGGGCGGTACTCCCGGATGAACGGCTTGAGCTCGGCCAGCTGTTCGCGCGAGGCCTCGTCACCGGTCACCACCACGACGTGACGGTCGGTGAAGTCCACATCGATCGACGGCAGGCCCTCGCCGTCCAGCAGCAGGGGGTGCTCGAGGCTGAGGAACTCGGTGGCGTTGGCCAGGTGCGCCAGCGCCGACTCGACGTACCCGCTCTCGGCGGTGTCCACCTCGGCGAGCAACGTCGCCGGGTCGACCTCGCGGCCTCCGGTGATCTCCTCCTCGTTCCTGACCGAGTAGACGACGCCGTCTGCGATCCGCACCCGGGTGCCGTCGGCGACCTCGGAGAGGTCGGCGTCCTCGATGACGGGGACCGTCGACGCGGCGAGGATCCTGAACGCCGCCCGGGGGAGCATCCCCTCCCCCTGCCGGGGCACGTGGACCACGGCCGCCACCCCTGCCTCGACCAGGGCGCGGGCGGTGTCGGCGGGCGCACGGTTGAGATCGAGCACGGCGACGTCCTTGCCGCCGAGCCTCCTGGGAACCGGCGAACCCGCCTTGACCTGGCGGACGGTGCCCACGACACCGGCGAGTTCGTTGGAGCGACGGCTGAGCAGACCCGACATCTTCATGCGCCGAGTATCACGCGTGTTATTCACGAGGCCGGGGAGGTCTATACGGCGTGTCGGGTTAACGGTCGACTAGAGCTTGAGACTTCTCCCGTTGTGCCTTCTCCAGCAACTCCCGCGCGTGCGCCAGGCCCGTGTCGGTGTCCTCCATGCCGGCGAGCATGCGGGCGAGCTCGGTCACCCGGTCGGCGTCCGCAACGGCCGCGACCCCGGAGACGACCCCGGACACCGCCCCGTCTGCCTCGCCCGTCGCGGGGGCCTTGTGCACGACGAGGTGGGTGTCCGCGTAGGCCGCGACCTGCGCGAGGTGGGTCACCGCGATGACCTGATGCGTCCTGGCGAGCCCAGCCAGCCGTTTGCCGATGCTCAGCGCCGCCCGGCCGCCCACGCCGGCGTCGACCTCGTCGAACACCAGGGTCCCGCCCCCTGACCGTTCGGCCAGCACCACCTCGAGCGCGAGCATCACCCTCGACAGCTCACCTCCGGACGCCCCTTTGCCGAGTGGGACCACACCGGACGGGCCGTCGAGCGCCAACTCGACGTCGTCGAGACCCGACTCCGTGGCGCCGTCGAGTCCCTCGCCTGATGGCGTGACCCGGACGACGAGACGGGCCCCACCCATCGACAGTTCGGCCAGCTCCGCCGACACCCTCGCCGCGAGATCGTCCCCGGCGGCCCGTCGGATCGCCGTGAGCGCGGCTCCCCGCTCGGCGAGTTCCGCCGCGAGACGCCCCACGGTGGACCGCAGTTCGGCGACGGCGGAGTCCGAGGTGTCGACTTCTCCGAGGCGGGTGCGTGCCCTGTCCGCCCACGCGAGGACGTCGTCGACATCGGTGCCGTACTTGCGGGTCAGGGCCCTGAGATCGTGGCGCCGCTCGAGCGCCGAGTCGAGATCCGCGGCGTCGATCGGGAGTTCGGCCAGGTACAGACCGAGTTCGGTCGACGCATCCCCCAGCGCTGCGACTGCCTGCTCGATACTGGTGGCGATCGGTTCGAGCGCGGGGTCACCGGCGGCGGACAGACGCTGACGCAGCTGGTCGAGGACGCCCACCATCGGTTCACTGGTCTCGCCGTCCCCGGCGAGCGCCTCGTGGGCCTGCCCGGCGACCTCCCGCAGTTCCTCGGAGTCGGTCAGTCGACGGATACGGGCGTCGAGTTCCGCCTCCTCCCCCGGCTCGGGTTCCAGGGCATCGATCTCCTCGAGGCCCATTCGCAGCAGGTCTGCTTCCCGGGCCAGCTCGCGCGCCCGACCGGTGCGTTCCGCGAGGGAACGTTCGGCCTCCCGCCACCGCCCGTAGGTGTCCCGATAGGCCTCGAGCGCCGCCCGGGCCTCGTCCCCGCCGTGGGAGTCGACGGCGTCCCGCTGCCTGTCGGGACGTAGCAGTCGCAACTGGTCGTTCTGCCCGTGTACGGCCAGTATCGGTGCGCAGAAGCGGGCCAGGGTCCCGGCTGGGACCGACCTCCCCCCGAGCCGGGCACGCGAGCGGCCATCCGCACCCACCCGGCGTGCGGCGATGACGCTGCCGTCCTCATCGAGTTCCACGTCGGCGTCCTCGAGCAGCTCGTCCAGATCGCGTCGCTCGGCGGTGTCCATCGTGGCCGTCGCGGCGAGGTCGAACCGCCCCTCGACGAGCGCCTTCTCCGCCCCCCGTCGGACTCGTCCGGGGTCCGCGCGGCCTCCGGCCAACAGCCTCAGCCCCGTGACCACCATCGTCTTACCCGCGCCGGTCTCCCCTGTGAGGACCGAGAGCCCGGGCGAGAAGTCGGCGACGGCCTCGTCGATGACGCCGAGTCCGCTGATCCGAAGTTCCGTGAGCACGCACCCACCCTAGGTGAGTGGCCGGACACCGGACCGCCCGCGCCACCCGGTGACGGGCAGCTCGAACTTGGTGACCAGCCTGTCGGTGAACGGGGAGTCGTCCAACCGGACCCATTTGACCGGGCGACTTCCCCTCACCACCTCGACCCGACTCCCCGCCGGGGCGTCGACGAGACGACGCCCGTCCACCACCACCACGGCGGGGCCGGAGTGCACCCCGGTCTCGACCGCGACCCGGGAGGTGGGGGCCACGACCATCGGGCGGGCGAACAGTGCGTGCGCGTTGTTGGGCACCACGAGGATCGCGTCGAGCTCGGGCCAGACGATCGGCCCACCCGCGGAGAACGCGTACGCGGTCGAGCCCGTCGGCGTGGAGACCAGCATGCCGTCGCAGCCGTAGTCGCTGACCGGACGGCCGTCGATCTCCACGGACGCCTCGAGGACCCCCTGCCTCGAGACCTTCTCGATGCTGACCTCGTTGAGGGCCCAGTCCCGGGCCAGGACGGTGTCCCCGTTGATCACGGTGGCCTCCACCGTCATCCGTTCCACCACCCGGTAGTCACGTGCCGCGATCTGCTCCACCACACCGCTGAGCGAGGAGATCTCGGACTCGGCGAGGAAGCCGATGTGTCCGAGGTTGACCCCGAGGACCGGCACATCAGCGGATTTCGCGTACTGACAGGCGCGGAGGAACGTGCCGTCACCACCCAACACCAGGACCAGCTCGCACCCCTCGGCCGCCCGGGGGGTGTCGGGGACGGTCTCCACACCGGTCCCGGTGGCGACGTGTTCGCTGATGCCCTCCACCATCCGGACGGCGATCCCCCGAGCCGCGCACGCGTCCACCACCTGGGCGACGGTCGCGACGATGTCAGGTCTCGCGATGTTGGGTGCGAGCAGGATCCTGCGTGCGTGCTCAGGTACAGACGTGTCGTTCACTGCGGGCCCACCTCCACTGCCGTCCGGATCGCGTGATGCGCCTCGTCGGTCATCTCCACCGAACCCTCCGTCGCGACCTTGCGCAGGTGGAGGAAGTACTCGACGTTGCCGGACGGGCCGGGAAGCGGACTCGCGACACATCCCAGGGGCTCCAGTCCGAGGCGCGCGGCCGCCCGCGCGACCTCGGTCACCGCCTCGATCCGTAGGGCCGGGTCGCGCACCACGCCGCCCTGGCCGACTCGATCCCTGCCCACCTCGAACTGGGGCTTGACCATCGGCAGCAGCTCGCCTCCCGTGCGGACACACGCGGCGAGCGCGGGCAGGACGAGCGCGAGTGAGATGAACGACAGGTCGGAGACCACCAGGTCCACCGGCCCCCCGATGTCGTCCGGGGTCAGCGACCGGACGTTGGTCTTGTCGTGGACCCCTACGCGGGCATCGCTCCGGAGGCGCCACACCAGCTGGCCGTACCCCACATCCACCGCCTCGACGCGGCGGGCACCGCGGGAGAGCAGGACGTCGGTGAACCCGCCTGTCGACGCGCCGGCGTCGAGGCACCGAGCACCGTTGACCGTCACGTCCCCGAACGCCTCGAGGGCCCCGACCAGCTTGTGGGCACCCCGGGACGCCCAGTCGGGTTCGTCGGACGCGGAGAGCGCTATGGACGTGGTCGGCTCCACCTGGGTCGCCGGCTTGGTGGCGGCGACGCCGTTGACGATCACTCGACCGGCTCCGATGAGGTCGCGTGCCCGCTCACGACTGTCACAGATCTTGCGGCGCACCAGTTCGGCGTCCAACCGCATCCGCTTCGCGGCCATCAGCGCCGGCCGTCCAGCGCCGTCAGCGCCTGCGCGAGCAGCTCGTGGGCCGCGTCGAGAGCGGCCACCTGGTCGTCGCGAACCGACACGCCGTCCACGCCCGCGTCCGGTCCACCGATCGACTCGGTCAGCAGATCATCGAATGCCGAGCGGAGTTCGTCGGTGTCGGGCCCCGTGGGCCCGGGGCGCGGCTGTGGTCCGGGGGTCGTCACGGCCTACACGCTAGCCGACGCGGAGTCCCACATCCGCCAGCCGCGACCGCAGGCCCTCATCGCTGACCGAGACCGTCTCCGCCCCGTGGCGCCAGGCGAGTCTGATGACCGCACGCGCGAGTTCGAGACCACCCAGTCCGTCCGCGAGGGTCTCCAGATGGAGGGCGCCGTCCACGATCGCGCACTCGAGCTCCACCGCGGACTCGATGCGACTGGCGTCGGCGGGCGCCGAGAGTGCCGAGAGGTCGACCGCCAGGTGGGATGCCCGACTCGACGGTGGTGCAGCCAGGAGGTGGTCGACGCCGTGGACGCCGGTGAGAACCATCAGTGCCGGCATACCGGCGGCGACGGCTCCCTCGATGTCCGTGTCGAGTCGATCCCCGATCACCAGGGGCCTGGTCGACCCCACCAGCTCCGCGGCAGCGCGGAGCACACCTGCCGCGGGCTTCCCGGCGACGAGGGGTTCGCGATCGGTCGCCGCGCGCAGGGCGGCGACGAGCGACCCGTTGCCGGGGAGCAGCCCACGCTCCGTCGGCAGCGTGGTGTCGACGTTCGATGCGACCCAGGGCACGCCCGTACGGATGGCCAGACAGCCTTCGGCCAGCTCCGACCACGTCAATTCGCGGGACAACCCCTGCAGGACGGCCTCGGGAGCGTCATCGGCGGAGAGCACCACCTCGAAACCGGCCTGCCGCGCGAGGTCACGGAAACTGTCGTGCCCCACCACCAGGACTCTCGCACCCGGCTCAACGTGATCGGACAGCATCACCACCGCGGCCTGCGCGCTGGTCATGACGTCCGCCGGGCCGGCGGCAAAGCCTAGTGAGCGCAGGTGCGCCGCCGTGTCCCCCGGAGAACGGCTGGCATTGTTCGTCACGTAGACGACCGGCAATCCGGAGTCCTCCAGCGCCTCAGCGGCGCCCGGGATCGGTTCACTGCCCCGGATGAGAGTGCCGTCGAGGTCGACCAGTAGAGCGTCGTGGTGCGCGGCGAGCGAAAGTGAGCTCACGTGGTCTACGCCTCGAGCTCCGCCAGACGTGCGTGGGCGTCCGTCGTCTGGTCGGGATCCGCGGCGACGGCGTAGCCGAACCAGTCAGCGGCCTCGCTCTTCCGATCGCACACGAGGAGCACCTCCGCGTAGGCATAGTCCAGCCGTGCTGCGGACTCACCGCGGGCGTCCTTGTCGAGACCGGCGTCCTGGAGTGTCACCAGGGCTGCGTCGAGCTGTCCCATGTCCACGCGAGCACCTGCCTCGACGATGCGGAGCTCCACGAGGTCCTCCCCGTCGAGCATGCCGGATTCCTCGCCACGGGCGAGTTCGATGGCGCGTTGCGGCCTCTCGAGTCCGCGTTCGCAGTCGGCCATCATCGCTAGCAGGCCGGGACCACCGGAGATACGGCGGGCCGCGCGAAGCTCGCTCAGCGCTTCCGACCATTCACCGGCGCGATAGGCGAGAACGCCGAGGGTCTCGCGGACCACTCCGATGCGTCCGGCCCTGTTCTTGGCCGCACGGCCATGGGCGAGTGCCAACTGCGGATCCTCGTCGACAAGGTACATCGCAGCGACCATGTGCTTGGCGACGGATTCCGCGTTCGACTTGTCGAGACTGCGGAGGTCCCGACGGATCTCGGGGTCGAGATCGGCGGCCTCGATGTCATCGGGGAGCTGGGGTTCATCGGCCCGGGCCGCCTGGCGCGCCTCCTGGCCCGGGCGGCCTTCCGACCTACGGTCGTCCCCCGGCCGGCCGCCACGACGGGCGCCGCCCTGAGCGCCTGCACCCCGCCGGTCGCCTCCTGCGCGTCCCCCGGCCGGAGCCCGGCGAGGCCCGCCCCCTGTGCCGGTACCACCACCACGCCGGCCATCGCGATCGCCGGCACCACGGGGACCGGGGCTCTGTCGATCGTCGTTCTTGTCCCGATCCGGGCGTGCCGGGTCCGAGCCGTCATAGCGCCTTCCGCGGCGCTCGCCGAAGGAACTGTTGTCTCTCCGCTGCTCCTGGGGCGCCCGGTCTCCCCGGCGGGGTACGTCGCGGTCGCCGCGGCGGGGCGAGCGGTCTGCGTTATCTGACCGGGGTTCGTTCACGTCGATCACCTTACGTGCGCCGGGCAAGCCGGCGCGGGAGTGGATAGAAGGGGCACAAATGCGACCAGCGGGAGGAACATGAAGTCCCTCCCGCTGGTCATGAAGTTGTGTTCGGCGGTGACCTACTCTCCCACACCCTCACGAGTGCAGTACCATCGGCGCTGGCAGGCTTAGCTTCCGGGTTCGGAATGGGACCGGGCGTTTCCCACGCGAAGGTGGTGAGAAACCTCATCTTGGAACAGGCTTCCCGCTTAGATGCTTTCAGCGGTTATCCCTTCCGAACGTAGCTAACCAGCGATGCTCCTGGTGGAACAACTGGCACACCAGAGGTTCGTCCGTCCCGGTCCTCTCGTACTAGGGACAGCCTTCCTCAAGTTTCTTACGCGCGCGGCGGATAGAGACCGAACTGTCTCACGACGTTCTAAACCCAGCTCGCGTGCCGCTTTAATGGGCGAACAGCCCAACCCTTGGGACCTACTCCAGCCCCAGGATGCGACGAGCCGACATCGAGGTGCCAAACCATCCCGTCGATATGGACTCTTGGGGAAGATCAGCCTGTTATCCCCGGGGTACCTTTTATCCGTTGAGCGACACCGCTTCCACTTGCCGGTGCCGGATCACTAGTCCCGACTTTCGTCCCTGCTCGACGTGTCAGTCTCACAGTCAAGCTCCCTTGTGCACTTGCACTCAACACCTGATTGCCATCCAGGCTGAGGGAACCTTTGGGCGCCTCCGTTACTCTTTAGGAGGCAACCGCCCCAGTTAAACTACCCACCAGGCACTGTCCCTAACCCAGATCATGGGCCGAGGTTAGACGTCCAATACGATCAGAGTGGTATTTCAACAACGACTCCACACACACTGGCGTGCATGCTTCACAGTCTCCCACCTATCCTACACAAACCGAATCGAACGCCAATACCAAGCTATAGTAAAGGTCCCGGGGTCTTTTCGTCCTGCCGCGCGTAACGAGCATCTTTACTCGTAGTGCAATTTCGCCGAGTCTGTGGTCGAGACAGCAGAGAAGTCGTTACGCCATTCGTGCAGGTCGGAACTTACCCGACAAGGAATTTCGCTACCTTAGGATGGTTATAGTTACCACCGCCGTTTACTGGGGCTTAAATTCTCAGCTTCGCCTTGCGGCTAACCGGTCCTCTTAACCTTCCAGCACCGGGCAGGCGTCAGTCCGTATACATCGACTTACGTCTTCGCACGGACCTGTGTTTTTAGTAAACAGTCGCTTCTCTCTGGTCTCTGCGACCACCCCCAGCTCAGATCGCAAGGATCGTCACCGGGCGTGGTCCCCCTTCTCCCGAAGTTACGGGGGCATTTTGCCGAGTTCCTTAACCACAGTTCTCTCGATCGCCTTGGTATTCTCTACCTGATCACCTGTGTCGGTTTGGGGTACGGGCCGTGTATGAACTCACTAGAGGCTTTTCTCGGCAGCATAGGATCACTGAATTCCCCACAACGGGTATGCATCAAGTCTCAGCCTTGATGTGACACGGATTTGCCTATGTCACGGCCTACACTCTTACACCAGTACAACCACTGACTGGCCCAGCTACCTTCCTGCGTCACCCCATCGCTTGGCTACTACCAGATCAGGTCCCGCGCATCCAGTCCACGTCATCCCGAAGGATGCTCTAGAACATTCAGGGCGGTTAGTATCACTGATTCACCATGGGCGCGCATACACGGGTACGGGAATATCAACCCGTTGTCCATCGACTACGCCTGTCGGCCTCGCCTTAGGTCCCGACTCACCCTGGGCAGATTAGCTTGACCCAGGAACCCTTGATCATTCGGCGGACGAGTTTCTCACTCGTCATTCGCTACTCATGCCTGCATTCTCACTCGTGTGGCCTCCACGCCTGGATCACTCCGGCGCTTCTATGGCCACACGACGCTCCCCTACCCATCCATACACCTGCCCGGAGGAGGTTATTGTATGAATGCCGCGGCTTCGGCGGTGTACTTGAGCCCCGCTAAATTGTCGGCGCAGGACCACTTGACCAGTGAGCTATTACGCACTCTTTCAAGGGTGGCTGCTTCTAAGCCAACCTCCTGGCTGTCTCAGCGATCCCACATCCTTTTCCACTTAGTACACGCTTAGGGGCCTTAGCCGGCGATCTGGGCTGTTTCCCTCTCGACTATGAAGCTTATCCCCCACAGTCTCACTGCCGCACTCTCACACCTCGGCATTCGGAGTTTGGCTGACGTCAGTAACCTTGTAGGGCCCATCGGCCATCCAGTAGCTCTACCTCCGAGGTGAAACATGCGACGCTGCACCTAAATGCATTTCGGGGAGAACCAGCTATCACGGAGTTTGATTGGCCTTTCACCCCTACCCACAACTCATCCCCTCAGTTTTCAACCTAAGTGGGTTCGCGCCTCCACGACGTCTTACCGTCGCTTCACACTGGCCATGGGTAGATCACTCCGCTTCGGGTCTAGAGCATGCCACTAAGATCGCCCTATTCGGACTCGCTTTCGCTACGGCTTCCCCACACGGGTTAACCTCGCGACATACCACTAACTCGCAGGCTCATTCTTCAAAAGGCACGCCATCAGCCCTAAAGCCTCTGACGGATTGTAAGCACACGGTTTCAGGTACTATTTCACTCCCCTCCCGGGGTACTTTTCACCATTCCCTCACGGTACTAATCCGCTATCGGTCACCAAGAAGTATTTAGGCTTACCGGGTGGTCCCGGCAGATTCACAGCAGATTTCACGGGCCCGCTGCTACTTGGGAACACAAATCGCCCCGCCGCAAGGTTTTCAGGTACGGGACTCTCACCCTCTCCGGCCGACCCTTCCAAGTCGTTCCCCTAACCCGCGATCAATCAGCGCCCGGTCCGGCAGAACCGGGACATCATGCCCCACAACACCACACACGCAACCCCTGCCGGGTATCACACGCATGCGGTTTAGCCTGATCCGCGTTCGCTCGCCGCTACTGACGGAATCACTGTTGTTTTCTCTTCCTGCGGGTACTGAGATGTTTCACTTCCCCGCGTTCCCTCCACACACCCTATGTATTCAGATGCGGGTAACACGCCATCACGCGTGCTGGGTTTCCCCATTCGGACACCCTCGGATCACAGCTCGTTTGGCAGCTCCCCGAGGCTTATCGCAGCCTACTACGTCCTTCATCGGCTCTTGGTGCCAAGGCATCCACCGTGTGCTCTTACACACTTACATTCACAAACAATTAAAGATGCTCGCGTCCACTGTGCAGTTCTCAAACAACACACACCAACCCCACCCACACCCGCGCCCACAAGGCCGCATCAGATGTCTCGGGAATCAGTGCCATCAGAAACAACCAAACCCGAAGGTTCGATGGTGTTGTTTCAGACACCCAACAGTGTGTTTCGTCCGGACCACGCTCCCCCCGAACCGCCGGCCCTGAGCCGACGCCCAAAGATCAAGGCGAGTCCTACGCGATAGTGTTCCACCCAATGAGCCACAGAGCGCGCCACATTCGGACGCGAACCCTGCGCAAACTCTGACCACACAAAAGCGTGGTGAGTGCTCCTTAGAAAGGAGGTGATCCAGCCGCACCTTCCGGTACGGCTACCTTGTTACGACTTCGTCCCAATCGCCGATCCCACCTTCGACGGCTCCCTCCCGTAAGGGTTAGGCCACCGGCTTCGGGTGTTACCGACTTTCATGACGTGACGGGCGGTGTGTACAAGGCCCGGGAACGTATTCACCGCAGCGTTGCTGATCTGCGATTACTAGCGACTCCGACTTCATGGGGTCGAGTTGCAGACCCCAATCCGAACTGAGACCAGCTTTAAGGGATTCGCTCCACCTCGCGGTATCGCAGCCCTCTGTACTAGCCATTGTAGCATGTGTGAAGCCCTAGACATAAGGGGCATGATGATTTGACGTCATCCCCACCTTCCTCCGAGTTGACCCCGGCAGTCTCTCACGAGTCCCCACCATTACGTGCTGGCAACATGAGACAGGGGTTGCGCTCGTTGCGGGACTTAACCCAACATCTCACGACACGAGCTGACGACAACCATGCACCACCTGTATACAAGCCACAAGGGAAACGACATCTCTGCCGTCGTCCTGTATATGTCAAGCCTAGGTAAGGTTCTTCGCGTTGCATCGAATTAATCCACATGCTCCGCCGCTTGTGCGGGCCCCCGTCAATTCCTTTGAGTTTTAGCCTTGCGGCCGTACTCCCCAGGCGGGGCGCTTAATGCGTTAGCTACGGCACGGAATCCGTGGAAGGACCCCACACCTAGCGCCCACCGTTTACGGCATGGACTACCAGGGTATCTAATCCTGTTCGCTACCCATGCTTTCGCTCCTCAGCGTCAGTTACTACCCAGAGACCCGCCTTCGCCACCGGTGTTCCTCCTGATATCTGCGCATTTCACCGCTACACCAGGAATTCCAGTCTCCCCTGTAGTACTCAAGTCTGCCCGTATCGCCTGCACGCCCCCGGTTAAGCCGAGGGATTTCACAGACGACGTGACAAACCGCCTACGAGCTCTTTACGCCCAGTAATTCCGGACAACGCTCGCACCCTACGTATTACCGCGGCTGCTGGCACGTAGTTAGCCGGTGCTTCTTCTGCAGGTACCGTCACTTGCGCTTCGTCCCTACTGAAAGGGGTTTACAATCCGAAGACCGTCATCCCCCACGCGGCGTCGCTGCATCAGGCTTTCGCCCATTGTGCAATATTCCCCACTGCTGCCTCCCGTAGGAGTCTGGGCCGTGTCTCAGTCCCAGTGTGGCCGATCACCCTCTCAGGCCGGCTACCCGTCGTCGCCTTGGTAGGCCATTACCCCACCAACAAGCTGATAGGCCGCGGGCTCATCCTGCACCGAAAAACTTTCCAACCCCCACCATGCGGAAGGAGTTCATATCCGGTATTAGACCCAGTTTCCCAGGCTTATCCCGAAGTGCAGGGCAGATTACCCACGTGTTACTCACCCGTTCGCCACTCGTGTACCCCCGAAGGGGCCTTACCGTTCGACTTGCATGTGTTAAGCACGCCGCCAGCGTTCGTCCTCCGCTGGTCATGAAGTTGTGTTCGGCGGTGACCTACTCTCCCACACCCTCACGAGTGCAGTACCATCGGCGCTGGCAGGCTTAGCTTCCGGGTTCGGAATGGGACCGGGCGTTTCCCTGCCGCTATGGCCGCCGTAACTCTGTGAAACAAGGCCCACGCTTTTCGTGCGTGGGTGTGTTGTTTCAGATACTGCACAGTGGACGCGTTCAAACTTTTTGGGCTGTTTGTGTGTAAGCCCTCGGCCGATTAGTACCGGTCACCTGCACGCATTGCTGCGCTTCCAGTTCCGGCCTATCAACCCCATGGTCTGTGGGGGGCCTTAACCACGCGAAGGTGGTGAGAAACCTCATCTTGGAACAGGCTTCCCGCTTAGATGCTTTCAGCGGTTATCCCTTCCGAACGTAGCTAACCAGCGATGCTCCTGGTGGAACAACTGGCACACCAGAGGTTCGTCCGTCCCGGTCCTCTCGTACTAGGGACAGCCTTCCTCAAGTTTCTTACGCGCGCGGCGGATAGAGACCGAACTGTCTCACGACGTTCTAAACCCAGCTCGCGTGCCGCTTTAATGGGCGAACAGCCCAACCCTTGGGACCTACTCCAGCCCCAGGATGCGACGAGCCGACATCGAGGTGCCAAACCATCCCGTCGATATGGACTCTTGGGGAAGATCAGCCTGTTATCCCCGGGGTACCTTTTATCCGTTGAGCGACACCGCTTCCACTTGCCGGTGCCGGATCACTAGTCCCGACTTTCGTCCCTGCTCGACGTGTCAGTCTCACAGTCAAGCTCCCTTGTGCACTTGCACTCAACACCTGATTGCCATCCAGGCTGAGGGAACCTTTGGGCGCCTCCGTTACTCTTTAGGAGGCAACCGCCCCAGTTAAACTACCCACCAGGCACTGTCCCTAACCCAGATCATGGGCCGAGGTTAGACGTCCAATACGATCAGAGTGGTATTTCAACAACGACTCCACACACACTGGCGTGCATGCTTCACAGTCTCCCACCTATCCTACACAAACCGAATCGAACGCCAATACCAAGCTATAGTAAAGGTCCCGGGGTCTTTTCGTCCTGCCGCGCGTAACGAGCATCTTTACTCGTAGTGCAATTTCGCCGAGTCTGTGGTCGAGACAGCAGAGAAGTCGTTACGCCATTCGTGCAGGTCGGAACTTACCCGACAAGGAATTTCGCTACCTTAGGATGGTTATAGTTACCACCGCCGTTTACTGGGGCTTAAATTCTCAGCTTCGCCTTGCGGCTAACCGGTCCTCTTAACCTTCCAGCACCGGGCAGGCGTCAGTCCGTATACATCGACTTACGTCTTCGCACGGACCTGTGTTTTTAGTAAACAGTCGCTTCTCTCTGGTCTCTGCGACCACCCCCAGCTCAGATCGCAAGGATCGTCACCGGGCGTGGTCCCCCTTCTCCCGAAGTTACGGGGGCATTTTGCCGAGTTCCTTAACCACAGTTCTCTCGATCGCCTTGGTATTCTCTACCTGATCACCTGTGTCGGTTTGGGGTACGGGCCGTGTATGAACTCACTAGAGGCTTTTCTCGGCAGCATAGGATCACTGAATTCCCCACAACGGGTATGCATCAAGTCTCAGCCTTGATGTGACACGGATTTGCCTATGTCACGGCCTACACTCTTACACCAGTACAACCACTGACTGGCCCAGCTACCTTCCTGCGTCACCCCATCGCTTGGCTACTACCAGATCAGGTCCCGCGCATCCAGTCCACGTCATCCCGAAGGATGCTCTAGAACATTCAGGGCGGTTAGTATCACTGATTCACCATGGGCGCGCATACACGGGTACGGGAATATCAACCCGTTGTCCATCGACTACGCCTGTCGGCCTCGCCTTAGGTCCCGACTCACCCTGGGCAGATTAGCTTGACCCAGGAACCCTTGATCATTCGGCGGACGAGTTTCTCACTCGTCATTCGCTACTCATGCCTGCATTCTCACTCGTGTGGCCTCCACGCCTGGATCACTCCGGCGCTTCTATGGCCACACGACGCTCCCCTACCCATCCATACACCTGCCCGGAGGAGGTTATTGTATGAATGCCGCGGCTTCGGCGGTGTACTTGAGCCCCGCTAAATTGTCGGCGCAGGACCACTTGACCAGTGAGCTATTACGCACTCTTTCAAGGGTGGCTGCTTCTAAGCCAACCTCCTGGCTGTCTCAGCGATCCCACATCCTTTTCCACTTAGTACACGCTTAGGGGCCTTAGCCGGCGATCTGGGCTGTTTCCCTCTCGACTATGAAGCTTATCCCCCACAGTCTCACTGCCGCACTCTCACACCTCGGCATTCGGAGTTTGGCTGACGTCAGTAACCTTGTAGGGCCCATCGGCCATCCAGTAGCTCTACCTCCGAGGTGAAACATGCGACGCTGCACCTAAATGCATTTCGGGGAGAACCAGCTATCACGGAGTTTGATTGGCCTTTCACCCCTACCCACAACTCATCCCCTCAGTTTTCAACCTAAGTGGGTTCGCGCCTCCACGACGTCTTACCGTCGCTTCACACTGGCCATGGGTAGATCACTCCGCTTCGGGTCTAGAGCATGCCACTAAGATCGCCCTATTCGGACTCGCTTTCGCTACGGCTTCCCCACACGGGTTAACCTCGCGACATACCACTAACTCGCAGGCTCATTCTTCAAAAGGCACGCCATCAGCCCTAAAGCCTCTGACGGATTGTAAGCACACGGTTTCAGGTACTATTTCACTCCCCTCCCGGGGTACTTTTCACCATTCCCTCACGGTACTAATCCGCTATCGGTCACCAAGAAGTATTTAGGCTTACCGGGTGGTCCCGGCAGATTCACAGCAGATTTCACGGGCCCGCTGCTACTTGGGAACACAAATCGCCCCGCCGCAAGGTTTTCAGGTACGGGACTCTCACCCTCTCCGGCCGACCCTTCCAAGTCGTTCCCCTAACCCGCGATCAATCAGCGCCCGGTCCGGCAGAACCGGGACATCATGCCCCACAACACCACACACGCAACCCCTGCCGGGTATCACACGCATGCGGTTTAGCCTGATCCGCGTTCGCTCGCCGCTACTGACGGAATCACTGTTGTTTTCTCTTCCTGCGGGTACTGAGATGTTTCACTTCCCCGCGTTCCCTCCACACACCCTATGTATTCAGATGCGGGTAACACGCCATCACGCGTGCTGGGTTTCCCCATTCGGACACCCTCGGATCACAGCTCGTTTGGCAGCTCCCCGAGGCTTATCGCAGCCTACTACGTCCTTCATCGGCTCTTGGTGCCAAGGCATCCACCGTGTGCTCTTACACACTTACATTCACAAACAATTAAAGATGCTCGCGTCCACTGTGCAGTTCTCAAACAACACACACCAACCCCACCCACACCCGCGCCCACAAGGCCGCATCAGATGTCTCGGGAATCAGTGCCATCAGAAACAACCAAACCCGAAGGTTCGATGGTGTTGTTTCAGACACCCAACAGTGTGTTTCGTCCGGACCACGCTCCCCCCGAACCGCCGGCCCTGAGCCGACGCCCAAAGATCAAGGCGAGTCCTACGCGATAGTGTTCCACCCAATGAGCCACAGAGCGCGCCACATTCGGACGCGAACCCTGCGCAAACTCTGACCACACAAAAGCGTGGTGAGTGCTCCTTAGAAAGGAGGTGATCCAGCCGCACCTTCCGGTACGGCTACCTTGTTACGACTTCGTCCCAATCGCCGATCCCACCTTCGACGGCTCCCTCCCGTAAGGGTTAGGCCACCGGCTTCGGGTGTTACCGACTTTCATGACGTGACGGGCGGTGTGTACAAGGCCCGGGAACGTATTCACCGCAGCGTTGCTGATCTGCGATTACTAGCGACTCCGACTTCATGGGGTCGAGTTGCAGACCCCAATCCGAACTGAGACCAGCTTTAAGGGATTCGCTCCACCTCGCGGTATCGCAGCCCTCTGTACTAGCCATTGTAGCATGTGTGAAGCCCTAGACATAAGGGGCATGATGATTTGACGTCATCCCCACCTTCCTCCGAGTTGACCCCGGCAGTCTCTCACGAGTCCCCACCATTACGTGCTGGCAACATGAGACAGGGGTTGCGCTCGTTGCGGGACTTAACCCAACATCTCACGACACGAGCTGACGACAACCATGCACCACCTGTATACAAGCCACAAGGGAAACGACATCTCTGCCGTCGTCCTGTATATGTCAAGCCTAGGTAAGGTTCTTCGCGTTGCATCGAATTAATCCACATGCTCCGCCGCTTGTGCGGGCCCCCGTCAATTCCTTTGAGTTTTAGCCTTGCGGCCGTACTCCCCAGGCGGGGCGCTTAATGCGTTAGCTACGGCACGGAATCCGTGGAAGGACCCCACACCTAGCGCCCACCGTTTACGGCATGGACTACCAGGGTATCTAATCCTGTTCGCTACCCATGCTTTCGCTCCTCAGCGTCAGTTACTACCCAGAGACCCGCCTTCGCCACCGGTGTTCCTCCTGATATCTGCGCATTTCACCGCTACACCAGGAATTCCAGTCTCCCCTGTAGTACTCAAGTCTGCCCGTATCGCCTGCACGCCCCCGGTTAAGCCGAGGGATTTCACAGACGACGTGACAAACCGCCTACGAGCTCTTTACGCCCAGTAATTCCGGACAACGCTCGCACCCTACGTATTACCGCGGCTGCTGGCACGTAGTTAGCCGGTGCTTCTTCTGCAGGTACCGTCACTTGCGCTTCGTCCCTACTGAAAGGGGTTTACAATCCGAAGACCGTCATCCCCCACGCGGCGTCGCTGCATCAGGCTTTCGCCCATTGTGCAATATTCCCCACTGCTGCCTCCCGTAGGAGTCTGGGCCGTGTCTCAGTCCCAGTGTGGCCGATCACCCTCTCAGGCCGGCTACCCGTCGTCGCCTTGGTAGGCCATTACCCCACCAACAAGCTGATAGGCCGCGGGCTCATCCTGCACCGAAAAACTTTCCAACCCCCACCATGCGGAAGGAGTTCATATCCGGTATTAGACCCAGTTTCCCAGGCTTATCCCGAAGTGCAGGGCAGATTACCCACGTGTTACTCACCCGTTCGCCACTCGTGTACCCCCGAAGGGGCCTTACCGTTCGACTTGCATGTGTTAAGCACGCCGCCAGCGTTCGTCCTCCGCTGGTCATGAAGTTGTGTTCGGCGGTGACCTACTCTCCCACACCCTCACGAGTGCAGTACCATCGGCGCTGGCAGGCTTAGCTTCCGGGTTCGGAATGGGACCGGGCGTTTCCGAGCCAGGATCAAACTCTCCATAAAAGCTTCTCAGCACTACGAAAAGCACAATCCAAGCAAAAACAAACCAAAAACTGGCTGTTCAAACCAAAAACGCGACCCCCACGACAGGGATGTGAAAGGGTCGCAACCAAACAAAAAATTTGGCACTATCACAAACAAAACACACTGTTGAGTTCTCAAACAACACCCACACACCACTGACCAGCCATCCGAAGACAACCAGCTCGCGGGGTAGTTACTGCCATCCGTCGCCCCTCTCGGGGCAACTTCTCCAGCGTAGGTGACCCGCCCGCCCCAGTCAAACCAGGAGAACCGCCACCCACACCTTCCCACCACCCGAACCAGACCCTCGCCTCTCGGCTCCGGCCCGCTCCCTCGCGGCTCCGATAAAGTTACACGGGCCGCGGCGAAAGTACTAATCGCCTGGTCAGAGGTTTTTTCCCCCGACAGTCGCGAACGGAGACCCCATCCGGGTCATCGATCGGTGGGCACTCGCTCGATCTCGCCGCCGAGGGTGCGGATGTTTCCCACGAAGTCCGAGTATCCCCGGTCGATGTGGAAGATTTCGCAGACCTCGGTGATGTCGTCCGCGCACATCCCGGCGAGGACGAGCCCCGCGCCGGCGCGGATGTCGCTCGCCCAGACGGTCGCCGAGTCCAGGCGTTCCCGCCCGACGATCTTGGCGTGGTGCCCGTCCGTTTCCGCGTCGACGCCCATGCGGACCATCTCCTCGACGAACCGGAACCTGGCCTCGAAGAGGTTCTCGGTCACCACCGACACGCCCTCGGAGACCGAGGCGAGCGCGATCGCCATGGGCTGCAGGTCCGTGGGGAACCCCGGGAAGGGCAGGGTCCGGATGTCGCGGGCCCGCGGTCGACCGTCCTGGGAGACCCGGATCCAGTCGGGCCCGGTCTCGACGTCGGCACCCACCGCACGGAGGTTCTCCAACACCACGTGGATGAACATGGGGTCGATTCCGTTGACGGTGACGTCGCCCCGGGTCATCACCGCGCCCATCGCCCAGGTGGCGGCGACGATCCGGTCCCCGACCACCCGGTGGCTGACCGGGGTCAGCTCGTCCACTCCCTCGATGGTGATGACGCTGGTCCCCGCACCGCTGATCCGGGCGCCCATCTCGTTGAGGAGGTCGCAGATGTCGACGATCTCCGGTTCGCGGGCCGCGTTCTTCAGTACCGAGGTGCCCTCCGCCAGGACCGCCGCGGTCACGAAGGTCTCGGTCGCACCGACCGACGGGAAGCTCAGTTCGTAGTTCGCTCCCCTGAGTTCGGTGGCCTCGGCGACGAGTCGGCCGTGGTCCATACGGGTCTGGGCGCCGAGCCTGTTGAGCCCGTTCTGGTGCCAGTTGAGGGGGCGGCTGCCGATGGCGTCGCCACCGGGCATGGCGATCACGGCGCGGTGGTGGCGGCCGACCAGCGGGCCCAGGATGCACACCGATGCCCGGAGTCGCTGGGCCGCCTTGTCGTCCGCGACGTGCCCCAACTCGGCCGGGGTGTCGATCACGACCGTGTCGCCGGAGATCTCGACCGTGCACCCGAGGTGGCGCAGGACGTCGGCCATCGCCGGGACGTCGGAGATGGTCGGGCAGTTGGTCAGCGTCGTCCGGCCCTCGGCCATGAGCGCCACGGCCATCAACTTGAGCACGCTGTTCTTGGCGCCGGAAACGGAGATCTCGCCGGACAGTCGGGTGCCGCCGCGGACGAGGAAGCTCTCCTCGCGGGACGTGGGATTAGCGCTCACGGTTCCACCCTAGGCGAGTCGGGGGAGGGATCAGCGCCGGCCGCGGTCCCGTCGCAGCGTAGGTTGGCCGACATGGCTGTTCATCTGACCAAGATCTATACCCGGACCGGCGACGACGGGTCCACGGGGTTGTCCGACTTCTCGCGTGTGAGCAAGAACGATCCACGACTGGTGGCGTACGCGGACTGCGACGAGGCCAACGCGGCGATCGGCGTGGCCGTGACGCTCGGCGGGCTCGACGATCGCGTCGCCGCGGTACTGCGGACGGTGCAGAACGACCTCTTCGACGCCGGCGCGGATCTGTCGACCCCGGAGGTGGAGAACCCGAAGTACCCGCCGCTGCGTATCGAGCAGGCGTACATCGACCGCCTCGAGGGCTGGATCGACGAGTTCAACGCGGAGGTGCCCGACCTGACGTCGTTCATCCTGCCCGGCGGGACCCCGGGGGGCGCATACCTCCACGTGGCGCGCACCATCACCCGACGCGCGGAGCGTTCGGCGTGGGCGGCCGTCGAGGCGCACCCGCAGACGACGTCGGCCCTGCCGGCGAAGTATCTGAACCGGCTGTCGGACCTGTTGTTCGTCCTGGGCCGCGTCGCGAACCCGGAGGGCGACGTCCTGTGGGTGCCCGGCGGCGAGCGCGACTGACCGGAGCGCGACCTACCGGTGCAGGGTCAGGGGGTCAGGGCAGCGCGCCCATCCGGCGCGCTGCGTTGACCGCCTCGAACCGGGTGTGTGCGTCGAGTTTGCGCATCACCGAGCGCAGGTAGCTCTTCACGGTCTCGGCGCCGATCCCCATGTCGGCGGCGGTCTCGATGTTCGTCTTGCCCTGGGCGACGCAGGCCAGCACGTCCAATTCGCGGCGGGACAGCCGTGCGGTGGGCATCTCGGGCGGCGGGGAGACCATCTCGGCACAGATGCGCTCGAGTTCGGCGCGCACGTCCGGGTCCTCGGTTCGGGAGGCGAGCATCCGCAGACGCGCGTGTGTCTCGCGCATGCGCTCGTTGGAGAGCACGTCGTCCCACCGCCCCTCGCCGGAACCCGGGCCGACCGGGGCGGCGCCGCGGGCCGCCAACGCGTCGTTGACGGCGATCTCCTGCTCCAGCGCGCGGGCCGTGGCCGCCATCTGGTTGAGGACCTTCTCGCCGAACCTGACCGAGGAGTGGACGCCGGCGTAGATCACCGCGCGGACGTCCTTCCCCACCACCACGGGGATCGCGGCCATCGACCGGAGCCCCTCGGAGAGGACGGGGAGGTCGTACTCGTGCGTGATGACCCCGGCCCGCGGATAGTCGGCCACGCCGACCGGCTTGCCGGTGGCCATGACCCGGCCGCCCACGCCTGCGCCGTAGTGGACCTTGAGGTCCTTCATCGCCGAGGTCCGCATGCCGAGGGACTCGGACAGGACCAGGGTGTGACCCTCCCCGACCACACCGCCGATCGTGACCGGGATGCCCGTCGCCTCGCGGAGAGCGGCGATCGCGCTGCGCACGGACGCGAGGTCGCGCTTGCGTCGCTGGGCATCCCCGGCGCCGCTCGGGCCGTGGCCGGTGTTGTCCTCGTCCACGAGGTCTCCTCCCTCGTCCGTGCGGCACCCCCGCTGCGGGCGGATGACCCCCCCTGCCGGTGCGACACTTCGGCGTCGTCAGCGCCACTATACGCACGTGGTCGGGGTGACGCCGAACCAGAACATGAGATTGCCGTCAGGTCGTCGGGGGTACCGGTCGCCGCTTCCCTCCCGCGCCGTCCTCAGGGCGTGAAAGCTGGATCGAATGCCTCCGGATCCTCGGGATCCGCCAGCATCGCCGCGGCCCCGGTGACGGGCGCCGTGCGCTGTTCGTCGTAGATCCATTCCTCCACGTCACTGGAGTCCGGGTCACCGACCAGATACGGGTGCAGGCCCAGTTCCGCGGTCTGGTCGAGCGTCTCCCCGGCGGCGAGGACGGCCCCGTCCAGGAAACGGCCCACCTCGTCGTCGTCCATCTCCACGCCGATCACCACGAGACCCTCCGGCCCCGCTCCCCCGGCGCGCAGCTCCAACCGGCGGCCCACCAGGGCCACCTCGTAGCGGCGGGGGCCGTCCGCGGTGGCCAGGGTCAGGGTGCCCTTGGCGCGGTAGGCGCCGGTCGGCGGCGCGGAGACCGCGGCGAGGAAGCGTCGCGGGTGCAGGTGGCCCGCCGGGGTCACCGTGACGGCCGTGTAGCCGTCGTGCAGGTGCGCGTGCTCACCATGGCGGTGGTCGCCGCCACCGGCGGTCGCGGATCCGGGTGGGTTCCCGGGCGTCATCTCCAGGAGCAACCCGGCCGGCACCGCGGCGCGGACCGCGGGCAGCACGGCCACGCGCGGGGCGTGGTCGCGGATCGACGCGCGGAGCTCGTCGAAGCGCTCCCGGGTGACGAGGTCGCATTTGTTGACGACGACGAGGTCGGCCTCCGCCAGGTGCGCCGCCAGTCTCGGATGGCGCGTCATGGCCTCGTCGAGGCCCTCGGCGTCGACCACCTGGACCATTCCGGCGTGGCGCGCCACGTGCCGGGGAACGTCGTGGACCATCCGCGACAGGACCGTCGGCTCGGCCAGCCCGCTGGCCTCGATGACCGCGAGGTCGAGGCCGAGCTCCGGGTCGGCGAGTCTGGTCAGGGTCTCGCCGAGCTCGCTGGCGTCGACCTCGCAGCAGACGCAGCCGTTGGCGAGCGAGACCATGGAGTCCACGCGGCCGGCGACGGCGGTGGCGTCCACGTCGATCTCACCGAAGTCGTTGACGATCGCGGCGATGCGCAGCCCCGGGGTGCCGGACAGCAGGTGATTGAGCAGTGTGGTCTTGCCCGCGCCCAGGTAACCGGTCAACACGAGCACGGGCAGGGGCTCGCCGGGGGCGCGGTGGGCGTCGCCCGTCCCGTCACCGCCCCCGGCGAGGTGCCCGTGCCTGAGGCCGTCGTTCAGCGACGCCACTCGGGCCTGCGCTTCTCCGCGAACGCCGACATGCCCTCGGTCTGGTCCTCGGTGGCGAACAGCGCGTAGAAGGCGTTCTGCTCGGCGAGCAGGCCCTCCTCGAGGGTGGTCTCGAAGGAGCGGTTGACCGCCTGCTTCGCGACGATGGCCGTGGTCTTGCTCATGGAGGCGATCTTGGTGGCGACCTTCATGGTCTCGTCGAGCAGCTCCGCGGCCGGGACGACGCGGGCGACCAGGCCGGAGCGCTCGGCCTCGTCGGCGTCCATCTGGCGGCCGGTCAGGCACAGGTCCATGGCCTTGGCCTTGCCCACCGCGCGGGTGAGGCGCTGCGAGCCGCCCATGCCCGGGATCACGCCGAGGGTGATCTCGGGCTGACCGAACTTGGCGTTGTCGCCGGCGATGATCATGTCGCACATCATGGCCAGCTCACAGCCGCCGCCCAGGGCGAAGCCGGACACCGCGGCGATGATCGGCGTGCGCGCAGCGGTGAGGCGCTTCCAGTCGTGGAAGAACCGCTCGAGGTAGATGCCCGGGTAGCTCTTGTCCTTCATCTCCTTGATGTCGGCACCGGCCGCGAAGGCCTTCTCCGACCCGGTGATGATGATGCAGCCGACGCCCGCGTCGCCGTCCAGCGCCTCGACCGCCTCGACGACCTCCTTCTCCATGCCGCTGGACAGGGCGTTGAGCGCCTTGGGGCGGTTGAGCGTGATGGTCGCGACCCGGTCGGTCTGGCTGACCAGGATGTTCTCGAACTGCTTCTCCGTCACGGACATGTGCGTCTCCTGTCGTCTGGGGTTCGTTCCGCCATTACTTGGAAGTCCTTGTAAAAGTCGGCGGAACCGATGCTAGCCGGTCACCGGGCGAGGGGCCCGCCGTTCCACAGTCCCGACCGTACGGCCTCACCGTGGGTGACGGTCGCCTCGCGCGCCCCGGGCACCAGCGGGGTGTACCGCACGAGCGATCCCCAGTCGCGGTCCCAGTCGTGCTCGAGATAGGTCGGCACCGTCTCGCCCTCGAGCAACAGCTCGATGAACCCGAGCGGCCCGCCGCCATCCCACGCCTGCCACGTGTTGGTGGAGCTCACGGCCAGCGCGCGATCGGGCAGGACGCGGTACTCGGGGAGCTCGTGGATGCCGGCGTACTCGTCGAACGGCCGCAGGCACGGGACGTGGAACGCCACTGCCCAGTCCGGGAGCACCGGGCGCGAATCCCCGACGAGGTCCTGCATGGTCACCAGCTCGGGCATGCGCGGCGGGGTGACGGCGATCCACCGCGACGGGTCCGGGTCGAGATCGCGCACGACCAACCGGATGGCCGTGGCGTCGTCGGGCAGGGTGTCCATCGGCACGCGCAGGTTGCGCCAGGACGGGGCCGGACCGATGTCGATCGGCGCGACCGAGCCCGCCACCTCGAACTCCCCGCCACCGGTGGAGTACTCGACGAGCACCGCGTCGGGTGCGAAGGACCCGGCCACGCCGATCGTGACGAGCGGGTTCTGCTCGGACCGTCCGGGCAGCGAGTACCAGTCCGAGGTGGTCTCGGCGTTGACCTGCGCCCCCGACTGGTAACTGCCGAGGACCGGCACGCGGGCGGGGTCGAGTCCGAACGGCAGGACGGCGTGGCTGCCGTTGATGCCTTCGCCTGCGCGCACCCCACCCTCGGTGCCGGCGGTGGTCGACGTGGTGTCGGAGCCCTCTCCGGTGCCGGGGGTGTCGGTGTCCGCGGCCTGGGTGGCGGTGAGGTCGGTGGGGATCCCGTCGGGGTCGAACCTGACCGCCTCACCGCCGGCCTCGAGTTGGTCGCGGGGCTCGCCGGCCGGGGTGAGCAGGCCGGCGTTGGCGTCGGGCTCGGCGAGCACCACGTCGGCGATACCGCACGGCTCGCCTGAGAGCGCGCGGAGGTTCTGCAGGCCCACCGAGTACGCGGGGTACTGGTTGCGGACCGCCGCGGCCATGGAGGCGACGATGACGACGACGACGAGCGCCGCCCCCACCCCGAGTGGGGCGTGGGAGACCTCGCGTACTAGCCGGAGCACGGGTCCGCGGTCGCCACCGTCACGCTCCGGCCCCGTCCGCGTCACGAACGGTTCCCGGTAGTGCAGGACGAGTGCGGCGAGGAGCGCCAGGAGCATCAGTCCGAGGAACACCGAGTACAGGTGGATCCCGGCGATCGTGGGCTGGGCTCCTCCCCACGGGATCCCGTAGATGGAGATGTACCACCACCCGTTGGTCGAGGTGAAGCTCAGCGCCAGCACGAACAGGACGGCGGACAGGAAGAGCATGCGGTTGCGGAGAGACCTGGTCGCGGCCGGGAGGACGGCCATGGTCACCAGCGCCGCCAGCGCTGCGCCGATGGTGGCGAAGGCCCCGAAGTGGTGGGTCCACTTGGTGGGGTTGAGCGCCATGAACGCGATGGAGATGGCGGCGAGGCCCACGATGCGGCGGGCGGGTCCCACGGACACCCCGGGGATCCGGCCCTTGCGGAACAGGATCGCCGCGCAGGTGATGAGCGAGAGCAGCATCGCGAGGACCCCGAACCGGCGGGCCAGCGAGCCGTCGGGGGTCGGGTTCATCAACCACTCGTAGCGCCAGACCTCCTCGTACCAGCTGCCGGACGGGCCGACGTCTCCGAGCAGCGCCGAGGACTGCAGCGTGGTGACCAGGGGCTGGTCGAGGAAGATCAGGTGCAGCACGCCCAGCCCGGCGGCCAGCAGCGGAGCGAGGGTCGGCATCCATCCGTCCCGCTTCGCCCGCCGGATCACGAGCAGCAGGAGCGGCCGCGACGCGGCGATGATGACGGCGATGCAGAACGTGCCGGTGGGCGCCGCGGACAGGGTGAGTCCACCGATGATGAAACCGGTGGCCGCCGGCAGCAGTCGTCCGGTCGCGAGCGCCCGCTCGAGCGAGACCCAGGTGGCCAGCACACCGAAGGCGATGATCGGTTCGGGCCGGAGACCGTTGTTGTAGGTGAGCCAGAACGCGAGGAAGACCGCAGCCGTACTCCATCGCACGGCCGAGGCCCGACGGGCGGCGATGCCGAGCCTCGGGATGACCTCCCGGGACAGCAGGATCCACGAGGCGATGCCCAGCAGCAGCGCGGGCAGGCGGAGCCAGACACTGCCCAGTGAGATCGCACTCATGGCGGTGTACAGGTAATACGGCATGCCGAACGGCGCGTACGGGGCACCGTAATAACGGAACACCTCCGGCATGTAGCCGCTGGACACGGCCGCGCGGGCCTCGGTGAGGATGTACCCGTCGTCTGCGGTGTTGGCCCCGATGACGTGCCACACCAGGAGGGTCGCGACGACCAGCAGGTCCAACGGTCGCGGCTTCCACCAGCCCGGGGGGAGGATGCGACGAGCGATCCGTCCGTCCCGCAGGTCGAGTCGGTGCAGCGCGATGAGCGCGACGACGATCGCGAGGACCCCCAGGACGATCGCGATCTGCTTGAGGGCGGTCGCCTGGGTGGTATAGCGGGAGTCGACCGTGATGTCGACCGCCATGCCCTCCGGTGCGGCGCCTTCCAGGTCGGTGAACACTCCGACGACCTGTGGGCGGAGGTCCGCGTCGATCCGGCCGCCGACCCCCTGCCCGTCGATCTCCAGACCGACGAATTCGGCACCGATCGACCCGGAGTCGGCGGTGACGCGGATCGTGGAGCACGCGCCGGCCGCCGTGACCGCAGCGGTGGGCGCGGAGGCGACGAGCGCGTTGCGGCTGCGGACCTCCACGTTGGGGCCGGCGACGGAGACCATGAGCGCGCGGGACCCCGCGTTCTCCCCCGCCTCGCGGGGCGCGGTCGATACCAGCACGCCGTCCTCGCGGCCGTCGAGCAACTGACCGACGGCCGTGCACGGCACCTCGACGGTGAGGTCGAGAGGGTAGTAGGCGACGAGCGGGGCGGTGACCGGCTCGAGCGTGCCCGCGTCGGGCCAGCTGACGGTGGTGGTCGTCTGCGTGACCGGCAGCAGCGGCACGATGACCGCCAGGAGTATGCCGATGATCCCGCTGACCGTGGCCACGATCCCCCACCGAGGTCCTCGTCGGGACTTCTCCGGCACGTCAGGAACCTCGGTGGCAGTCGATGGCATGACGACCACGCTATAACGAGGGGTGGAGGTTCCCCGAAACGACGAACGCGCCGGAGGGGGGTCCCCTCGGCGCGTTCGGATCGTTGTGGCCAGAGTCGGGATCGAACCGACGACCTTCCGCTTTTCAGGCGGACGCTCGTACCAACTGAGCTACCTGGCCCTAAGACGACCGGCGCATCCGGTGAACACCGAATGCGCCGGTTGCCTCGTGCGACCCTGACGGGACTCGAACCCGCGACCTCCGCCGTGACAGGGCGGCGCGCTAACCAACTGCGCCACAGGGCCGTGCTCTTCGCACGAGAAAGAACATTAGTGGACCGCTGGGCCGTTGCGCAAATCGGCCCCCCGCGCCGCGTATCAGAGCAGTTCAGGGGCGCTTCGGCGGTGGCTGCCCTCGACATGACGGACCGGCGTTCCGTCCGACGACGCGGACGCACACACACCTCGGGCCATCCCTGGTCGCACACGCCCCAGCAGGGGGGCGTGAATCGTCGCGGCGGAGGGCCGCGGATGCACGAGGTCCCGGCCACCTCATGGTGACCGGGACCCCGGCTGTATGTACCCCCTACGGGATTCGAACCCGCGCTGCCGGCGTGAAAGGCCGGTGTCCTAGGCCGCTAAACGAAGGGGGCCTACGCCACGTCCGGGTGCCCCGGTCCGCAGCGGGATCCAGTGTAGGGCACCACCCACCGGGCGGATAAACCAACCACACACGCGGACGGTATCGTGGCCGTCGCCCCTATAGCTCAGTTGGTAGAGCTACGGACTTTTAATCCGCAGGTCGTCGGTTCGAGCCCGACTGGGGGCACAACGTCGTCAGACGACACCCCGGGCCCCCGTGTGCCGGTCCATTGGACCTGTCCGCGCCCCGCTGGGAGAATCACGACCATGTCCGCACCCACCGCCACCGCGGCCCCCGCTCTGCGCATCGGCCCGCTGGAACTCGCCTCGCCTGTCGTCCTGGCCCCGATGGCCGGGGTCACCAATGTCGCGTTCCGCACTCTGTGCCGCGAGATCGAGCGGGAGCAGCAGGGGTCGGTCTCCGGTCTGTACGTCTGCGAGATGGTCACGGCGCGCGCACTGGTCGAGCGCCAGCCTGCGACGTTGCACATGGCCACGTTCGCACCGGACGAGTCACCGCGCAGCCTGCAGCTGTACACGGTCGACGCGGAGTACACCTATGCGGCGGCCAAGATGATCGTCGACGAGGACCTCGCCGACCACATCGACATCAACTTCGGGTGTCCCGTCCCCAAGGTCACGCGGCGCGGTGGCGGGTCCGCGATCCCCTACAAGCGCCGACTGTTCCGGTCGATCGTCGCGGCGGCGGTCCGCGCGACCGAGGGCACGGACATCCCGGTGACGGTGAAGATGCGGGTGGGGATCGATGACGCCCACCACACCCATCTCGACGCCGGCCGCATCGCCGTCGAGGAGGGCGCCCGGGCCGTCGCGCTGCACGCCCGGACCGCGGCGCAGCGCTACTCGGGCGAGGCCGACTGGTCGCAGATCTCCCGGCTGGTCGAGCACATCGGCGCCATCTCGGACGTCCCCGTCCTGGGCAACGGTGACATCTTCTCCGCCGAGGACGCCGTGCGGATGCGCGAGGAGACCGGCTGCGCGGGCGTCGTGATCGGTCGCGGTTGTCTGGGACGTCCCTGGCTGTTCTCGGAACTCGCCGCCCGGCTCGACGGACGTGAGGCGCCGGTCCCGCCCACCCTTGGTGAGGTCGCGCGCATCATGTACCGCCACGGCGAGCTCCTGGCGCAGCACCACGGCGAGGACAAGGGGATGCGCGACATCCGCAAGCACGTCGCGTGGTACCTCCGGGGATTCCCCGCCGGGTCCGAGAAGCGTGTCGGGCTGTCCGCCGTCCGCACCCTGGACGACCTCGCGGAGTTGCTCGCCGATCTCCCCGGCGACGAGCCGTTCCCCTCCGACGGCTACGGCCCGCGGGGTCGTCAGGGCTCCCCCTCCAGGGTGCTGCTCCCCGAGGGCTGGCTCGACGACCCCGAGGACGACGCGACCGCGCTCGAGGGCGCGGACGCCGAGAACTCGGGCGGCTGAGCCCGCGCGGCCGAGCGGGCCTGCCGATCCCGTGAGTTCACCGGTCGTTCACCGCGCCGCCGATCACGGCGCTGACATGCGCGTATCCTGGCAACATGCGTCTCGTTTACTCCGAAGAACTCGCGGGCCTGGCCACGTCCATGGCCCGGATGTGCTCCCTGGCGACCGATGACATGGAGCTGGCCACCCATGCCCTGCTCCAGGTCGACCTCGTCGCCGCGGAGAAGGTCCTCGAGTCCGCGGCGGAGATGTCCAGGCTGGCGACCGAGAACGAGGAACGCGGCTTCGCGCTCCTCGCCCTCCAGGCGCCCGTCGCCCGCGACCTCCGGCAGGTGGTCACCTCGATCCAGCTGGTGCAGGACCTCGTCCGCATGGGCACCCTGGCCGGCCATGTCGCCAAGATCGTCCGCCGACGTCACCCCGAGCCGGTCCTCCCCGAGCCGGTCAACGGATACCTCGCCGAGATGGGCCGGGTCGCCGTCTCGCTGGGTCGCTCGGCGACCGAGGTCCTCCTCAACCGCGATGCCGAGCAAGCTGCCACGCTGGCGCAGCAGGACGACGCCGTCGACGACCTCCGGCGGCACCTGTTCACCCTGCTGACGGTGCGGGAGTGGAAGTGGGGCGTCGCGTGCGCGGTCGACGTCACGCTCCTCGGCCGGTACTACGAGCGGTTCGCCGACCACGCCGTGGAGGTCGCCCAACGCGTGATCTTCCTGGCCACCGGCGAGTACGCCACCGCGCCCGAGGACGACCCCGAGCGGCCGTCCCCCTCGAGCGAAGAGCTGGTGCGTCAGTTCAACGAGACGGACCGCACCTTCAAGGAGCGCATCGCCCGCCATGAGGCCGCCGACGGGGACGGGCCTGCCGGCGACGCCTGACCCCTCGACCGGACGCGGGTGGACGAGTGCCCCGGTGCCGGCCGCGAGGCCGACACCGGGGCACTGGTCCGCGTGCTCGAACGCGGGTCAGCCGAAACGTCCGGAGACGTAGTCCTCGGTCTGCTTGTTGTCCGGGTTGGAGAAGATCTTCTCGGTGGAGTTGACCTCCACCAGCTGGCCCGGCATGCCGGTGGCCTCGAGGGAGAAGAACGCGGTCTGGTCGGAGACGCGGGCAGCCTGCTGCATGTTGTGCGTGACGATCACGATCGTGAACTCGTTCTTCAGCTCGGAGATGAGATCCTCCACCGCCAGAGTCGAGATCGGGTCGAGTGCGGAACAGGGCTCGTCCATCAGCAACACCTGCGGCTCGATGGCGATCGCGCGGGCGATGCACAGGCGCTGCTGCTGCCCGCCCGAGAGCCCGCCACCGGGCTTGTCGAGACGATCCTTGACCTCGTTCCACAGATTGGCGCCCCGCAGCGACTTCTCGGCAACCTCGTCGAGGGTCTTCTTGTTCTTGACGCCCTGGAGCCTGAGGCCCGCCACGACGTTCTCCTTGATGGACATCGTGGGGAACGGGTTGGGGCGCTGGAAGACCATCCCGATGGTCCGCCGCACCGCGACCGGGTCGATCTTCTTGTCGTAGATGTCCACTCCGTCGAGCTTGATGGAGCCCTTGACGTAGGCGCCCGCGATCTCCTCGTGCATACGGTTGAGGGAACGCAGGACGGTGGACTTGCCACACCCGGACGGGCCGATGAACGCGGTCACCGACCGCGGTGGCACGTGGAGGTCGACGTCCTTCACGGCGTGGAAGTCCCCGTAGAAGATGTCGACGTTCTCGAGGTCGAGACGCTTGGCCATGGCTGGTCCTTACTTGGTCTTGGGCGCGAGCGCCTTGGCGGCGAAGGTGGCGAGCACGTTCGCCAGCGCGATGATGATGATGAGGGTGAGCGCGGCACCCCAGATCCGGAACTGGCCGGCCTCGTTGGGGTTCGACAGCTGGTTGTAGATCAGCAACGGGAGCGAGGCCATGTTGCCCTCGAAGACGTCGTAGTTGTACCGCGCGGTGTACCCCACCAGGATCAGCACCGGCGCGGTCTCACCCATCACCCGGGCGAGGGCGAGGAAGATGCCGGAGATCATCCCCGACAGCGCCGTGGGGATGACGACGCTGACGATGGTCTTCCACTTGGGCACGCCGAGGGCGTAGGAGGCCTCGCGGAGCTCGTCCGGCACGAGCTTGAGCATCTCCTCGGTCGACCGCACGATCAGCGGCAGCATGAGCAGCACCAGCGCGAGGGACACCGCGAACGCGCTGAGATTGAACTTCAGCACCGAGACCCAGACGCCGAAGATGAAGATGGCCGCCACCACCGAGGGGACGCCGGCGAGCACGTCGACCATGAAGGTGGTGGGCTTGGCGACCCGCGACCCGGGGTACTCGATCAGCATGATGCCGGCCGCGACCCCGAGGGGGATCGAGATGACCGCCGCGATGGCGGCCTGGACGAGGCTGCCGTAGATCGCATGGCCCACACCGCCGGCCATCGAGGACGGGGCGACGAGGTTGAAGGAGTTGGTCCACCACGTCACGTCGAGGACCGCGGGCAGGCCCGAGGCGATCACCTTGTACAGCAGGGCGACCAGCGGGATGACGGCCAGAACGAAACACACCGTGAAGACCACGGTCGCCGCCTTGTCCTTGATCTTGCGGCTGGTGGAGATCGGGAGGAACGTCTCGGCCGGCTTGGCGGGTTTGGCGAGGTCGGGGGTTACCTGTGACATCAGCCGTTGACCTTTCCACCGGACACCGACCGCGCGATGAGGTTGACGATGAAGGTGAGGATGAAGAGCACGAGACCGGCCGCGATGTACGCGCCGGTCGGGAGCGGATGGTTGAACTCGGCGCTGCCGGAGGCGATCTTCGACGCGAACGTGAAACCTCCGTCGAAGAGGGACAGGGTGCTCGCCGAGCTCGCCGCGCGGAGGATGATCAGCACGGCCACCGTCTCGCCGAGGGCCCGGCCGAGGGCGAGCATCGAACCAGCGATCATCCCGGACTTGGCGTACGGGAAGCAGGTCAGTCGGATCTTCTCCCACTTGGTGGCGCCCAGCGCGAGGGCCGCCTCCTGGTGGAGGGACGGGGTCTGGCGGATGGTCTCGCGCGACATGGACGTGATGATCGGCAGGATCATGATGGCCAGGACGACGCCGGCGGTGAAGATGGTGCCGCCGCCCGCGATGGTGACGTTGCCGTCACCGAACAGGAAGATCCAACTGAGGTTCTCGTTCAGCCAGCCGGCGAACGGGACCATCCACGGTCCGAGGACGAGCAACCCCCACATGCCGTAGATGATCGACGGGACGGCGGCGAGCAGGTCGATGAGTGCCGACAGGGACCGGGAGAGCCGCGGCGGCGCGTACTGCACGAGGAACGTCGCGATGCCGATCGAGACGGGCACCGCCAGCACCAGTGCGAAGATCGAGCTCAGCACCGTGACCTTGAGTAGATCCAGGATGCCGAAGCGCATGTTCTGCGGGTCGGTGGTGTTCCACTCCGAGGACGTGAAGAAGTTGACGTTGTTCTGCAGGAGCGACGGTGTCGCCTGCATGACGAGGACGATCCCGATCAGCGCGATGAGCGCGACGATGACCCCGCCCGCCGCGACGGTGAGTCCGCGGAACAGGGAGTCGATCCTCTGGGACGACCGGGCGTCGTGCAGACCGCCCCCACCGCCGTCCGCGCCCGACACCCTTCCGGTGCCGTCTCTGGGATCACCGGACGTGGCGTTCTCGCCGGCGTCACGGTCGACGGATTCGTGAACTGTCATGAGACCTTCAGTCGCTCAGGTGGGAAAGGGTCGGTCACCGCGCCCGACCGTACAGGGACGGACGCGGTGACCGCGAATATCAGGAGATCTCGGAGATGGCCGTGAGGAGCTTCTCGCGGAAGGCGTCCGGCACGGGGATGTAGCCCTCGTCCTCGAGCTGGGCCTGGACGTCCTCCGCCACCGCGACACCCAGGAAGGACTTGACGGCCTCGGCCGTCTCCGGGTCGGCGTACGTCGAGCAGACGAGCTCGTAGGTGGGCATGATGATCGGGTAGGCGCCCGCGACCTCGGGGACGTAGAACGACGAGGTGTCGATCACCAGATCGTTGGAACCCTCGTTCTTCAGGGTGGCCGAGTCGATCGTGGTGCCGGCGGTCTCGGCGTTGAGCTCCACGCCCTCCGCGTCGGCCGGGGTGATGATCTTCACCATGCCGAGGTCCTGGTTCTTGGCGTACGACCACTCGGTGTAGGTGATCGTCCCGGGGGTCTGCGCGATGGCCGCGGAGACGCCCTCGTTGCCGCGGGAGCCCTCGCCCGTGCCCCCGTTGAAGGTCTTGCCGGCTCCCCCGGTCCACGACTCCGGGGCGGCCGCCTCGAGGTACTTCTGGAAGTTGTCGGTGGTGCCGGACTCGTCCGACCGGAAGATCACGGTGATGTCCTGATCGGGCAGCTCGGTGCCCTCGTTCTCCGCTGCGATGGCCGGGTCGTTCCAGTTGGTGATCTCACCGGAGAAGATCTTGGCGATGGTGTCGGCCGAGAGCGCAACCTCGACACCGTCGAGGTTGTAGGCGACAGCGATGGGTCCGAAGACGGCGGGCAGGTTCCATGCCGGACCCTCGCACCGCTCCTCGGCCTGGGTGTACTCGTCGTCCTTGAGCGGGGAGTCGGAGCCGCCGAAGTCGGTCTGGCCGCCGATGAACTCCTTGACTCCCGAACCGGAACCGTTCGAGTTGTAGTCCAGCGTCTGCCCCTCGCAGCTCATGCTGTACGAGTTGGCGAAGATCGTCATGGCGTTGTTCTGCGCGGACGACCCCGAGGAGTTCAGGCTGGCCTTGCCACCACACTCCGCGCCGGAGACGGCCTGGGCTGCCGTGTCGCCCCCGCCGGCGTTGTCATCCGAGCAGGCGGCCAGACCGAACGTCGTCAGGGTGGCCAGGCCGAGCAGGGCACCGGTGCGCTTGAGGTCCACAGATTCTCCTTGGTTCATCGGTGGAGGACTCCACCGTGTCACATAGTTGGTGACTCACGTCGCGAGGCCGGATCGACACACATCGACCCGACGACGAGAAAACCTAGGTCTCCGACGTGAACAACCCCGCGAAGGCAGGTGAACCCGAGGTGAACTCCCTGCTCGGAGCGTTAACCTCGGCTGCCCGACACCCCCTGCGCGCCCCCCACCTGGGGTTATCCTGGGATCGCAGGTCGGGACCGCCCGCGTCTCAGCGCGAGGAGTAGGTCACATCTCGGTGTTCGACAGCGAATCCGAGCCTCTCGTAGGTGCGGATCGCCGGTCGGTTGTCACCCTCCACGTAGAGGACGACCGACCCCGCCCGTGCCCGGCTCTCGAGGTGGTCGACCCCGATGGCCGTGAGCAGGCCGCCCAATCCGCGGCCCTGGTCGGCCGGGTCGACCGCGACCACGTAGACCTCCCCCTCGACCGGCTCCCCGGGTTCCGCGACGGTCTTGGTCCAGTGGAACCCCGCCAGCCGCGGGCGGTCGCCCGAGGTGTCCACCGCGAGGAAGACCGCCCCGGGGTCGACCCAGTCCACGGCGAGGCGGTCGTCGAGCTGTTCGCGCGTCCAGCCCCCCTGTTCCGGGTGCCACGAGAACGCGGCGTTGTTCACGCGGAGGAACTCTTCCCGGGCGTCCATCCCCGGCCACCGGACCCCACCCTCCGACTCGGCATCGGCGAGGGTGCCGGTCTCGATGCCCTCGGACGGGCGCGGGTCCGCGAGTGCCGGCCCGTTCGACGCCCGCCTCCGCATCTTGAGCAGTTCGCGGGTCCGCGCCAGCCCGAGACCCTCGGCCACCGCGCGGGCGGAGGGCAGGTCCCCGTGCGCCCACACCGCGGCGCCGGGCTCGGCCTCGAGAACCGCGCGGACGAGGGCGGTCCCGTGGCCCCTGCGACGGCGCGAGGGGTCCACGACGAGTTCCGCGGTCGCCTCGTCCCCCGTGCCGGTGAGCTGGGCGTAGCCGACGATCGAGGGAGCCGCGGCTCCGTGAACAGCGGCATCATCGTCCGCCTCGGGTTCGCTCGCCAGGAAGTGACGCACCTCGCCCGTGGTCCCCCGTAGGGCCCGCATCGGCTGCTCGCCGAGCGGTGCGACCCCGTCGACAGCCCCGGCCTGCCGTGCCATCGCCTCGATCATGTCGACCGCACCGGAGTCCATCACGCGTTCGGTGACCGTCATGCGTCCCCCCCGTCCTCCCGGCGGTCCGAGGGTCGGACCGCTTTGTACCCGACGTTACGGACGGTGCCGATGAGGGACTCGTGATCGGGACCGAGTTTCGCGCGAAGTCGCCGGACATGGACGTCGACGGTCCTGGTGCCACCGAAGAAGTCGTAGCCCCAGACCTCCTGGAGCAACTGTGCACGGGAGAACACCCGGCCGGGATGCTGGCAGAGGTGTTTGAGGAGTTCGAACTCCTTGTAGGTCAGGTCCAGGGGACGCCCCTTGACCCGGGCGACGTAGGTCTCCTCGTCGATCACCAGCTCACCGACCGTGAGGAGGCCGCCCTCGGCCTCACCCTGGGACGAATGCCGCGCGGCGGCGAGCCGGAACCTGGCGTCCACCTCCGCCGGACCGGTGGTCGGGAGGAGGATGTCGTCGAGACCCCAGTCCCCACTGACGGCGATCAGACCACCCTCGGAGACCACGGCGATGACTGCGAGGTCTCCCCCGCCGGACAACAGTCTGCACAGTGCACGCGACGCCGCGAGATCACTCCGCGCGTCGACCAGGGCGAGCGCCGCCCCGGAGAGATCCCCGAGCGAGGACGCCAGCGGGGGGAGCACCCGCACCGAGTGCGGTAGGAGAGGCAGTGCGGGGATGACCGCCTCAGGGTCTGCTTCAGCAGCGAGGAGCACTACGTCCATGTCGCTTCCTCTCCGTCCGGGGGCCGAGACGATACTAGCGACCCGCACCCCCGAAACGGGGATTGGAGTACACCTGAAACCCATGAGAGCCCCCCGCCCCGTCGTCATCGCGGCCGCTGCCCTGGCCCTCGTGGCCGGCGGCGCCTTCACCGCGGAGGCCGTGTCGGCCTCGCGGATCGAAGCCGCTCTGTCCGACCGGATCGCCCGGGGGATCCCCCTCAGCGGGCCGCCCTCGGTGAAGATCGGCGGGGTCCCCGGATCCCGGTGGTCGGGGCCGGACACCCTCACCTCGGTGGCGATCCGGGTCGAGGGGGTCGACCGTCCCGGACTCGGTCCCGTCGCGGTCGAGGCCATGGCCACCGACGTCTCGGTGCCACCGGACCGGAGCGGACCCCTGACGTCCGGAGCGGTGACGGTCTCGGTACAGATGACCGGCGACTCGCTGGGCCCGGCCCTGGGTATGCGGGACGTGCTGGTCGGTGCGGCCGATGATCCGAGTCTCGCCGGGGGCACCGAGAACCGGGCCCGCGTCACCGGGACACTCGAGGGGACCGACGTCCGTGTCTCGGCGTTCGTCGACCTCGTCGTCGACGACCTCGGGGCCCACCTCGTCCCCGTCGCACCCGCGACCGGACCGGCTGGTTTCCCCGACGGCGATGGCGCACTGGCCATGCGCCGCACCGCACTGACGTTGGAACCGGACGTCCTCCCGCTGGGCGTGGCCGTCGAGTCCCTCGACGTCAGGGGTGGCACCATCACCGCCACCGGCCGGGGCGGACCCGGCACCGCGCCGCTGGGCGGCCTCGCCCGGCCCGACCTCTAGACTCGGGTTCATGAGTCGCGACGACGTACTGGTCAGCACCCGCTGGGCCGCCTCGCGCCTGGCCGACGACTCGGTGGTCTTCCTCGAGGTCGACGAGGACGTGACGGCTTACCACACCGACGGGCACATCCCCGGGGCCGTCGCGCTGAACTGGCGCACCGAGCTGCAGCAGGAGTACACCCGCGACCTCGTCGACCGCGAGCGGTTCGGTGAGCTCATGTCGGGACGGGGCATCACCCGCGAGCACACCGTGGTCGTCTACGGCGGCAACCACAACTGGTTCGCCGCGTACGCGTACTGGTACCTCCGGCTGTACGGGCACCCCGACGTGCGACTGCTGGACGGTGGCCGTATGCGCTGGGAACGGGACGGCCTGCCCCTGGAGACGGAGCTGCCGCAGCGCCCGGTGACCGAGTACGACGCCGAGCCCCAGGACCTGTCGATCCGGGCGTTCCGCGACGACGTCCTCGCGGGCCTCGGCAGAGACGCGCTCGTGGACGTCCGATCGGTCGACGAGTTCACCGGCCGTCTCGCCGCCCCGGCCGGCCTGCCCCAGGAGGGTGGACGCCAGCGCGGGCACATCCCGGGCGCCGTGAGCATCCCGTGGAACCGGGCGGTCACCCGCGACGGAACGTTCCGCTCGGACGCCGAGTTGCGGGAGATCTACGCCGACCTCCTCGGCTCCCCCGACCGCCGTGTCGTCGCCTACTGCCGGATCGGCGAGAGGTCCAGCCACACCTGGTTCGTCCTCCACGAACTCCTCGATCAACCGAATGTCGTCAACTACGACGGCAGCTGGGTGGAGTACGGCTCGCTCATCGGGGTCCCGGTCGAGAGGTGAGCCGCGTGTTCACCCCGTCGGCCGTCGGAACTGACTAATCTCGAACCCATGTCTCTGCTGTCGCGTGCGCTCGGCATGGCCGGGCGGGCCTCCGTGGTCGCCGTCGGCGCCTCGGTCGCCTCCGCCGTCATCGTGGGAATCGATCAACGCCGTGGGGCGACCCCGGCCGTGCCCGATCATCCCGGCCCCTACTCCCCGGAGGAGCGTGAGGCCGCCGTCCGGATGTACCTCACGGCTCTCACGGTCCCGGCCGCCGCATTCCGCGTGCCGTTCGCGAAGGACTGTGTCCGGCGCGAGAACGGACTGAAGACCGGGTTCGGGGCGGACCAGCTCCGGTGGGATCTGCACCTGCACCTCCAGTACTCGGTGATCCGCGAGGTGCGCGACATCGTCATCACGGTCGACCCCCCGGAACGTGAGGGTGTCGTCCACGCGGACTTCACGCTCGCCACCGTGCTGGGTGCCCGCGCGAGGGTCAGCGAGGACTTCGTCGTACCTCCCGAGGACTGCCTCATCCACTCGATCGAGGCCCGCATCTCACTGGGCTGAGTGGCTCGGGGTTAGGATTGAGCCATGGTGCTCTTCTTCGAGATTCTCCTCGTCCTCTGCACGCTGGCCATCCTGTGGGCCACCTGCTACATCGTGTACCGCACGGTCACCGACGAGTCGTGACGGAAAGCGGCCAGCCGAACGCCGGTGACCCCACGCCGCCCACCCCCGAGGGGGACCGCGGCGAGGCGGTAGTGCGCGGATCCGGGAACGCGGCCGTCGACGCCGCGGCGGAGCGGTCGGCGGAGACCGCCCGACGCAATATCCCCGCGTTCTCCGAACTCCCGGTTCCCGAGGACACGGCCAACCTGCGCTTCGGCCCCGACCTGCATCCCGGCCTGCTCGCCCTGCTTCCCCTCGTGGGCGTGTGGGAGGGCGAGGGCGAGGCGGACACCGAGGACCGCGGCCAGCACCGGTTCGGCCAACAGGTCGTCGTGGCCCACGACGGCGAGAACTACCTGAGCTGGACATCGCGCGCCTGGACCTTCGACTCCGGCGGCACCGTGGACGACGCGGCCTACCGAGAGGCGGGGTTCTGGCGGATCTCCGAGGACGATCAACTCGAGTTCCTCGTCGCGCACGCCTCCGGCGTCATCGAGATGTACTACGGAGCGCCGATCACCCAGTCCGCCTGGGAGATGGCCACCGACGTGGTCCTGTCCTCCCCCACCGGACCCAGACGGGGCGGCGCCAAGCGCATCTACGGGATCGTCGAGGACGGCGACCTCGGCTGGGTCGAGGAGCGCGTCCACCCGGAGAAGGGACTCGTGCCCCACATGTCCGCGCGCCTGCGCCGGGTCGCCGGCTGACGCGGCCCCCTGCCCGGTCCGCTGCGCCGACCCGGGAACCACCGCCTTACCGACAGGGCGGTGGTTCCCTGGTCGGTGTGGCGGATTTTCTCGTTCCGGGGGGTCGAGCTCGTTCCGGGGGGTCGGATCCGTCAGGTTCGGCCGACTGCGCGGTCGACCATGCCCGCGACGTCGATCCCCGGGGCTGCGGTCGGCAGTGTGACGTCATCGATCCTGCGGACCCTCGCGCACAGGGTCACCGAGGACAGCAGCCACACGGCGTCCGCTGCCAGCAGATCGGTGAGCAGTAGTCGCTCGCGGCGCACCGGCACCCCCTCACGCTCGGCGATCTCGGTCATGGCAGCCAGGGTGGTGCCCTCGAGGATCCCGACCTCCGCCGGGGGGCTCAGCAGCTCGCCACCCCGGGCGATCACCACGGTGGACCGGGGCCCCTCCAACACCTCGCCGTCGGAGGACAGGTAGACGACGTCGTCGAACCCCGCAGCCGCGGCGTGCCGCAGTGCCGCCATATTGCTCGCGTACGACAGGGTCTTGGATCCGAGCAACAACCACGGGGCGGACCCGGCGACGTCCGCCGCGTACCCCCGACCGAGGGCCGTCACCGCGATGCCCTCGGCCCGCGACCGGAGCGCTACGCCGCTGACGGGTGCCACCGTGATGTAGGCGGTCTCCTGCCCGCCGCGCTCGGGCCCACGTGACAACACCAGCCGGAGCATCGCCTCGGAGTCCGGCCCCCACCGGCTCGCCGCCAGGTCGATCGCCGCCAGCCACTGCTCCGGGGACGGGCCGGTCAGCCCCAACGCGCCCGCCGACCTCGCGAGTCGCGCGAGGTGTCGCTCCGGTTTGGCGGGGCGGCCGCCCACCAGCAGGAGCGTCTCGAAGCAACCGTCGCCGCGGACGGCGGCCAGGTCGTCGGCCAACAACAGCGGTTGATCGGACGGGTGGACCCGGGGTCGCGGCCCCTCGGGCCCGCCCGCGACGAGCACGACCACCCGTGCGTCATCGGGTCGATCGGCTCCCGTTCCCAGTCCTGTGCCCATGCCGCCCAACACTACGGCGGGATACGTAGACTCGCGTCCGTGACCGACCCAGTTGTGCCCGAGCGGACCGACAGCGGCTACCGCAGCCCGATCCTGAACCGCCCCGGAGCAGTAGACGAGGCCGACACCTCCCCCGACGTCGGGGTGCCGTTCCACTACGGCGACCCCTTCGGCGAGCAGCGCGCTGCCGACTCCGGCTTCGTGGTCGTCGACCGCTCGCACCGGGATGTCCTGACCATCGGTGGCGGGGAGCGGCTGACCTGGCTCGAGGGCTTCGTCTCCCAGCACGTGTCCGAGATTCCGGACGGCGGCGGCGCGGAGACACTGATCCTGGACGCGAACGGGCGGGTGGAACACCACGCGGTCCTGGCCGATGTGGCGGGCACGCTCGTCGTGGACACCGAACCCGGCCGCGGTGCGGCCCTGCTGCAGTTCCTCACCAAGATGGTGTTCTGGGCCGACGCCACCCCGGAGACGGCCGAACTCGCGGTCATCACCCTCACCGGCGCCACCCTGCCCGCCTCCCTCGCGGCCCCGGACGGCACCGAGGTGGCCCTGCCCGCCGGGGACTACGCCAGCGCCGCGCTGCCGGGGGGCGGCGTGGCCCGGCGGATGCCCTGGCCCCTGGCCGGGTCGATCGATCTGGTGGTCCCCCGTTCCGGACTGACCGCGTGGTTCGACGCGGCGGTCGCGGCGGGTGCACGCCCGGCGGGGTCGTGGGCGTTCGAGGCGATGCGTGCGGCCGGGACGACCCCGCTGCGTGGTCGCCTCGGGGTGGACACGGACGAGAAGACCATCCCCCACGAGGTGCCCACCTGGATCGGCGCGGTCGCCCAGCTCGGCGCCGTGCACCTGGACAAGGGCTGCTACCGGGGCCAGGAGACGGTGTCCCGCGTCCACAACCTCGGACGGTCGCCCCGGGTACTCGTGCGACTCCAGCTGGACGGCTCCGGCAGCGACGAACTACCCGTGCCCGGAACCGAGGTCAGCTCCGGTGGACGGACCGTCGGACGCGTCGGAACGGTGGTCCAGCACCACGAGGACGGCCCGGTGGCGCTCGCCCTGCTCAAGCGGTCGGTCCCCCTCGACGCCGCTCTCGAGATCGACGGGGTCCTCGCCGCCGTCGATCCGGACAGCGTCCCGCAGGAGACCGGGACGCAGGCCGGGCGAGAGGCCGTCCGCCGGCTCCGCGGTCAGGTCTGACGCACCCCCGCAGGGGCGGGATCACCCCCGCGGGTCACTACCGGAGGCGACTCCCCGACACCCGGGCGGACATTCCGCGCCGGGCACGCTATCCTGTGGACAGGCAGATACTCACACTTGCAATGGGCACCCCCGAGGTGGCCCAGCACCGTTTCCGAGGGGGTCAGGTCAATGGGCCGAGGCCGCGCGAAGGCGAAGCAGACCAAGGTCGCTCGCGAACTGAAGTACAACACTCCGCAGACGGACCTAGAACGTCTCCAGCAGGAGTTGTCGGGTGGAGGGTCGCCCACGCGACTCAGCACCGACGAGGACGACGACCCCTACGGGTCGTGGTCCGACGGCGACACCAGGTACTGACACACCCCCCGCTCCGGTAGGAGCCACGAGGGCCGGGCATCCCCGAGAGGGTGCCCGGCCCTCGTACGTCATACGAGCGTGGGACACAGTAAGAGACAGCGACCCGGCCGGAACTGCCCCGGCCGGGTCGCTGTCGTCTGCGCGCTGCGCGCGTCTAGAACCGGGCGTGTGACCCCTCGAGCGTCACCCGCGGGGCGTCGACGTCCTCGCTGGCCTTCTCCACGCGACCGATCACCCAGTTCTCGACGTGGCGGGCGGTGAGGACCGCCTGGGCGCGGTCCACGTCCTCCTCGGGCAGGACGGCGACCATCCCGACACCCATGTTGAACGTGCGCTCCATCTCGGCCTGCTCGACGCGGCCGTGGTGGGCGATGGTGTTGAAGACCGCGGGGACGGACCACCGGCCCCGGTCGAGCCGGGCGACCAGGCCCCGGGGCATCACCCGGGCGAGGTTCTCGGCGAGCCCGCCACCGGTGACGTGACTGAAGACCCGGACGTCGGTCTCCGCGATGAGGCTGAGGCAGTCGAGCGCGTAGATGCGCGTCGGCTCGAGCAACTCCTCACCCAGGGTCCGTCCGAACTCCTCGACGTGTCCTTCGAGCGGGAGTCGGGCGAGCTCGAGGAGCACGTGGCGGGCCAGGGAGTAGCCGTTGGAGTGCAGCCCCGACGAGGCCATACCGATGATCACGTCGCCGGGACGGACGTTCTCGGCCTGGAGGATCTCGTCGGCCTCGACGATCCCCACGCCGGTGGCGGAGATGTCGTACTCCCCCGGAGCCATGAGCCCCGGGTGCTCAGCGGTCTCCCCGCCCAGCAGCGCACATCCGGCCTGGACGCAGCCTTCGGCGATCCCCTCGACGATGTCCGCGACATGCTCGGGGACGACCTTGCCGATGGCGATGTAGTCCTGGAGGAACAGCGGCTCGGCACCGCACACCACGAGGTCGTCGACGACCATCGCGACGAGGTCGATACCGACCGTGTTGTGGACGTCCATCGCCTGCGCGACGGCGATCTTGGTGCCGACGCCGTCCGTGGACGAGGCGAGCAGCGGCTGCCGGTAGGTGTTCTTCAGCGAGAACAGGCCGGCGAAACCACCGAGGCCCCCCATCACCTCCGGCCGGGTCGCCCGCTTGGCGTGGGGGGCGAACAGCTCCACCGCGCGCTCGCCGGCGTCGATGTCGACGCCGGCGGCGGCGTACGAGGCGCCGGTCGGGTGGTGTGAGTTGTCGGTCATGTGGTGTCTCCTCGTCGGTGCCCCTGGTCGGGCGCCTGTTCAGGGTCGGCGGACAGGGTCCCCGCTGTCACTGCGGACCGGGAAGCGATCGGCCTCGAGGCCGTCGACCTCGGCAGCCAGCGCGCGGACGGCCGCGCTCATGGGTGAGTCGTCGGGCAGCTCGATGGGATAGTGACCGTCGAAGCAGGCCGCGCACAGTTCGTCGGGCCGTTGGCCACTGGCCTCGATCATCCCCTCGACGGAGACGTAACCGAGGCTGTCTGCGCCGATGGCACGGCGGACCCCCTCGAGCATCCCGTCGGAGGCGTCGACGCCGTTGGCGATGAGTTCGGCGGGACTGGCGAAGTCGATCCCGTAGAAGCAGGGCCAGCGCACCGGCGGAGAGGCGATCCGGACGTGCACCTCGCGGGCTCCGGCCTCGTACAACATGCGGACCAGGGCCCGCTGGGTGTTCCCGCGCACGATCGAGTCGTCCACCACCACGAGCCGCTGCCCGCGGATAACCTCGCGCAACGGATTGAGTTTGAGGCGGATGCCCAGTTGACGGATGGTCTGGCTGGGCTGGATGAACGTGCGGCCCACGTAGGCGTTCTTCGTCAGCCCCTGGGCGAACGGGATCCCGGACTCCTGGGCGTAGCCGACCGCGGCCGGGGTGCCGGACTCGGGGACCGGGATCACCAGGTCGCCCTCGGCGGGGTGTTCGCGGGCCAGGCGGCGCCCGATCTCGACCCGCGCCGAATTGACCAGGCGCTGGTTGATCACCGAATCGGGACGGGCGAGGTAAACGTACTCGAACACGCACGTCTTGGGAGTCGGGGGCGAGAGCTTGCGGGACCGCACGCCGTCGGCGTCGATCGCGATGAGTTCGCCGGGCTCGATGTCGCGGACAAACGAGGCCCCGACGATGTCCAGGGCGGACGTCTCGGACGACACGACCCAGCCACGCTCGAGACGTCCGAGCGCCAGCGGGCGCACGCCGTGCGGGTCGCGGGCCGCGTAGAGCGTGTTCTCGTCGGAGAAGGTGAGGCAGTAGGCCCCGCGCAGTCGGGGCAGCAGACGGGCCGCGGCCTCCTCCAGTCCCCCGTCACGCGCCTCGTGGGCGAGGAGGGTCGAGACGATGTCGGAGTCCGAGTGGGTGCTCTCCTCCGAATACCCACCGATCCCCAGGTCCGTCGCGTGCCGCTTGAGCTCCTGCGTGTTGACCAGGTTGCCGTTGTGCCCGAGCACCAGGGAACCGCCGTCGGTCGTGGGCCTGAACATCGGCTGGGCGTTGTCCCAGCTCGCCGCGCCCGTGGTCGAGTAGCGGCAGTGCCCGATCGCCACGTGACCGTGCATCGATTCGAGCGTCTGCTCGTCGAAGACCTGGCTGACCAGGCCGAGGTCCTTGTAGACCAGGACCTGCTCGCCGTCCGCGACGGCGATACCGGCGGCCTCCTGACCGCGGTGCTGCAGCGCGTACAGGCCGTAGTAGGTGAGCTTGGCGACGTCCTCGCCGGGGGCCCACACGCCGAAGACTCCGCACTCCTCGACCGGGCCGATGCGCTCGGCGTCGACGGGCAGGCCCGCGGGCCCGGGAACGGACGGGTCCGGCAGCCCCAGCCCCACGGCGGACCCGCCACCGGTACGGCGGAGTGATCCGGACGGTGCCGGTCGTGACGACGTGCTCTCCACCTGCTGGTGCTCCCTCGCGGCTTTCGGGGCGGTCCGCCCGGACGGACCCCGGCGGTGCGCCTGCAAGTCTACGGTCACCGACCCCCGTGACCCCAAAGGCCGGTGCGCGGACCCCTCCATCGGGCGGGACCCCACACCGTTCCTCCCGCCGGGAGACACCCCCGCGCCGTTCACGCGGGTCGGATGACCGGCAACCCTGCGGCGACCGCCGCCGCGCGGGTGCCCGAGGCCCGCACCCGGCCCTCTCTCACCGCGGCGTCCCAGCCGATCCGGCCCGTCGCCAGCTCCAGCCAGGTGCGGGGGTCCGTCTCGACGACGTTGGGTGGGCTGCCCCGGGTGTGCCGCGGCCCCTCCACACACTGCGCCGCGGCGAACGGCGGAACACGGACCTCGACGGAACGCCCCGGCAGCTCGGCCGCGAGGACCTCCACGGTGCCGCGGACCGCCGCCGCCAGCGCCGACCGACCGGGTTCGGCAGCCGTCTCGTCGTCGTCGAGCCACGGCGTCACCGCCTCGACGGCCGCGCGCACCGCCGCGGCGTCGGGGACGCGGCTCACGTCGGGTCCCCCGAGCCGGCGGGGATCGACGCCGCAGCGTGTGTGGCCGCACGCGCCGGCGCCACGGCGTCCGGGGCCCCGCCGGCCGGCAGTTCCCGCACCCCGGTGCGCGCACCACGCCGACGGTCACGCCGGTCCTGGGCGGTGCGCCGACTCCACGTCCGCGAGGCCATGCTCGTGAGCAGCAGCATGATGAGGACGTTGACGGCCAGGACGGGATACCCGCCGAGGAACGTGTCCTGCTCGGCATCGGTGGTCAACCGCCCGTACTCGGTGGAGAGCGTGCTCACCCACGTCAGCGCCAGGAGCCACACGCGCGGTCTGGCGTATCCGCGGTAGGTGAGCAGTGCCAGCACGCCCATCGCGCCGTAGGTCGCGCCGATGAACAGCGCGAGGGCGATGATGGCGGGCACCAGCTCGGACTGCTGCAGCCCGGCGAACTCCTCCAGGTCCGCCCCGCCCACCAGATCGCGCAGTGCCAGCACGGTCAGAACGAGGACGCTGAGCCCGACGAGGGCGCACCCCGCGGTGAGCGCCGCCGGTCGCGGCAGGTGCCCGGGGTCGGGTGCGACGTCGTCGGCCGGCCGGTCCGGATCCCCCGAGGCCACGCCCCCCTCGGCGTCCGGGTCGTCGAAGCCGCGAGCCGCGCGCACCACGCCGGGCGGTAGGTCGGCCGCCGACGCCTCGGGGACCGGCACGCACCGCAGGTCCACCACGGGCAGGTCTCCATCGGTACGGATCGCGTCGCCGCCGCCGTTGCGGGAGTGGTAACCGGTCGAGAAGTTCTCCAGCACCCGGACCCCCACAGCCGGCATGTGGTACTGGATGGAGTCCACGATGTAGTCGCGCTCGACGTCGATGTCCGCGTCGATCTTGTGGGTCACCTGGAGGGTGAACAGCGACAGGCCCACCGCGCGGTCGTAGGTGCCGGCGCCGAGCCACTGGACACGGTGCCCGCCGGGCAGGAGCCAGCCGTCCGGACAGCGCCAGAAGCGCACGTGGTGGCGCTGGGCCGCGTTGCCCTCCACCTCCTGCTGGTAGGCGAGGCACTGCCGCCGACCGAAGAGCTTCAGCGGGCTGACCGGGGCCGACGGGTAGGACCGGCGCAGCACCGAGGAGACGATGATGCCCCAGGATGAGCGCACCGTGATGTCGTCGGCCAGCACCCAGCCGCAGGCGGTCATGGCCTCGTGGATCTGACGGGCGGTGCCGTCGACGGCCAGGTTGACCGGGTCCCCCAACAGCCCGTCGGAGGTGCGGGTGCGCGCGATGAAGTACCCGGGGACGTACACCGCCGTGATGAGCGTCTGCAGGCGCGGCAGGACCAGGTAGGCGACCAGCGCCCAGAACGGGATGAGCAGGAGCAGGTGCCACCAGGTGTGGTGCCAGACGTCGGCCAGCAGTCGCCACCCCAGCCAGCACGCCGACAGTGTCGCGAGCGCGAAGAACACGGTGTCCACCGCGAGGCCGGGCAGGACGGGGCGCACCGTGTCGTCGCGGACCTTGGACGGCGGGCTGACGTAGACGGGCGCCGCGCGCTCGCTGGTGGACATGGTTCGACGATAGCCTCCGGTCCGACCCTCGCGGACCGCGATCACTGCGAGAATGTGCGCGTGCCCACGCCCGATCCCACCCCCGCGAGCAGCCTGCCCGCCCACGAGGACCACCTGCGCGCCCTGGGCCTGCCGCTCATGATCGCCCCCGCCACGCGGCGGCGGGAACTGCTCGCCCGGTCCGCCGGCGTCAGCGCCGGTCTCGCGGTGGCCTGCACCGGGATCTCGGCCGTGGACCGCTCGAACGACCACATGATCGCCCTGCTCGAGCGGCTCGGCCCGGACGCGGACCCCGAGCTGATCGACGTCCCCGCGCCGATCGTCGGGTTGCTCGTGCTCGCGATCGCGCTGTGGGTCGCCGCCCCGCTCGTGGGATGGCTGGTCTCGAAGACCGCCCGTCGCGCGCACCCGGCGGTCGGCTCGGTGCTCGGTCTCGTCGCACTGGCCGCCCTCGTCGTCGTCCCCCACCTCGCCTTCGACCCCCACGACGGCCCCACGCACCGCACCACCGCCCTGCTGGCGGCGGGCGTCCTGGCGGGGACCTACACGGGGCTCGGCTCGTTGGTCCGGTGGTCGGCGCGCCGCGTGCGACGCGAGTTGACCACCATGGGACCGATGGTGGCGCGGGTGCTGCCGATCCTCATGTTGGCCGTGCTGTTCCTGTTCTTCAGCGTGGAGATCTGGCAGATCATGGTGGAGCTGTCCTGGCCGCGGACGTTCGCCGTGCTCGGTGTGATGGTGGGGCTCACCGTGCTCCTGGTGGGCATCTCCACCCGGGACGACATCCTCCACGACCTGCGCGGCCGGGAACCGGAGCAGCTCCTGCGCCGCGCCGAGCGGGTCAACCTCGTGCTGGTGCCGGTGCTGGCCACCCTCATCCAGGCGGCGCTCTTCGCCTCCCTCGTGTTCCTGTTCTTCGTGACCCTCGGGTGGATCGCCATCCCCGAGATCACCGAGACGCGGTGGACGCTGCGTCCCCCGGACGAGCCGGGCGGGCTCCTGTCCGGGTTGCCCGTCAGCGTCACCCTCGTGCGCGTGTCGTTGATGCTGGCGACGTTCTCCGCGCTCAACCTGGCCGCCGCGGCGGCGTCCGATGCCGCGCACAAGGAACGGTTCGTGCGACCGATGCTCGACGAGGTGGTCCGTGGCCTCGCCGCGCGGGAGGCCTATCTGGGGGCACGACGACGAGCACATCCATGAGGCCCGGGGCCCTGGCGGGCCGTCAGGGGGTGCGGTAGTCCCGGGCCCGCAACAGGACGGTCACGACCGCCGCGCCGATCACGACCACAGCGGCCAGCGACAGTGCGTCGGCCCCCATGACGGCGTGCAGCGACGCTCCGGCGACACCACCCAGGACGAGTGCGGACCACAGGGCCACCTGCTGGCGGTACGGGGCCCAGGACCCCCCGGCCAGCGCATCGACCAGGCGGTGGGCCGACTTCACCACCGCGCCCGTCATGTACGTCACGCCGAGCGAGACCTCGCCGCGTGAGTGGAAGACGGAGTTCATGGCACCCATCGACGCGGCCGCCGCGGCGACCGACACCGGGGCCCCCAGCACCGCGGCCGTGGTCACCCGGTGCAGAGCGAGGGAAACCAGCAGCAGGACCGCGACCAGGGACAGGACCGCGGGGCGGTCGTCGAGGTTGCGGCGACGGGTGACCACGGCTCCGCCGACCGCACCGAGGAAGAAGGAGACCAGCACGACCGCGGCGATGCCGGCGCCGCCCAGGTCACCGCCCGAGAGGTCGACGACCATGCGGGTGGAGTTCCCGCTCATGAAGGACACGAAGTAGCCGCCCACCACGAGGAACCCCACGGCGTCGACGAACCCGGCGGTGGCGGCGAGCACCACCGCGAGGACCCGTTCACGCTTGCGCAGGTCGCGCATCCGCCCGCCTACCCCCGATCCGGCCGCCTACCGCACCGACTCAGACCGGGTCGACCCCGAACAGCGCCGGGAGCGTCCCCTCGTGGGCGTCGCGGAGTTCGTCGATCGTCAAGGTGAACTGGCCCTGCACCTCGAACGTGCCCGACTCGGGGTCGGTGACACCGACGCGGGTGTGCGGGATGTTCTGCGCGGTGAGCATCTGCTGGAAGCGGATCTCCTCGCCGCGGGGCACGGAGACGATCACGCGCCCGGCGGACTCGGAGAACAACCAGACGAACGGGTCGGCGTCGGACGGCAGCACGACGCGGATGCCGCACTCCCCCGCCAGCGCCGACTCGACGAGCGCCTGGGCGAGCCCGCCCTCGGACAGGTCGTGGGCACCGGTGATGAGGCCGTCCTTGGAGCTGGTCGCCATGATGCGGGCCAGCGTGGCCTCCCACTTCAGGTCCACGGTCGGGGGCAGCCCACCGAGATGGTCGTGGGCGACCTGGGCCCAGATGGAACCGTCGAGCTCGTCGCGGGTCTCGCCGAGCAGGTAGATGCTCTCGCCGGGGGTGTCACCGAAGGCCGTCGGCGTGCGGCGGGCCACGTCGTCGATCACGCCCAGCACGCCCACGACGGGCGTCGGCAGGATCGGGGTGGAACCGGTCTGGTTGTAGAACGAGACGTTGCCGCCGGTGACGGGGATACCGAGCTCGGCACAGCCGTCCGCGAGACCGTGGACGGCCTCGCGGAACTGCCACATCACGCCCGGGTCCTCGGGGGAGCCGAAGTTCAGGCAGTTGGTCACCGCGACCGGGGTGGCACCGGTGACGGCGACATTGCGGTACGCCTCCGCCAGGGCCAGCCGGGCACCGGTGTACGGGTCGAGCTTGGTGTAGCGCCCCGACGCGTCGGTCGACAGCGCGATGCCGCGGCCGGACTCCTCGTCGATGCGCAGGACTCCGCCGTCGGCGTTCTCCGCGAGGATCGTGTTGCCGCGGACGTACCGGTCGTACTGCTCGGTGATGAACTTGCGCGAGCACAGGGCCGGGCTGGAGATCATGTCCAGCAGGGTCTGGCGCAACTCGTCGCCGGTGGCCGGGCGGGCCAGGTCCGCGGTGGTGTCGGCCTGCAGGGCGTCCTGGTCGGCGGGCCGCTCGAGGGGGCGCTCGTAGACCGGCCCCTCGTCGGCCAGCGACTCCGGCGGGGCGTCCACCACGGTCTCCCCGCGGAACTCGATGGTGAGCCGGTCGCCGTCGGTGACCTCGCCGATGTCGGCGGCCAACACGTCCCAGCGGCGGCACACCTCCATGAAGGCCTCGACGTTCTCCGGCGTCACCACGGCGCACATGCGCTCCTGCGACTCACTGGAGAGGATCTCGGCGGCGGACATGCCCTCCGCGCGCAGCGGGACGTTGTCGAGCACGATGTGCATGCCGCCGTCGCCGGCCGCGGCCAGCTCGGAGGTGGCGCACGCCAGGCCGGCACCGCCGAGGTCCTGGATGCCCACGACCAGCTCGTCGCGGTACAGCTCGAGGCAGCACTCGATGAGGACCTTCTCCATGAACGGGTCGCCCACCTGGACGCTGGGGAGCTTGCGCGGCTTGACCGGCGCGCCGTTCTCGTCCACATCGAAGGTCTCGGACGCCAGCACGGACACGCCACCGATCCCGTCGAGGCCGGTGCGGGCACCGAACAGGATGATCCTGTTGCCCGTGCCGGAGGCGAACGCCAGGTGCAGGTCCTCCACGCGCATGACGCCCGCACCGAGGGCGTTGACCAGCGGGTTGGCGGCGTAGGACTCGTCGAACACCGTCTCACCACCGATGTTGGGCAGGCCCAGGCAGTTGCCGTACCCGCCGACGCCCGCCACGACACCGGGGAGCACGCGGTGCGTGTCGTCGGCGTCGGCGGGGCCGAAGCGAAGCTGGTCCATCACGGCCACCGGCCGCGCACCCATCGCCATGATGTCGCGGATGATCCCGCCGACACCGGTCGCGGCGCCCTGGTAGGGCTCGATGTACGAGGGGTGGTTGTGGGACTCGACCTTGAACGTCACTGCCCAGCCGCCGCCGATGTCCACGACGCCGGCGTTCTCACCGATGCCGGCGAGCATGGACGAGCGCATCTCGTCGGTGGTGGTCTCCCCGAAGTACTTCAGGTGCACCTTGGACGACTTGTAGGAGCAGTGCTCCGACCACATGACGGAGTACATCGCCAGTTCGGCGTCCGTGGGGCGGCGCCCCAGGATCTCGCGGATGCGGGCGTACTCGTCCTCCTTGAGTCCGAGTTCCGCCCACGGCTGGGCGAGGTCGGGGGTGTCGGAGGCGTGCGAGATGGAGTCCACGTGAGAGGTCACGGGGCCGAGTCTAGTCGGCCCCCACCCGGTGGCGAATCCACGCCCGCGCCGCCACCTCGAGCGGGGTCGTGCGGCGCCCCTCCGGCGCTCCCGTGACGTCCCCCGAGCACTCCCGGGTCAGGTCGACAGGACCTCGAACGTCAGACCGCCGCGCTGGACGCGGTCGAGGAGGGCGTCGCCCATGGCCTGTGCCGTGGTGAGCTGACCCGAGAGCGCGGGCAGCTCGTCGAACGCCAGGCACAGCGCGGACTCGGCGAGCATCATCGAGGTCTCCGTGTACCCCGGGTCGCCTCCCGAGACACGCGTGACGACCCGACGGCCACCGGCCAGCGCGACGAAGGTGACGTCGAACGAGGACCGGGCCCGCCGGGACTCGCTCGGCCCCGCACCCCGGTCGATCCGCTTGAGGATCTGTGAACGCAGGGGGCCGATCTGGGAACCGAGCGCGACCGCGCCGACACCGACCATCCCGGCCGTGGCGGTGACGGGCGAGCCGACCGAGGCGTAGTGCGAGTAGGTGAAGTCCGGGCCGTAGCTGTCGAGGGCTGCGGCGGAGCGCAGGACGACCTGGGGGTCGATGGTCGGCAGCGGCACGAGCCACCGACCCAGCACGCTGTCGCGGTGCGGCTTGCCCTGGACCGACTTGATCCGACGGCCGGCGACCTTGCCCTCCTTCTGCCGCCGGAGCCGGGCGGTCTTCGCCGCGTCCCGCAGGCGCGCGAACTGCCCGATGGCCGAGTGGAAGGTCCCGCCGGAGAACTGGGCGTCCGCGTACACGGCCCCGTAGACCACCGCGGGCACGCCCTCGGGCACCTGCTTCATGGTGTAGAAAACGCCCAGGTCGTGGGGGATCGAGTCGAATCCACAGGCGTGGACGATCCGTGCGCCGGAGGCCACGGCCGCGTCGTGGTACTCGAGGTACATGCGGTCGACGAACTCGGGCTCACCGGTCAGGTCCACGTAGTCGGTGCCGGCGTCGGCGCAGGCGGCGACCAGCGGCTCGCCGTATTCGAGATACGGGCCGACGGTGGTGATGACGACCCGGGCCGACCGTGCCATCTCGTCCAGCGACCGCGCGTCGTCGGTGTCGGCGACGACGACCCCGGGCGCGGGGACGTCGGGCATCTCGCTCGCCAGTCGCGCGACGATCGCGTCGAGCTTCGTCCGGTTACGGCCGGCGACCGCCCAGGAGCCGCCCACCGGCATGTTCTGCATGAGGTACTCGGCGACGAGGCCCCCGGTGAAGCCGGTCGCACCGTAGAGCACGATGTCGAACGGACGGTCGGCCTTGTCGGAGGCCGAGGCGGGCTGGCTGTGTGCTTCGCTCATTCCACGGTTCTACCGCATCGACGGCGCCCGGCGAGCGACGCAGGGGTCGCGAGAGGATTCGAGTGTCGGAAGTGACGTCTGTCACTGATGTGAAGAAAGTTGAACAAACGACCACCACGGGGGTGCAAAATCATCTCGCGCGCGCGACCACCCGGGTCGCCGCACCTCGCCCCGATCATGTCGGAGCGAATTTCTTAAAGGAGACCCCATGGACCTCACCGGTTCGATCGCCGAATTCACCACCCCCCTCAGCGCGGAGTTCTCCGGCAGCCTGCCGGAGACCGGCTCGTCGGCCATCGACACGCTCGTCGGTGCCGCGTTCCTCCTCCCGAACCTGCTCCTGGGCCTCATCGGCAGCTTCGGCGCCGACCTGGGCAGCACGGGCGGCCTCGCCTGATCAGGCGCAACACCGAAGGGCCCGCCGGGAGCAATCCCAGCGGGCCCTTCGCTATGGCGTCGGCGCCGTGCGGCGCCCGAATTCGGACCTAGACCTTCACGACCGTGTCCAGCGCGGACAGGAACAGTCCCAGCCCGTCGTCGGAGGGGCCGGTCAGCGGGTCGATCGCATGCTCGGGGTGCGGCATGAGGCCCACCACGCGCCCGTTGGCGGAGCTGATGCCCGCGATGTTGTTGGTGGATCCGTTGGGGGCGTCGCTCGCGAAGCGGAAGACCACGCGCCCCTCGCCCTCGAGCTGCTCGATGGTCTCGGGCGTGGCCATGTAGCGCCCCTCGCCGGACTTGAGAGGAATGAGGATCTCGGCACCCTGCTCGAACCGGGAGGTCCAGGCGGTGCCGTTGTTCTCCACCCGCAGCCACTCGTCACGGCAGATGAAGTGCATGTCGCGGTTGCGTCCCATGGCGCCGGGGAGCAGTCCGGCCTCGCACAGGATCTGGAAGCCGTTGCAGATGCCCAGGACGGGCATGCCACCCTTGGCTGCCGAGATGACCTCACCCATGACGGGGGCCATCGAGGCGATCGCGCCGCAGCGAAGGTAGTCGCCGTAGGAGAAACCGCCGGGGACCACCACCGCGTCGACGCCCTTGAGGTCCGCGTCGTCGTGCCACAGCGAGACGGCCTCGCCGCCGGCCCGGGTGATGGCGCGAGAGGCGTCGATGTCGTCGAGAGTGCCGGGGAAGGTGATGACGCCGATCCGTGCGGTCACGAGGCCGCCTCCGCGGTGTCCACGCGGACGACCTTCCAGTCCTCGATCACCGTGTTGGCCAGCAGCGACGAGGCGATCTCCTCGAGCTCGGCGTCCGACACACCGTCGGCGACCTCGAGCTCGAACCGCTTGCCCTGCCGGACGTCGGTGACGCCGCCGTGGCCCAGGCGGCCGAGCGCTCGGTGGATGGCCTGACCCTGCGGATCGAGGATTTCGGCCTTGGGCATGACTTCGACGACGACTCGGGCCACGGTGGGATCTCCTCGATCGGACGGCTACGCGGGACGGTCCCGGACCGGCCGGGACTCACCGCCCGATCCTACCCGCCGCTGATCGCGGGACCGAAAGCTCACGCGGCGCCCACGAGCGCGACCGGGGACCACTCGTACCGGGCGACCTGCGCGCCGCGCTCGCCGGCCACCAGATCGACCGCGTCGAGCAGCGCCGCCCGGGGCGCCCGCCGCGAGAGTTGCGTGGCCGAGATGTTGAGCCGGACGAGCCCACCGGCCCCGGCGGTGCGTCCGGCCGCGGCGACGAGTGCCCGGCACCACCAGCCGTCGGCGACGAAGCCCTCCCCGATCGAGAGCGCCCGACCCCGCTGGGTGGTGCCGCGGACCACGTCGTGGACACCGGCCAGTGCGGCGCACACCCGGAAGCCAGCCCCGGGCAGGGCCTTGAGGCATCCGGGTGAGGCGTTCCAGCGGGGCGGCGCGAACACCCGGGTCCGCAGGCCCATCTCGGCCATGAGCCGGTCGGCGGCGGCGAGGCGCACGGCCGCCTCGGCGGGTCCGATGGAGGCGAACTCGGGCCTGCGCGGCTTGGTCGCGGCGTCGTCGTAGCCGCCCAGCACGATCGCGTCGCCCTGCGCGCGGCGGTGCCGCAGCCAGTCCTGGGTGCCCGCGTCCTCGGCGAGCCGGTACTCGTGCCCTCGCCGTGGCGCCACGAGAAGGGAGACGGGCACGGAACGTCGCTCGAGCTCACCGACCAGGTCGACGGCGTCGTCGAGGGTGGTGTCGCGGAGCCCGGAGACCGAGACGATGAGGCGCGGTGTCATGCGGCCATCGTGTCAGGGAGGGGTGACCAGGCGACGACGGCGAGGTGTACGCCACGTTGCCGGGCCCGATATCGCTGCACACGCCCTCAGATCGGAAGTGTCTCCTCGAGCGCTTCCACCAGTTCGGGGGCACCGGGCTCGACCTTGGGACGGAACCGCGCCACGACCTCCCCCTCGGGCGAGAGCAGGAACTTCTCGAAGTTCCACTGAACGTCCCCCGCCTCACCGTCGGAATCGGCGGTCTTAGTCAGCTCGGCGTAGAGCGGGTGGCGGTCGGGGCCGTTCACGTCGACCTTGGCCGCGAGCGGGAAGGTGATCCCGTACTTGCCGGAGGTGAACTCCTTGATGGTGTCCTCGTCCCCGGGCTCCTGGCCCATGAACTGGTTGCACGGGAACCCGAGGACGAAGAGCCCGCGGTCGCGGTAGTCATCCGCCAGCTCCTGCAAGCCCTCGTACTGCGGTGTGAGGCCGCACTCGCTGGCGACGTTGACCACGAGGACCGCGTGACCCGCGTAGTCGGAGAGGCTCGCCTGCTCGCCGTCGATGGTGGTGAAGGAGATGTCGTGGACGCTTCCGCTGCTCATGTGACCCAGCCTACTCGGTCCCGGCCATTGACAAATCGTTGGGTTTTCCCAACACTTAGATACATGAGCCCAGTCCGAAGGGGAGAAAAGCTCCCCATCCACAACCGGATCGCCGTGCTGCGGGCCGAACACCGCCTGAGCCGGGCGGCGCTCGCCGAGCAGATCGAGGTCAACCCCCAGACCGTGGGGGCCCTCGAGAGAGGCGATCACTACCCGAGCCTGGATCTGGCCTTCCGGATCTGCGCGGTCTTCGACCTGCCCGTCGAAGCCGTCTTCTCCCGCGAGGAGTTCCAGCCGATGTCCGCCGAGATCTACCGCCGCACCCGAGAGGACCGATCATGACCAGCTACCGCGTCGACACCCTCACCCGATCCGAGCAGCGCTTCGAGAGGATGCAGACCCGGACGGAGGGCAGACTCCCGTCGTGGAGGACCCCGGCACGTCGCCGACTGCTCGTCCGCCTGAACTGGGCGAGCCTTGCGTTCATGGCCACGATCGCGGTGGCGGGCTACTTCTGGTTCCCGATCATCCTGGCCTGGCTCCCCATGACCGTGGTGATCTGCGTCGTCTGGACGATGTTGCGCATCACCATCGACTCCAAGGACACCGCCCCCGCCCGATACCTGGACGAGTTCGAACTGGCGACGCTCCTGGAGGCACGCTCGCGGGCGCTCTCGCTGGTCACCGGCGGACTGTTCGTGATCTCGATGGTGCTGATCTTCGGCTCGAGCTTGGAGATCGGAGACGGGCACCGGCTCGCCTACATGATGGGCGGTCTGGGCATCCTCACGTTCCTCGCCGGTGCCGTCATCCCCGCCGCCGCGATGGCGGGCACCATGGCCCCCGAGAGCCCGGACGACGTCGCGGAGCCCACTCCCGACGGGCACTGACGGGCACTGACCGGCGTCGCCGAGCACGGCCGCGCGCAATCACTGCAGCCGCACACGAATTCTTGTGTGCGGCTGCAGTGATTGCGCGCGGATGCCGGGATAAGTGGGGCGGCGCGTCCGGCCTAGCCTGCGCCGGCCGTGCGGACCGTCCACGCGTACTCGAAGGCGGTCTGACGCCACCGCTCGTAGCGTCCGGACACTCCCCCGTGCCCCGCGCTCATCTCGCAGCGCAGAAGCACCGGCCGGTCCGTCGAGTTCGCCGACGGGGCCACGGCGCGCAGCTTGGCCACCCACTTGGCGGGCTCCACGTACAGCACCCGGGTGTCGTTGAGAGAGGTCACCGCGAGGATCGCCGGGTAGTCCCTGGCCTCGATGTTCTCGTACGGAGCGTAGGAGGCCATGTATTCGTAGACCTCCTCCGAGTGCAGCGGATCGCCCCACTCGTCCCACTCGATCACCGTCAGCGGCAGCTCCGGCATGAGGATCGAGGTGAGCGGGTCGACGAACGGGACCACGGCCTGGATCCCCGCGAACAGCTCGGGGGCGAGGTTGGCCACTGCGCCCATGAGCAGTCCCCCGGCGCTGCCGCCCTCGGCCACCAGACGGTCCGGCGCGGTGAGCCCCGAGTCGATCAGGTGGCGGGCGCAGTCGACGAAGTCGGTGAAGGTGTTGCGCTTGGTGAGCGTCTTGCCGTTCTCGTACCAGAGACGCCCCATCTCGCCGCCCCCGCGGACGTGGGCGACGGCGTACGCCATACCCCGGTCGAGCAGCGAGAGCCTGGCCACCGAGAACGCGGGGTCGATGCTGGTCTCATACGAGCCGTAGCCGTACAGCAGAGTCGGCACCTGCTCACCGGCGTCGACGCGGGCGGCGGTGTCGGTGGACATCACCAGCGAGATCGGTACCCGGGTGCCGTCGATGGCCGTGGCCCAGTCCCGGCGCTGCACGAACCCGCTCGGGTCGTACCCGCCGAGCACCTCCTGCTCGCGCAGCAGCGTTCGCTCGCCGGAAGCCAGGTCGAGCGAGTAGACGCGACCCGGAGTGACGAACGAACCGAAGCCGAACCGCAGGACCGGTGCGTCCCACTCCGGGTTGGACCCGGGCCCGGAGGTGAACAGCTCCTCGTCGAACTCGACTGGTTCGAACCGGGAATACGCCTCCACCCCGGCCGTGGACTCCCGGTCGAGAGGCATCAGCCCGAAGCGCGGCAGCGCCCCCTCCCGGTAGCCCAGCACCAGGACCCGCGCGAAGGCGTCCACGCCCTCCAGTCGGACGTCGTCCCGGTGGGCCACCAGCGTGCGCAGGTCGCCGAAGTCGCCCTCGACCGGCCCGACCGGCGCCTCGACGATCTCGGAGTTCGGCGCACCGTCGTTGTGGGTGATGATGAACCGGTCCTCGCCGCCCACCACGGCGTGCTCGACGTCGTACTCGACGCCCTCCTGCCGGGGCCGGACGCACCAGAACTCGCCGGCGGGATCGTCGGCGTCGAGGCACCACACCTCCGTGGTGATCTTGGACCCCGCCGCTATCTGCAGGAACTTCTCGCTGCGTGTCTCGCCGACCCCGATCCAGTAGGACTCGTCGGGCTCGTGGAACACCTTGTCGTCGTCGTCCCTCGTCGTGCCCAGCCGGTGACGCCAGACCGTGTCCGGCCGCCAGGCGTCGTCGACCGTCACGTAGAAGACATACCGGCCGTCGCGGGACCACGTCACCCCGGCCGCGATGCCGGAGATCTCCTCGTCGGGGGCCGTGTAGTCCGGGTCGAGCGAACGGAAGCGCAGCGTGTACCGCTCGTCGCCCTCGGTGTCGGTGGCCCAGGCCAGGGCCCGCCCGTCATGGCTCACCGAGAACGCGCCCAGAGCGAAGTAGTCGTGCCCCTCCGCCTCGGCGTTGCCGTCGAGGAGCAGCTGCTCTCCCGGGAGTTCCACGCCCGGGGAGACCTCCGGCGGGGCCCAGCCCTCGGGATCCGACGGGTCGTCGATGTACCGCTGCGGGACCGGGACCCGGCAGTGGCGCGCGTACGACCGGCCCTCCTCGGTGCGCGAGAAGTACCACCAGCCGCCCGCGCGCACGGGCACCGACATGTCGGTCTCCTTGACGCGGGATCGGATCTCCTCGTAGACCTCGTCCTCCAACGGCTTGAGGTCGGCGGTCATCGCGTCGGTGTACGCGTTCTCCGCCTCGAGGTATGCGCGCGTCGCGGGGGCGTCCTTGTCGCGCAGCCACTCGTAGTCGTCGACGAAGACGCGGCCGTGGTGCTCACGCCGGTGCGGTCGACGCTCGGCCTGCGGCGGCGTGGGCGGCTGTCCCGTGTTGGCCGCGGTGGCCGCGGTGCCGGTGCTGGCGGGGGCGACGACGTCGGTCGTGTCCGGAGTGCTCACGCGTCGTCACCGCCGATCCAGTCGGAGAACGACAGACCGGAGATGCGCTCGTACGCCTCGATGTAGCGGGCCCGGGTCGCGTCCACGACCTCCTGCGGCAGCGCCGGCGGCGGCGTGTCGGCATCCTTGTTCCACCCCGCCTCGGGGCCGGTGAGCCAGTCCCTGACGTACTGCTTGTCGAAGCTGGGCTGCACGCGCCCCGGGGCGTACCCGTCAGCGGGCCAGTACCGCGACGAGTCGGGGGTGAGCACCTCGTCGGCGAGGATCAGCTCCCCGTCCGCGAGCCCGAACTCGAACTTGGTGTCCGCGAGCAGCACACCGCGGTCGGCGGCGATCTCCGCGGCCCGTGAGTAGATGTCGAGCGTGGCCGACCGCAGACGCTCGGCGAGCTCGGCCCCGACGATCCCGGTGAGCTGATCGAACGAGATGTTCTCGTCGTGGTCCCCCACCGCCGCCTTGGTGGCCGGGGTGAAGATCGGCTCGGGCAGCCGGCTGGCCTCGACCAGCCCGCCGGGCAGCTCGATGCCACAGACCGTCCCCGACTGCCGGTACTCGACGATGCCCGACCCGGTGAGGTACCCACGGGCCACACACTCGGCCTGCACCATGTCGAGTCGGCGCACGACCATCGCACGCCCCAGTACCTCGGCCGGGATGCGCTCGTCGTCGAGCGGCCCGGCGAGGTGGTTGGGTACGTCCAGCACGTCGAAGAAATACGCGCTCATCGCGGTGAGCACGCGACCCTTGTCGGGAATGGGCGTGCCGAGGATGTGGTCGTAGGCGGAGATCCGGTCGGTGGCCACCAGGAGCAGCGTCTCGTCGTCGACCTCGTACAGCTCGCGGACCTTCCCTGAGACGAGGTGGCGGTAGGAAGAGAGATCGGGTCGCATGACGGCCAGAGTAGCCGGAGGCCCACGTCCCGAGTCGAGACCGTCGGACCCCCACCCGTCCGTGGTCGACCTCAGCCCAGGCGGGCCCCGAGCCACTCCTCCAACGCCGCGTACGCGTCATCGGCGCACAGGTCGTTGAACAACTCGTGGCGGCCGCCCTCGAACTCCCGGTAGGTGATCTCCGGTCGCGGGTCGTGGTCCGAGCCGGCGATCTGCGCGAAGCGGCGTGCGCCGGACGGATAGGTGATGGTGTCGGCGGAACCGTTGAGGACGAGCGTCGGCAGCCTCAGCGTTCTCGAGCGCTCGATGAGCCGGAGCCCGCCGGCGAGCATCGTCCCCGCGGACAGTGCCGGCACGCCCTTGTGGTGGACCAGGGGGTCGGAGGTGTAGTTCGCCACGTACTCGGGCACCCGAGAGATGTCGTTCGGGTCGAGCTTCTCGACGGGCAGGAACGGCAGGAGACGAGCGATCACGGGCGCCGCCGCGCGCAGCGGTGCCGGGGTCCCCTCCCCCACGACGAGACCGGGCGAGGAGAGGATGAGTCCCTTGAGGTCCCACGGCCGACGGAGCGCGGACTCCCCGGCGATCAGACCGCCCATCGAATGCCCCATCAGCAGTCGGGGCAGGGACTGCGCCCCGTCGCCCTCGGCCGAACGACTCCACTCCACCACCGCGTCGCGGACCGCCAGATTGTCGTGGATGTGCGTCTCGACGGACACCTTGGCGCGCGGCCCGGGCGCCGTGCCGTGTCCGCGCAGATCGTAGGTGGCCACGCTGATGCCACGGTCCGTGAGGAAACGGATGGTCCGCCCGTAGCGGCCGGAGTGCTCGCCGAATCCGTGCACGAGCACCAGCAGCGCCCGGGGCTGCTCGGCATGGTGCACGGTCGCCTGCAGACCGGAGGTGCCGGGGACGGGGATCGTGGTCTGACGCATGGCACCCACACTAGTGCCGGCCCGCCCCGGGCAGAGGCCGATCGCGCCGGGGCCTCAGATCCCGAGCTGGTCCAGGATGAGGCTGCCCGCGCCGAGCGGCATCAGCGAGAACGCGATCGGAACGTAGAACTGCTGCATGAACGCCCCCGGGTCGATCCCGACAGCCGAACTGGCGGTGGCGAGCCCGGCCTGGATCATCCCGAACACGTCGTACAGTGCGCCCCCGAGGGAGCCGCTGGGCCTGGTGACCATATCCGTGGTCCTTTCCTGTCACTCCGCGGCGGGAGAACCCCGCTGCAGTCGGTGTACAGGACCTATCGGGCGCGAGGCCCGGTGGGTTACGGAGAGGGTGTCAGAGGATCGAGCCCGGGGCGTAACCGGCGGCCTCCGGGTGCCGGGCAACGAGGGCCTCGACGCGGGCCGCAACCGCGTCCACCTGGCCACCGGCGGCACCGACGAACGCGGCCCGGTCGGCCAGCGCCTCCTCCAGCGCGGCGCGATCCAGCGGAAGACGGTCGTCGGCGGCGAGCCGGTCCAGCAGATCGGGTTCGCGCCCCTCCTCGCGCATGGCCAGAGCGACGGCCACCGCGTTCTCCTTGATCGCCTCGTGGGCGACCTCACGCCCGACCCCGGCGCGCACCGCGGCCATGAGGACCTTGGTGGTGGCGAGGAACGGCAGGTACCGCTGGAGTTCCTTGTCGATCACCGCGGGGTACGCCCCGAACTCGTCCAGCACGGTCAGGAACGTCTCGAACATGCCGCCCAGGGCGAAGAACGCGTCCGGTAGCGCCACGCGACGCACCACGGAGCAGAAGACGTCGCCCTCGTTCCACTGCGCGCCCGCGAGCTCGGCCGCCATGGAGCCGTACCCGCGCAGCACCACCTGGAGACCGTTGACGCGCTCGCAGGAGCGGGTGTTCATCTTGTGCGGCATGGCGGACGAGCCGACCTGGCCCGGCTGGAAACCCTCGGTGACCAGCTCGTGCCCGGCCATGAGCCGGATGGTCTGGGCCAACGACGAGGGGCCGGCGCCGAGCTGCACCAACGCCGAGACCACCTCGTGGTCCAACGACCGCGGGTAGACCTGGCCGACCGAGTCGAACGTGCGGGAGAACCCGAGGTGCTCCGCGATCCGACCTTCGAGCTCGGACATCTTGGCGGCGTCGCCACCGAGGAGGTCGAGCATGTCCTGCGCCGTTCCCATGGGCCCCTTGATCCCGCGCAGGGGATACCGGGCGAGCAGCGACTCGACCCGCTCGAGCGCGACCAGCAGCTCGTCCGCCGCGGAGGCGAAGCGCTTGCCCAGAGTGGTGGCCTGAGCGGCGACGTTGTGGCTGCGCCCGGCCATCACGGTGTCGCGGTGGGCGACGGCGTGCTCGGCCAGACGCCGGACCGCGGCGACGCCCCGGTCGCGGACGAGCTCGAGGGACCGCACCACCTGGAGCTGCTCGACGTTCTCGGTGAGGTCGCGGCTCGTCATGCCCTTGTGGATGTGCTCGTGTCCGGCGAGGTCGTTGAACTCCTCGATGCGGGCCTTGACGTCGTGCCGGGTGACGCGCTCACGCTCGGCGATCGAGCCGAGGTCCACACGGTCGATCACCGCCTCGTAGTCCTCGATCACGCCGTCGGGGACGTCGATCCCCAGGTCGCGCTGGGCGCGCATCACCGCGATCCACAGCTGCCGCTCGAGCACGATCTTGTGCTCGGCGGACCACAGCGTGGCCAGGTCGGCGCTCGCGTAGCGCGAGGCGAGGACGTTGGAAATGCGGGGCTTGCTGTTCTGGGCGGTCACGCTCCCCAGTATCGCAGCCCGGTCAGGAGATCATCGAGCCACCGGTGGACCCGGCGAGGATCTCACGGGCGTTGAGGTAGACCTGCTCCACCGTGAGCGGGGCCTGCAGCAGCAGCCACGGCCGGGTGAAGTAGACGATGCCGGTGATGATCTCGACGGAACCCATGCGCCGACGGTAGCGCTCGTCGGCCTCCCACGGGGGAGGTTCCCACGGCGGCCGGACCCGCGGCTACGGGGCGAGCACGGCCTCCAGCCGGTCCAAGGCCTCGGCGATCTCCTCGGTGCCGCCGGCGAAGCTCAGCCGGACGGTGTGGCGGCCGTCGACGGTGTCGAAGTCCACGCCCGGCGTCAACGCGACCCCGGTCCGTTCGAGCACCTCGGCGCACCACGCCACCGAGTCGTCGGTCCAGCGTGAGGCGTCGAAGTACGCGTAGAACGCGCCATCGGGCGGGGCGATCTCCCCCACGCCCAGCTCCCCCAGCCGACGCAGCACGAGATCGCGGTTGCGGGCGTACCGCTCCACGTGGCCGTCCAGCTCCGCGGCGGAGGCCTCGGTAAACGCTGCCACGGCGGCGAACTGGGCGTCGGCGGGCGGACAGATGGTGAGATTGCCGATCAACCGGTCCACGGGGTCCCGCAGGTACTCCGGCAGCAGCATCCAGCCGATCCGCCAGCCGGTCATGGAGAAGTACTTGGACACCGAGCCCATCACCACGGCCTCGCGGCTGGTCTGCCACGCGCTCGCGCACCGGCGGCCGTAGGTGACGCCGTGGTAGATCTCGTCGCTGATGAGCAGCGTGCCGTGGGCCTCGCACCAGCGCGCGAGGGCCTCGAGTTCGTCCGCGTCGATGATGGTGCCGGTGGGGTTGGCGGGGCTGGCCACGATGAGGCCGGCCGGGGCGTGCCCCAGCTCGGCCGTCACCGCCTCGAGTTGCGCGACGGTGGGTTGGTACCGGGTCTCGTGGCCGCAGGCGATCTCGTGGACCCGGCACCCCAGCGCCTGGAGCGTGTTGCGGTAGGCGGGGTACCCGGGGCGCGCCATGACGACGGTGTCGCCGGGGTCGAATGCCGCGAGGAACAGGACGGTGAAGCCGCCCGAGGAGCCGGTGGTGACGACGACGTCGTCGGCCGTCACGTCCACCCCGTCCCGTCGCCGGTGGTACCCCGCGATCGCCTCGCGCAGCGGCCGGATGCCCAGCGCCTCGGTGTAGCCGAGGATCTCGGTGTCCAGGGCGTGGCGCGCGGCCGCCAGCACGGGGCCGGGGGCCGGGGTCGAGGGCTGCCCCGCGCACAGCGAGATGACGTCCCCGTGCGTCTCCTGCCGCCGCGCTGCTGCGGCGAGGACGCTCATGACGTGGAACGGCTCGACGGCCGAACGGCGGGAGGGTTCACGTGCGACGGACATGCCCCGACGCTATCGCGCCGGTCGGACCGCCAGACCGTCAGACCGTCAGACGGTCAGACGGTCAAGCCGAAAACCCACACCAGCAGCGTCATGGTCACCGCGGTGATGGCGATCAGCCCGAACAGGTTGAGCCAGATCCCGCCGCGGATCATCTGCCCGATCGTCACGTAACCCGAGCCGTAGGCGATGGCGTTGGGCGGCGTCGCAACCGGGAGCATGAAGGCGCACGTGGCGGCGAGCGCGACCGGCACGGCGAGCAGCATCGGGTCCAGGTCGAGACCCAGGGCGACGCCGCCGGCCACGGGCAGGAACGTCGCCGCGGTGGCGGTGTTGCTGGTCAGCTCGGTGAGGAGCAGGATCCCGCCCGCGGCCACGATGACCAGCAGGATGATCGGCAGGCCTCCCAGCGCCCCGGCCTGCTCGCCAATCCACCCGGTGAGCCCGGAGCCGGAGAACTGCGCGGACAGCGCCAGGCCACCGCCGAAGAGCAGCAGCACTCCCCACGGCAGTTCCAGGGCCGCATCCCAGGTGAGCAGCCTCACCCCACGCTTCGTCCCGGCCGGCAGCAGGAACAGCAGGAGCCCGGCGGCGAGCGCGATGCCGGCATCCGAGATGGGAGGGTCCTCCCACACCAGGGGCACGGCCACCCAGGCGACCGCCGCCGCGACGAACACCGCCAGGACCCGGCGCTCGCCGGACGAGGTCGGGCCGAGTTTGCCCAGTTCGTCGTTGAACAGCTTCCGGCCGCCGGGGATCTCGTCCATCTCGGGCCGGAACAGCACCTTGGTGAGCAGGAACCAGGTGAACACGAGCATGACCACGGCCAGCGGCAGACCGACCAGCATCCACCGGCCGAAGCCCAGCAGGATGTCGTGCTCCCGCTCGAGGTACCCGGCGAGCAGGGTGTTGGGCGGGGTGCCGATGATCGTGGCCAGGGATCCGACCGACGCCGCGTAGGCGATGCCCAGCATCAGCGCGGTGCCGAAATTCGACCGGATCACCGCTTCCTTCACCTCGTCGGAATTCGGATCGGACGAGGCGTCCATCCGGGGCATCGCGTCCTCGCCGTCGTCACCCCTCCCCCCGCCACCACCGAGCTCGGAGGCGAGCATCAGCACCGACACCCCGATCGGGAGCATCATCACCGCCGTGGCCGTGTTGGACACCCACATGCTCAGGAACCCGGTGGCGATCATGAACCCGGCCACCACGCGCGTCGACCGGGTACCCATCGCGCGCACCGTGAGCAGCGCTATCCGCCGGTGCAGGTTCCAGCGCTGCATGGCGATCGCGATGAGGAAGCCACCCATGAACAGGAAGATGATGTTGTTGCCGTACTCGGCGCCCACGTCGTTGACCGAGACGTCCTCACCCAGGACGGGGAAGACGATGAGCGGCACCAACGCGGTGGCGGGGATGGGGATGCACTCGGTCATCCACCAGATGCCCAGGAGCACGGCGACCGCCGCGGTGAGGCGCGCGTTGTGTTCGAGATCGCCCGGCATGACCAGGTACACGAGCGCGGCCGCCGCCAGCCCGGCGACGGTGCCGATCACGCTGCGGATGAACTCGCCCCGCGGCACCGCGGGGTCGAGTTCGCCGGGTGACTTCTGGTCGATCTCCATCCCGCGGTCGGGGTCCGGCTCCAGACCCCTCAGGTGCGGTGCCATCACGATCCTGCGGTCGTCTGTGCCGCCCGCGTCCGTGCCCCCGCCGGTCATGGCCCACTCCCTCCGCCGGTCACCCCGACGCCCACCGGCGGGGTGCTCTGGCGATCACGGTAACCCCGGGAAGGCGGCCTCACATCCGATCAGGAGCCCGACGATCCGATCGGAACGGATCCGAGTGCGCCGGACCCGAGCGACAGGCTGCCGTCCGGAGCGACCTCGAGGCCGAACACCGCCAGCTCCTGCGCCGCGCCGCCGACGGCCCCGATCGAGACCACGAGTTCGTGGCGGCCCGGGGCGAGCGGCGCGGCCGGCCGGAGCGTCAGCGGGCGGTCCACCGACGCCCCGGCGCCCACGCTCACCGGGACGGCCGGCAGGTCCCCGGCGTCGGTGACGATCGGCAGTTCGAGCCGCCGCTTGTCCGGACCGGTGATGGTGACACGGACCTCGCCGGAGTACGCGGAACCGGTGGAGGCGACCCGCACCGAGAGGTCGAGCACCTCGCCGTCGTCGCCCTGTCGCAGCGACGCCTCCCCCACCGCGGTGAGGCGGACGGGGAGCGCCACCACCGGATCGGTGGGCCTCGACTCCGACGGGGTCCCGTCCCCGACGACCGGCCAGCCGCCCACCCAGTCCAGCCGGTCGAGCATCATGTAGCGCCGCTGCACGCCGCTGGGCAGCACGGCGCTGCCGCGCGGCGCGGCGTGGTAGAGCATCCAGTCCCGGCCGGCGTCGTCGGTGGCCACGTCCACGTGCCCCGGGCCCACCCAGTCGGCGTCACCGCGCAGGATGACGTCACCGGGAAGGGGCTCGCCCGGCGCCTGCACCAACGGGCGCCCGGCCCTGTCCTCGTACGGTCCGAACAGTCCGTCGGCGCGGCCACCCAGCACGCGGTACTGCGAGGCCTCCCCGTCGCAACACAGCCCGGCACTGGTGAACAGGTGCGTGCGCCCCTGACGGGTGACCACGGCCGGGGCCTCCACGCCTGTGCCGGCGACGAGCACGGGGTCGCCGTCCAGCGCTGTGCCGGTGGCGTTCATCGGCACCGCGTGGATGCCCTCGAAGTTCCCCATGAGCATCACCGGGCCGGCGTCGGTGACCACGACCTCGGGGTCCATCGGGTCCAGGTCCTGATACGGCTCCGGGGCACCGTGGCAGACAATCGGCGCCGGATCGTGCGCCCACGGGCCCCCGATGTCGGGCGCGGTGGCCCGGCCGATACAGGGCGCTGGGCCCCCGGTCGTGTAGTACATGACGGCGCCCGTGGCGGTGAGGTGCACGTCGGGCGCCCACAGGAACGAGCCGGACGGGGCCCACGCGGGCGGGGCGGCGAACGCGTCACCCACGTACTCCCACTCCACCAGGTCGAAGGACCGGAAGTGCGGGATGAGCCGGCGCCCGGCACCGTCGCCCCAGTCGTCGGAGGTCGCGTGGACGTGGAAAGCCCCGTCGGCCCCGCGCTGCACGGAGGGGTCGGGGGCGACCGAGGAGATCACCGGGTTGGCCGCCGCCGTCGCCGCGAGGGTCGCCGAGGCGATAGGGACGACGACGACGAGCGCCGCGGACACGAGAGCACGGGCAGCCGCCGCCGGTTTCATGTGCTGAGGGTAGACCCGTCACGGGGTGTGTGAACCGCGTTCACCGCGTTCGGTCGGGGCGGAGCCGCCGGTGGCAGCGTGCGGCGCGGGCCGCCTCAGGCCTGTCCGGCGCGCTCCTTGCGCAGCAGGAACCGCTGGATCTTGCCCGAGGGGGTCTTGGGCAGCTCGCGGACGAAGTGGATCCGGCGCGGGAAGGCGTGGGCCGCGAACTCCGTCTTGACCCACTTCTGCAGCCCGGCCTCGGCCTCCGGGCCGCCCTCCACGCCGTCGCGCAGCACCACGTACGCCTCCAGCACCTCGCCGGCCAGCTCGTCGGGCACGCCGATGACCGCCGACTCGAGCACGTCGGGGTGCTTGGCCAGGACGGACTCCACGTCGAACGGGCCGATGCGGTACCCGGACATGATGATGACGTCGTCGTCGCGGCTCGAGAAGTAGAAGTGGCCGTCGGCGTCGAGCTTGGCGGCGTCGCCGGTGTAGTACCAGCGTCCGTCCGGGCTGAACCGCTCGGCGGTCTTCTCCGGGGCCTGGTGGTAACCGGTGAACCACATGAGGGGGCTGGCGGGCACGTCGATCGCCACGCGGCCCAGCTCGCCCACGGGGGCGGGCTCGTCGGCGTCGGCGGCGAGCACGGTGCAGGACCAGCCCGGCAACGGCACGCCCATCGAACCCGGACGGACGTCCTCGCGCAGCGAATCGTGCCAGGGGTTGATGATGAACATGCCGTGCTCGGTCTGGCCGTACTGGTCGCGCACCTCGACGCCGAACTGCTCGGTCGACCACTCGATCACCTCGGGGGTGAGCGGCTCACCGGCGGCCGATGCGCGGCGGAGCTTGACGTCGGCCGGCGCGATGTCCCGCTTGGCCCGCATGGTGCGGTAGACCGTCGGCGCGGCCGCGAAGTTGGTGACGTGGAAGAACTGCAGCACAGCGAAGGCGAGTTCCGGGCTGTAGCGGGCGTGCAGCAGCAGGCTCCGGCGCCCCACCGCCAGCGGCCCGAGGATCCCGTAGTACAGGCCGTAGGCCCAGCCCGGGTCGGCGCCGTTCCAGAACACGTCGTCGGCCCGCACGTCCAGGCCGGTCTCGATGTACTGGTGGAACGCGGCCAGGGCGCGCACCGGCACGACGACGCCCTTCGGGGTGCCGGTGGTGCCGGAGGTGAACAGCATGACCAGGCCGGCGTCCGGGCCGGTGACCGCGGCGGCGAGGCCGGGCTGCTGGGCGGCGGTGATCGTGGCCAGGTCGAGGTCACCGTCACGGGCCTCGGGGCAGTCCGACAACCCGGCGACCACGACCGGTACGGACACGCTCTCGAGCTTGCCGCGCTGATCGGCATCGGAGACGATCACCCTGGCGTCGCCGCCGGTGATGCGCATCTCGATGGCCGGCCACGCGAACGCGGTGAACAACGGCATGTGCACGGCGCCCAGGCGCCAGATGCCCATGAGGGTGAAGACCAGGTCGGCGGACTTGGACATCAGCGTCGCGACCCGGTCCCCCTCGCCCACGCCGAGCTCGGCCAGCGCCGCGGCGACCTTCTCGCTCTCGGTCCGCAGCTCGCCGTAGGTGATGTCGCGCCCGGACAGGTCCGGGTCGATGACGGTGAACGCCACCGCGTCGGGATCGTGACGGTCACAGAGGAACTCCGCGGCGCTCGCGCCGGGGACGTCGTAGATCGCCAGCAGCTGTTCCGGCGACAGGGGAGTGGACGCGGTGTTCTCGGTCATACCGCCAGATTGTGGTGCAGGTGACCCACGTCGCACCAGCGGCACCCACCAACGGGCACCCCCGGTATCGGGGCTGGGCCGCCCGGGTGGTGACGGTGCACTCTAATGGGAGACGACCGAACCCGGGGACCACGTGGTCCCCTCTTCGCACCCGGAGGATTCCCATGGCCGTGGACCGCCTGCTCCCCAGCGACGAGGCATACGAACTCCTCGAGATGACGCGCTCCGTCGCGGACAAGCTCCTCGAACCGATCGCCGCCGAGCACGAGCGCAACCACACCTACCCGGAGGGCCTGTTCGCCCAGCTCGGCGAGGTCGGACTGCTTGGGCTGCCCTACCCCGAGGAGTTCGGCGGCGGCGACCAGCCGTACGAGGTGTACCTCCAGGTCCTGGAGGAGCTCGGGGCCCGTTGGGCGGCGGTCGCCGTGGCGACCAGCGTGCACGGCCTGTCCTGCTTCCCGCTCGCCACCGCCGGGACCGACGAGCAGAAGGCCGAGTGGCTGCCGGGGATGCTCGCCGGCGAGCAGATCGGCGCATACTCGCTGTCCGAGCCCCAGGCCGGGTCGGACGCCGCCGCCCTGCGGTGCCGGGCGGAACGAGAGGGCGACGCTTTCGTGGTCAACGGCACCAAGTCGTGGATCACCCACGGCGGGATCGCCGATGTCTACAACACCTTCGTCCGCACCGGAGAGGGCTCCCGCGGGATCTCGTGCCTGCTCATCCCGCGCGAGACCGAGGGCCTGCACTTCGGGAAGCCCGAGGACAAGATGGGCCTCAACGGTGTCCCCACCACCACCGCCTCGTACGAGGGCGCCCGGGTCGACGCGGGCCGCCTGCTCGGCGCGGAGGGCGACGGCCTGCGGATCGCGTTCTCCGCCCTGGACTCGGGCCGCCTCGGGATCGCCGCGGTCGCCACCGGCATCGCGCAGCGCGCGCTCGACGACGCGGTCGCCTACGCGAACGAGCGCGAGGCGTTCGGCAAGACGATCATCGGGCACCAAGGGCTCGGCTTTCTCCTCGCCGACATGGCCGCCGCGGTCGCCTCGGCCCGCGCCTCCTACCTCGACGCGGCGCGCCGAAAGGACGCCGGCCGCCCGTATTCGCGCGAGGCCTCGATCGCCAAGCTCACCGCCACCGACGCCGCCATGAAGGTGACGACCGACGCGGTGCAGGTCCTCGGCGGCGTGGGCTACACGCGCGAGTTCCCGGTCGAGCGGTACATGCGCGAGGCCAAGATCACCCAGATCTTCGAGGGCACCAACCAGATCCAGCGACTGGTGATCGCTCGGAGCCTCGCCGGCTGAGCCCGCGCCGGGGGTTCCGCGCGGCAGCCACCGCCGGCCGGAAATGCCTAGGCTGGGCGCCATGTCCTCCCTTTCCGGCTCCCCCAGCACCGAGTCCCCCACCACCGGGTCACCCACCACCGGGTCACCCACCACCGGGTCGGCCGAGCTCGTGGTCCTCCTCGACGACGACGGCACCCCCATCGGCACCGCGGACAAGGCCACCGTCCACACCACCGACACCCCGCTCCATCTGGCGTTCTCGTGCCATGTGGTCGACGACGAGGGCCGAGTGCTCCTCACCCGGCGGGCTCTGGACAAGCGGACCTGGCCCGGGATCTGGACCAACTCCTTCTGCGGTCACCCCGGACCGGGTGAGGATCCGATCGAGGCGATCGTGAGGCGGGCCGAGCAGGAGCTCGGCACCCGGGTGGATTCGATCGAACCCGCGGTCCCGGACTTCCGCTACCGCGCCGTCGACGACTCCGGGATCGTGGAGAACGAGATCTGCCCGGTGTTCACCGCCCGCATCCGCGCGGATGTGAACCCGCGGGCCGACGAGGTCTGCGCCCATCACTGGGCCCGTCCGGCCGATGTTCGGACCTCGGTCGACGCCACCCCGTTCGCCTTCAGCCCGTGGCTGGTCGCGCAGGTGCCCCGGATGGAGCTCTACTCCCGCTGATCGCGCGGCCCGCCCGGGACTCCCGGCGGCAGCGGGCAGCTGCGCAGCCTGACCGGCCCCGGATGCGCTGCCTCGCTGACCTACGCTGCCTCTCTGCCCGCTTCCCGCCCACTTGTGCGCGCGGCGTGGTCCATCTCCGCAGCGTAAGCCGACGGGCCAGCGTAGGTGGCGCCGGTCGCGCTGCGGGTGTGTACGCGTGGGCGGGACGTGAGGGGCACCGGTCCGGCCGGTCCGCGCATCCGACACGATCCCCGGTGCGTCGACCGAGGATGTCAGCCGGGGATGCTGATGCGCCCCTCCTCCGCGGCCTGACCGATGTCGCGGCGGAAGTGCCCGCCACCGAGTTCGATGCCGTCGAGGATCCGGTACGCCTCGGCTCGGGCCGCGGCCAGGTCCTCTCCCGTGCCGACGACCGACAGGACGCGGCCGCCGGCGGAGACGAGCCGCCCCTCGGTATCGCGGGCGGTGCCTGCGTGGAGCACCCCCGGCTGCTCGGCGCCCTCGATGAGGTCTCCTCGCCGCGGCGTCGCCGGGTAGTGCTCGGCAGCGAGGACCACGGTCACTGCGGCCCCGTCGCGCCACACCAGCGGCGGGAGTTCGGCGAGTCGGCCGGTGGCCACGGCGTGCAGGGTCTCCCCCAGGGGCGACTCGAGCAGGGCCAGCACGGCTTGCGTCTCGGGATCACCGAAGCGGCAGTTGAACTCCACGACCTCGGGACCTGAGGAGGTGATCGCCAACCCGGCGTACAGCAGGCCGGAGAAGCCACATCCGCGGGCGACCATCTCGCGGGCCACCGGTTCACACACCTCGGAGACGATCCTGTCGACCATCCCCTCGGGCAGCCACGGCAGCGGGGTGTAGGCACCCATGCCGCCGGTGTTGGGGCCGCGATCTCCGTCGCCGACCCGCTTGTGGTCTTGGGCGGGCAGCAACGGCACGACGGTCTCGCCGTCGACGAGGCAGAACAGGGAGACCTCCGGGCCGTCGAGGAACGACTCCAACAACACCGGATGACCGTCGTCGAGACAGGCCAGGGCATGCGCGCGGGCGGCGGTGCGATCGGGCGTCACCACGACGCCCTTGCCCGCGGCCAGTCCGTCATCCTTGACCACCCAGGTCGGACCGAACCGGTCGAGGGCGTCATCGAGGTCTGCGGGCGAGTCCACGATCTCGGCTCGCGCCGTCCTGACTCCCGCGGCGGCCATGACGTCCTTGGCGAACGCCTTGGACCCTTCGATGCGGGCGGCCTCGGCGGACGGCCCGAACACCGGGATACCCGCATCGCGCAGGGCGTCGGCCACTCCGGCAACCAACGGGACCTCGGGGCCGATGATGACCAATCCGGCGTCGACCCTGCGGGCCAGGGCCGTCACGTCGGCCGGATCGGTGACCGCGACCTCGTGGCACTGCGCCTGCACCATGCCGGGGTTTCCCGGCGCTGCGTGCAGCTCCGTCACCGCGGGATCCGCGGCGAGGGCGACGAGGAGGGCGTGCTCACGGGCACCGGAACCGATCACGAGAATGCGCACGGTGACCACAGTAGTCCGGCCGCCGGTTCGGGTTGACCTGGCCCGGAGGGTAAGGGGTCTAGACCCCTGCGTCGGCGGAGACGGAGACGGCCGGGAACGCCGCGTCGCGGACCCGCAGGCCCGAATCCGTGAGCAGGTCCGTCAGACACAGATCGATGGTCCGGGCGGCCGAGTCGAGGGCCTCCGGGGTGCGCATCGGGCGGATCCCGAACATCGCCTGCGCGCTCAGACCGTCGATAGCAGCCCACAGCGGAAGCTCGTCGTTCATGACCGTCCCGGGCCGGAACGCTCCCGCCTCGATCCCGCGCTCCACGATCGCCTGCAACTCCACATTGATGGCATCGGCGTGCGCGGCGACGGTCTCTGACGGGCCCAGGTTCTCCATCATCGTCCGCGCCCACGCAGGCTCGTCGATGGCGAAACCCACGATCGCGAGAGCCGCCTCGCGCAGCTCGCGGTAGGCGGCGAGGACCGGATCGGACACCGCACCGCCGACTGCCGCGGCCGCCACTCGACCGACCAATTCGACGAACCCGCGGGCCGCGACCTCCTCGACGAGCTGCTGACGATTGGCGAAATGTCGATACGCCGCGGTCGCGGAGACGCCGATGTGCGGGGCGATCTCACGGAGGACGATCGCCTTCTCACCCGAGACCCTCGCGCGCGCGGTCGCCTCCTGGATGATCGCGTTGCGGAGATCGCCGTGGTGGTAAGCCTTCTTCTTCACCGTGCCCTCTGCTGTCGCAATAACTGCTTCGACCATGTCGATGCTCCTTCGCGTATGTAGAGAGGGCGGGGCCACCCGCCGGGTGACAGATACGTTCATTAGACCACTTCTTGCCAGTCTTCCACCTGAGACCATCGCCCCCATACGTAAGCTGTGGACCATGTCGACGGTTTTCAGCAAGATCATCGCCGGTGAACTGCCGGGTCGGTTCGTGTGGGAGGACCCCGAGGTGGTCGCGTTCCTCACCATCGCGCCGGTCGCGCCCGGCCACACCCTGGTCGTCCCACGCGCCGAGGTCGATCGGTGGACCGATCTCGAACCCGCGCTGTTGACCCGGCTCAACGAGGTCGCACAGGCCGTCGGCAAGGCCGTCGTCGAGGGATTCGGTGCCGCCCGCGCGGGCTACCTCATCGCCGGATTCGAGGTGCCGCACACCCATATCCACATCTTCCCCGCCGACGACATGTCCGGCTTCGACCTGTCGCTCGCGAACCCCGACGCGCCGGCCGAGGAGTCCGATGCGGCGGCCGCGACCCTCCGGCGGGCACTGCGGGATCTCGGTTACGGGCAGTTCGTCCCGGAGGACTGACCCGGGATCCCGGCCCCACCCCTGACCCTCGACTCAGTGGCCGAGCGCTCTCCAGACGTTCTGCATGTCCTGATAGTCGGTCCAGTCCGCGACGAGCCCGTCGCGGAGGGTGAAGAACGACCCGACCTCGACGCGTAGTCGCGTCCCCCCGATGGCGAGGTGGGTGGTGCGGTTGATCGCCGCGGTGTCCCCGGAACCCAGGACATGGTGGATCTCGAGGACGACGTCGGCGGCCACCTCGGCGTTGAACTCCATCAACTGCCGGAGCCCCTCGTGACCCCTGACGGTCTGGACGCCCTCCAGCGTCAGGGTGACATCCGGAGCGCAGTACGACCTGGCCGCTTCGAAGTCGCCGGAGAACGCCGCCTCGACCAACGCCCTCGCCACCCGGCCGGGGTCCCCGTCACGCGGACGACGGCCACCCGCGCCACTCCCGGCCCCGTCATCCGATGACGTCATCGATCGTTTCCATGCTCTTGTAATCCGCCCATCGCGTGACCACCCCGTCCTCCACTTCCACGAACGAACATCCCCGGATCTCGATCCCCCCGCTGGGCAGCGTGTACCGCTCGATCCGGCGCAGCGCGACGACCCCCTCGGATTCCAGGATCTCCCCCTCCGCCGCGATGGTGAGGAAGCCTGCCAGTCTGGCGAGATCGGACACGATGTCGCGGACCCCGTCGTGACCGACGTAGCGCCTGACCTGGCCCGTCGTGTAGACGATCGACGGGGACGACAGCGCGATGGCCCCCTCGGCGTCACCGGCGGCGAGGGCGGCCATCCACGCGGTGGCGATATCTGTAGCGGACTGTGTCATCTCGGCGGTCTCCCTGGCGGCGGGTGTCGAGAATATTCTACTCACCGGTAGACACAAGCTAACAACGTTCACTGATCTGCGAATTCTCGCCCGGGTCGGCATTCCGCGGCCACACTCTTGGCCTGTCCTCAGTATCCGGCTCGGATGCCGAGGCCGCCTCGAGAGCTGGAGACGAGACTTGAACTCGCAACCGCCCGATTACAAGTCGGGTGCGCTACCAATTGCGCCACTCCAGCACGGGTCACCACACCGTCGCGGGCCCGGCCCATATCCTAACCCGGCCACCGTCGGGGCTCTTGACTACGGTGTGCACCGTGGAGACCCGCGACGCACCGGCACCGCTCACCCGACCCCTGGCGTGGTTGGGACTGCGCAAGTCGGCCATGGACCTGGCGGTCGAACCACCTCTGTCCCCCATGGCCCCGGTCGACCTCGACGACGACGGCGCCGTCACCGACGTGCTCAACCTCGCCCTCGAGATCGGCGGGATCCTGCTGTCCTCGGGCGAGGGTGCCGCGGACACCGTCGCCCAGGCGGAGTCCGTGGCGGCGGCGTTCGGTCTCCCCGGCGCGACCGTCGAGGTCACCTTCACGTCGTTGACCATCGGCGTCAACCGGCGTCGTGGACGGCCGCCGATCTCGGTCATCCGGGTGGTCAACTACCGCACGGTCGACATGACGCGGGTGACCCGCGTGTCCCGCCTCATCGACCTCATCGTGCGCCGTCAGCTCACCGTCGACCAGGCCACGGCCGAGGTCGAGAAGATCGTGGCCTCCCCGCATCCGCATTCCTTCCGGGTCGCGGTCCTGGGATGGGCGATGCTCGGGTGCGCGGTCGTCATCCAACTCGGCGGCAGCCCCTTGGCCGGCCTCATCTCCATGGTCTCGACGTTCGCCCTGATGTACGCCAACCGCGCTCTGGATCGACACCGCCTGCCCAGCTTCTTCCAGCAGGTGGTGGGGGGGTTCATCGCCGCCGCCTGGGCCCTGTCGGCGTACGTGGCCGTGAGCAACAACTTCATCGAGGTCCAACCGTCCCAGTTGGTCGCGGCGGGGATCATCGTGTTGCTCGCCGGCCTGACCCTCGTCGGCGCCATCGAGGACGCCATCACCGGGTTCCCCGTGACCTCCGCCGGACGAGGGGTCGAGACGATGGTCATGACCGGCGGGGTCCTCGGCGGGATCACGATCGCGCTCGCGGCGTTCGAACGCCTGGGCATGTCCCCTCCCCCGATCGATCCGGCCATCGCCGGCAACGCCGCCGTCCACGTGGCGGTGTTGGCCGCCGGTGTGGGCGCCGCCGGGTTCGCCGTGGCCAGCTACGCGACGGTGCGGGCGACGTGGCTCGCCGCAGCCGTCGGGGCGATCGGGATGTTCATCTTCCAGGCGGTCATGGCCACCGGCCTGGGCGTGGTCGTCGGCTCGGCGCTCGCGGCGTGCACGATGGGCCTGATCGGCGGCATCCTCGCCCGTATCGCGACCGTTCCGCCGCTGGTGGTCACCATCGCCGGCATCACGCCGTTCCTCCCGGGCCTGTCGGTGTACCGGGGCCTGTCGGCGTTGACGAGCGACCAGACGGGCATCGGTCTGGGACTGTTGTTCCAGGCGTTGGCGATCGCGGTGGCACTGGCCGCCGGCATCGTGTTCGGCGAGTGGGTCACCCGCAATCTGCGCCGATCGGCAGCCGCCGACGGGTGACGTAGGATCGGCAGCGGACGACATCGCCCGGACAGGGCAGGTACGTCTCTCACCGACCACAGGAGGACATCGATGGCATCCGCCGCCGCCGCCAGCAAGGAACCCGAGCTCGACGATCTCGAGCCGGTCGCCGACGAGACCGCCGACATGGCCCGCAAGGTCGTGGCCTCGTACTCGGCCGACGCGGACGAGTGCCGGATGCTCCTCGACATGCTGGGGATCGGTCCGGAGCCGCAGGTGACGGCGGACGCCGAGTAGGCAGACCACAGCGACGCAGGCGAGGGGACAACCGATGACGAGTGGTACCGGGCACACGTCCACCGGAGCAGGTGCCGACTTCGTCGTCGTCGCCAATCGTCTCCCCGTGGACCTCGTCATCGACAAGAACGGCAGCGAGCACTGGAAGGCCAGTCCCGGCGGCCTCGTCACGGCGCTGGAGTCCATCCTCAAGGCCAACGACGGCGCGTGGGTGGGGTGGCCCGGCGTCCCCGACGCCGCCCCCGAACCGTTCGACGCGGACGGCATCCGCCTCCACTCGGTCACCCTGTCCGCCCAGGACGTCGAGCTCTACTACGAGGGTTTCTCCAACGCCACCCTCTGGCCGTTGTTCCACGACGTGGTGGTGCCGGCCGAGTACCACCGCGAATGGTGGAACGCGTACCGCGAGATCAACACCCGTTTCGCCGAGGCCACCGCGGAAGCGGCCGCCGAGGGCGCCACCGTCTGGGTGCAGGACTACCAGCTGTTGCTGGTGCCCTGTCTGCTGCGCGAGCTGCGCCCCGACCTGACCATCGGGTTCTTCCTCCACATCCCGTTCCCGCCCGTCGAACTGTTCATGCAACTGCCGTGGCGCACCGAGCTGGTCGAGGGCATGCTCGGCGCGGACCTGGTGGGTTTCCACCTGCCCGGCGGAGCGGACAACTTCCGGATCCTCGCCAACCGCCTGCGCGGCTACCCGTCCGTCCGACTGCGGTCGACGCGGGGCCGCGCCTCCGAGATCCGGGTGGACGACCGCATGGTGCGGGTCGGCGCGTTCCCCATCTCCATCGACTCCGCGGCCGTGGACGCCACCGCCCGCAAGCGCGAGACCCAGGCCCGCGCCGCCCGCCTGCGCGAGGAGTTGGGGTCGCCGCGGGTCCTGATGCTGGGCGTGGACCGTCTGGACTACACCAAGGGCATCGACGTCCGCCTGCGCGCGCTCGAGGAGCTGTTCGAGGAGGGGCGCCTGGAGCCCGCCGACGTGACCCTCCTCCAGCTGGCCACGCCGAGCCGCGAGCGGGTCGAGCAGTACCAGATCATGCGGTCGCGGATCGAGGAGTCGGTGGGCCGCATCAACGGCACGTTCGGCGAGATCGGGCACCCCGTGGTGACCTACATCCACCGGCCCGTCCCCAAGACGGAACTGGCGGCGTTCTACGCGGCCGCCGACGTCATGCTGGTGACGCCCGTGCGGGACGGCATGAACCTGGTGGCCAAGGAGTACGTGGCCTCGTGCACCGACGGCGAGGGCGCCCTGGTGCTCAGCGAGTTCGCCGGCGCCGCCGCGGAGCTACGCCAGGCGTACCTGTGCAACCCGCACGATCTCGACGGGGTCAAGGACGCCATCATGGCCGCCGTCGACGACAACCCCGACGACCGTCGTCGCCGCATGCGGTCACTGCGTCGGCAGGTGTTGAGCAATGACGTCCACGCGTGGGCCCGCCGGTTCTTCAACACCCTCGACGCCACCTCGGGCGACTAGGACCCCGTCCGCCCCGGGCGGCGCCCCATACCCGGGCGCCGGCCGGCGGTCAGCGCGCTCCCAGGTCAGAGGGAGTTGAGCTCGGCGAGCTTCCACGTCCCATCCTGGCGGACCATGTCCACGCTCAGCCGTGAGGCCGAACTGGCCGCCTCGGGCGCGTCCTTGGTGGAGACCATCCGGTTGAGCATGACCAGCACGGTGACGTGCTCGGCGTCCGTCACCTCCTGCGGCGCGGCGGCGGCGACGGTCGCGTAGACGGTGGCCTCCTGCTCCTTGGCTGCGGAGGCGACGGTCGGCATGGACTGCTCGACGAACTCCGACAGCGCCGGGTCGGCGAGCCGTTCCCGTACCGCTCCGAGGTCCGCGTCCACCGTCCGGTGGTCGTAGGTGAACATCTGGGTGGTGATCTCGCGCGCCGCGTCGGTGGCCGCCCGGGGCGCGGCCGCGATCTGTTCCTCGATCGCCGTCGCCTCGCGGGCCTCGACGTACTGCCACGTGGCCAGGCCGGTGACGACGACGAGGACCGCCGACACCAGCGCCAGGGCGGTGATCAGGGTGCGCCGACGAGCCGGGTCGATCGGTTCGCGGGACGCCGGCGACGACGACGGGGTCGAGGTGGCCGGCCGGGCGGTCGCGCCGCCGGCGGTGTCCTCGTCCGCTCGTGCGTCGGCGGTCTCGGTCCGGGGCATGGCCTCCATGCCCTCGAACAGCCCACCGGCCCGGGCGGCTTCGAGGGCACGCTCGCGGGCGGCGTCGGCCTTGCGCTGGGCGCGGGCCGCGCGTTCGGCCTCGCGCCGGGCGCGACGGGTGGCGCGGATGTCGGAGTCGGGAGTGGTCATGGGATGAAGTTCACCCCCGTGACCTTCATCTCGCCGTCGTCGTGTCGGTTCACGGTCACGCGCACACGGTACTGGCGGTCCTGGTCCTCATCGGACTTCGGGTTGCCGATGGTCTGGTCGATCGCCATGATCACCTCGGCCCGGTCGGGGTAGGAGTGTTCGACGGCGGCGGCGGACACCACACCGTCGGCGACGACATTGGTGGTCTTGACGACGTCCTCGTACGAATCGCGGCGAGGCGCGAACTGCTCCGAGAAATCACCGTCGATCAGGCCGACGATCTCGTCGACGTCCTCCGACAGTGTCTCCTGCCTGATGGTCATGAGCTTGGTCATCACGGTCGTCGCGAAGTCACGGTACGAGGCGTCGAGTTCGGCGGCGGAGGCCCGGTCGGCGCGCACGGAGGCCGCCGCGTTCCGCTCACCCAGCCACAGCGACGTCGCGACGACGGCGGCCACGAGACAGACCGCCGCGACCACCGCGGTCACGGTGAGCCAGGGGCGCCCACGGTCGGCGGGGTTGTCGTCCGGCTGTGGCACTAGGTCACTCCGTTCGTGAGGATGTCGGCCAGGTCGGCGTCCGCCGGGAGTCGTCCGGCATCACCGAGATTGAGCTGACGATACGTCTTGCCGTCGGCGCCCAGGTATTCGCCCGTCGACGGGTCGTACATCGCGGCCGACGTGCGGATCTCCTGTTCACCGGTGTCCGACGACGGCACAACGTTCCACCCGTTGGGGTTGTTCCCGGGCGGACCGACCTCGCTCGTGTCCGGGGGGTTGATCCCCTCGGGCTGATAGTCGTTCGCCGCACACTCGGCGGGCGACGCCGCCCGCCGGCCGGGGTACTCCATGCACGGCAGGTTGCGGGCGCCTCGCACGACCTGCTGCGAGTCCTGGGGCACCTTGCAGTAGATGCCGTTCATCAGCGGCGGCACCGAGAGATCCGCCGGCGAGCGGCGTTGATCGGCCGGGAGGAAGCCGGTGGTGCACGGCGGGGTCTCGTTGATCTGGAGGTTGAAGTCCACCTTGATCTCACCGGTGTCCTTGGCGCCGTTGATCGCGGTGATGAGCGAGGACACCAGGGCGGGGTAGATGACGAGGAGCTGCTCGATGGAGCGGTTGTAGACCACGCCCACCTCGCCGACGCTCACCAGGTTGGCGACCAGCACCGGCATGGTCGGCTGCAGATCGTTGAGGACTTTGGTCGCACGGGCCAGCGAGTCCGGGCCGCGCTGGATGATCGAGGTGAGCTGGGGCTCGTTGACCCGGAGCTGATCGGTCAGGTCCGCCAGGTTCCGGGTCCAGGCCCGGATCGAGTCCGACGAGCGGAGCTGGGAGTCCAGGACCGGCTCGGCGTCGGCGATGAGCCGACGGGTGACGTCCGTGTTGGAGCGGGCCTCCTCGAGCAACAGTTGGGCGGAGTCGAGGAAGCGCTGGAGGTCGCGCTCCGAGCCGTTGAACGCGTCGAACGACTCCGAGATCACGCGTCGCATCTTGGCGTCGTCGATCGACGCCATGAGCACGGTGGCCTGGTCCAGGACCGGTCCGATCCCCTGGGGCATGTCGACCCGCCCCGGCCCGAGAACGGACCCGTCCGCCAGTTCGCCGCTCGGTTCGCCCTCCGGGACGAACTCCACGTACTGCTCACCGATCGCCGAGACGCTGCGGATCTGCGCCCGGACGTTCTCCGGGACATCGGCCCGCGCGTCGAAGTGCAGGTTCGCCACGACGTGCCCGGGTGTGAGGGTGACGGAGTCGACACGACCGATGACGTTGCCGAGGTACGAGACGTTGGCGTTCTGGTAGAGGCCGCCGGTGTCGGGCATCTCCAGGGCGACGTCCGTGCGCTGCCATCCGAAGGCCGTGGGCAGCTTGAGATACGACACCGACATGACCGTGAGGGCCAGAACGGTGACCACGGCGAAGATCGTCAACTGGATCCTGACGAGACGGGTCATCGCGGTGCCTCCTCGGTCGGGGTGGCGGACGGCTCCGCGGGCGCGGGGTCCCCGGCGGTCTGCTCCTGCGCCGGCGCGGTGGCGGCCCCCGCGGCCGCGGGCACGCCGTCGGGTGCGGGCGTGCCGTCGGGTGCGGGCTCCGGTCGGGGCACGTCGAGGGAGTACGGGTCGGCGCCGGCGAACGGGTTCGGGGCGAGTCCGACGTACCCCTCGACACCCGCCATCCGGTTGCCGAACTCGGTACCGAGGAGCATGGTCTCCGCCAGGCGCGGCATCGTCGCGTCAGCGTGAATGTAGAGGTTGGCGTAGTCCCCGCGCAGGAAGTTGTCGATACCCGCCTGCGGGAACGGGAAGGTGATCAACGAACTGAGCACCCGGGTCATGTCACGCCCGGCGTTCGCCAGCCCCTCGAGCACCGGGGTGAGATCGCGGAGGTTGTCCACGAGATCCTGTCCGCCGCCCGCATCGATGACCTGGTTGGCCTTGTTGCCGAAGTCGCCGAGCGAGACCAGGGCCGTGGTCAGCTGCTGCTTCTGATCATTGATCAACGTCAGCGCCTCCGGCATCTGGGCCAGGGCCCGGGCGAGGGTGTCGTTCTGCTCGTTGATCTGTCGCGACAGACGGTCGAGCCCCTCCATCGCGGCGATGATGTCCGCACGCTGGTCGTCGAGTCCGCTGACGGTGGTGTCCAGCTGCGTGAGGACCTCGTTGGCGTCGATCTCGCGGCCGTCCAGGGCGGTGTTGAGCTCGGTGGCGATGGTCTCGAACTGGGCCAGGCCGCCGTCGGTGAGGACGACCGACAGCGCCGACAGGGTCTGCTCGGTGGTCGGGTAGACACCGGCGCGGGCCAGCGGGATGACGTCACCGTCCGCCAGTGTGCCCTGCGGGTCGCCCTCCGGCGGCGGGAAGAGCTCGAGGTGCTGGGAGCCCAGGAGGCTGGTCTGCCCGATCTTGGCGTGGGCGTTGGCCGGGAGCCTGACCTCCTCGTTGAGGCTGATCGTGACGATCGCGGTGTAGTCCTCCACCCGCATGGCGGTGATGGAACCGACGTTGACATCGTTGACCCGCACCGGGGAGTTGCGGGTGATGGTCGTGACGTTGGGCATCTCGATCGTCACCTCGTAGGCACCCTCACCCTTGCCCTGGGCCCCGGGGAGCGGAAGGGAGTTGAGACCCTGCCACGAACACCCGGCCCCCGAGAGCAGGACCACCGTGCCGAGCGCGCCGACTGCCCGCAGGCGGGATCCGGATCCGTTGCCGAGCATCAGGCACCTCCCGTCACGAGCAGGGTGTCGGTGAGGTTGTCCCCACGGTTGACGACGTTGACCAGCGGGTCCGGGCGGTCCGACACCGGCTGCACACCGGGCGGGGTCCGGGTCCCGAGCTTCTGGGAGTCCCAGATCTGGTGGGGCTCGGCGGTCGGGGTGATCGGCGGGGTGACCGCGCCGTACGGGTAGTTGGAGGTCAACGAGTTGAACAGCGGACCCATGTACTCGGCGCACAATTGCGCATCGGACTCGGCGGTGTTGTTGGCCAGGCCGGCGATGGCGCCGCAGATGAAGTTGGTCGGGTTTGCCATCTGGTTCATGGCCAGGACACCGGTGAGCACACCCTGGTACGGCCGGTAGATGTTGTAGAAGTTCGACATCGCCGTCGGCCCCACGTGCAGCACGCCCTCCAGTTCCGCCCGGCGGTCGCGGACGACCTCGGTCGCCCGGCCCAGCTTGTCGACACCGGTGGTGACACGGTCGCCGTGGTTCTCCAGGAACCGGTTGATGTCCATCACCGCCAGATCGAGATCGCGCAGGGCCGCATCGATGTCCGCGGTCTGGTCGCCCAGCACCTGGGAGACGCTGGCGAGCCTGCCGCCGAAGGAGACGATCTGCTCCTCGCTCTGGGACAGGGCCGTGACGAAGAGCTGCAGGTTCTTGAGGGTGGTGAAGAGGTTCTCCCGGCCGTCGGACAGCAGCGACATGGTCTGCGACACCTCGCTGAGAGCATCGCGGATCTCGCCGCCGTTGCCCTCGAGCATCGAATCCGCCGACTCCACGAAGTCCCCGAGCGGACCGGTCTCCTCGCCACCGGTCGGCCCGAGGGCCGAGGAGAGCTTCATGAGCTGCTCCTTGACCCCGTCCCACTCGACCGGGACGGCGGTCCGCTCGACGGGGATCGTCCCGCCGTCGGGCATCTCCTCCCCACCGGTGAAGGCGGGGGTGAGCTGGATGAAGCGCTCGGCGACCAGGGATTGCGCGACGAGCAGCGCGTTGGCGTCCGCCGGGATGGCGACGTCGCGATCGACCTCCATGGTCACCTTGGACTTGCCGTCCTCGGTGGCGATCTCGGAGATGCTGCCGACTCGCACACCCAGGACCCGCACGGTGTCGTCCTCGTAGACACCCCGGGTGGACGGGAAGTAGGCGGTGATCGTCTTGGTGCGGGCGGTGAAGAACCACACCGCGCCCACGACCAGGGCGATCACGGCGAGCAGCGCCACGATCTTGGCCAGCGGGGAAGACAGGATTCGACTCATCGCGGCACCCTCTTCTCGCCCCAGCCGGGGTGCTCGTCCATGAACGTCAGCTCGGGAGTACCCGGCATGGTGGGTTCACGGACCAGACCTGGTTCAGGCTGGACGCGGTCGTCGATCAGTGGCAACAGGTCCCTCACGATCGTCTGCTGGTAGTGGCCGAGGGACAGGTTGGATATGTAGGCGTTGAACCACGGTCCGGAGGCGACGGCCTCACTCAGCGCGGTCGAGAACGGGACGATCCGACGCAGGCCCAGGTCGATGTCGTCCTTGTTGCGGATCAGTAGATCGGAAACCTGCTCGAGCTTGTCCAGGGCGGGCCCGAGTTGGGCCTCGTTGTCCTGGACCAGCCCCGACAGCTGACGCGCGAGTTCGTCGATGTTCATGATGAGCTCGCTGAGAGCACGACGCCGCAGGTCGAGTTGTGTGAACAGGGTGTTGCCGTCGACCATGAGCTGGTTGATCTGGTCGCTGCGCCTGCCCAGCACATCGGTGGTACCGGCCGCCTTCTCGAGCAGTTGTCGGACCCCCTCGTCGCGTTCGTTGAGGGAGCGGGACAGACGGGTGATCCCGTCGATCGCACCCCGGACCTCGGGAGACGACCCCTCCATGGTCTCGGCGAGAACGGTCAGGGCCTCGTCCACCTTGTCGGTGTCCATGGCCTCGACGGTGTCGCTGAGGTCGCCGAGCGCCGACGTGAGCGAGTACGGGACGGAGGTCCGCTCGATCGGGATCGTGTTGTCCTCGAGATCTCCCCGGCCGTCCGAGAAGACGCCGAGCGCGCGGCGGCCGAGAATCGAGTCCGTCTTGATCTGCGCGGAGGTGTCGGCACCGAGTTCGACACCCCGGTTGATGGCGAAGCGCACCCTCACCCGGTCACCGTCCAGCTCGATCTTGCGGACCGTCCCGACATTCATCCCGGCGACCTGGACGTGGTCCCCGGTGTCGAGACCCGCGGCGTCGGCGACGTAGACGGTCGCGTCGCGCATGCCGTTGACGTAGGGGATGCGGTCGTAGTTGAGGGAGATCCCCATCAACGCCACGGCGCCCACTGCTCCCCACACGCCGAGCTTCTTGGGATCGCGGTCTCGGAACCGGAGTTGACCGCGGGGCGCCTTGGGGGGCGCCTGGCTTGAATCGTCACTCATCGGGGAAGGCACACCGTCCCGTCGTCTGCTCGTACTGCGGCATGTAGAGCCCCTGCCCGGTGGCGGGGTCGGTGATCTGCACGATGTTGCCGCACAGGTAGAACTGGAAGAAGCTGCCGTAGACGCCGAGCCGTCCCATCTTCTCGAAGTCCGACGGGAGCCGGTTCATCACGTTCTCCACGAACGGCTCGTCCTCGTTGATGAGCGTCGCCACCCGGTCGATCTGGGCGACGTCCTCACGCAGGGCGGGGCGGACGTCGGCCAGCAGGGTGGTCATGTTGGCGCTCGCGTCGTTGAGGCGGTCGACGGACTCGCCGATCGGTCCGGCGTTCGCGGACAGACCGGAGACGAGCTGCTGGAGGTCGTCGACGATCGAATCCACATTGTCCTGGTTGTCCGCCACCGTGGTGAGCACTCCGTTGAGGTTGGTGATCACGTCGCCGATGAGCTGATCGCGGTCCGCCAGCGTCTGTGTCAGGGATGACGTCGCGGCGAGCAGGTCCTGGACGGTCCCCGCCTCCCCCTGGAACACCTTGACGATGGACTCGGAAAGCTGGTTCACCTGGCCGGGATCGAGCGCCTTGAACAGCGGTCGGAACCCACCGAGGAGCGCGTCCAGATCCAGGGCCGGCGATGTCTGGGACAGCGGTAGCGTCCCGCCGACCTCGAGCGGGGACTGGTCACCCTCCCCGCGTTTGAGTTCCAGGTACCGGTCCCCGGTGAGGTTCTCGTAGCGCACCATCGCCTCGGTGCTGGTGTGGACCACCTGGTCCCCGGCCACCGAGAACTCCACGGCGGCGGTGTTCCCCTCCGCCAGTTCGATGCTGCCGACCGTGCCCACCTCGACGCCGGCGATCCGCACCTTGTCCCCCGGTTCGAGACCGGAGACGTCGGTGAAGGCGGCGTTGTAGTCCTCGGTGTCACCCGACCGGTACTCGCTGAAGACCACGACCAGACCGATGAGGACCAGGGCCATCACCGTGGTGAACAGTGTCAGCTTCACCAGGGTGGACCGGAGGTCGCGCGTCGCCGCGCGGGCCGCGCTCACGGGGTGCCCCCGTCCATGCCGAGCATGACCTGCAACAGGGTCGGCGGGGCGGGTACCCCGGGGGCGGTCGGACGGAGCGGACCGAAGAGCGGCGCGGGGCGAGAGGTGAACACGTCGGGCATACCCTCCACGGGGTTGGAGCCGGTGTCGGTGACGACGAACGGGGCGTGGACGTCCGGATCGGGGAACGGCAGTCCGTAGCAGTTGGGCCCGGTGCTGGCGTTGACCTTCGGGAGGTCCTTGGGGTACTCGTACGCTCGGGCGCCCTGCTGGAAACCGGCCTTGAACACGAGGCCCGGCTGGTCCTTGCCACCGAAGGCGGACATCGCGCCCTCGACACCCTGGTTGAGCCCGACGATCAGACAGGTCAGCATGGGCGAGTACTCGGCGAGCAGGCTGGTGGACGCCCGCAGGTCCGACAGTGTCTTGACGAGCTCGTTGCCGTTCTCCGACAGCAGCCGCTTGCCGGTCTCCCCGGTTCCGATGCTGGAGGCCAGCAGCTGCTCGAACCGGGCCTGGTTGTTGACCACGTTGGCGCCGACGTCCGTGCCGGAGTCGAGCAACCGCATCAGGTCGGGCGTGACGTCGGCGTAGAGGTTGGCCACGCGGGACCCCTTGGCCAGGTCGCGCTGGAGGGTCTCGATCTGCGGGTTGATCTCCTGCAGGTAGTCGTTCAGATCGGTGATCGTGCTCCCCACCTGCTCGCCCCGGCCGTCGACAGCGCCCGAGATGGCGCCCAGCGTGGCGTTGAGCTTCTCCGGCTCGATCGCCTCCAGCAGGACGGTGAGGTCTTCGAAGAGGGTGTTCACCTCGGTGGTGACGTTGGACGTCTCGACGACGGCCCCGGCCTCGAGGGCCGTCGGGGCAGGGCGCGCCGGGGGTTCGAAGTCGACCGACTTGGCTCCGAAGACCGTATTGGACCCGATCGTGACGACCGAGTTGGACGGGATCGCCTCGAGAGCGGCGGGATCCACCTCGATGTCGAGGGTCGCGCCGTCGAACTCCTGGCGGATGTCGGTGACATTGCCGATCTCGACGCCACGCGAACGCACCTTCGCGTCGGCCTCCATGACCAGACCCGCGCGATCGCTGCGCACGGTCAGCGGCACCCGGTCGTCGAAGGCGCGCACGAACATCAGGAGCGACAGCGCCACCACGACGACGATGAACAGCGCCAGGCTCGCGGCCGCGACGCGCTTGGGCAACGCGTCGCTCTGACTCACCGTCCTCGCCATCTGTGTCTCCTATCCCGACAGGTTGAAGTTGCCGTCTCCGCCGTAGATCGCGAGGGAGACGAGAAGGGTTACGGTCACCACGGCGATGAGCGAGGTGCGGACGGCGTTTCCGACGGCGGTGCCGACTCCGGCGGGACCGCCGGCGGCGTTGTAGCCGTAGTAGGTGTGGATGAGCATGATCGTGATGGCCATCGCGATGGCCTGCACGAAGGACCACAGGATGTCCGTGGGGATGAGGAACGTCGAGAAGTAGTGGTCGTAGACGCCCCCGGACTGTCCGTAGATCTCCACGGTCGCGAACCGGCTCGCCAGGAACGAGGCGATGACGGCGAGGGAGTACAACGGCACCACGGCGATCATCCCGGCGACGATCCGCGTGGAGACGAGGTAGGTGACCGAGTCGATCGCCATCACCTCGAGTGCGTCGATCTCCTCCGACACGCGCATCGCGCCCAACTGGGCGGTCGCACCGGCCCCGATGGTGGCCGCCAACCCGATGCCGGCGATCACCGGGGCGGCGATTCGCACGTTGATGAACGCCGCGAAGAAACCGGTGAGCGCCTCGACCCCGACATCCGTGAGCGACGAGAACCCCTGGACGGCGATCACGCCGCCGGTGGCCAGGGTGAGGAACCCGACGATCACCACGGTGCCGCCGATCATCGCCAGCGCGCCCGTACCCATGGCGATCTCGGCGATGAGCCGCAGCGTCTCCTTGCGGTAATGCGTGAGCGCCCGCGGCGTGGCCAGAAGCGCTCGCCAGAAGAACAGGGCGATGCCGCCGAAATCGTCGATCCTGCCGACGGTGTGGTGCCGGGCCCGCGCGAGGCGCGGGAACCGGGTGGTCTCGATGACGGTCACCTCACGCCCCCAGGACCTTGACACCCACGGCGGTCACCACGGTGTTGACGACGAACAGCGCCATGAACGCGAAGACGACGGTCTCGTTGACCGCGTTGCCGACCTCCTTCGGACCACCGCGGACATAGAGCCCCTTGTAGCAGGCGACCAGCCCGGCGAGCATCCCGAACAACCCGGCCTTGACCTGCGCGAGTATCAACTCGCCGAGACCGGTGAGCAGCGTGATGCCGTTGACGAAGGCCCCCGGGTTGACTCCCTGGAGCAACACTGAGAAGAGGAACCCGCCGAGGATGCCGATGGTGCACACCAGCCCGTTGAGCAGGAGGGCGACGAAGGTCGACGCGGCGACCCGGGGCACGACCAGTCGCTTGACCGGGTCGATCCCCAGCACCTCCATCGCGTCGATCTCCTCGCGGATGGTCCGCGCGCCCAGGTCTGCGCAGATGGCCGTGGCGCCGGCGCCGGCGACGATGAGAACGGTGACCATGGGCCCCACCTGGGTCACCGCCCCGAGTGCCGCCCCCGCTCCCGAGAGATCGGCCGCTCCGATCTCGCGGAGCAGGATGTTCAGCGTGAAGCTCACCAGGACGGTGAAGGGGATGGCCACCAGGACGGTGGCCAGCATGGATACGCGCGCGATGAACCAGGACTGTTCGACGAACTCCCGGCCCTGCCGCACGATCGACGGGAAGGACACGAACGTGTCGAGCGTCATCGCGACGAAGTCGCCCACCCCTTTGAGCGGCGCGTCGAGAACCCTCGCCATGGCGCCCCCTCCTGTCTTTCATCCCCCGGGTCTCACGCGGTCGGCCACCGTGGCCAGAACTGGGTCGGCCTGAACAAGTGACCGTTTCGTGTGATCCCGATTACACAGTATCTAGAACGCGTTCTATCTGACAAGGGCTTCCCTCGCCCCCATCCGGAGGCCCTGTCTGCACGTGTCGGGGGAATCTAACACGACCCCGAGGTCGCGAGGCGGTCCCCGACGCGATCGATCGATGATCGCGCCGGGGACCACTCGCAGTTCAGAGCGCCATGATCTCCGCGGCCGAGAAGGACTTGCCCTCCGGGCGGCCTGACCAGTGCGCCGAGATCGCGTCCGCGAACTCGCGACGATCCCACACGCCGCCCGCGGCGTCGAACCGCTGTTCCACGACAGGCGCCTCCACGAGCGCGACCATCCCGCCGTATACCACAAACAGCTGCCCGGTGACGTCCGCGGCAGCGGGCGAGGCCAGGTAGGACACGAGGTCGGCGACCCGGTCCGGCGACAGCGGGTCGGGACCCTTCGACTCGTCCCACGGCTCGAACACGGCCTCGGTCATGCCGGTGCGCCCGCGCGGGGCGATGGCGTTGGCCGTGCAGCCGATGCGCTCGAGGACCCGCGACGCGGACAGCGTCAGGGCCGTGATCGCAGCCTTGGCCGCCCCGTAGTTGGCCTGACCGGGAGGGCCGAACAACCCCGCCTCGGACGAGGTGTTGATGAGGCGACCGTAGACAGGCCCCCCGGACGTCTTGCTCTCCGAACGCCAGTGGGCGGCCGCATTACGCGTGAGCAGGAAGTGGCCCCGCAGGTGCACCTTGACGACCGCGTCGAAGTCCTCGTCGGACATGTTGAACAGCATCTTGTCGCGGGTGATACCGGCATTGTTGACCACCACGTGCAGACCACCGAGCTTGAGTGCCTCGGCGACCATCGCGTCGGCGGTCGCCCGCTCGGAGACATCGCCCACGACGAGCGCGGCCTTGGCGCCGGCCGCCTCGATGTCCGCGATCACCGCGTCCGCGGCCTCGCCGGGTCGGATGTCGTTGATGACCACCGCGGCCGCGCCCGAGCGTGCAAGCTCGACCGCCTCGGCCGCGCCGAGCCCCGAGCCGGAGCCGGTGACCACGGCGACCCGGCCGTCGAGCGAGAGGTCCGCGTCGAGATCGTTCCGCACCATTCCCCCGCTCACCCCGCGACCTTCAGAGCGGCCATCGGGCACTTCTCCACAGCCTTGAGTGCGCGCTTCTGCAGGTCCTCGGGGACCTCGTCGACGATCACGCGCACCACCTCGTCGTCGTCGTTGAGTTCGAAGACCTTCGGCGCCAGGCCGACGCACACGGCCTGCCCCTCGCAGCGGTCGGGATCGACTTCAATCCTCATGCCGTCCTCCTCGGTCGCACCACGGCCACCATGGCCGCGAGATGGTTGGATACTATGTGAGACACGACACTAGAACGTGTTCCACTCACGATGAGCTTAGGGCATATGGACATCACCTACACCACCGACCAGGAACGTCTGCGCGGGGAGTTGCGCGAGTACTTCGCGGCCTTGATGACCCCCGAACGACGGGAGGCGTTCACCTCCACCACCGGCGAGTACGGACACGGCGACGCGTACCGCGAGATCGTCGCCGAGATGGGTCGCGACGGCTGGCTCACCCTGGGCTGGCCGGAGGAGTTCGGCGGGAAGAACCGGCCGATGATCGACCAGCTCATCTTCACTGATGAAGCCGCGATCGCCGGCGTGCCGGTCCCGTTCCTCACCATCAACTCCGTGGCACCCACCATCATGGCGTTCGGATCGGACGAGCAGAAGAACTACTTCCTGCCCCGGATCAGTCGCGGCGAGCTGCACTTCGGCATCGGGTACTCCGAGCCGGACTCCGGCACCGACCTGGCCTCATTGCGCACCCGGGCCGTCCGCGAGCCCGGGAGCGGGGAGTTCGAGGGGCAGGAGGTGTACCGCATCAACGGCCAGAAGATGTGGACCTCCCTGGTGGCGTACGCCGACTGGATCTGGCTGGCCGCCCGCACCGATCCGGACGCCAAGCGCCACAAGGGCATCTCGATGATCGTCGTCCCCACCGACGCGGAGGGCTTCTCCTGGACGCCCGTGCACACCATGGCCGGCCCCGACACCAGCGCGACCTACTACCAGGACGTGGTGGTGCCGGCGAGCAACCTCGTCGGCCCGGAGCACGGCGGCTGGCCGCTGATGACCAACCAGCTCAACCACGAACGCGTCGCCCTGACCTCGGCGGGACCACTGCAGGCCTCGCTGCGGCAGGTCGTGCAGTGGGCGCGTACCACCCGCTCGGCCGACGTCGGGCTGCCCGGCGACGGGGTCGTCATGGAGAACGAGTGGGTCCGCACCCACCTGGCACGCGTGCACGCGATGGCCGAGTACCTGGCACTGCGCAACTGGGAGATCGTCTCCGCCGACACCGCCGCGCCCACCCGCATCGCGGCGTCGGCGACCAAGGTGTACGGCACCGAGACCGCCTGCGAGGCCTACCGCCTCCTGATGGAGGTCCTCGGCTCGAGCGGGTACCAACGCGCCCACTCCCCGACGGCCGCCCTGCACGGGCGCATCGAGCGCCTCCACCGCTCGGCCCTCATCCTCACCTTCGGCGGCGGCACCAACGAGGTGCAGCGCGACATCATCGCCACCGCCGGCCTCGGGTTGCCTCCGGCGCCCCGGGTCGCCCCGGCCGCCTCCCCGAGTACACAGCCCCGGAAGGAGCGCTGACATGGATTTCTCCGTCGACGACACCACCGCGGAGCTGACCGCCCTCGTCCGGGACATGGGTGCGCAACTGGTCACCGACGACTCCTTGCGCGAACTCGACGCCCGGTTCGGTCCCGGCACCGAGTCCGGCGGGACCGACCGCGACACCGCCCGGTTCCACGCCCGGTTCTGGGAGGAGCTCGTCCGGGCCGGAGTGCCCGCCGCCCTGGCTCCCGAGCTCCTCGGTGGCGCGGGCCTCGGCGTGGTGGGCGAGGCCCTGGTGCTGCGAGAACTGGGCCGCGTGCTCGCTCCCGTGCCGCTCTCCCCCGCGATCCGGGCGGCGCACCTGCTCGAGGCGGCCGGACAGACCGACCGCGCCACCGCCGTGGCGGAGGGGCGCGAGATCGCCGCCGTCGGCGACGGGTGGTCCGGCCCCGCGCCGGAGGTGGACTGGGCGCCGATCGCCGATGTGATCGTCCGGCCTTCGGCCGACGGCGTACACGTGGCGGACGGCGCGGCGGTCACCGTGGAACGCACGGTGCCCGTCGACTACTCGTGCAGCGGGCTCGTCACCGGCGACCCCGGTGACGCCACAGCGCTTACCGCGGGGGCGCTCGAACTCGACGCCCTGCGTCGCCGCGTCCACCTGGCCGCCTACCAGTGGGGCGTGGTCGAAGCCGCGCTCGAGCGCACCGCCGCCTACGCGAGCACCCGCCACCAGTTCGGTCGCCCGATCGGCACGTTCCAGGCCGTCGCCGCACGGCTGGCCGACGGTTCGATCGACGTCGACGCCGTACGCCTGTCCACCCTGCGCGCCGCCTACGAGCTCGATGCCTGCCGCGCGGACGCCGCCGCCCGCGAGACCGTCGCCCTCGAGATCACCGCCACTGCGCGGTCGGCCGTCGCCTCCGCCCACTTCTGGGCCTGCGAGGCCGGCCACCGCCTCGCCCACACCGCCGTGCACGTCCACGGCGGCGTCGGGCTGGACCGCTCCGAGCCCGCCCACCGCTACTTCCTCGCCGCGAAGGCCGACGAGTTCCGCCTCGGCGGCGCCACCCGGCAACTGCTCGACCTGGGCGACGTGCTGGCCACCGCGGGCGACCCCTGGGAGTACTCGGCGTGAGCGGCGCGGTGAAGACGATCGCGGACGTCGCCGCCCAGCCGTTCACCTCCGTCGCCGACGCGGTGCACGCCCTGTCCGCCGTCGGCGACCGCGGAATCTGGTCCGACGGCCGGCTCACGCCCTGGTCGGAGGCCGTCGGTGCGGTGGCCGTGCGGATCGCGGCGCTACGGGAACTGATGACCTCGTCGTCGTCATCGTCGTCGTCGTCACCACCGGCACGTCCCCACGTCGGCCTCCTCCTGGCCGGCACGCCCGAGTACCTCCACCTGCTCGGCGCGGCGGCATGCTCGGAGCTCGTCGTGGCCGGGCTCAACCCCACGCGGCGCGGCGAGGCCCTGATCCGGGACGCCGCGCTCGCCGACTGCGCGCTCATCCTCACGGACACCGACAACGCCGCACTGCTCGACGGGCTCGACCCCGGCGTGCCCGTGGTCTCCGTCGACTCCCCCGAGTGGACCGCGCTGCTGGACCGGCATGCCGGCGCGGCGCTCCCCGAGGTGGCGGACGTGCCAGCCGGCCCCGACGACCTGGTCGCGCTGGTGTTCACCTCGGGCACGAGCGGCGACCCCAAGGCCGTCCGGATCACGCAGAGCAAGATCTCCGTGCCCGGCCGCATGCTCGCCGAGAGGTTCGGGATCGGCGCGGACGACTGCGTGTACAGCGCGATGCCGCTGTTCCACTCCAACGCCGTGATGGTGGCGTGGCCGATCGCCCTGTACTCCGGATGCTCGATCGCCCTGCGGCGTCGCTTCTCCGCCTCCAACTGGCTCGACGACGTCCGGCGACACGGGTGCACCTTCGCCAACTACGTCGGCGCACCACTGTCCTACATCCTGGCCACCCCCGAGCGCCCCGATGACGCCGACAACCCGATGCGCGTGGTCTACGGCAACGAGGCCCCGGCCGACGTGCGCCGCGAGTTCGCCCGGCGCTTCGGCGTCACCGTGGTGGACGGGTTCGGTTCCAGCGAGGGCGGCATCTCCGTCACCCGCACGCCCGGGACCCCCGACGCCGCGCTCGGCCCGCTGCCGGACGGGGTGCGGATCGTCGACCCGGAGTCCGGGGACGAGTGCCCCCGCGCCCGCTTCGACGACGCCGGCGTCCTGCTCAACGCCGACGAGTCCGTGGGTGAGATGGTCGCCGACGGGCCGGGCCTGTTCTCCGGGTACTACGGCGACCCCGCCGCCGACGCCGAGAGGATGCGCGGCGGCCGGTTCCACTCCGGCGACCTCGCGTACGTCGACGACGACGGGTGGGTCTACTTCGCGGGCCGGTCCGGTGGCTGGATGCGCGTGGACGGGGAGAATCTGGCGGCGGCCCCGATCGAACGCGTACTGCGGCGACACCCCGATGTGGCCGAGGTCGGCGTGTACGCCGTGCCGGCGGCGACGGTGCGCGGTCCGGCCGTCATCGGCGACGCCGTCGCCGCGGCGGTGGTGGCACGCGAGGGAGCAGACGCCTCGACCCTGGCCGACGGGTTCGGCGACTTCCTCGCCGCCCAACCCGACCTCGGGCCCAAACAGTGGCCGTCGCTGCTCCGGATGACCGCCGCGCTGCCACGGACGGCCAGCTTCAAGTTCCGGGCCCGCGACCTCAGCTCGCTGGGCGCCGAGTCGGCCGGGGACAGGGTCTGGGTCCGCGCCGACGGTGCAGGGGCCTTCACCCCCGGGTGAGGTCGTCGGTAGGTTTGGCGTGTGGACCACGCCGTGAACCCCGACCTGCAGCATTCCGCCGGCGACGGCATCAACGACGACGCCGTCGCCGCCGATGACGACTTCGGTATCTCCGCCCCCGTCCCGCCCAAGCCGTTGTTGCGGGGCTGGATCCACGCCGGCACCCTCCCCGTGGCCATCGCGCTCGGCGTGGTGCTCACGGTGCTCGCCGACGGGACCGCCCTGACCTGGGCCTGCGCGGTGTTCCTGGCGACCTCGTCACTGCTGTTCGGGATCTCGGCCCTGTATCACCGGGTGAACTGGGGGCCACGCGCCGCCGCCCTGATGCGCCGGCTGGACCACTCCAACATCTTCCTGCTCATCGCCGGGACATATACCCCCATGACGGTGGCGGCGATGGAACCCCCGACCACCCGGATCCTGTTGACGCTCGTGTGGTCGGGAGCCCTGCTGGGGATCCTGTTCCGCCTGTTCTGGCTGTCCGCGCCGCGCTGGTTGTACGTGGTGTTGTACATCGGGCTGGGGTGGACCGCGGTGTGGTTCGCCGGAGACCTCATCAACGCCAACCTCGCCGCCGTCATCCTCGTCCTGGTCGGCGGTATCGCCTACACGGGCGGCGCGGTGGTCTACGGCCTCAAGCGGCCCGATCCGGCCCCCGGCGTCTTCGGCTTCCACGAGGTGTTCCACACGTGCACCGTGATCGCGTTCGCGTGTCACTGGGCCGCGATGCTGCTGTTCGTCCTGACCAGCTGACGGCGCAGCCGAGAAAATCCGCTACTCCGATCCCGGATCGGCTACCCGAATTGGGCTAGC